>NZ_FQVJ01000016.1 GCF_900129125.1 Acidocella aminolytica 101 = DSM 11237 | reverse complement strand
ACGGCCATACAGTGCCATATCCTCCCAGCTTTCCGCCCCGGCAATCACCGCGCACACCGCAATCACCAGAATATCAATTAGCCGGTGCTCAACCTTGCCGCCGCAGCGGGGGTCTTCCAACGCCGAAAATTCCTCCACAAGCCGCCTCACCGACATGCACGTCTCCCAATCTCAAGGAGACTCCCCGAATCACACCCGATTCCATGCCGTCAACTATGCCCGAAATTTTCATGCGTAACCCCTGGAACACCGTGGCATAGATGATGGCAAACCGCACACCGGCCGAGCGAAACAGCGCGCGGCGTTTGCGCCTGACCGGCGGCGCCCCGCTGGGCGCCGCTTGGCTGCGTTCCGTCATTATGCCGAACGGAGACCGGCTCAGACGGCGTCAGCCCGCAGCATATAGCCCGCATTGCGGACCGTATGCAGCAGCGCGGACTCGAACGGCTTGTCGATCTTCTGACGCAAACGGGAGATATGCACGTCGATCACATTTGTCTGCGGGTCAAAATGATAATCCCATACGCCTTCCAGCAGCATGGTGCGGGTGACCACCTGCCCGGCATGGCGCATCAGATATTCCAGCAGCCGGAACTCACGCGGCTGTAGATCAATCTTCTGTGTACCGCGCCGTACGGAGCGTGAGAGCAGATCCATCTCCAGATCCCCCACCTGCAACCGCGTGGCCGGGCCATCGCTCTTGCCACGACGCGTCAGCGCTTCAACACGAGCCAGCAATTCGGCGAAGGCAAAGGGCTTGGTGAGATAATCATCCCCACCAGCCTTCAGCCCTTTCACGCGGTCATCCACCTGCCCCAACGCGGAGAGAAACAGCACCGGCGTAGTGTTGTCCTGCCCACGCAGCGTTTCCAACAGGCGCAGACCATCGATCCCGCCAGGGAGCATACGGTCCAGGATGATCGCATCGAAATTCTCGGACGCGGCCAGGAATAACCCGTCACGCCCGTTATCCGCATGCTCCACCGTGTGGCCTGCCTCGCGCAGCCCCTTTAATACGAAGCCCGCGACATCTTTGTCGTCTTCAACGACGAGTATCCGCATAATTACTCCCCTATTTGGGCCGGTCGCCGCCCAACGGTGACCGGTAAGTGGAATATATGTGCATCTCTTTTTATCCCAAGGACAACCCGCCGCCCAGGCGGCATGGATGCAATCGCGCGCGTCAGCCCGTCCGCACCGGAAATTGACTCACCATTCACTGTTACAATTATGTCAGATTGCACCAGTCCAGCACGGTCAGCCGGGCCACCAGCCTCCAGCCCGGTAATCAGCGCCCCCGGCGCGCCATCCGTCGGGTCCGCGACGGAGACGCCAAGCCACCCACGCGCCACCATACCATGGGCCATGAGCTGGTCGACAATGGGTGCGGCGCTGTTGCTGGGAATCGCAAATCCAATCCCCACCGACCCGCCGGAAGGCGAGACAATCGCTGAGTTTATGCCAATTACCCCGCCTTCCATATTAAACGCAGGCCCCCCGGAATTACCGGGATTGATCGGCGCGTCGAGCTGTAAAAAGTGATTGAACGGCCCCTCTCCAATATCCCGCCCTTCGGCCGAGACGATGCCCAGGGTGAAGGAGTTGCCCAGCGCGAACGGGTTGCCCGCGGCCAGCACCCAATCCCCGGTCTGCACCTTGCTGGAGTCCGCCCAATGAGCCGGTTTTAACGGATGAGATGGATGAATTCTAATGACGGCGATATCAGTCAGGTCATCTGCCCCAACTAACTTGGCGGTAAATTTTTCGCCATTATCCAGTGTGACCGTAATTTCCGACGCGCCGGCAATGACATGGTCGTTGGTGACGATCATCCCATCCGCGCTGATAATGAAACCCGACCCCGCCGCCTCAGTTAAAGGCGGAGTGGATTTACCCCCTCGCACTGGCGCCGTTTTGCCCGCCGCATTGCCGGAGGCTTCGGTCACGGTAATACCCACGACACTGGGCGCCACCTGCTTCACCAGCGGCGCCAAGGAGTGCGGCGCCCCTTGAAATAAGCTGAACTGCGCCGAGGCAACCACCGGACAGACCAAAAACAAACCCAGCAGCAAACTTCGCCAAATCATGCCCGTTCTCATTTTCCTCGACCAGCGACCAGCGCCATGCCAGCCCCCGGCGCGGCACCAAGCCGCCCTGGAGATAGTTGCGCACGAAGCGCAATTATAGTCCAATACAACTGCTTGAGAGTTGAAAACACTGCACCACCTTACGACGTCACTATGATATGAAGGAGGACAACAGCATGTGTGCGAAACGTATCGATCCATCTTCCATTGACATCGACCATCTGCGCCAGGAATTCGAAAAATTCCGCGCCGGACTCGGCGATGCCGCAGACAAGCTGGGCGACAATGCGCATACCGCCCTGGATCAGATCACCGAATATTTGAACGGCGGCAGCCTGTCCTCCCGCGTTGCCTCGCTTGAGGAGGAGTTGGAAATTCTAGGCGCCCGGCTGAAAGGCTCCAGCAAGGATGCCGTGGCCAAGCTGGAAACCGAAGCCAGCGCCCGGCCTTTGGCCGCCATGGCCCTGGCCTTCGGCGCAGGGCTGCTGGCCGCCAGCCTCCTGCGCCGCGGCTAAAGCTGAATGTCGCTTGCCCGCCGCGCCAGCTTTATTGGAAAAAGCACCGCGCTATGGGTGGCCATGGCCGTCTGCGTGCTGTGCGCGGCGCTGGGTGCGCTGGGCTTCTTTACCGCCGCGTTTTTCATCTGGGTCAGCGGTCACCTCGGCCCAGCGGCGGCGGCCTGCATCTGCGGGGTGGCATTGCTGGTGGTGGCGGGGCTTGTGGCGCTCGGCGTCAGCCTGACCCTGCGGCGCATGAATTCTCGCCAGCCCAGCTTGGCGGAGGACGCGCTGGGCGTGCTGATGCTTGGCCTGCGCTTTGCCACGCTGGTTGTCCGCCGCGACCCGCGCAAGGCGATAATGGCAGCGGTCATCGCGGGGGCGCTGGCTGAATATTTCACCTCCAGCCGCCCCACCAAGGACTAACCCCCCTTCACATCAAGCAAAGAGGGGCTTGGCTTACTTGGTATTCTTGGCCGCGGCCTGAAGGTCAGCGGCGCGGGCCAGAATCCGGTCCTCAAGCCCGCTGGCCAGAGACGGATCGGCTGGCGTGTCCATCCACTGCCCATTCTGCTTCACCTGCTCGAACACGCTCACCTGAATTGCATCAGCGGTCAAAACCTTGCTGAGGATATAGGCCGTGGCTTTAAAGCGCGTGTCCGGCTCGGACGGCGGGCTATACCAATCTGTGATGATCACCCCGCCAAACGGGTCGGCGGACGCCAACGGCATAAAGGACAGCGTATCCAGCGAAGCCCGCCAGAGGAATGCATTGACCTGGATATTGGTGTTCACACCGGTGGTACCGCTTGCGCCCTTGCCCAAGGTGAATAGCGAGCCTGACCCTTCGGATGGCGGCCCCATGCCGCCCATCTCGTAATTATCCACGGTCGGGGCTGAGGTTTTAACACCACTACAGGCACTGAGAGACAGGACGCTGAGCGCCAAGCTGGCGGGAACGGCGATACGTTGAATAATCCTCAATTCTGCTCTCCAAGCCCGAAACTGCATGCTGTTTAGCCTCCAACCCCGGTTCCGCCAAGGGCTGCGGCCATACGAGATACAAAGCGTATCCTCAAACAAAAAGGGTGACGGTTACCCGCCACCCTTTCCTGAACACCCCCGTTAAGGGACTGCTCTAATTGATTACCACTTGAGGGTAGCGCCAGCGGCCAGCACCTGCTCCTGGGTGTTGCCCGTGGAGATGCCATGCGGCTGGTGCTGGTGACCATACAGGTACTGCACGAACAGGCCGATCGGCTTGGCCAACTGGTAGTTGGCGCCAGCTGCCACACCATACTCGCTCAGCGTACGGGCATAGGTGGTGGTACCGGGGACATACTTACCGGAAGACTGCTGGTTGAAGTAAGACGCGCCAACCGTGTAGGGGCCGATCTTGTAGGACGCACCCACAATGTAACCCAGCGCGTTGCGGGCACCCTTCGGCTTGAAGTCGTAACCGTCTTCAACCTGGCCCCACTTGACGTTGCCGCCCACGGTCAGACCAGCAAAGGAGGTCTGCGCGCCAGCCTGGAACACGCTCAACTCGTCATAGCCATACGGCGCGGCAGCACCATAGGATCCATTGGTGCTGCTCAGCGGCGCGCCATGCAAGTAAGCAATGGACACCTTGTTGGCGAAACCGGACATCTCGTTGGCATAAGTCGCGGACACGTCCAGCGTGTTGCGGCGGCGGGAGTTGCTGCCGTTAGCGATGGAGGCGGCGTTGGCGCCTTCGGCGCTGCCGGTGGAGGCATAGCCTTCTTTGATACCGTTGGAGTTCGGTTCGAAGCCGATGATGCCGGAGAGCTTGCCGCCCAGGGTCTCAACAGCCGGGCTCTCATACACGATCTTGTTGGTGGTGTAGAGGTGGCTGTAATCGGCGTAGATGAAGTTGCCCGGCGCGGAAGGCAGCAGCATGACGGCACCGCCGTCGGAGTTGAACTGCGCACCGTCACCGAAGTCCTCGATCACACCGGTCTGGGACAGGGTGAAGGCGGAGTCGGTCTGGCCGAAACGCACAAAGCCATACTCGGGCATGCCGATATAGCCATAAGCGCGCTGCACATACAGGCCGGCAAAGCCGTTGCCGTTAGTTGAGTTGTTGTTCTTGCCCTGACCAGCGTTGGACAGCAGGGTCCGCAGCTCACCCTGGAAACCGTACCAGATGCCGCTGGTGGTCTGGCCGTCGAAGCCGGGAAACAGGCGGAAATCACCGAAGGTGCCGGTGCTGTTCAGCTTATAGCCAGCCGCGTCGCTGCCCATGTTGGAGGCGCCATAAACGCCGAAGCCATACTGGAAATAGCCGTTCAGGTGAACGACGACGGAGCCGGGCGCCGCAACCTGCTTGGAGGGCTGGGCGAAAGCAACGCCGCCAGCAAGCAGCGTGGCCGCGGAGGCCAAAAGAAGTTTGCGCATCAATTCATCTCCTCATTCGCCTCGAAAGGCGATGTGACTGGCCAAGAAGGCCCCCTGAGTTCAGCACCGGCCAAAAAATGTAACCGGCGCTTCGGAGATCCTTAAATCTTCATCGCCAACCAGATGCAATCACCGAACCGCCCGGAACAGTCTTATTCATGGCACTGTGGCACACACGCCACATGTATATGACATTTATGTTAAATACATACGAAGCTTTTTATTGGAAAAACCAACAGCTATAGAAAAAACACGCCCAAACCCGCAACAATAAACTATCAAAAAGATAGATTTTTAAAACCGCCAATTTACCCGCAAAAGCAGGCCCTAAACCGCATCATTTTTACGCTAATTGCCTTAAAGAAAAGCGTCGATCGCCCCAATTCCGGCACACAGGAGACCTGTCCTCTTCATGTTTACGCCATTAATTCCCCCTAACGCGTAAGGCTTTATTCGCCCGGCTTGACGTGCCAGCCGCCGCCAGCCAGCCCCCCCCAGAACCACAGCACCCGGATGACTCGCTGTGGGGAAAACCGGCGAGATGAAAACCAGCTCCGCCCCGGCCCGGCGCGCCCGGCGCATCTGCGCCTCATTATGCACTGAGGCACTCACCAGCCCGCCATGCCAGCCGGTTGGCCGCCCGCCTTGCCCGCCGCGCAGATGCACCCCCGCCTGCAGACGCGCCGCCAGCTTCGCGTCGCCAGCAATAATCAGCGCCAGCCGCCGGGCCCGGCAGAGCCGCGCCGCCGCCTTGGCCAAAGCGGCGCGGTGCGGGTGCGAATCGTGCCGCAGCAGCACCCCGCACAAGCCCGGTGGCAAACGCCTTATAATCGACAGCGGGTCCGGGGCGCGGGCCTCATCCGTGAAAAACCAGAGCGGCGGCGGCCCGGCATGGCGCCGCTTTACCGCGCGCGCCCAGGCGATTAACCGTGAATCCATGTCTGACCCTAGCCTGATCGCCCGGAATCTCGAAACCATCCGCACCCGCATCGCCACCGCCGCCCGCAATGTCGGGCGCGACCCTGAGGCCATCACGCTTATCGCCGTCAGCAAAACCCACCCCAAGGAGGCAGTGCTGGCCGCCATGGCGGCCGGGGCCAGCGTGTTCGGGGAAAACCGGGTGCAGGAAGCCGCCAGCAAATTCCCCATTGCGGGGGCCAAGCTGCACATTATCGGCGGACTGCAAACCAACAAAGCCGAGCAGGCGGTGCGGCTGGCGGATTCGATCGACAGCCTGGACCGCCCCCGCCTGGCCGACGCCATCGCCCGCGCCGCCGAGGCCGCCGGGCGCCTGCCGGAGTTGCTGGTGCAGGTGAATATTGGGGACGAGCCGCAGAAATCCGGCATCCCCACGGCGGAGGCGGACGCCTTCATCCGCCTTATGCGCGCGCGCTTCGGCACCGCGCTGCAAGGGCTAATGTGCATTCCCCCCGCCGAGGGCGACCCCACACCCTTTTTCCACAAGCTGGCCGCCATGGCCGACACGCACGGCCTGCCCGTGCGCTCAATGGGAATGTCCGGCGATTATGAGTCCGCTATCGCCGCCGGGGCCACCCATATCCGCATCGGCACTGCCATTTTCGGGCACCGGGACCTGCCAGCCTGAAGCATCCTGCATTTCAAATTAACCAGAAATTCAGTTTTAATGTTTTAATTAGCCAACTGAGCAGGATTCCCCCTCCCTGGCCCTGTGCGGCGACGACTTTTGGCTGTATCTGCATCCGCTAAACGCTTGCCTCCTGGAGAATAGTTTCCGGTGATCAGATTATCGATCCCGTTCCGCCAAGCCTTGTCGCGCTTAACCCTGCCCGTGATGCTCGTCTTTTCACTGGGCTGTGTCTTAATCGGCAGGGCCGACCAGCATTTATCAGACCGGTTGCGTTCAGCGCTGGATGATCTTTTGGCCCCGGCCTACATGCTTGTCTCCGGCCCCATTCAGGCGGTGGAGCATAGTACCGGCGCCATTGGGCATCTGTTTGAACTCAGCCAGGAAAACGCACAGCTCCGCGCACAGAATAAAGAGCTACTGCAATGGCAAGAAGTCGCAATGGCCCTGCAGGCGCAAAACGACGCACTGAAAGCCTCCCTGCATTTCGTGCCACCGCCCACCCCGCATTTCTCCACCGGCGAGGTGGTGGCGGATCTCGGCGGTGTTTATGCGCGCTCGGTTCTGGTGCTGGTGCCGCCCAGTAATGGCGACCCGCAAACCCTGCTCGGCGCCGTGGCCATGGATGGGCGCGGCCTTGCCGGGCGAGTGGTGGATGCCGGCTCCCGCTCCGCCCGCGTGCTGCTAATCACGGATATTAACAGCCGCATCCCCGTGGCCATCGGCGCCAACGGCGAGCCCGCTTTGATGGTCGGCAATAACGGCCCTGACCCGTCTCTGCTTTATTGGTCACCCAGTCAGCCGCCCGCTGAGGGCGCCATGGTGCTCACCAGCGCCGAGGGAGGCGCCTTCGCACCCGGCCTGCCTGTTGGGGTGGTGCATTATAACGCGCAAAACCAGCCGGTTGTGCTGCCCCTGGCGCATCTCAGTGCCTTGCGTATACTGCGCCTGTTCAGCTACCCGGACAATCTGCCGGACCTGACACCCATTCCTCATAAAAAGCCGGACGCCTCGTCCATCAGGCATCACCGGAAGCACTGAGCATGGCCCGCGCCCCCGTCCTGCGCCGTCCCGCCACCGGATGGCGGCGATTGGATGCCGCCTCACGCCGCCTTTTCCCCTTGGCAGCGTTAATCTTTGGCCTGTTCGTCATCGGCATGCCCTTCGGCATTCCCGGTCAGGCGGCGTTGCGCCCAGTCTATGCAATGGGCTGCGTCTATTTCTGGTCTCTCTATCGCCCCGCCTCTCTGCCCGCACCAATAGTGGCACTTTGCGGGCTGCTGCTGGACTTGGCAGACCTTTCGCCTCTCGGGATCTGGGCAGTGCTGCTGCTATTGTTGCAAGGCGCGACCTGGCTGCTCCGGCGCAAACTGGTTCCCGCGCGGTTTTTGCTGGTCTGGGCCTGCTTCGTCCTGCTGGTGGCGGTGTGGTCCATACTCGCCTGGGCGGCTGAAGCCGCCCTGACCGAAACCTGGCTGCCGCTGACCCCGCCTCTGTTGGAAACCTTGCTGGCGGCGGGGCTGTACCCAGCTCTGGCGGCGCTGCTCATCCGCGCGCATCGCGGCCCGGCAGCGGTGGAGATGGCATGAGACGGCAAGCCAAGAACCGCACCTCCTTCACCCGACGCGCTTTGCTCATCGGCACCGGGCAAGCGGCCATCTTCGCGGCCATCACCGCGCGGCTTTACCATCTGCAGGTCGCCGAGCATGGCAAATACGCCCTGATGGCGAAGCAGAATTCCATCTCCGAGCGTCTTGAGGCGCCCGAACGCGGGATCATCACCGACAGGTTTGGCACTACGCTGGCGGGCAACCAGCAACATTGGCGCGCTTTGTTCATGAAGGCCATGGCGCCGGACCCGGACGCGGTACTGGAAAACTTCTACCGCCTCGTCCCACTTTCAGACACGGAAAAGGCCCGTATCACGCAGGATCTTTCAGAGCATCCCGGCTACATCCCCGTCTTGTTGAAAGACTGGCTTGACTGGCCGGACATGGCCGCCATCGAGGTCAACACCCCCAACCTACCCGGCGTAATCGTCGAGGAAGGCGCCAGCCGCACCTACCCTCTGGGCCCGCTGGCCGCGCATGTGGTCGGCTATGTCGGGCGGCCGAATCAGAAGGAAGCTAAGGAAAACGCCGTCTTAGCACTGCCTGGGATGCGCGTGGGCCGCACTGGCGCTGAGGATGCTGAGGACACCGCCCTGCGTGGCCAGCCCGGCTTTGTCCAGACCGAGACCAACGTGCATGGCGAGGTTGTGCGCGTGGTGGCGCAAGACCCCGGCACACCTGGGCAAACCGTGGCGCTGGGACTGGATGCCGGGCTGCAACAGATCGCCATGCAGGCGCTGGGCAACAATACCGGCGCGGCGGTGATGCTGGATGCCACCAACGGCGAAATTCTCGCCATGGCCAGCACCCCGTCCTTCGACCCCACCTTGTTCGACAAAGGCGTGCCCAGCGACACGTGGAAAAGCTGGATGACCGACCCGCGCCACCCCTTGGTCAACAAAGCCGCCGCCGGGCTGTTCGCCCCGGGCTCCACCTTCAAGCCCACCGTGGCGATGGCGGCGCTGAAATGCGGCGCGCTGACGCCGGAAACCATCCATGACTGCCCCGGTTATTTCAAGCTAGGCAACCATATCTTCTGGTGCGACGGCCATATCGCTCATGGCCGCCTCACTGTCACCGGTGCGCTGCAGGTCAGCTGCGACGTGTTTTTCTACAAAACCGCGCTGGATACCGGTGTGGACAATATTCACGCCATGGCCTCCATTATGGGGCTGGGCGTGGACCTCCATTCCGACTTTCCGCACACCCAGAGCGGCCAGGTGCCGGACCTGGTCTGGGCGAAGCAACGCGGCATCCATTGGGTCCAGGGCGATACGGTGGTACAGGGCATCGGCCAGGGCTACCTCCAGCTCACCCCGCTGGCCCTTGCCACCATGATCGCGCGGATCGGCACCGGCACCAACATCACTCCGCATATCGCCCGGCGGATCGGCGGCGCCCTGCAACCCGCCTCCATTCCCGGCGCCCCGCAGCCGCTGGATGTGAATTTCGCGCATCTGGCCGTGGTGCGCCAAGGGCTGTTCGAGGTGGTCAACACACCCAACGGCACCGGCTACGGAGCCCGCCTGACCATCCCCAACGTGCAGATGGCGGGCAAAACCGGCACCGCCCAGGTGCATAACAACACCGCCACCGAAAAAGCCGCTGGCTATAACGACATGGACATGGCCTGGGCCCAGCGCCCCAACGCGCTGTTTGTGGCCTATGCCCCGGTTGAAAACCCGCGCTACGCCGCCGCCGTGGTGGTGGAGCACGGCAATTTCGGCGCGCAATCCGCCGCCCCCATTGCGCATGACATGATGACCTACGCCCTGCTGCACGACCCCGCCGGACGCGACAAACCGCTCGCCAACCCGCCGCCAATGCCGCCATTGACCTCTCCCAAGGTGCCCGCCCTATGATCGAGCCCGGCAGCCTCAGCCTGCACCGCCCCTTCCGGGAGCGCTCCTTCGGCATTGCTCGCAAGCTCATGCGGGTTAACTGGCTGTTCGTGCTTTGCGTCTGCATGTTGGCGGGGGTGGGCTATGCGGCCTTGTACTCCGCCGCCGGCGGTTCGCCGGAGCCTTACGCGCAAAGCCAGATCATCCGCTTTTGCGGCGCGCTGGTGCTGATGCTCTGCATCGCCATGGTGGATATACGATTCATCGCCAAATTCTCCTGGCCCGCCTGGCTGCTTGGCGTGCTGCTGCTGCTGGCGGTGATGAAGTTCGGCCATGTCGGGCTGGGCGCCAAACGCTGGATGAGCGTGGGCGGCGTCGAAATCCAGCCCTCGGAGCTGATGAAGCTGTTTCTGGCGATGGCCATGGGCAGCTATTTCAAGCGCGCCACGCCGGAGCAAACCGGCAATCTGCTGTTCGTGCTGCCCGCTGTGGTCGCCATTTTAATCCCGGTAGGGCTTATCCTAAAGGAGCCCAATCTCGGTACCGCCGTTATCACCGGCACCATCGGCGCCACGGTGATGCTGGGGGCGGGGGTACGCTGGTGGTGGTTTGCGATAGTGGTTGCCATCATCGCCGTCTGCGCGCCGATTATTTACGAGCATCTGCACGCCTACCAAAAAGCGCGGATCGACATCTTCCTCAATCCCGGCGCGGACCCTCTGGGGGCGGGCTATAACATCATCCAAAGCAAGATCGCGCTCGGCTCCGGCGGCTTTTTCGGCCAGGGCTATCTGCACGGCACCCAGAACCAGCTCAACTTCCTGCCCGAGAAACAGACGGATTTCGTCTTTACCATCATCGCGGAGGAGTTCGGCTTTTTCGGCTCCATCGGGGTCATTGGGCTGCTCGTCACCATTGTGGGGCTGGCTTATTACACCGCCTTGTCCTGCTCGCATGTTTATGGGCGGCTGGTGGCGCTGGGTATCGCCACCAATTTCTTCCTGTATTGCTTCGTCAATCTCTCGATGGTGATGGGCCTCATCCCCGTGGGCGGCGTGCCGCTGCCGCTTATCTCCTATGGCGGCTCAGCTCTGACCGCCGTGATGCTGGGCTTTGGTGTGCTGATGTCTATTCACGTCCACCGCGACGTGGAGTTCCCTGAAACAGAGGATCTCTGACGGCCCCATGGCCCTGCTTGTGTTTGATTCCGGCATTGGCGGGCTGGGCGTTGTCGCCGCGCTCAACCAACTCACCCCGGGCCTGCCGCTTAGCTATCTCGCGGATAACGGCTTTTTCCCCTACGGTGAAAAGCCGGACGAGATCTTGCTGCCCCATATTCTCAATGTGCTCGGCACCGCCATCGCCCGTGAGCAGCCGGACGCTGTGGTGATTGCCTGCAACACCGCCAGCACCATCGCCCTGCCAGCCCTGCGCGCGGCCTTTGCCTTGCCTTTCATCGGCTGCGTGCCGCCCATCAAACCCGCCGCCGCCGCCAGCCGCAGCCGCACTATCGGCGTGCTGGCCACCGCCGCCACCGTGCGCCGCCCTTATCTGAACGGGCTGATTGCCCAGTTCGCACCGGATTGCCGCGTGCTCTCCCTCGGCACCCCCGCTTTGGCCGAGTTGGCGGAGCAAAAATTCCGGGGAGCAGAGGTGGATGTCTCAACCGCCGTGGCGCCGCTGTTCAAGCAGCCGGGCGGGGCTGAGATCGACGCCATCGCCCTCGGCTGCACCCACTATACCTTTCTGCTGCCGGAGTTGCAGGCCCTGCGCCCGCAGATCTCCTGGCACGACCCGGCCTTGCCGGTGGCACGGCAAACGCTGAAAATCATCGCGCCGCTTAGCCTCAGCCCCGCCCCGCGCCGTGCCCACTTCACCGGAGAGACGCTGCCCCCGGCCCTGCTGGCGCCCTTCGCGCTATCGTCCTAAGCTGGCTCAGCCCCGCAACAGCACAACCACCCCCAGCGCGATCACCGCCCCCATGGTGATGTCAAAAATCCGCATCCTGTGACCCTTGGCTAAAAACCGCCGCAACCCAGTGCCTAGCGCCGCCCACCCAAAGGCGGAGCTAAGCCCCACCACCAGAAACACTCCGGCCACCATCAGCGCCGTCAGCCAGATATGGGCCGGATTCATGAATTGCGCCGTCAGTGAAATCGCCATCACCCAGCCCTTGGGGTTGATCCACTGGAAGGCCACCGCCTCATGAAAGCGAAAAGGCCGGATCGGCCCGGTGGACGACCCCAACCCGCCCGCCGAGGCAATTTTCCACGCCACCCACAGCAGCATCGCGGCGCCGCCATAGCGCAAAACATCCCGCAATAAGGCACTGGCCTGAAACGCGGCGCCCAGGAACAGCCCGACCAGAAACACCATCACCGGAAACCCTAGTCCCACCCCCAGAGCGTGCGGCACTGTCCGGCGCAGGCCGAATTTAACGCCCGAGCTCGCCAGCAGGGCGTTATTCGGCCCCGGTGTCCATCCGGCCGCCATGCCCAAGGTAAACAAGGTTAAAAGCGCATGCAGAGACATAACAGGCACTCAAGCCCTCAGGAACATACCGACGGTCAGCGCAATCCCTACGCAGCTGATCACCACCCGTAAAATCTTCTCCGGCACATGGCGCAGGATCAAAACCCCAACCTGCCCTCCAATAATGGCTGAAATCCCCAGCACCAGAATCAGCATCCAATGCGGCTTGCTCTCCGCCAGAAAGATCAGCACGGCGGCCACATTCACCACTCCTGCCAGCACGTTCTTTGTGGCCCCGGCATGGCGCACGGCCAGCCCCACGGCGGTCAGCGCGGCAAGCATCAAAATCCCGATCCCGCCGCCGAAATACCCGCCATAAACGGCGATCATGAATTGCAGCAGCACGGCGGTACGCGGGTTGATCGGCGGGGGCGCATCCTTCGCCCGCTGCTTCCTGAAGAAACTGCCCCAGATAAATACCAGCGTGGCGAACAGAATCAGCCAAGGCACCAGATGAGTGAAAATACTCACCGGCGTGGCCAGCAGCAGCACCGCGCCAATGCCTCCACCCACCACACTGACAATAAACAACGTGGCCAGGGACAGCCCCGCCGCGCCACCCGCCATGCGCCGCCCGGTCCAGCCCGTTGTGGCTTGGCCAGGAAACAGCGCGATGGTGGATGTAATATTGGCGGCGCGCGGGTCCAGCCCCGCGAGTAGCAATGCCGGGAAGGTCAGAAACGACCCGCCGCCCGCCACTGCATTCTGCGCCCCGGCAATAAACCCCGCCACGGCCAGCACAACGCCGGAGAGAATCATGCAGTCAGCTCGGCCAGTTCTGTAGCGGGCGGGCGCGCGCCGATACGCGCAATTGCCAATGCTGCCGCCTTGGCACCAAGCTTTCCGGCGGCTTCCAGCCCCTCACCGCGCGTATAGGCCGCCAGGAACCCGGCGGCATAGGCATCGCCCGCGCCAGTTGTGTCCAGCACCCGCACCGGCGCGGCGGGAATGCTCACGGCCTGCCCGCCTTGCAAAATCAGACTGCCCGCCTCGCTGCGCGTCAGTACCGCGATGTTCACATCCAGCGCCGCCTTGGCAGCGGCCTCGGCAAAGCTGTTCACCTGATACAGGCTGCAGATCTCCGCCTCATTCGCAAACAGGATATCCACGCCCTCGGCTATTAAGCGACGGAACCCGTCGCGGTGCCGGTCCACACAGAACGCATCCGAAAGCGAGAGTGCGGTCTGCTGCCCCGCCGCGCGAGCCATGCGCGCCGCCTCGATAAACGCCGCCTGGGCCGCCGGCGGGTCGAACAGATAGCCCTCAAGGTAGGTCACCTTGGACGCTGCAATAACCGTCTCGTCCAGATCATGCAGCGCGAACTCCCCGCACGCACCCAGATAAGTGTTCATCGTGCGCTGTCCGTCCGGCGTGACCAGAATCAGGCACCGCGCGGTCGGGATCGGTGCGTCCAGCGGCGGGGTGGTGTAATGCACGCCCACGGAGGCAATCTCACGCCGGAATGCCTCACCCATCTCATCCTTCGCCACCTTGCCCAGAAACGCGACTTTGGCACCAAGCGCCGCCGCCACCGCGCAGGAATTCGCCACCGAGCCACCGGAAGCTGTCAGTGCACCCTGCATCGCGCCAGTCAGCTTGGTCGCAGTATCAACGTCGATCAGCGACATTGCACCCTTTGGCATATCGTGACGGCTTAAAAATTCGTCATTCGTTTGCAGCAGAAAATCGACGATTGCATTCCCGATGCCGGTGATATCGAATTGTGATATGGCCATATTCGTCAAATCTCCGCAGATTACAGCGGCGTCGGGTTAGCACCGCGAACCAACCTCGGCAAATGAGCGGTAAGGTTGTTTGCCCTGTTATCGCGTGCTACGCCGCACATCAGTCGCGATGAGCCACCACGGAGGATCTGTGTTCAACAAGCGCAAGACGGACAACCCCAAACCGGTACCAGCAGCGCGCCCGGCGGACCAGTTAGTGTCCGCTTCCGCTTCGCCTGAAGACACCGCCTCAACAGGCAGCTTCATTCCCCCTAGCTTCAAGGAGACTTCCATGGCCCGCTCACCTTTCGCGCCCCCGCCGATCCCCGCTACACCAACTGCTCCCGGTGCTCTGCCCACTTCGCGCCCGCTAACCCCGACCTCCACCGTGCGCGACAGCGCTGACCGCCGCACCCTGGTGGTGGGCCGCGGCATCTCCGTGCAGGGTACGGTGCAGGATGCTGAGCGCCTTGTGGTTGAAGGCACCGTGGAAGCCACGATGATCAACGCCAACGAACTCTCCATTGCCCCCGGCGGCGTCTTTAAAGGCGAGGTTGAGGTTGACGACGCGGAAGTCGCCGGCACCATTGACGGCACGCTGGTGGCCCGCGCCACGCTGATCGTGCGTAATACCGGCCGTGTGCTGGGCACCGCCCGCTGCCGCCGCCTGCAGGTTGAAGATGGTGGGCAGATCACTGGTCGTATCGAGATGCTGGGCGACAACGCCCCCGCCCCGGCCCACACGCCAGCCCCGGCCAAGGTTTCCGAATCCTAAGCCGCACCCCCGCGCCCACATTCCAACCGGGTCCGCCAACGCGGGCCCGGTTTTTTCATGACTTGATCAATGTTTCCGCTTCGCGCCCCAGCATCAGCGCCAACCGTTCCAATCGGCGCAGCACGGCATCGCCCGCAAACACGCCATTGGCTTCGTCCAGCCCCAGCACGAGCCGCCCAGGCTGCAAGGTCAACGCCGTGCCAGCCAGCAAATGCGGTGTCCCGGCGGAGAGCGTGTAGGCAAGCCGCAACGCTGTGCCCAATGTTTCCGCCCGTTTCGCAGCTTGCATGTCCAGCAGCGCCCGCGCCGGGGCCAGAAACCCTGCCTCCGCCTGCGCCTCGTACCGCACAGCCGTTGCCAGGGCGAGAAACGCGCGGGCATGGTGGTCAAGACTCATCCCAGCCTGACGCAGTACCCGCATGAAAGCCTGCTCGGCGCGATATTCCGGGTGCTCGTGGCTGCCAATATCAGACAGCCAGCACGCCGCCTCTCGCAGGCGTTTCTGGCCGTGCGTCTCATTGGCAAATAAAGGCGCCGTCCAGGACACCAGCGCGCGAGGCAGATTGGCGTCACGCACCATTCCACGTACCAGATCGCGCGAGGCCGCCAGCAACGGGTCCTCGGCTCTGATTGTCGGCGGCAGCAGACGCGAGAACCATCCCTCCCGCAACCCATTGGCCGAGAACACCACCCTCGCCGCCCCGGTGGCGCGCAGCAGGCGGCGCAAAATCACCGCCGCGTAAGGCAAATCCTCAATCCGCCGCCGTGGTACGCCGGGCATACGCTCAATCAGCTTGCGCCCCCCCTCGCTCACTACCCCGGCGAGGTCACGCGCCTCATCCCGGTTGATGGTGTAATGATGCACGATATTCAGCGGATAGCCCGTCTGCGCGATATGAATCCGCGCCAGCGCCCGAAAGGCGCCGCCGGAGAGATACAAATCCTTCCCCGCCGCCTCGCTCGTAAAAGCCACGCCGGACAGCGCCTCATCCATCACCGCCCGCGCCCGGCCGATATCCTCGCCCGCTTGATCCGCGAGCCGGATCACCCCCACTGGCAATGTGGCGGCCTGTCCCACCTTGCCAGCTTCCAGCCGGATGAGCTCCAGCGACCCGCCGCCCAGATCTGCCAGCATTCCGTCCGCACCAGGAATCCCGCACAGCACACCCTCGGCGGAATACACTGCCTCCTGCTCGCCGGACAAAATGGAAATCCGCAGATCCGGCAGACGCTTCATCATCGCCTCGACGAATTCCTGACCATTCACCGCGTCCCGCACGGCGGAGGTCGCCAGCACATCCACCTGCCCCGCCCCCATGGCACGGGCAATGGCGGCATAGCGGTGCAACACCGTCTCTGCCTGCACCAGCGCTTCCTCCTTCAATCGCCCGGTACTGGTCATACCCTTGGCCAGGCGCAGCACTGCCTTCTCGTTAAATATCTGCATGGGATTGCGCAGCTCCCCCTCGTAAATCACGAGCCGCACAGAGTTTGAGCCGAGATCGACCACGGCACGACGGAAAATAGGGTGGGATTGCTGGCCGGCTTGAATCATCTGGTCCACGAATCACTCTCCAGTGCCGCTTTGGCCCGCTTGCAACGGGGCTGCTAGCTCAAGGCGCATCGTCAACGCGTCTCCGCCGTCGTCATAATAGGCTTTCCGGCGCCCTGTGACCACAAAGCCTTGCTTTTCATACAGCGCCAACGCCGGGGCGTTGTCCGTGGCGACCTCCAGATAAAGCGTCCTCACCCCCGCCAGGCGCAAACGGCGCAGCCCCTCATGCAGCAAAGACGTACCGATTCCGCGGCGTTTTTCCAGTACGCCAATAGTCAGAATCTCCGCCTCATCCAAAACAGAGCGCAGCAGCAAAAACCCGCCCCCCTCATGAATCAACCCATGCACGCCGGGCTGGCGCAGCAATGTGGTAAAGCCCACCTCATCCCATGCCTCATGCGGAAACACCGTCTTGTGCATCGCCGCCAGCACGGCGATATGGGCCGAACCGGCTTCGATCATGCCGCTCATACCGGGGCAGGGCGCAGCCCGGCGGCGGGCAGTTTAGCTTCGGGCGGATCAACATAAAGCGGCAAGGCCGCCCCCGGCGCCTGCCCTGCCCGCTTTTGTGCCAAAGCTGCACGGCCCACCCAGGCGGCATCCACCAGCCTTGCGTCGGTCAGCATTACATTCGCCCCCTTGGCCGCCAGCATGGCCGCCAGCCACTGCGCTTGGTCCCCGGCAATGGCCACGGGGCTTTGCGGCAGCGGCACATCCGCATCCGCAAACGCCACCGCCTCGTCCTCGCGCAGCAGAAATAGCCGCCCTCGCCGCGCGCGGATTGCCACCCAAAGCGGGCGGGCGAGCCCCGGCAATGCCTGGCCATACGCCGCCGCCGCCGAAATACCCCACAGCACCGCCTGGCACCCGGCCGCAAAGCCTTGCGCCAGCGCGATGGAGGTGCGCAGGCCGGTAAAGCTCCCCGGCCCCACGCAAACGGCAATGTCAGAAATTTCCCGGCCCGCCGCCGCCTCTTGCAGCAAAAGCGGCAGGGTTTCGATCAACCCCGGCTTGAGCGGAGCGCTCCAGCGTTGCCGTACCGCCCCGTCTTGATCCATCAGCACCAGCCCCGCGCGGGGGCCAGAGGCATCCAGCGCAATCAGGCTCACGCGAACTCTGCCGCCTCGTCAAATGGCAGGCGCGGCAAACGCGGCGGCAATGTCTCATCTGGTTTTGGGCGACCCAGATTGATCAGGAAATTCGACTTCCAGCCATTCTGCCCAAAAAACGCCCGGTCCAGCTTGACCTTATCAAATCCGGACATCGCTCCCGTGGCAAACCCCATCGCCCGCGCCGCCATCAGGAAATACGCCCCCTGCAAGGAGGAGTTGCGCATCGACGTTTCTTCCGCGAGGTCCGGGTTGCCGGAGAACCAGGGCTTTACATCCGCATCCGGGTAAAGCTCCGGCAGTTTCATGTAGAAATGCGGGTCAAACGCCACCACCACCGTGACAGGGGCGGCCATCACCGGCTCTATATTCCCGCCCGAAAGGCAGGGGCGCAGCGTCTTTTTGCCTTCCTCGGTACGGATGAACAAAAACCGCGCGGGCGAGCAATTCGCCGAGGTTGGCCCCAGCTTGGTCAGCTCATACAGCGCCTTCAGCTCCTCGTCCGAAACGGGCGTATCGCTGAATGTAGAATGGGTGCGCGCGTTGCGGAACAGCGCATCCAGCGCCGCTTCATCCAGAGCCATTGTGCCTTCTCCCGGTTACGCCGCCTGTGTAACCGAGGTCACCTCCGGAATATAGTGCTTCAGCATATTCTCGATGCCATGCTTTAGCGTCGCCGTGGAGGAGGGGCAGCCCGCGCAGGCCCCCTGCATCTTCAGGCTCACCACGCCGTCGCGGTAGCCACGGAAGATGATATCCCCGCCATCCCCGGCCACCGCCGGGCGGATGCGCGTATCCAGCAGGTCTTTAATCTGCTCCACAATCTCCTGATCCGCCGGGTCCACATCTTCTTCCTCCAGCGCAATCCCCTCACGCAGGATCGGCTTGCCCGCCATCAAATGTTCCATCAGCAGGCCGAGAATCTGCGGCTTCAGCCCTTGCCAGTCGGCCCCGTCCGCCTTGGTCACCGTCACGAAGTCACCGCCCATAAATACGCGGACAACCCCCTCCAGCCCGAACAGAGCCTCCGCCAACGGCGAAATCAACGCCGCGTCCGCATCCGGGAAATCCGCCGTCTTGTCTCCCAGAATAACCTGGCCGGGCAGGAATTTTAGCGTTGCCGGGTTAGGCGTGCCTTCGGTCTCGATAAACATAATAAGTCCTCCATCCGCAAAGCGGACTGGTTTTGTCCTGATACTGGAATCGTAGATTGTCCTTTTTCCCTGCTCTGGCAAGGCCAACCCGGCCAGACTCTTGCCCCGCAGCACAAAGCTGGCCACATTCGCCGTCATGCTCCCCGTATTTTTCATTAGCCACGGCTCTCCCATGACCATCCTGCAGGACACGCCCGCCCGGCATTTCCTGCAGTCCCTTGGCACATTACTGCCGCGCCCCAAGGCGATCCTGGCCGTCTCCGCCCATTGGGAAACCAACATCCCCACGGTGAGCAACCCCGCCGCCAACGAGACAATCCACGATTTCTACGGCTTCCCGCCCGAACTCTATGCCCAGCACTACACCCCACCGGTGGCGCACGGGCTGGCGGGGCGGCTGGCGGCCTTACTGGGCGAGGCTGGGCTGCCCTGCAGCACAGACCATGCGCGCGGTCTGGACCATGGCGCCTGGGTACCGCTGAAGCTGGCCTACCCAGAAGCCGATATCCCGGTGATCCAGCTCTCCGTGCAGACGGAACGCGGCACGCGCCACCATATCGCCCTGGGCACCGCTTTGCGTAAATTGCGGGAAGAAGGCACGCTGATCTTCTGTTCCGGCACCTTCACCCACGACCTGCGGCGCTTCCGCGGCGGACGCCCGGCCCTCGACGCACCGGAAACCCAGGACGTGACCGATTTCTCCACCTGGATGAACGCCAAAATCATGGCGGGGGATCTCGCCGCCCTGGCGGATTACCGCCGCCTCGCCCCCTATGCGGCTGAGGAACACCCGACCGAGGAACATCTGCTGCCCTTGCATGTTGCCCTTGGCGCCGCCGGCCCCACGATTCAACCGGAACGGCTGCACAGCTCGGTGGAATATGGCTTCATGCGCATGGATGCCTATGCGTTCGCCTAACAAAAAATCACGGACTCGAAATTAAAAAATCGAACAAAAACCTGAATAAATTTTAACCCCCTAACAGGGGGCTGCCACATTCCCACCCTCATTGCAGCACAAAATGGCCAGCCCGGTGCGTGACTCTACCCTCTGCTACAAATTCCAGAGGAGTTTCAGATGGAGCGGAAAACAACCGGACTGATGACCGCGCTGGCCGGTGTCGCTGCCCTAGGGACCACCAGCGCGCAGGCCGCCACAAATGCGCCCGCCACACCGCATGAGCCCTTGGCCATCACATCCTATGCCGACCTGCTGCAACCCATCCCGAATGCCGTTGAGGCCCTTAAGGCCAGCGACGCGGCGTTGCGGGACAACGCCCGCAACGCCCCGGCCAAACTGCAGCAGACGGATTGGGGTGGCGGCGATCATCACCATCACCACCACCATCACGAATATTACCAATACGCCCCGCCGCCCCCGCCACGGGTTTACTATGCGCCACCGCCACCACCGCCGCCGGTTTGGTATCATCACCATCACCACCATCATGCCGGGGCGGTGATTATGCTCCCCGGCATCGGCGTACAGATCAACTAATCTTCCGCTGCCCGGTCCCTGGCCCGGGCAGCCCCCAAAATCCGGCGATAAGTACCGTCGAACACTGTGTTGGTGGAGGATGTCCACCGCGTATCCTGCCCCAGCGTCTCGCGGCTAGCGTGAATCCGGCGGGACTGCATTTCCCGTTCGGCGGCTTCCTCCAAATTCATCGGCTCCAGGACCAAATCCGGCTCGGCCGGAACAATACAAAGCTGCATGAACGGCTCACCCGGGCGGAACACATGCACCCCGCCCCGGGGCGGGGCCTTGAACACCACGAAATTGATCATTGGCCACCAGGAGGTGCGCAGCAGCGCCGGCACCGCCAGCGGCACATCATCCGCAGCACTGAGATAATAACGCGGATGCGGCTCCGTACGCACCGCCATGCCCTCGGGCACTTTCAAGTCCAGCAGAAGCTGATAGGTATAAAACCCCTCGCCAAAAGCCCGGAAGGGCGGCCATTGCAGCCCGGGGCTGGGGGATGGCCCAAACTCACCGTCAAACACAAACTGCCCGTTCTCATGCGACACGCGCAACTCATGCTCATGCGGGTAAAACAGCTCAATGCCATATTGCGCGCCCTCTACAAAGGGCAGGCAATGCCAGCCTTGTTCATGCGCCCCATCCCGGCGCGGCTCCTTAGTGCCCCCCCAGCCCGGCACCTCCACCCGCGTGCGGCGCGGTGCCAAACGGGGGTCGTAAAGCCGGTATTTGATGGTGGTCATGCGCGCCTCCTGCAACGTGGTATCCTGGCGCTGGAAAAGCCGGGGATTATGGCCTCAGTAGGGCGGCTCTTAGCCCGCCGCTAGCGCATGCAGCTTATGGTTCACCCCCGCCAGCGCCGCCTGCGATTCTTTGTAAATCCCGAACAGCTCATCATAAAACGCCGCATTCTGGGCCTGCGGCTGGGTTACATCCAGCAGCCGCACGCAGCGCGCCAGCGCGTCCTCCGGCCCATTGAACAGCCCCACCCCCATGCCCGCCACCAAGGCGGCACCGAAAGAGGCATCGCCGGATTCCGTGCGCTCAATCACCAGCCCCGTCACATCCGCGATAATCTGCCGCCAGCATTCGCTCTTGGCGCCGCCGCCCATCAGCCGGATAGTGCTGAATTCCAGCCCCAGCGCGCGCGCCGCGCCCAGCAGGTCACGGATAGAAAAGGCAATCCCCTCATACACAGCTCGGGCAAAATGCATCTTGCCATGGGAGATGGTTATGCCGACAAAATCCGCCCGCAGCAGCGGGTCCCAGTACGGTGCGCGCTCGCCTTGCAGATAAGGGTGAAACAGCAAGCCCCCGGCTCCGCGCGGCGCAGCGCATGCCAACGCATCCATGGCCTCAAACCCGCCTTGAGCAAACATCAGGTCCCGTACCCAGCGATGCGCCGAAGCACAGCTATTGGTCCCCGTGGCGGTGTAATACAGACCGGGCATGATATGCGGGTAACAAGAGACCGGCGGCTGTACCACCGGCCCTTGCGTGGCCAAAAACAGCACCCCCGCAGTGGCCAGCTTCACCCCGCCTATGCCGGGCTTACTGCCGCCGACGCCAAAAAACTCCACCGTGGTGTCGTTGGAGCCGCACACAACCGGCGTGCCCGCCTTTAACCCCGTACGCGCGGCAGCATCGGCAGTGACACCGCCCACCACATGCTCCGGCGCCACAATCGGCGGCAGCATCGCAAGGTCCAGCCCGATCAGCCCCGCCAGCTCAGCGGACCAGCCTTTGCTGGCATCATCTGCCATCAACGCGCCAACGGCGTCTGAATAATCAGTCTCCCAGGTGCCGGTGAGGCAATGGCGCAGAAAATCCTTGGCCAGGTACAGCCGCTTGGCCCGCGCCAGCACCCCAGGCTCATAGGCTTTCAACCAAGCCAGCATGGCCAGCGTCCAGGTTGGATTTACCTTATTCAGCGAAGTGGCGATAATCTTTTCGCCTGCCGCCTGATGGAGCGCGACGGCTTCAGCGGCGGCGCGCTGGTCACTCCACATAATCGCCGGGCGCAGCACGGTGTTATGCCCGTCCGTCAGCACCGGAATATGCGCGCCCGCAGAAATACCAATGCCCGCGATCGCCTCCGGCTTCACGCCCCCCTCCGCCAGGGCCGCAGGCACGGCCTTGCATAACGCCGCGAACCATTCCGCAGGGTCCTGCTCCGCCCAGCCAAAATGCCGCACATGCGTGGTCACCGGGACGGCGGCTTCCGCCTGCACCTTGCCCTCCGGTGTTATGAGTGTCGCCTTCAGGCTGCTCGCGCCTAGATCGATACCGAGCAAATATATTTCCGGCAAAGAAAATGCTCCTGGAATCCGAAACAGGACAAGTCTAACATCCTCTTCATGCCCGATACTATAGAGCTCGCCCCTGGCCTATCCCCCGCCCATCTGGATGTGATCCCGGTCATTGATGTCGGCCCGCTCCTGGCCGGAGACATGACCCCTGCAGCGTCCATCGGCGAAGCCTGCAGGGAGATCGGATTTTTTTACATCAAAAATCATGGCATTTCGCAGACGCTCATTGACCGCGTCTATGCGGAGGCCAAGCGCTTCTTCGACCTCCCCCTGGCAGAAAAAGAAAAAAGTGCCATCGAACAATCCGCCTGCCATCGCGGTTGGTTCCGGATTGGCGGTGAGAATCTCGACCCTGCGAAGCAAACCCAAACGGGCGATCTGAAAGAGGGATTCAAAATCGGCCGCGATTTACCCCTGGACCATGAGCGCGTAAAGGCCAAGCTGCCTCTGCACGGGCCGAATATGTGGCCGGACCTGCCCGGGTGGCGTGACGTGATGCAGGATTATTATGACCGCATGGTTGCACTGGGCAAGCTGCTGCTCAGCGCCTTCGCGGTCTCACTCGGGCTGAAGAAAAACTATTTTGAACCCTGGCTTGGCATCCCGATGACGACTTTGGGGCCGTTGCACTACCCGCCCCAAAGCGGGCGCATCACGGAAGCGCAGCTCGGCGCCGGGGCGCATACCGATTATGGCTGCCTGACCCTGCTACATCAGGATTCCTCGGGCGGGTTGCAGGTCAAAGGGCTGGATCAACGCTGGATCGACGCCCCGCCCATCCCCGGCACATTCGTCGTGAATATTGGCGATATGATGGAGCGTTGGACGAACGGCGTCTTTCGCTCCACCCCACACCGCGTCATCAATGTGTCAGGGCATGAACGTTATTCCCTGCCCTTTTTCTTCGACCCGGATTTCTACGCGCCGGTCGAGTGCCTGCCCACCTGCCTGAAGCCGGGCGAAACCCCGAAATACCCGCCCACCACGGCGGGCCAGCATTTGCTGGACATGATTAACGCCGCTTTCAAATATCATCAGGACAAAACATAATCCCGCAGGCGCAACAACTAACACCACGTTATTATCGAAAATCCCCGAAATGTTTCACGTGGAACGTTTTAGAATTTGTCTCAGACTTTCTGAATTATTCACCGGCAATCCGCAAACATTGCCTCGGCACACATAAGCTGCCTTCACATCATCCGGCTTGCCATGCGCTGGATGCGCCGCCGTCACGGCCGCGTTGCCTCGCAGCACCAGCACCGCCGGGTCGGCTGAAGCCAGCGCCGTGTGCAGCAAATCTTCCGCGCCGCCGGTCACGACCACACAGGCGGCATTCGCCAAAAGATCAGACGCAGCAAGCAATGCCGGCGAGCCCGTGAGTGCCCGAGCGCGACCGCCAAAAGCCGCCAGCACGGCCTCTGCCTTGGCACGGTAGCTATCCTGTCCAGTTAAATGAAACAGCGTTGCGTAGATCTCCGCCATCATGCCGATGCCAGACGGCGCCGGACCATCCTGCACGCTTCGCCCACGCGGGGCGTACACATCCCCGGCATCATCGGCGGACATATAAAACGCCCCGCCACCATCACCAAAATGCGCTTCCGTGGCGGCCAGAATTATCTCCGCCCGGCGCAGATAATTGCCCGCCCCCGTTGCCTGATACAGCGCTAGCGCGGCGCGGATCATCCCCGCTTGATCTTCCAGCAACCCTGCGGCGGAGATTGTGCCATCCCGCATCGCATGGGCCACACGCCCGTCCGTCTGCCCCATGGCCGCCACCAGCGCCGCGAACACACGCCCCGCCAGCGCCACCCAACCTGGCTCGCCAAACACGCAACCTGCCTTCGCCAGGGCATAAATGGTCAGCGCGTTCCAATCAGCCAGAATTTTATCATCCCGGCCCGGCCGCACCCTCTGCCCACGCGCAGCCAGAAGCTTGGCCCGGCAGGCCGCCAGCCGCATTTCATCCGCGCCAAATGCAGCGCGACGTTCCAGAATAATCTTACCTTCCCAGTTCCCATGTTCCGGCAAGGGGTAGAACCGCTCGAAAAACGGCCCATCAGCGCCCAGAACCTCCAAGATTTCAGCTCGGGACCAAACATAGAACTTGCCTTCCTCCCCTTCGGAATCCGCATCTTCCGAAGCCGCGAAAGCCGCTTCAGCGCTCATGTCGCGCACCAGCCAATCCACCGTCTCCCGCGCCCGGGCGGCATACAAGGGCGAAGGCTTGTCCGCTTGAGCGAGGGCAAGAAGCTCCAGGATCAACGCGTTATCATAGAGCATCTTCTCGAAATGCGGGACCAGCCAAGCATCGTCCGTGGCATAGCGCGCATAGCCGCCGCCCAGATGGTCATAAATTCCGCCCTGGCTCATACGCTCCAGCAGCAGATGCACAGCCTCAGCACAGCTTGCGTCCTGGCCCCGGAAATATTCGTGCCAGAGGAAGGTGAAAACTGGGATGTTAGGGAATTTCGGCGAGCCGGAGAGCCCGCCCAGATCCCAGTCCACGCTCCGCAAGAACGCTGCGCGCGCAGCCTCCAGCAGTTCCGGCCCTGGAGGGTCGCCTGGGCGTGCAGCAGCGGCCTGGGACAAGGCTTTTTTGATGCTCTCCACGGAGCGGCCGATACGGTCCTGGTCGCTGTTCCAGGCTTCGGAGAGAGCCACCAGAACCTGAGAAAAGCTCGGTCGCCCAAAACGCGGGGTGGGAGGAAAATAAGTGCCGCCCCAGAAGGGCGCGCCATCTGGCGTCAGCACCATGGTCAACGGCCAACCGCCTTGCTCTCCCATGGCGTGCAGCGCGGTCATGTAGGTTTGGTCGATATCCGGCCGCTCTTCCCGGTCCACCTTGATGGAAACGAATCGCTCATTCATCAGCGCGGCCACGGCTTCATTCTCGAAGCTCTCATGCGCCATTACATGGCACCAATGGCAGGCCGCATATCCGATGGAGAGAAGCACCGGCACATTCCTCGATTTAGCCTCCGCGAAGGCCGCTTCCCCCCACATATGCCAATGCACGGGGTTGTCCTTGTGCTGAAGAAGATAAGGGGAGGACGCATCCCTCAATCGGTTCTGCATTTTGCCGGCTCCTGGTTCCGGGCTTAGATAGGAAGGAACCGACAGGAGAACCAGTTTGGGCGAACGTTTGGCCGATGATCCGGCGCCCTATTTTGAGACACATGTCTTTTTCTGTGACAATCGCAGGCCCGAAGGACATCCGCGCGGCGATTGTGCCAGCAAGGGCAGCGCGAAGATTAGGGATTATATGAGAGTAAGAGTGAAGGAACTCGGCCTCCAGAATATCCGGGTCAATCAAGCTGGCTGCCTGGACAGGTGTGAGCTTGGGCCCTGCGCGGTGTTCTACCCGGAGGGCATCTGGTACCGGCTGGACAGTTTCGCGGCGGTGGATGAGGTGATCGAGAAACACCTCATCCAGCATGGCCGCGCGCAACATTTGATGCTGCCTTGAACGAAAAAGGGCGGTCCCGAAGGACCGCCCTGATTTTTAATATTCCTCGTCGGCGACGTAAGAGCCGATGCGGTGCACCAGATCCGGTTTGGATTTGGACAGCAGCACGCCATAGATCACCGATAGAACGAGCAGCCCCAGAGCCAGCTTCGGATACAGGTTGAAGGGGAACGGCTGACCCGGCTCCACCAGGCCCCAGAGCGGCATGAGCATGAAGGCCGTGCCGAGGACGGGGATGATGAGGTGGGTGACCGCGTTGAAATCCTCACGATGGTAACGCAGCATGTAAACAGGCAACGCCAGGTTGGTGAGCAGGTAGGTTACCACCACTGGAATGGTGCCGAGGGTGCCGGTGTCACCGAACAGGGTCACGGGGTCGATCTCAAACACCGTGCCGAAGCCCAGCACGATCGCCAGCGCCACGACGATATAAGTCCACATCGCGGCGTGGGGAGTACGGTGCTGCGGGTGGATCTTGCCAAAGAATTGCGGCAGCAGACCCTCACGCGCAGAGCTGAACAGGATACGAGCCTGGGCGTTGGTAAGGCCGATCAGGGAGGAGAAGATCGAGGTTACACCAGCCAAATAAGCCACGATCAGTAGCCCGGCGGCGGATGCCTTGAAGGCATCCACGAACGGCAGGTCTGAGCCGGTGATGGCCTTAAGGTTGTTGTGGAAGGCGGTTTCCGTCGCGAAGGACAGGAACATGTACAGGATCCCGATGGAAAGCGTGCCAATGATGAGCGCGCGCGGCACATTGCGGCGAGGATTTGTGGTTTCCTCAGCCAGCATGGCGGAGTTTTCCCAGCCGATGAACAGATAAATGGCCAGCGGGAAGCCAAGCCCGATGCCTTTCCAACCGCCCGTAACAGACGATACCGAGAACGGCGCCAAGGAGATATATTTGTAATTGACCACGAGCATGATCACCGCGCCGAGCAGCAGCAGCACCAGCTCAAAATAGAAGAAGATCGCCGCCCAGGTGGTGGAGAGCGAAATGCCACGGGAAACCAGGATACCGACAATCGCGGTAGCCAGCACGCTGAGCACCTGCCAGGGAATATGGATGCCGAGGAAGGTTTGCAGCGTCTGCGCTGCCCAGCCGCCGGAGATCACCACGACCGAGGACGCAGCGATACAATAGCCCACCACCACGAAGATGGAGGCCGCCGCACCGGCCCAGGGGCCAAAGGCCATGCCGATGAAGGTGACGAAGGAACCAGCGCTCGGGCGGTATTTGGAAAACTGCGCCAAAGTATTGGTGAGGAACAAAATCACCACCATCGCGACCAGAATGGTCAGGGGCGCACCAACACCGGCGCCTGAGGCGATAAGCCCAAAACCGAAGAAAAAGCTCATCGCCGGGGCGATATTGGCGAGGGTGGAGGCGATGATCTGCGATAAGCCCAGACTATCGCGCTTGAGACGTTCCCCGCTGCGCGTGATTGTGCTCATTATTTTATGATCCCTGTTAGGTTTCTGTCTTCTTCCGCCAGAAACTGGCCCTGTTTCCTTGTGGCAAAATCAGCATTGCGTCAATAAATTTATGCTGAGCGATCTAAATAATAGACAGTTTGTCTATTTTAAGCGTTGGGGTGACAGGCTTCAGCTACCCCAGGGCGCAAAGCGCGGGACCTCGATCTCGCCCTCATGTGGTTTGGGCGGCATAGGCTTCTCACCGCCTTGCGTGCGCCAATGCTGCAGGCGCCAGACATAGGCCAGTACCTCAGCACAGGCGCGGTAGAGGGCCACGGGGACATTATCATCTGGTTCCACATGGCGATAGATAGCGCGGGCCAGCGGCGGGGACTGCACCACCGGAATACCATGGCCACGCGCGCGGGCGATGATCTCCTCGGCCAACAGACCAACGCCCTTGGCCAACAGCACGGGAGCTCTGTCCGACCCACGACGGTAACGGATGGCGCAGGCATAATGGGTGGGGTTGGTGACGACCACGGATGCTTCAGGCAAGCGCTGCATCTGCCGAGCGCGGGCCAGCTTGCGGGCAATTGCACGCTGGCGGGATTTAACGTGCGGATTGCCCGCTGAATCTTTCATTTCCTCGCGGATTTCAGCATCGGTCATGCGGAGCTTCTGCCGATGCAGCCAGACCTGCAAAGCAAAATCTCCCGCCGCCAACACCACCAGCACGAGGCAGATGGTTATAATTACCTGGAAGGCGATGCCGAGCAGCGCGCCGGGAAGCGGGGCGCGCAGCCCGGACAGTGACGCGAAATCCGTGCGCCGAGCCAGAATGGCGAGCCCCCCAGCGCCACCAATAGCCAGGAGTTTAAGAATGGATTTGCCGTGCTCCGTTAGGCCGTGGGAAGAGAAGATTTGTCCCAGCCCTTGTTGGGGCATCAGCTTCGAGAAATCCGGCATCAGCAGGTTCACGGCGAATACCCAGCCACCCGAGACAATACTGCCCGCGAACCCAACAGCGGCAATAAAGGCCAGCAGAGGAAACAGCCCCCACCCCACCGCGCCCGCCCAGCCTTTGGCGGAACTAAGCGGGGCGGTGCCGGCATTGGCAAGGCAAGCGGCAAACACCCCTTGCAATTTAATCCCCAGCCCTGCGGCACCCGCCAGCACCAGCACCGTGAACACGGCGATGGCAGCGGCCTTAGGAAGCTCTTGGGAGCGGCGGACGTCACCGCGCTCCGCCGCTTGGCGAAGGCGTCGTTCGGTTGGGGCGTGTTTCTTTTCGCCGGAGTCACCCTCAGCCATGCGGCAGCATCCGGCCCAACGCCTCTGTACAGACCATCATGATGTGATGCGCCGCGAGACCGAGAAAGGGGATTTCAGCCACCAGAACCCACAGCCCCGCGAGGATAAGCAGCGGAAAACCGATTGAGAGCAGGTTCATGCTGGGCGCGAAAACGGTGGTAAGGCCCACGGTAAGATTCACGCACAGCGTCACCGCCAGCACCGGCAGCGCCAGCCCCAAAGCGGTCGTGAACAGATTGCCCCCCAGACTGGCCAGACTGGCCCAGGAGCTGATGGGCGCCACTCCGGCCCCATGCGCGAAGGAATGGGCCAGCGCACTGAACAGCCAGACCGGCCCGCCCACCGCCATGAAGCCCAGGACCCCGGCCCAAAGCATAATGTCTGACAACACGGAACTGCCCCCCGTGGCGCCGGCGAATTGCAGTTCAGCGAAGGAGAGGCTCATGGTTTGGCCCATTATCTCGCCCGCGCTGGAAAAAGCCGCCACCACAATTTGCATCGCGGCTCCCAGAAACGCGCCATAGGCGATTTGAATGAAGCCGGTGAAGATGGCGCTGATGGGATCAGCCGGATAGGCTGGCAGATCCGGCAGCCACATGGCCAAGGACAGTGCCAATGCGGCGGCCAGCATGGCCTTCACCATATTGGGCACCAGGGAGGAGCCGTAAAAAGGTGCGGTGAGAAACAGCCCGGTGATACGCAGGAACGGCCATAAAAACTGGCCGAACCAGAGCATGACGGTGTGCTGGTCTAATACCACGACTGATGCACCAGAGCGGGCGCGTGCAGAATGAAGTCCCGCGCCAGAGCCTCAAACAGATGAAGCGCACCAAAACCGCCGGTGAAGGCAATGCCAATCATCACCAGTGTTTTGGGCAAAAGTGCGAAGGTGGCATCCTCAATCTGCAACACCGCCTGCAGAATGGCGGTGACCAACCCGACCAACAGCATCATCAGCACAGGCGGCCAGATGGCGGAGAACGCCACGCTGAATGCGTGCTGGAACAGCCGGAGATAAAGCGGCATCATTTGAAGCTGTTCGCCAAAGTACCGAGCACCAGTACCCAGCCGTGGATGGAAACGAACATCAGCAATTTCAGCGGCAAGGAGATAAGTGTGGGCGAGACCATGATCATGCCCAGTGACATCAGAATGGACGCCACCGCGAGGTCGATCAGCACAAATGGGATGTACATAAGGAAGCCGATCTGAAAGGCGGTTTCAAGCTCGGATGTGGCGAAGGCAGGGACCAGCACGGTGAATGGTATATGCTGTGGGTCCTGGTAGGTTTTGCCAGATAGGTCAACAAACAGATGTAGCGGCTCCTTACGGGTCTGGGCCAGCATGAAGGCGCGCTCAGGCGGCTCTGCGGCGGCGACAGCCTGGGAGAAGGTGATGTCCCCCGCTAGATAAGGCTGGAGCGCCTGCTGCTGCTCCTGTTGAATGACACCGCGCATGACAAAGACCGACAAAGCCAAGGCCAAGGCCGCCAGCACCATGTTCGGCGGGGTGGTTTGCAAACCCAGCGCCTGACGCAAAATGGACAGCACGATGATTATCCGGGTGAAGGACGTCATCAACAGGATCAGCCCCGGCAGAAAGGCGAGCGCCGTGATGACCAGCAGGCTTTGCACGTTCAGCGAATAGGCTTCGCCGCCATTGGCCGCGAGTGTGTTGACGATGGTCAGCCCCGCCGGCTCGGCAGCGCGGGCCACGCCAGAGAGCAACACCAAAAACAGGGCGCAATAGGTAATGCGGAGGAGCTTACTCATTTGCGTTGAGCCTGGAGATGAGGGCAATGCCATTACGGCTGACGCCAAGCAGAAAACGCTGGCCGTCAGCCTCGGCAACAACGAGGCTCTGCTGCCCGCCAAGCGGACGCGAGGAGAGAATGGAGACCGGCATTTTGCCGCCCGCCTGGTTACCCGGAATCCGTCCCCGCAGCCGCCGCACCAAAAAAGCGAGACCAGCCAGAAGACCAAGAAGAACGAGCAGAGAGGCGATGGTTGATGCGGCCGCGGAAATTGTTTCCGAGTCCACGAAATTTTAGTCCTGTTCTACAATGTTGGTGATATAGGCAGCTGTGAAGGGATTGGGCGGCGAGAACGCAGCACTTTTGGCCAGCACTTCATTAGCGATGGCAAGGCAGCTTTTGGCCAAGGCATCGTGGGTGGACGGGTCCATTAGATGTTTTGCCGTAAACGTCATCAAGAGATTGATGGTCTTGGCTTTGATAATGGGTTGCAGGGCGGTGAAGCTGGCGACCGCCTTGGCATCCGTGCTGGCGAACTGGATGGAGAATTGCACATAAGCCTGCCCGTCATCGCTATTAGAATCAGAAGGGATGGAGACAACGAGATTATCAAGCTGAGCAAATAAAATCGGCTTGGGCGGGGGCGGCTTATGCGGGCCCGCATGGTGCGACATTTTCAGATAGGCGATTGTGCCGCCAACGCCGCCGCACAGCAGAACCAGACCGGTGACGGATGCGACGATGATCTTCTTCATGTGTCCAAAACCTCAAACGGCGTTCAGGAGTGATTCAAACATGGTATTCGCGGTGCTGATGGCTTTCGCAGCAGCCTGATAGGCTTGCTCGTAATTAGTAAGAATAACAGCCTGCTGGTCTGTATTAACCCCAGCAACAGTGGTGAGGTTTGTAGTGGCGGTGGAAACCTGCGCTGAGGTAGAGCTGGCAAGCTGCTGGGCCGCCGCAGCATTGGCGCCAAGCCCGGTCGCGAGGCCGACAAAACCTTGCTCCAAAGAACCGGCTGAGCTGGTACCATTGACAGTCCAGAGTGCAGCAAGACGCTGGGCATTGCTGCCGCTGGAGCTACTGCCAGGGGTCAAAGTCAGTACATCGCCAGATGCCGGGGTGCCGGAGATGGGGAGTTGCCAATACTGGCCAGATGCCGCGCCAGAAGGGTAGGCAATGGCGAGGTTGCCGCCATTACTGCCCAGCGTACCGCTGGCGATAGTCGTGCCAGGACTTGCCACCGTGCTCACCGTATAGGCGGTAGAGGAGGTAAAGGTAATTTGCAGATTCTGCCCGTAATAGCTGGCGGGAATCACGGCCGCATTGCTCGCCGGAGTGCTGGTTACGCTATCCGTTCCCGCTGTAATGGTACCAGCGTTGTTATTCTGGACTGAACCGTCAGACTGCAAAATGCCAGGAGTAGAAACATACGGGTCCGCCGCAGCGATGGCGCTGGTGGAGGTGGCAACGACACTAAGACCTGCAGCAGCATTTGGCGCGGGATTAACCGTGAAACTGTCCCCATTATTCGCCGTGCCGGACAAAGCCAGCGACAGCCCGGCAAAGCTGAGCGTGGAGCCGCTGGTGCTCACGCTGTAACTCTGGCCGCTAGCCTGATCGAGCGCGCTCCAGCCGCTGGTGCTGCTGTAGGACAGGGTGAAGGGCCCACCATCCCCCGGCAGAGCGGCGGGATTGGTAAGGCTGGCTGTGAGGCTGGCACTGCCGGTATTGTTGGCGTTGGCCCCCACGCTAGGAGTGGGGACAGAGAACAACGCCTGGCCGGCATTGCCGTTGGCATCCAGCCCCTGCGCCTGGGCAGTGTTGACCTGCCCAGCAAACACAGCGGCCAGCCCGCCAAGAGATTGCAAAGCCTGATTACCCGCCGTGATGGTACCGAGCGCGCCGCCGAGGGAGCCGTCCGCCTCCGCCAACGTAACGGGGGTTTTATCGTTGCCTGCGGTGACGCTGGTTTTGCCGTTCGTGCTACTTGCCACGGCTAAAGCCTGCACGCCGCTCTGGTCCAGTAGCATCGTGCCACCGGTGGCGATAATGACGCTACCATTGCTTTGCGTGATGGTGTTCACGGGCAGATATTGCGACAGAGAATTCAGCGCAGCCTGCTGCTGGTCCAGCAGGCCGGACGCGTTTGGTGTCTGCTCCAGTCCGGCGTTGATTTTAGCCAACTGCGAGAGCAACGTGTTGGCGGAAGTTATACCGGAAGACAAAGTCTCCTGCGCGCCCGCAACAATGTTGTTGAGGCTGATGGAGGCGGTTTGGAAACTACCCGTGATGTTCTGAGCGTCAGACAGCACTGTCTGGCGCAGAGCGGTGCTGGACGGGTTGGAAGCGAGAGTGCTGAAATCGGAGAAAAACTGATTGATGGCGGTTTGCACATCACCATTATTGGTCAGTGCGTTGGAAATGGCGGTGAGCGAGGTGGACAACGCGGAAGCTGAGGCATTGGCGGTGTTTGCGCTGCGTAACTGCGCAGCAGCAAAGCCTGCAGCAGCGCGGTTGATCTGAGCCGGTTCAACCCCAGCTCCGGGCTGGCCCGCCGCACCCACCGCAGTTTGTGCGTTCACACTCTCCGACGAGTAGCCACTGGTAGTGGCGTTAGCGAGGTTGTTGGAAACGGTTGAGATTCCCGCCTCGAATAATTGTAGCCCAGAAAGGGCGGTGTTCATGGCGTTGGTAATGCCGCTCATGGCTCAGCTCCAATTTGCGAAGGTTGCGCTGCGCCGACCGCCTGAAGCACCTGGGACATCAATGGCGATTGCGCAATTCGTTCTATTTTCGAGGCATAGTTTTCGTCTGTCGCATAACCGCCTGCCTGCAGCGCTTGGGCAAAACCAGCGACACTGTTTTGCCCTGTCGCGCTCTGATAAGATGATTTAATTAGTGAAACGTAATCAGAAATACTGCCGGACAGACTGTTATAATCACGAAAGCTGGCAAGTTGCGGGGTGAGTTCGCCTCCGATATCCTCGTGCGTAGCGCGCACTGTACCGCTATCGCCTTTTGCCTTGATGCCGAACAGATTATCACCTGGCGCCGAAGCCCCCCACCCGGTTTCTAGCGCGGTCTGCGCCAGCACCGCTACGGCGGGCACTCCCAAAGCCTGCGCGGCGGCGGTGATTTGTGGCCAGATAGCTTTGGCGAAGCTACTGGCCTGCGAAACAATATCTGCGGAGGGCGTGGCATCCGTTGCGGGCAAGGCAGTTTCCGAGACCGGCACCTCGTTTACCTTAGCGGCCAGCATGACGGCGGTGGAAGTCGCCGGGGCTGGCGCCTCACTAGCCGTTCCGCCCACTTGGCTCACGGCTGTTTGAATCAGACCTTTATCGTATTTGCCAAAATCGTTCTGCGCGAGATTCCAGAGAAACATGCTCTGGAAATCCCCCCCTCCCATGCCAAGACTACTAGCATCCATGCCGGTCTTGTTGAGGGTGGAGAGCATCTCGTACCACAAAACACCAGCAAGGCGCTGCATCTCCTGCTTTGCAGTTGGACGTGAGGTGTTATTCTGCTGCGCAGAAGCCTGTGTGTGCAAGAATACGGCCATCAAATCACCTTGATTTTTCCGTTGATGGCACCCGCCTGTTTCAACGCCTGAATAATCGCAATAAGGTCCTGTGGCGTGGCGCCAACTGCATTGAGAGCCGCCGCGACATCTTGCAAGGTAGCGGCACGCGGCAGGTTGATCACCTGCGCCTTGCCCTGCTTGGCATTGACGACTGTATTTCGCACACCGACCGTGGTACCGTTTGAGAAGGGACCCGGCTGGCTAACGGCATTTTGTGTTTGGATATTCACTGTCAGGTCGCCATGACTGACCACGGCAGGACCAAGCGTAACACCTGCATTCATTACAATGGTGCCGCTCTGAGCATCCACCACGATAGTGGGCACCTGGTTCTTCGGCGTGATCGGCAGGGCCAGAACGTTCGCCATGAAACGCATCGGGTCCATGCCTTGCGCGTTCACGTCGACCTCACCCGGTGAGATTGCGTTCGCCGAACCACCATAGGCCGCGTTGATAACATCTGAAATCTGCTGGGCAGTTTCATAATCCGGTTGGTTGAGTAGCAGCGCGGAACTGCCATTGACGTTGTAAGAGGCCGGGATGGTGTTGGCCAAAATGGCACCACCCGGCAGAGAGCCAACCGTGGGCACGTTAACTTGGGAAGATGTACCTCCTGCGCTAGCGGCAAAGCCGCTGACCAGAAGCGGACCTTGCGCCTGACCATAGATCACGCCATTACCACCCCGCAATGGTGTGGGAAGCAACACCCCGCCTGCCAGGGAGGTCGCATTGCCGACGGCGGAGACCGTGACGTCCACATGCTGCCCGGCATGGGCAAAAGCCGGCACTTCCGCCGTGACCATGACAGAGGCCACATCATTCGGCTGCATGTTGGTTACGTTTGGCAGGGCCACGCCCATATTGCGCAGCATATTCAGAATGGATTGTTGCGTGTACGGCACCTGGGTGGTCTGGTCACCGGTGCCAGGCAGACCCACCACAAGACCGTAACCGTAAAGTTGGTTGCTTGGCGCCCCCGCCACGGTGACGAGTTGGCCGATGGTGGTCCGGTCGGCCCGCGCCGTACCGGTAAAACCAAGGCTGAGCAGTAGGCCATAGCCTAATAGATTACGACGCTGCATCAGAATGGCGCCAGCTTATTAAGCACGCGCTGCAACCAGGGCAACTGATGAGCGCCGCTGATGGGCCCGATACCGACATATTGCACATTCATATCAGCCACCTGATTGGAACTGATGGTGGTGTTAGCGGCAATGTCGTCAGGACTGGCGTAGCCTGTGACGACGATGGAAATGACATTGCCATTGATGTTCACATTAGTCCGGCCTTCCAGTGCCAAAATGCCGTTGGCATCGACATTGGTGACAACCGCCTCAACCTGACCGGAAATGTTATTGGCCGCCGACGCAGAGCCGGTACCTGTATATTGCTGATCCGAAGTAGCACCGATTTCAGGCGCCAGACTGCCGCCATTAATATGGCCAAAGCTCATCGGCACGCCCATGAAGCTAGTCATGGAGTCATCGATGGTACCTTTACGTGTCAGCGCGGCATTGTCCGTATTGTTAGCAGAACTGCTTGTGACAACATCAATTGTGACGAGATCGCCCACCCGCCAGTCCCGGCGCGGGGCATAGAGCGAGCCTGCGGATGAGGCCGGAAAAACAGACCCATCCACCGACATAGCGGGCTTTGCCACCGTAACCGGAAAGGCCGCTGGCTGAACCAGTGCGGCAGGCGGGGCCGCCGCAGTCTGACAGCCGGCAAGCAGCAGGATGGGTAGAAACCGTTTCATGCGCCAGCAGCAGCCTGGGCCAGATAGTTGAGCTGGTTATCAACAGCGCTCGCGACCTGTGTACCAAGTTGGTAGGCACGCTCGGCGGAGATCATGTTGACCATTGACTGTACGACGTCGACATTTGAGGATTCGAGATAGGATTGATTCACGGAACCTAGCCCGTTGCTCTGGGGCGCCCCGGTAACAGCGGTACCGGAAGATGTAGTAGAGGCGAATAAATTCCCACCTAGAGGTTGCAAACCTTGCGGATTAACGAAGCTGGCAAGTTGGATCTGCCCAACTTGCGAGGCAGTAGAAGAACCGGGCAGCGTTACTGAAACAGTTCCATCCGTACCGATGGTGACTGAAGTGGCATTACTAGGAATAGTAATGTTCGGCAGTACGGAATATCCGGAGGAAGTCACTAGCTGGCCAGTTGAATTCAGCTGAAACGCACCATCACGCGTATATGTCGTTTGTCCGTTTGGCATTTGCACCTGGAAATAACCAGAACCGTTAATCGCGAGGTCAAGCGGATTGCCCGTGCTGGTGAGCGTGCCTTGGGTAAGCGTGTCCTTGATGGAGGCGACTCTGACGCCGGTGCCAATTTCTAAGCCAGAGGGATAAACCGTCTGTCCGGTAGAATTTGCACCGGGCTGAATTCCGTCCTGATATAGTAACGTTTGGAATTCTGGGGTTTCTGATTTGAAGCCGGTTGTGTTCACGTTCGAGAGATTATTAGCGATCGTGTCCATCATCGTTTGGCTTGCCGCCAGTCCGGTGGCGATGGTATCCAGGGCGTGATTCATGATGTCGTTCCATTCTTCAACAAAAGCCTGCTATCCTTGTGACAGCAGATTATTCAAACTCTGCGATGCTACGCTTTGATTTTTCATCATCTCTGTCTGCATCTGGTATGAACGGCTTGCGTCTATTAATTGCATCATGGCAGTGGTGGGATCGACATTGCTGTCGTTCAGGTAACCTTGATGCAGCGAACCATCCGTTGCTGGAACCAGAGAAGCACCGCTAGACGGTTGGTAAAGAGAGCCACCCAGTGAAGACAATTTTCCAGACGGCGTTGATACCAAGCCAATTTGAGCAATTACCTTGGCAATTCCACTTGTGCTGCCAACGGGAATCCCAGAAATTGTACCATCCGTACCGATTTGCAGCTTGGACAATGCCGGCAAGCTGATAGGTGTGCCATTGGTGCTGAGAATCGGATTGCCGGCTGAATCGGTTAGAATACCAGAAGAGGAGATCGTTAAAGAGCCATCCCGCGTTAGGGCTACACCGCCTGGTGTTTGCACTTGTAACCAGGCATTGCCGCCAACGCCAACATTCAGCGGATCGCCCGTTTGCTTGAGTGGGCCTGGTTTGAGATCTGGACCTAGCGTTTCCTCCATGGCGTCTGCCCCGGCTGGGGCATTGGTGCCTTGGTAAAGCTGCGCCTGCGTTACCGCCTGTACCGACTCATAGCCGGGCGTCTGGGAATTAGACAGGTTGCTGGCCACCGCCTCCATTTGCGCGGAGATCGCCTGCAGCCCGGCCATGCCGGTATAGAGTGAATCAGAATACATGGTCTTACGCCGTTAGATCTGCACCAGACGCTGACTATCTTGCTGCTCGGTCTGGATTACAGACGTATTCGCCTGATAAGCCTGCTGGTACTGGATTAGCGAAACCAGCAAAGATGAAGTTGAGGCGTTGGAAGATTCCAGGCTTCCGCCTGACAGCGTGCCAGCGAGACCATTACCTGGCGTATTGACTACGGCCTGACCGGAAGTATTGCTGATAGAATAAAGATTGCCAGTTACAGGCGTCAGCCCCTCGGGATTAATGAAATTCGCCAACGCGATTTTTCCGGCGCTGACCGTTTGGCCGTTGGAATAAGTCGCCTCAATAGAACCGTCGGAGGAGATGGAACTGCCTGTATAGCTACCGGGCGCGTAACCGTCATTGGTGACACCCGCCACCGCAAAGTTCTGCGCCGCGAGCGTGGTACCGGAGAAATTAAAAGCGACATTGGACGCGGCTGCGCCATTGCCCCAGTTCACATTCAACGTGGCTGGATTACCCGACGTTAAAGCCCCCGTTGACGAAAACCCCAAAGTGGTCAGCGTTTGCGGAGAGCCGACCGTCGTACCATTCGCCAGTTGTGGCTGCGCATACACCGTCCAGTTCGGCGTGGCCCCCGTTGTGGCGGGCTGGTTTTGCACCAGATAAAGCTGCACGCGATTGGCATTGCCCAACGAATCATAGGTAACCACCGAGGTGCTTTCGCTATAGGTCGACGGATCTGATGCATTAAAAGCTGTTGTCGAGGGAATTTGCGTATCGCCTGAATTGAGATTCAGCGTCACACCAAGATTCTTGCTCGCATTGGCGGGCACAGCGCCTGTGTTGATAGTAATGGCCCCAAGCGTGCTGCCCAACACACCATTGGTGCTGGAATAACCCAGCACACTTGCGCCATTCAGCGTTTCCAATTGCCCTGAGGTGCTAAGCTGAAAGGCACCATCGCGCGTATATTGGTTTGAACCCTTATTGGAGACGACGAAATAGCCATTGCCCTGGATCGCTGCGTCCAGAGAGTTGCCGGTGGAGGTCAGGTTACCCTGCGTCAAATCCGTGGAAATACCTTCCGTCGCAGTGCCGATGCCGGGAGTGTTGGTAGCATTGGCGGGATATACGTCCTCGAACAGCGCCGTTTGGCTTTTGTACGCCGTGGTGCTGGCATTGGCGAGGTCGTTGGACGTGGTGTTCAGGCCAGTTTGCGCACTTAGCAGGCCGGACAAAGCAGTTTGCAAAGACATCAGGCAGCTCCGAGAACAGTTTGAACAGAGGAAACAGGCAGCGCCGTAGCGGAGCCCGCGACATTCAGAGTCGGTGACGAACTAGTGAGGTTAACGCCCTGCACATTGTAAACGGTGTACGGCGTTGCACTGACGGGGTTACCGCTGGCATCAGCAGCCGTGATTTGGTAGGTATAATCCGTACCCGCCTTACCGCCGCTCCAGCTGAAACTTTGCTGCCCCGCAGACAGCGCTCCGAGGTTAAGCGTGGTGGCGACACTACCATCAGGGTTGAGGATGGTGACATCCGTACTGCCGGTGGCACTCGGCAGGCTGAAGGCGCCGGTGGCGGCGCCACTTGAATTCGCAATCAGGGTATTGCCGCTGACCGCAACCTGCTTGCCGACCAAGGACGAAGCCTGGGCCATCTGCGCCGCGCCATTGGCCGTGGAGATGGAGCTGAGCTGGGTATTGATCTGGTTAATACCATCGACCGTCGAGATCGCCGCGAACTCCTGGGCCATCTGCGTCGGGTTGGCTGGCGATGTGGGAGATTGATATTTCAACTGCGCGGTTAGAAGCTGCAGAAAATCAGACTGCGTGAGGTTGGCGGCACTGCCGGCGCCGCTGGATGAAGCGGCCGTCGTGGAAGCCGCGACGGAGGCCGATGAAACCGCGCTGGTGCTGGTACTGTTGGTTGCAGAGTTGATCATTATGCCACCTGAAAGCTGCTGATCATTTGCTGATCTATCCGGCCCGCCTGCTGAAGCATGGCGACGGACGCCGAGTAGGAATTGGAACTGTCGATCATGTTCACCATCTCCTCTACCGGAGAGACATTGCTGCTGGTCACATAGCCGGACGAATCAGCATAAGGGCTGCCGGGATCATATTTACGCGTCGGCGGGGCGTTGCTTTGCACGGTACCCACGACCTGCACGCCAAGGGATGCGTCGTCCGCGGTGCCATCGCTCCCACCACCTGACGCATCGCCTACAACCGGTTGCGCCTGGAAAACCAACTCATGCGCGCGGTAAGGCTGCTGCCCAGGGGCAGCCACGGATGAGGCATTGGCCAAATTCGAGGAAATGGCGCTCATCCGCTGGTCCTGAGCATTCAGGGCGCTGCCGATGATTGAAAAAAGACTATTGCTCATGCACGAACTCCTGATTCACGAGGCCCGGCTAGATGCCGCCCGGGTTAGGACGCAATGCGGTGACGAGATCCTGGGTCGCCTGATGAAGAAACACCGCCGTGGCCTGCATCTGCTGGCCGTTCTGCGCGGCCTCCACACGCTCACTATCCAGCGAGACATCGTTGCCGTTCAGGCCGACTACACCATCCTGACGATATTGTGGTCCGGCATCAGCGCCGGTTTGCGTGCCAAGCGCGCTAGCCAAGGCGTTATTGAATGAAACATCAACAGCCTTGTAATTCGGCGTGTCAGCATTCGCGATATTATTGGCGATGAGATCCGCGCGCTCCTGCCGGACATTCAAAACACCACCATAAAAATCAAGAAATCCGACCTGCATATCCCTCGCCTTCCTGGCCCGTCGAATACCGGACCGGTTATGCCGCCACGCGGCGCCTGTTAAAGGTGTAGGGGGAGGAATTTAAGAAGTGGTAAAAAAACGGCCCTATTACGGGCTGTCATCGCAAAATCATAGCTTACTTATATTCGAAAGCAAGACCGAGTTATTTCCAGCTTGCGGAATTTTTTTTACCAATACCCGTTCAAACGCCCAAAAGCCGGCCCCCTGTTACGGGATACAGCCGGCTTTTTCTGGACCCTTCATGTTACCCTTGCAGACGCTTCAAAACCTCTTCATGCAGCTGACGCTGGTCATCGCTCACATAGAGCTTAGCGAGGTCAGAAGACGAGAAATGCGCGCCTTCTGGCATTTTCGCCTCGGACATACGTTCCAGCGCAACAATCACGCAATCAGCGATCTGCCGAGCGAAATCCTGTCGTTGCGCCTCCACGAACGCCAAATGGTCCAACTGGCGACGGATCTCACCAATTTCTGTGATCGCTTCTGCCCGCTCGCGCTCCAGCACCGGGCTCGGCTGAACAGCCTGCCGATTGATGTCCGTTAGCAGGCCCGAGAGCCAGGACAGCAACGCCGTGGTGCGCCACAACAAATCGAACGCGGCACTGGCATCCATCCTGTCCCGCAAATGCGCTACCTGTTCGGCCAGAATAGCGCAAACCAGTTTCTCATTCGCTTCAACAGTGGCGCTCATCTCTACATCCTATCATTTAACAGGGCAAAGCTGCTTAACCACGGATAGAAGCTGGTTTGGCTCGGCCGGCTTCGTCAGCCAGCCGGAGGCGCCGGCGGCACGCGCTTCGTCACGCTTGCGACCACCGGACTCAGTCGTGAGCACAATAATCGGCGTATAGCGTGCGGAGGCAATTTTTCGCGCCTCCTTAATGAAGCCGATTCCATCCAGCTCCGGCATGTTCAAATCCGTCAGGATCACCGAGGGCTTAATCCCTTCCGACAACTTGGTGATCCCTTCCCGCCCGTTCATGCCGGTTTCGACTTCATAGCCGGCACCTTTGAGAATGTGCGAAAGACTCATCACCATTGTGGCGGAGTCATCAAGGACGAGGATGGTCGGCATCGGAAAGGCGCTCCATTCATAGATAATATGCGCAAGGTTTTGCTGGTATGCCGGATAAGTGTTGAGGCAAGGTTAAAACGCGGCCGTATGGTTTTATCGTGAATGGCGACGATTTTAAGAATTGATTAGGACTGCAGCTCTAATCGTACGGCATGAGCAAAGTTTTCCTCCCGGCCGAAAAAAATTTTCAGCTTGCGGTACACTCCTCACAGGAGGCCCGCGCGCGGCGAAAAGCTGACCGCAACCGCCCCGGGCGGATTTCCTGACGCGGCCATCCTCAAAAATAAGGGTAAGATCGAATGGTGTCGAATATCGCGGCGCAGGGCGCATTAACCGCGGCAAGCAGCCTGGTCGGCGGCAGTAGCGGGGCTAGCGCCCCCAAGCCAGGGCAGTTTCTCTCTTTGGTGGCGGATGCTTTACAAGGGGTCAGCGCACAGCAATCTGCTGCGACCTCAGCCGAGGCCGGGTATGCTGCGGGCGTGCCGGGGGCCACGCTGGGCAAGGCGCTGGTGGCAAACGATCGGGCCGAGGTTGCCTGGAACGCCACCGTTGCCGTGCGTAACGAAGTTGTGTCCGCCTATCAGGCGGTCATGAACATGCAGTTCTAAGCCATGCCTAACTGGCAGGACATTCTAACAAAGCTGCGCGGATGGGCGGGAAAAGTTCCCAAGCTGCTCTGGGTGGCCGGGGGGGTAGTCGCTGTCTCCCTGGGTGCTGTGCTGTGGCTGGAGATGTCCGGTCCACCTTATGCCGTGCTGGATGAAGGGCTTACACCGGCCGATGGCGGTAAGGTGATCGCCCAACTCCAAAAGCTCGGCATTCCGTACCAGTTACAGGCAGCGGGCAATGTGATTCTGGTGCCCGCCCCGCAACTCGCCCAGGCACGGTTGCAGCTTGGGGCCGCGCAGGTACCAGGCTCCTCCACGCAAAACGCATGGAATCAGCTTGAAAACGCGCCGATGACCGCCTCGGATCTAGCCCAGTCCACTATGGCCACGCAGGCGCTGGAACTCTCCTTGCAGCACTCGATTCAGGCCATGGCGGGCATCCGCAGCGCGCAAGTATTTCTAGCCCTGCCACCGGAAACTCCATTTTTAGCGGACCAGCCCAAACCCGCCGCCTCAGTGGTGCTGGATGCCGACCAAATGCAGGCCGCCGCGCAGGCTGAAGGCATTGCCAAACTAGTTGCGGGTGCAGTGCCGGGCCTCTCGGCGCAGAACGTCACCGTGGTCACCACGGCAGGCCAAACCGTTTACCCCTCCCCCGGGACGATGAATACCGGCACGCAATTCGCCACCGTAGCACAGATTGAGGCCGGTGCCGCGGCGCGCGTGGCCGGACTACTGATTCCGATGATCGGCGCTGGGAATTTCCGAACCGATGTCTCTGCTAATCTGGATTTTACCCAGACCCATATTCAAGAGACAACCTACGGCCCGAACCAGATGGTTCAACATTCGAGCCATGACCAAACGACGCAGATTGGCAGTAATGGGGCGGCCTTGGGGATTCCCGGTGCGCTCTCCAACGAGCCACCTGGAAACACCACAACTGCTCCGGCCGCCAAAACGGCATCCAAAACCGGCCAGACCCAGGCGCCAGCCAAAGGCGGCCAACCCCAGACGCCAGCCAAGGCAACGGACAGCCAGCAAGGTCCCACCCGCAAAACAGATAATCTCGACCAGAATTTTGTGACCGATGAAACACAAAGCGACATCACCAAACCTGACTGGTCTGTAAAATCCCTTGCGATCTCAGTTGTCCTGAACCAGGCCGCCCTGCCCAAGGGCGTGCAGATCGACCAGATTAAAACCGCCATCGGCGCGGCCTTTGCTTATCCAGACGTGAAGGTGAATGTGCTCTCCACGCCGTTCCAGAAACCGGCAACAGTCATGGCTGCGGCACCGATTATCGCGGCGGCAAACCCGCTGGCACATGCGCTGCTGGAAGTGTTGGCGGCAATCGCGCTGCTGTTCGGGTTGGCACTGCCAGCCGGGCGACGGCTGGCTAATCTGAGCCTTAGGAACATGCTGCCACCACCACCACCACCGCAACGGCCGCTGCCGGTGGTGATTCCGCCCCGTGATTTCACAGAACTTCGTGACCAAGCGGCCGAGAACATCCCTGGTGTCGCAAGACTCCTGCAAAGCTGGGCTGAAGAAAATGAGTGAAGATACCAAGCAATTACCCGCCCCTGCCCCACTCTCTGGACCTGAGCGTGCGGCCATGGTTCTGCGCGAGCTAGGCGAGGAAACCGCCGCCGCCGTGCTGCGGGAGATGGATGATCTCTCAGTCAGCCGCATCTCCGTGGCGATGTCGAACCTCAAAGGCGTGAATGCGCAGCAGCGCGAAGATATCATGGTCTCCTTCGCGGCGGATCTCGGCATCACCGCCATTGGCGGAGATAGCATGAAATTTCTCAGCCGGGTGCTGATGAACGCACTGGGCGAAACGCAGGCCAAAGAGATTCTCGACCGGTTGCGGCGGAATGAGAGGCGCTCAATTTTCCAACTGCCGCCCAATACCGACGCTCGTACTCTGGCAATGCAGATGGCCCATGAGCGGCCGCAAACCATTGCGCTGCTGCTGGCGCATATTCCGCATGAGATGGGCGCCAATCTGCTGACCTATCTACCAGAGCCGCTGGCGGCGGAAGCGCTTTACCGCTTCTCGAACCTGGACGTTGTGTCCCCCAGCGTGGTGAAGGAGCTGCGCGACATGCTGGATGAGCTGGCGATGCAAACCGGCACTGGCGGACGGCGCGTCACCAATCTGGGGGGCGCCAAGCAGACGGCGGATATTCTCAACCATTTCCCCTCCGCGATGTCTGACAATGTGCTGGGCGCCATCGAGGAACGAGACTCCAAGACCGCCGAGAAAATCCGCGAAAACCTGTTCACCTTTATCGACCTCGGCAGGCTGCCCGACCGCTCGCTACAACTTCTGCTGCGCGAGGTGCCGCAAGACAAGCTGGCCCCGGCCCTACGCCTGGTGGACACCGAACTGCGCGATCGTTTCTTCCAGAATCTCTCCGCCCGCCAGGTGGAAGTGCTGAAGGAGGAGCTGACCAGCGGACCGCCAATCCGGCGCTCCGACGCCCTCGGCGCACAAGGCGAAATTGTGGACGCGGCGCTGCGCTTGGCCGCCGAAGGCCGCATTACCATCAACGCTACCGAGGAGATGGTTTGATGCCCGTGTCTCCAACAATTTCCGTCACGCAAAGCACGGCCCCCACCGCCTCAGCACAAAAGCCTGCAGACGGGCAGGCATTTCAGGCCACACTCACGAACGCACAGCAGGCGGCGCAGACCATCAGCACCGCTACCAACAGCGCCACCACAACGGACAAACAGTCTAACACGGCGCAGAAGTCGCATACATCCGAGCAAACCAAGCTGCCCGGCACACCGGCAGTGCCCTCTAAACCCGCCGCCACGTCCACCGCCAAAGCGTCGAGCGACAGCAAGGGCGCCATCACGGCCAAGGCCGGGAAAGACAGCAAGAAACAGGATACACATAATAATACGGCACTGACAGCCGCTATGTCCGCCCCAACGGACATGACCTTGCCCGCCAAACCCGCCCCCAAGGCAGCTCCTGGCACCAGCGAGACGGCATCCGCCAGCGCGCCAGCCAGCGCCGCCGCACCAGCCCTTACGGCAACAACAGAAGCGGCCGGCAACACGTCCCACAAAGACGCCGCCACCCCGGCGCCCACTGCTCAACCCGCCACGCCCGCAACCCCAACCGCAGGCACAGGCACAGGCACAGGCACAGGCACAGGCTTACAGGCGAAAGCCACGCCCAACACCAGCCAATCCTCCCCAGTGACGCCGCAACCGGCCGCCAGCACGGCCAGCGCAAGCCTTACGAACACCAGCGCCGCTGCCCCCCCGGCGAGCACCAGCACCAGCACGGCCAGCGCACCGGCCGCGCAAAGTGCACGTCGCGGTGCCATCCAAGCCAGCAACAACACCCCACACGCAACCGCAAACACCACCGCGCAGGCCAGCGCTAACACCGCAACCAGCACTGCCGCAGTGCTGGCCGCACGCAGCGCGCAAGAGACAACACCAGCCGTCACAACCGGAACGGATGTTAAAGCCAAGGACAAGTCTCAGACCATCCAGTCTCTCGGCTCGACCAGCCTCGCCAGTGCTGTAACATCGGCCACGGGCGCCAATGCGGTGAGCGCCACGGCTCCCAGCAACAACACGACCAGCGCCAATAGCATAAGCGCCAACAGCCCCTCCGCCCTGGCGGCCACGGTGACAGCCTTGCACCAATCCGGTCAGAACGGCGCGGTGTTACGGTTGGACCCACCTGGTCTTGGGCATCTTTCCGTACAGGTGGGGCTGAATACCCAAGGACAGGTGAATGTACTGTTTGTGCCTAGCACGGCGGATGCCGCGCAGGCTCTGCACGCCGCCCTGCCGCAGCTTGGCAACGCGATGGCTCAATCCGGCCTGACCCTGGGCCAGGCACAGGTTGGCGGACAATTCTCTCAATCGGGCGGGCAGCAGCAGAGCTACGGGCAAAACGGCGGCTACACACCGCCAGCCCAGACGGTCTCTGCCCCGACCGCATCCCCTGCAAGCACCACAATCACGGGGCTAAGCGCCTATGCTTGACGACTCCCAAGATGTGGAACTGCTCGACCTTCTGGACCCGATGCGCGCGCCTTTGCTGCGCTCGATCCTCATGGAGACTCTGGCTGACCGGTTCATGAGGCAGATCGCCTTCGTTCTCTTTCAGCGTATGCGTCATTCCGTGCAGTTGCTCTCCTGCATCCAGAACGTCATTACCCATGAATCCGCTATGTCCGCTTTGCCGGAGGTCATGCTGGCGGGCATTTCCGAACTCACCCCGCTGCGTGGGCGTATGTTGCTGGCCATCGACGGCGATCTCATCGGAGCGATGGTCGACGCGATGTGCGGCGCCACCAGCGCGCACCCGTTCGAACGCTATGAGTTGTCCGCGCTGGAAACACGCGTGGGCAAACAGATAGTGGATCTCGCCTTCGCCACGGTAAGCGAAACCTTCACGCCCATCGTGCCGCTGGAATTACAAGCCATCGCTTACGAAAACGCCACCGGGATGCTCGCTATCGCCGATGGCCAGGACTGGATGATCGCCGTCACTGGTATTTTCGAGACGGAGCTGGGCTCGGGCACTATCCGCGTTATCGTCCCCTACTCCGCCTTTGAGACGCTGGAAGCGAAAATCGCTAACCAGTCCGGTCTGCTGGGTGGGCGCGGACCGGATGAGAACTGGACCAGTGGCGTCGAAATGCTGACCGACAGCACTAAGGTGGAGCTGAGCTTTGAACTAGCCCGGGCGGATTTGCCGCTGGCCGTGTTCCAGGCGCTGCGGCCTGGCGATGTGCTGCCCTTCCATCTCTGGCCTCACGCCGTGGCGGTCGCGGGCGGAGTGGATTTGTTCCTGGCCGATTACGGCCAGCGCGACGGCCATGTGTGCTGCCAAGTCAGCGCCCCAACGACAGAAGAAGGAGACGACAACATGCCCGAGCAGAAAGACCGCATCACAGGGGCGGAAAAGCTCATCGAACCCGAACGCGTGGAACTTGAACGCCTGCAAAACCAGCCGCGCGGCGCCACCGCGATCACCGCCAAGGCCGTGCTGGACCGGGTACAAGTGGCCGTGGCGGTGGAACTGGGGCGCACACAAATCACCGTGAAGGAACTGCGCGCCCTGCGGCACGGGCAGATCCTGCAACTCGACCAGATGATCGGTGAGCCGCTAGCCATCTTCGCCAACGGTCAGAAGCTGGCTTATGGCGAAGTGGTGGCCGTGGCCAATGACCGTTACGGCGTGCGCGTCACCGCCCTCACCGAGGACGCGGCCCGGCAATCGGAAGACGAAACGCCATGACGCCGAATGGCGTGAATAGCGGCGCCTGGTTAGCTTTCGCGGAACTCGCGGGACCGGCGCTGCTGGCCATGCTGGTGATCGGCCTTGCGGCGGGCATTTTGCAAACCGCCACACAGGTGCGGGAATCTTCGATTCCCTTCGTGCTCAAGCTAGGCGGGCTGGCTGTGCTTACCACCGCAGCAGGCTCACTGATGATGGGCGGGGTGGAACATTACGCCACCAGGCTATTCAACGCCATTCCGGGATTATTGCATGGCTGACGCACTCGCCCTCACCCGCCCCCGCGGTTTCAGCCTGACCCAACTTTCCGGCCCGGTGGTGATTCTGCTGGTGCTGGTGATGTTGGCCGTGCCGCTACCGCCACCTGCGATCTCTTTTCTGTTCGCGCTGAACATCTCCGCTGGACTCGTGATTCTGGGCGCATCACTCTATATACCCTCCCCGGCGGAATTCTCCTCGTTCCCATCTGTACTGCTGGCCACCACGCTGATGCGTCTGGCGCTGAACGTGGCTACCGCGCGGGCCATTCTGCTGAACGGCTATTCCGGGCCGGGGGCAGCCGGGCATGTGATTGAAGCGTTCGGCCAATTCGCGGTTGGCGGCAATTATGTTGTCGGCGGCATCATCTTCATCATTCTTATCGTCATAAATTTCGTTGTCGTTACTAAAGGCGCCTCGCGCGTGGCCGAAGTCTCCGCGCGCTTCATGCTGGATAGCCTACCTGGGCGGCAAATGGCGATTGATGCCGAGATCAATGCGGGCATCCTCTCTCCCCAAGCAGCAGAGCGGCGGCGTGACGGGCTACGACGCGAAGCGGATTTCTTCGGCGCAATGGACGGCGCCTCAAAATTCGTGCGCGGCGACGTGGTGGCAGCGATGGTCATTCTGGTCGTCAACATGCTTGGCGGCTTGATTATCGGAACACTTCAATATGGGCTGCCGCTTAGTGATGCCGCGCGCACCTACACGCTACTGACCGTAGGCGATGGGCTAGCAGCACAAATTCCCTCACTTACCATTTCAGTGGCAGCTGGCTTGGTGGTGACGCGTGTTGCCACCGGTGAAGATATCGGCGCGCAAATTAAATCTCAGCTTTCCAAATACCCTCAGGCGCTGGCCATTGCGGCAGCAATCACCGTAGCCATCGGGCTAGTACCGGAGATGGCGCATATCCCCTTCCTAATGTTGGGTGGTGCGCTCGGCGTGGCGGCATGGCGGCTCTCCCGTGCGAATCCGGAGCAAGAACAGGCCAAGGCGCAGCAACAAGGCGAGGCTGAGGGCGTAAAACCAGAGGTAAAAGCCGACACCCTCACTGATGTAAGCGGCGTAGACCCGCTAGGTATGAATATCGGATTTGCCCTGGCGCCGATGGTCGGCCCCGGCGAAGGACGGCTGCTGGGGCGCATGACCGCGGTGCGTCAACGTTACGGACGCGCGATGGGATTTCTGGTGCCCGCAGTGCACATTCGTGATTCCTCAGACCTCCCGGCCCACGGTTACCGGTTCATGCTACGCGGCGCTGCTATTGAAGGCGGCGAAGCTTGGCCTGGACAATGGCTCGCCATTGAAGGGCCGATGGTAGTGGATAAGCTTACCATCGGCCGCCCGGTCAAAGACCCCGCCTTTGGACAGAACGCTGTCTGGATTCCTCAGGGAACTATCCCGGCCGCGGAAGAGCTTGGCTATACCGTTGTGGACGCTGCTACCGCGATTGCCACCCATTTTGCTGAGGTTCTTAAACGCCACGGCGCCGAGCTGCTTGGACGTCCACAGGTAGAAGGGCTCTTGACCCGGCTGGCGGAAACCACGCCTCGCCTCGCGGAGGATTTGCGCGCAAGCCTGTCCGCCGGCGTGATCCGACAGGTATGCCAGGGCCTGCTGGCCGAAGAAGTTCCGGTGCGTGATTTTGAACGTATTGCCGAGGCGTTGGTCGAAGCTGCTGACGGCGGTCTGAAAGACCCAGAAAAACTGTTGGTTGCCGTAAGGCTTAGGCTGGGGCGCTTCATCGTCAGTCAGTTCACAGGATCTGAGCCTGGGCTACGCGTGGCGGTCCTTCCACCGAAGCTAGAGGAGCTAGTCGGCAAATCCCTACGTTCCAATCGCGAAGGTGCACCCGCTGAAATCGAAGCCGAAGCCGCCACGCACCTACGCCAGGCTGCGGATCACGCTGCTAAAACGATGCGCGCCCGCGGTATGAAGCCCGTGCTCGTCGTACAAGCCGCGATGCGCCGTGCCGTAGCAAAATGCGTGCAAGGGGTGATCCAGGTAATCGCACTTGAGGAAATCCCGGAAACCACGCCGCTGCAAGTGGTGCAGGCGTCTGACCCGGTTCCCGCCAATGGCTGACGCCGTGCCCCCCGACAACGCGGCCCTGACCGCGCTTTATGGAAACTGGATCAAACGCATGGCCCTGCTTCTGAAAGTGCGCATGCCATGGGCAGAGTTTGATGAGCTGCTGCAATGGGGGGCCGTGGGTATGATGGAAGCAACGCAGCGCTTCGACCCCAGCCAGGGCGTGACCTTCCAGGCATTCGCCACAAGGCGCATACGCGGCGCAATGATTGACGGCCTGAGACGGGAAGGCTCTCGCCGACGTGGCGAAATCTTATTTGACACAGAGGCGGTGGAAAATGCCACCCAAAGCGACGGCACCGGTCCGGCGGACCCGCTATCACTCCTGTCGCGGCTTGATGACCGCAGCCTCCTGGCAGACGCACTGCGAACGTTGCCTCCGCTCGAATACCGGGTTCTGGCTCTGCATTTTTATGACGAACTTAATAATCGGGAAATCGCGAACGTGTTGGATATCAGCGAAGGTTATGCCTCACGGCTGCGTAAGCGTGCCCTGGAGGCACTTGCCATCCATATTACCGCTTCGCAACGAGGAGAGTTTGTGTCTTGATTAACCTGGCTACGCTGTTCCTCGGGATTCTTGTCATTGTAGGCGGGGCGGTAACGGATCATGTGCCGCTCTCCTCTCTGCTTAATCTCACCGCCTTCATCATTGTGATGTGCGGGTCATTTTCTGCGTGCCTGCTGCAATTCGGATTTCGTAAGATCGTCAAAGCTCTCAAGGCCGTAATGTGGCTGGCAAAGCCGCCGAAGCTGGATCTTGCCGCGTTCATCGACCAAGTGGCTGATTGGTCCGCCAAGGCGCGTAGTGCCGGTACGCTGGTGTTGGAACAGGAAATTCCAGACGTGGAAGATGCCTTTCAACGCCAGGGTCTACAGATGATCGTGGATAACACTCCTCCAGACGATTTCGCGGCCATGCTGAACATCGCCGCCGAGCAGATCGACAACGAGCAGGAACAGCCTGCCCATGTCTGGGAAGCTGTCGGCGGCTATTCTCCTACCATCGGGGTGATGGGTGCAGTGCTCGGACTGATCCATGTGATGATGCGTCTTGATCATCCTAGTGAGTTGGGGGAAGGCATCGCTACGGCCTTTATCGCGACGATTTATGGCGTTGGCTTTGCCAATCTCATAGCTCTTCCCCTTGGCGCACGTCTGAAATCCATCGCCAAGGACCTGGAGCGCGAAAGGATGGTCGTAATTCAGGGCTTCATATTATTGGCTGAAGGCAAGCCTGGCATCATAATCCGCCAGACGCTGAAGAACTATCTACACGACGAGCCCAAGGCAAAAAATCCTGAAGATGAAGACGATACAGTACCCAACGGCGCCTCGCAGGCAGCATAAACCATGGCTAAGTTTCCGCATCATGGCAAAAAGAAAAAGCATCAGGCCCATCTAAATCACGAGCGCTGGGTTATTTCCTACGCTGACCTTCTGACCTTGCTGCTTGCGACGTTCGTTGTGCTTTATGCGTCCTCAACCCGCAACAAATACAAGCAGGAGGAAATTGCCAAAGCCTTCATCGAGGCGTTTCATGGCGCCCCTCCTGCAATTCTCGTTCCTACGCCATCCGGCTCGCACGGCGTACTGCAGCACCACAGCTCACCGATCCCCAAGCCACCGGCTCCTGCAAAAATTCCAGCGAAGATGGAGAAACAGCTACATCAAGAGATGAAAAATCTCCAAGCTCTTTCCTTGAAGCTGAAATCCATGTTCCAGCCAATGATCGACAAGCATCAAGTCACAATCAACAACGCACCACTGACCCTCAGCATTCAACTTGATGCTTCAGTATTGTTCGCCTCAGGCGAAGCAACTCTAAAGCCTGATGCGGCAAAGCTACTTACGCAAGTTGGAAAGGGACTAACGCAATTGCCACCTGGCTTCCATGTCGTAGTCCGGGGCTACACAGACAATCAGCCTATTTCGACACCAGAATTCCCATCTAACTGGTCTCTTTCTGCAGAACGGGCCGTTGCTGTTGTACAACTTTTTATGCAGACAGGCGTCCCTGGTGAGAATCTCGCTGCCGAAGGGTTTGGCGAATACGCACCGATCGCCGACAACAGCACCGACACTGGGCGCGCCCAAAATCGGCGGGTAGTGGTGGTGGTTCAAGCACCACCCTCAAACAAAGAACAGAATAATTCCAAGGACTAATAACCATGGCCAAGGCAAAATCCGGCAAACAAAAGAAAATCTTCAGCCCCTTTCTAGTTAGTCTTGCGGCCTTAACCGGTTGGGCCGCCGTGCATGAGCCTGCCAACTTCACAAACCCTGCCATAGCGGGAGCCTGGCTATTGGAGGCATTGGCAGTGGGGCTATTGGTGCGTGCCACATTAGCCGTGCTTTCTCCCGTCGTTAAATTGTGTGGCGAGATGTTCCAGATTATTACTGGAAAAAGCCGCCTGCATAGCCATGGCGATGCTGAGCCATGAGCTTTGTAACTGTTTCACGCCAGCGTAATAAAGAATTTGTACAGACGGTCCTGGCGAAGGAAGCCGCCGAGATCGCTGCGCAGGAAGCCGAAATTCAACGGCGGGTGAAACAAGAGGTTGCTAAGTTAAAAGAAAATACCATTGCTGAAGCTAAAGAAGCAGGTGAAGCAGCAGCCCGTGCCGTCATGGTGCCGAAGGAGGAGAAATTAACGCAGGCCATTGCCGCGCTAAGCCAAGCAATCAATCAGCTATCCGCTCCTCTAGCGGAAAAAGAGCAAGCGCTGGCGGAACTGGTGCTGGACATGGCTTTTCAGCTTGCCTGCCATATCGCAGGTGGAGAAAGCGGGCAAGCACGTACCGAATTGGCGGGCTTGGTTACCAAGCTGCTACGGGACGCGGCAGCAGACCAATCCAACCGACAAACATTACAGATCCGTCTACATCCAACTGATTTACAGATTGTACAGGAGAAGCTTCCTACAACAAGCGCAAAGCTGGTGGCTGATGACAGCATTACCCCAGGAGGTGCATTGGTGGAACTGCAAGCTCATGGCGGCGATCCACTGGAGAAAGCCGAATGGGACGCCCGGTTAGAAAGCCGCCTTGAGGCAATACGCGCGGCTTTGAGCTTGCCTAAGAAGGAGGCGGAATGATCTCTCTAGACAACATCAAATCCAAAGCCGAGACACATCTGCGCGCAGCTCTGGCAGAAGCACCAGTGCACCGGTACGGGCGCGTGCTATGGGCAAATGGAGAGAAGCTGAGGGTCAGTGGTCTGCACGCACCCATAGGCGCACGCTGCTTGGTAGAACAGGAAGGTGGCGAAGCCGCCGCAGAGATTATCGGGTTCGAGGCCGAAAGCCTGCTTCTAATGCCTGAGCAAGGGACGCGCGGGATCATGCGTGGCGCGCGGGTACGGGTGGAAACAACAGAAATGGCAGTGCTGACCGGCCCGTCTCTGCTTGGACGAGTACTGGATGCTCGGGGCAAAGCACTGGACGGCGGTCCCGTGCCCGAAGCCACAATACCCTGGCCGATGCTAGGCAATCCCATTAATCCCATGGAACGCGCCCGAATCGACACGCCTTTTGACGTCGGAGTGACCGCCATTAACGCCCTCACCACATTCGGACGCGGAATGCGGGTAGGACTGTTCGCCGGTTCGGGCGTGGGTAAGACCACGCTACTTGGCATGCTCGCCCGCCATTCCCGCGCAGACGTAGTGGTACTGGCGATGATCGGTGAACGTGGACGGGAAATTCGGGAATTTATCGAGGATCATCTGGGTGAAACCCTGTCACGTGTGGTGGTGGTGGCCTCTCCCGCGGATGATACGCCCCTGGCACGGGTTCATGGCGCCTACCGTGCCGCCGCTATTGCAGAGTCCTTCCGCGCCCAAGGTAAGCATGTGCTTCTGCTGGTGGACAGCCTTACCAGGCTCGCTATGGCGCTGCGCGAAATTGGGTTAGCGGCTGGGGAGCCCCCCGCCAGCAAGGGCTATCCCCCTTCTGTGTTCGGCGCGCTTTCGGCTTACGCGGAACGTGCCGGCAATGGCGGGCCAGGACAAGGTTCCATCACGGCCATCCATACCGTGTTGGTCGAAGGCGACGACCATGTAAGCGACCCGGTAGCGGATACCGCTCGTGCAATCCTGGATGGACATATCGTCCTCTCCCGCGCCATGGCAGAGGCTACAATCTACCCTCCCATTGATATTTGCGCTTCGCTCTCACGTCCCATGCCGAACCTGGTGGCAAAAGAGCATTTGCACCTCTCCCAGCGATTCCGCTCTCTCTGGGCACGCAAACAGGAGAAGCGCGACATCATTGATCTTGGCGCCTACGCACCTGGGCGCGATCCCATTCTGGACGAAGCATTGCATCGTCAATCCGCAATGGAAGCGCTGCTGCGCCAAGATGCCGAAGTGCGGATAGGGCTGGATGAAGCTCTAATCAGACTGCGCTCTGTTTTTGGGGATGAACCATGAAGCCGCAAGCACTAGCCAAGCTGGAACTTCTCGCTGCAGCCAAGGAAGCTTCCTTGCTGGACGCTTTGAGCCAACACACCTTCAACTTGCAACGTTACGCAGCACAGCGCGACGTTCTGGCCGGATATCAGACTAGGCTGGCAGCGGGCTGGCAAACAGGGGACATCGTACAAGCAGCCGAGGCCCAGCGCGCTGGGCGCTTCACCACACAGGCACAAAATGCCAGCGGCCAGCTCGCGGAGACCATTGCTGTAGAGGAAGCCAAACGTAATGCCTGTGCTGCCGCCTTAGCGGAGCTACGCGCCCACCGCCAGGCTTTACAAGAGCGCCTCAAGGCGTCCCTACGGCAAGAAGCTATCGAGGCGCAAAGCCGTGCGGAGCGCAATCGTCAACATATAAAAATTACCGAAACTCTTTCCTGAAGGCCAAAGGATTCCCAAAAATGGACCTGTCATTCTACAACAACTTCAGCACCAGCTTGGCCGCGCAGGAAGCGCAGATAAACACGCTTCAGCAACAGATCTCCACTGGGATGAAAGTGCAAAACGCTAGTCAAAACCCAGCCGCTTACGAAACCGCTGCCCTTGGAAATGACCAGATTAGCCAGCTGACCAACGACACCACCACCCAGGCCGCAATTCAAACCCAACTTGGCGCTGCTAATGATGCCTACAGCTCCGTGACTTCGCTGCTGGATAATGTTCAGTCCATTGTAGTACAGGCGCTCAACGGCACCACCAGTTCGCAAAACCGTAACGCGCTGGCGACACAAGTGCAAAGCGCCTCGCAGCAGCTGCTATCCATAGGCAACACGGTTGCACCGAATGGGAGCTATCTATTTGGCGGCTCGCGCGGTACGCTGGCACCGTTTCAGATCGATTCCAACGGCAACATCGCTTATTTCGGCGATGCGGGGCAGGGACAGGCCAGTATTAGCCCTGGCGAAACCGCCAATACGTTGGTCACGGGAGAGGTATTTACCTCAGCCTTATCCGGAGACGGCACAACTTCCGTAACCGCCAATAGCAGCAATACCGGCTCCGGAGAAATCATTCAGCAAGGGCTAGTCAACGCCAATACTGCCAATGCTTTCCAGCATGGAAATTCGCCAATCACTGTGAGCTTCGCCGTATCTGGCACGACCACCACCTATACAGCATCACAAGGCGGGAGCACCATCTCAACTGGCACGTTGAACAGTAACGGTACAAACCAGACAAGTGTGCAACTGGCGGGTGTCAATTATGACATCACCGGTTCCCCGGCTAATGGGGACAGTTTCACCATTGCTCCGTCCCGCCCACAATCAGTCTTTTCCTTACTCAAACAAATCTCCACCGCATTGGGCGACACCAATGCAACGCCGGCACAAACCGCGAAGACCAATCAAGTTCTGAACCAGAGCCTCGCCGGTCTTGCGCAGTATCAGCAAGCTGTGACGACCGCTCAGGCGCAGAATGGCGTGACTCTGCAGGCACTTTCAACTGCTACCACAGGTAACACGTCGCAAAAGACCGCCGTACAAACAACGGTAAACCAAGCCATTGCCGTAGACATGCCTACCGCGATTACGGCTCTCGACCAAACGATGACCGCCGTCCAAGCGGCGATGAAGGCTTTCAGTACCGCGCAAGGTCTAAGCCTTTTTCAATATCTTTAAGAAAGACTTGCTATGACGGACGCTATCTTCATTGTCGGTTATTACCGCAGCGGTACCTCAGCGCTATCTGGCGCGCTACAGCGCGCAGGCGTAAAATTTTACAACGAAGCCGACCCCAATGAGCATAATCCCCTGGGGTTCTACGAGATTCCTGAACTAATCGAACTAGATGTGAATCTCTTCAACCATCTTTCAGTAGACTGGACAGATGTACGTGGCCTTCCGAAAGGCTGGTCAGAACGTCCCGATACGGCACCCTTTCTATCCCGACTTGAAGAAATTCTGCGTCAGCGTTTCACACCCCAAGACAGGCTCTGGGGCTTAAAGCATCCCCATCTCTGCCGTACGTTACCGCTTTATGAACGCGCCGCACGCCAAGCTGGTCACAAGCCACACGTAGTACACATTTTTCGTGAGCCATGGGTTTCAGCTGCCAGCCAAGGTCGTAAAAACGGTCTCACCCGTGCACATGCGCTGCTTTTGTGGATGAGCTACACCACAGATGCGGAACGCCTTGCCCGACATTTGCCGCGTTGCTGGCTGACTTACCACGACCTACTCGCCCAACCTACACAAGAGCTGCGTCTAATCGAGTCATCGCTAGGCTTGACCTTTCAAAAGAAGAATGGTGATGGGCTCGCACAAGCAAGCAGCTATCTCACCGGTCAACTGAACCGTGCTGAACCTTTTCCTCGCGAGGGCCTCACTCGCCCGCTACACGATCTTGTTACCCGTACGTGGGAGGCTATCCTCGCCCGTGACTTCCAACCAGATTTATGGGACGGCCTAGCCGCAGAGACAGAAGATCTGGTTGGTTTTCTCAGCGAAATCAGCGCCAGTCGCGGGCGTGCTCTGCCTGGATTCAACGGCGAAGCCTTGCAGACTGCGGCGTTGCCCAATCAATCCACGGCCTCAATACGTCCAGTGGAACGTACTGATGATAGCGCCAAAACCAGGCTGATGAAATTGCGCGAAACAACAGGTGCCCTACCGCGCCTTGCTGTACTAATCGCCGCTCCCAGCGGTCGCGCCCCGGCAGTGAATGACACTCTGGAGAGCCTGCGTGGTCAATGGAATGCACCCAACATCGTCAAAATTCTCTCCGCCGATCCGCTGGCCGTTGAAGGATTCGAGACCATTACTGTTCCGGCTGAACCAGAGGCGATGACCCGCCACCTCTGCGAAGAAGCCAATCTATGTACTGAGGAAGCTGATTATGTCGCGATCATAAACGCTGGCGACACCATCGCCCCGGATGGCTGCCTGCGCCTCGCAATGCTGGCCGCGCAGACCAACGCGGATATGCTCTATTCAGACGAAATCGTGCCGGGAACAAATGGAGCATGGATCCGACACAAGCCCGGCTGGGATATCACCCGATTGCGCCAATCCGCCTATATCGGAGACTGGGTCTGGTACAGCACTCGGGCTATTCGGGTAGCAGGCGGCTTTAACGCCGCAATGGCCGGCGCAGAAGAATATGATATGCAACTCCGCTTTGCCGCACAGGGCGCAAAGGTCGAGAGGCTGCCAGAGGCTATCTTTACGCGCAGCGCTGGAAGCAAACGTGACGATATCTCTCAGCAGCTCTTCTGTGCGCGTGCGGCTGAGGCACTGAAGCAGCACCTGGCCAATTGTGGCATGAAGGCCGAAGTACAGAACCGCCAATATCCTGGCCTGTTCCATCATGTCCGACTGACGGAAGACCCGGGCACCACGCTTATCATGCTATGCGATGGCGCGGACATTCCTCTGCTGGATAAGTGGATGACTGCCTTGTTCACCGGCAAGCCGCTCTCTGGTCCCGTCATTCTCGCTGGCGCAGACCTTTGCGGCCCCATGCAGAATTATTTCGATGCAGTTTCAGATCAGCGCGAGGCGTTGGAAGGGAAGGTTCTGGCCGTCTCAGCCCTCACCACGAGCTCTGCCCTTGCAAAGGCCGTCGCCCTCTCGGAAACACAGCTTGTCGTTATCCTGGATGCGCGCATGCAAGAGATTTCGCCCCATTGGCAGGAAATACTGCGTGCCCGGCTCGCAGACTCCCGCGTCGCAGCCGTAGCCGCACGAACAATCGTCCAGACGAGCGCAGATGGGCAGCAGGGACAGGTGATGGGCCCTCTCATAATCGGCGCAGATACACGATTGGGCGCTGGCCACGGCCCCCTGGACCCTGGCCCCGGCGGCTGGTTGATGGTGGACCAAGAAGCCAGCGCTATCAGCCCTCCCGGCCTAATCGCCCGCCGCGCAGCACTTTCAGCCTGTAACTTCGACCCCGATTTGAACGGCGATGCCCTCTGGATTGATTTAAGCGCTCAGCTTCGTGCCCAAGGGTCTAGATTGGTCTGGACTCCAGATGTCAGCCTCGTCATGCCGCCCAATACGGTACCGATGGCGGATACCGAGAGCAGTTTCCGTAACGGCTCTCCTGCGGCACAGGCTTTGTCGTGGGCAGATCCGTACCATCACCCTGCTTTGTCCCTGCATGGTGACCTACTGGCCCCCGAACGCCGCACCGGCCTTGTCCGCGCCATCCCGACTGATCCGTCCAGCTTGCTTTTAAGCGGTGATCCTGCCCAATCAGGCGCGCCCCTTAACGCAGTGCGGGCGCTACGCCACGCTGGTTTGCTGGAGGCAGACTGGGTGCAAGGGCTGCCGGGAGCTGCCGAGTTGGGCCGCCGCGCTCCGGAAAGCTGGGTGAGGGTCAATCCTCTACTCCCGTCCCATAACCACAGCCTGCCTTATACCGCCCTATATACCGCAATCCCAGAACCCGACGCCTTACCGGCCCTGGCCGCTGCTGAGCGCATATTCGCGACCTCCCCCGGCCTTGTGAGCAATCTGAGTAATCTAACAAAAGCTTCCGTATCGCTCTGGCGACCCGCATTGTCTAACCGCTATTGGCAGGATTTCGAATCCGGTAAGGGGCTCAACACCAAACCCCGTATTCTCTGGATCGATGAAGGCATCTCACCACCTTGGTTCCCTGAACTGATGAAAGAGACACTGGACATCGCAGCTTGGATGATTGTGGAACGGCCTGGCGTACAATATCCCGAAGCTGTGGGACGCATTACCCCGCCGGAAACCGAACAATCCTGGTTGCATGTGCTGTCACAGGTTGGCCCGCAGATCATGCTACGTCCAATGGGCGCCGACACACATATAGACCATTACCACGCCTTGCTCGCAGCCGCCGCCGGATGCCGCCTTATTGTGGACAAAAGGCTGGACATACCGGAAAGCCTGGGAGCACTGCGCCTGCCAAACATCAAGCAAAATTGGAGCAAAGCCGTACAAAACGCCGTGCAAAATCTAAAGGAAACCTTGCGGCAAGGCGCTCAGACCCGCGCCGCGGCCTTGGCTCTGCCCAGCCTTGAAGATGAACCGCCCGCGTGGGCTAATGTCGACCAGTCCACCAGCCTCACGCTGGCCAGCGCGGCGGAATAACACCATGCGCTTCCTGGCCTTCATCATGCTGGTCTGCTGGCCTTTGGCCGCCCAGGCCCAAACCAAGCAAGACCCGCAGGCTGTGGCCAAGGCGGTGCAACAGGCGGCGCAAAATCTAGCGCCGCCTGGAGCCAGCGTGAGTCTCGGGCCCGTGAAGGGGGCGGCATACATGCCCGCTTGCACGGTGCCACTCACCGTCACACTCAGCGGCACAGCGCCTTATGAACAAGCCGCTGCGCAATGCACCTCACCGCAATGGACTCTTTATGTCACCGTCACCTTGGCACAAAGCGAAGCAGTAGTGGTGGCGGCCAAGCCCGTTAATGCTGGACAAACCATCACCGCCGCGGACCTCATGGTTAAACAGCTACCGGTCCAGTCCTTCGCCGGGCGGCAGGTTTTCAGCAACCCAACACAAATTGAAGGCGCCAGCGCGCTAATGTCGCTCGGCACCGGCATGATCATCACCCAAAACGACGTACAATCCCCCCTGGTGGTAAAAGCCGGGCAACTCGTGACTGTGCATGTTTACAGCGGCGGGGTTGAGCTGTCGCTGGATGCGGTAGCGGATCAGCCTGGCCATGTAGGCGACACCATTCTCCTGACCAACCATAGCAGCGGGCGGCGTTTTTCTGCCCAGGTCACCGCGACTGGCGTGGTGGTGCGGCTGGATTAATCAGCTATCGCGGGCCATCAAAGCCCGCATCAGCGCCACGAACTCTTCAACACTGAGCGTCTCAGCCCGGCGGGAAGCATCAATCCCCGCTTCAGCGCACAGCGCCTCGCCGCCCAGCGGCTTCAAGGCACCACGCAGCATCTTACGCCGCTGCCCAAATGCGGCGGCGGTCAGGCGCTCCATGGCCTTCAATTCCTCGCGCGTGGGCTGGTGCGGGCGCGGCACTAGCCGGATCAGCGCTGATTCCACCTTGGGCGGCGGCGCAAAAGCTCCAGCAGGAATCCGCATCAACATCGACACATCACACAGCCATTGCGCGAGCACCGACACCCGGCCATAGGTCCGGCTATTGGGCATGGCGCAAACGCGATCGGCCACCTCAAGTTGGAACATCAAAGTCAAAGACTGGAATTCCGCCGCCTGCTGCAGCCAGTTCACCAACAGCAGCGTACCTATATTATAAGGTAGATTTGCAACAACAACGCGCGGCGCGGGCACCAAGGCGGGCAAATCGGCCTTCATCGCATCCGCTTCAATAATGTGGAGCCGATCCGTAGTTGCGGCCAGAGCCGTGATGGCGGCCACGGCACGCTTGTCAAACTCAATAGCGGTGACAGAGACTGCCTTGGTTTCCAGCAAGGCGCGCGTCAGCCCGCCTGGGCCGGGCCCAATCTCAATAACATTCAACCCGGCCAAATTTCCCGCGGCCGCGGCAATGCGCGCGAGCAGGGATGGATCCAGCAAAAAATGCTGGCCGAGCGATTTATCGGCACGCAAATCGAAAATGCGAATGGTCTCAGCCAAAGAAGGCAATGAAATTTCAGCCATGCCCGCTTGTTAGCCTATGCCGTGCCATGGCAACAGAGAGGTGTGGATACACCGTCTGACCGGCCGCGCTTTGTGCAGGTTCCCCGGCTGCTACGCGCCTTGGTGCGGGCGGATGAGGTATGGCTCGCCATGCTGGCGGCGGTTGTGGGGCTGCTGGCGGGTCTTGGCGTGGTTATCATCAACTCCGCCACCCGGCTGATGCATCAAAAACTGTTCGACCTGCCCGCTGGGCAGGAATTGTCTCAGTCTCCTGTCCTGGACCCGCTGCGCGCCATTGCCGTGCCAATGCTGGGCGGTGTGATTCTGGGCGTGTCCCTGTGGTTTCTGGCAAAAATCTGGCCGCGCAAAATGGTGGACCCAATTGAGGCCAACGCCATGTATGGCGGACGCATGTCGCTGCTGGATTCTCTGATCGTGGCGATGCAAACCGCCTGGTCCAACGGGGTTGGCGCCTCAGTGGGCATGGAGGCCGGTTACGCCCAGCTCGGCGCAGGTATTGCCTCCTGGCTCGGCAAGAATTTCCGGGTGAGGCGGAACGACCTGCGCACATTGGTCGGGTGCGGCGCGGCCGCGGCCATTGCCGGGGCCTTCAACGCGCCACTCTGCGGGGCTTTTTATGGAATTGAACTGATCATCGGCGTTTATTCGGTAGCCACCCTGCCCTTCGTGGTCATTGCCGCTCTAGTGGGAACATTGATCGTACAGGTGCTCGGTTTTGGTGCGCCGCCGCTCATCGTCAATCTGCCGCCATCAGTGCCAAAGGAAGCATACGGCATCATCCTCATTGAAGGCGTGGCCTGCGGCATCGCCGGCATCGTCATCATGCGCGGCGTCACGTTGATTGAAGAAGCCATCCGCCGCAGCGGCATCCCGATCTGGCTGCGGCCTCTGCTGGGTGGCGCGGTGGTGGGGCTGCTGGGCTGTCTGACACCCAAGGCCATGTCCTCCGGTCACTCCGCCCTGCACAGCTATATAAATGTATCCTTCCCGTTTCTGGCCGTCGCCGGAATTTTTCTGGCCAAGGCCATTGCTTCGGCCTTTTCGATCGGCACCGGGTTTCGCGGCGGCCTGTTTTTCGCCTCTTTGTTCCTGGGCGCCTTGTTCGGTAAGGTTTTCGCTGGAATCGTCTGGGTCATACCCTTCGTCACCCACATGCCGGCCGGGCTCTATGCGATCGTAGGCATGAGCGGTCTGGCGGCTGCCATTGTGGGCGGCCCCATGACCATGACCTTCCTGGCCTTGGAAACCACGGCCAATTTTGCCGTTACCATGGCCGTTCTGGCCGCCGCCATCGCCGCCACAATTACCGTGCGCCGGCTGTTTGGCTACTCCTTCGCGACATGGCGCTTCCATCTACGCGGCGAACAGATTCGCTCCGCCGTGGATGTCGGCTGGATTCATGCCCTCACCGTCGGCCGGATGATGCGCCCCGTGCAAGCCACCACCCGTCCTGAGACGACATTGGCGGTGTTCCGGCAGGAAGTGCCACTTGGTGCGACACAGCGCGCTATCGTTACCGATTCGGAAGGGCAATATGCCGGAATCGTTTACCCGGCTGAAGCCGCTGTGGTTACTGGCGAAGGCCGGCTGGTTAAGGACATTCTGCATCATCAGGGCTATTTCCTGCTGCCCGGCATGAATGTGAAAGAGGCGCTGGACCGATTCGAAAAAGCCGAAGCAGACGCGCTTGCGGTACTGGATGGCCCCGAAACCCGGCATGTGCTCGGCCTGCTGACCGAGCAATATGCGTTGCGCCGCTACAATGAAGAGCTTGACCGCAAACGCCGGGAAGTTTCAGGCGAGTGATTGAGGTAAGGGGATTGTTAATAATCAGAAAGGTACCGGTAGTTTAACAAATCTCCTTCATCACTTTTTATTCATTTCATTTATCGAAATCGATAGCAAAAAATAATCATAATATAATTTTTAGTTGTTTTTTGATACAAAGTCATATTTATAAACAATTTATGACATAGAAAACCTCTCGTTACTAACTTTTAAATAACAATTCGATCATTCTTATGTCGGAATTTATAGCTCCTCGGACCAAATTATCTCAAAAAATAACAATATCCAAAAATACATCCAACCCTAAAGAGCTTGGCAACATAATCTTAAAAAAATCAGCCCGTTGTTATTCTTGATTCTGCAGTGCGGCATAGATTAATAGTCTGGTCAAAGGTGGAAAGTGAGGGTGGCTTATGAGTGGTAATTTAACGATTAATGGCGGCTATAATGGCCAACCAGGGGTTCTGAGCGTCCCTTCGGCGTTCCCCAGCACGATTAACAACCTTCTTCAGACTTATCTGAACGGCGTTGGTAGTGCCATTACATCAGGCACCGAAGCGTTCCTGAATTACAACATCGCCGCTGGGACATCTGTCAGCGCCAGCGGCACCACTGGCTCTTACGAAGCCATTTCCAACACCGACAGCACGGGTGCTTCTACCAGCGGCTCTGGTTCCTATGCCGCAACCGTCAACGCTGGCGTAACCGATCTTGTAGTGCAGGCACCTGGTGACCTGACCGTTACCGCGGCAGACTCCACGACATTCGCTCTGTTGGGCGCTCAAAGCAACGTGAACTACTCCGTTTCCGGCGGTTCGGGCAGCATCTTCGCGGCTGGCGGCAACGACTCCATTTATGTCGGCGGGGACTCCGTCAATCAGGCGGTTACCTCGAGCGGCAACGACACCGTTACCTTCAATGGCACGAACGGTCTCGAGTCTGTCACTGCTGTTGGCCAGGCCACGACCAATGTCTATGTTGGCGGTTCCGATAATGCGACCGTTAGCGCCAAAGGCAACTCCCAGGTTGAGGTTCACTTCCTCAACAATGCTGGTGGCAGCCTCGACTTCATCAACAACTCCTCTCAGGCCGCGACCATTTTCTCGGGCGTTTACACAACTGGCGGTGGCACGCTGAGCTACGCGCAAGGTGCTGTGACCGCGTTTGGTGGTTCCGCCGGTATCTTTGCAGTTGGCGGGCGTGGGGGCTTCAACTCCCTCAATGGCGGGTCGGGCAGCTCCACCCTGGTTGGTGCCGGAGATGGCGACACGCTGGTGTCAGGCGGCGCCCAAAACTACCTGTTCGGTGGCGCCGGCACGGAAACCCTCCTCGGTGGCGGCACAAATAATAGCTTCGCGATTGGCTTCCAAGAACCGGGTATTGGCGCTGTGACAGCGACAGGCGGCCTCGCTTCCGCTGGCGGCTCTGGTGCACAGACCTTCCTCCTGGGCAATGTTGTGTCCACCACTCTGACCGGCTCCACGGTCACCGGTGCGCAAAACGCCTATGACGTGCTTGGCACCTTCACCACTCTTGGTGGCCAGGGCGAGACAGTGAGCGGTGGTTCCTTCACTATCACTGATTTCGGCGGCAACTCCACCATCAACCTGCTCAGCCCTGGCGCCTCCGGCCTCTCTGTGGAAACTGTCGGCTCGGCCATTGGCGGTGGCGCTACCCAGATTCTGCTGACGGATGGTACGGTCATTACTCTGAATGGTGTCTCCACCAGCCAGGTTAGCGTCAACGCTTCTGCTGGGACCATTACCTACATCTAAACCAGCAACACCTTACCCATCGAAAAACCTGCCTTGCATCGCAAGGCAGGTTTTTTATTGGCACATTCTGAAATAGCTGGTTTCGCTACCCTACGCCGCCATTCTCAGTCGACCGCAGGCTTGAAGTTCAAGACCTCACCATTAATACAATAGCGCAAGCCCGTCGGCGGCGGGCCATCTTCAAACACATGCCCCAAATGCCCCCCGCAATTGCTACAATGGGCCTCGATCCGAATCATGCCATGGCTGCGATCTATGCTTGTATCGATCGCCCCATCGACAGGGTCATTAAAGCTCGGCCACCCCGTACCGCTTTCAAATTTTGTGTTTGACACGAACAAAAGCTGGTCGCACCCGGCACAACTGAAACTGCCAGCGCGCTTTTCATAATTTAGTGCGCAGGAGCCAGGACGCTCCGTAGCGTGCTCACGTAATATGGCATATTGTTCCGGTGTCAGACGTTTGCGCCACTCGGCCTCGCTCAATGTGAACGGAAACCGTTTTTCATCAACGGCACTCATAGGAGTCTCCTCTCCGGTACTAGGTCCGGAGTTAATATAGACCTAGTTTTCCCGAGACCAACCCATCAATGTTCGCGCGAATTACTGACTATGGCCAAACTAATTCACCCCACAGGCTATCTTGGCCCATGGGGTGCGTCCGCTCTATTTCACATCTTGTTCACATCTTGCCAGAAGATGCCCTGTCAGCCCGGCATCAGTCCGAGTGAATTCATAATCCTGGGCAGACATCCCGCCACTTCATGGCGCTGAATGGCCCAAAATCCAGCCGTCTCTGTTCAGGCGGATTTCTGCTCCATATTGGACGATTGCGTGCCCAATGCCCGCCAACGCTCCAGCGTCGCTTCACGGGCAGGCTTACCGTCATTCAGCGAAGCCGCGATCAAACGGTCGATAACGGCCTGACGGAGTTCGGCTTCAATTTTGAGCATATTCGCAGACATGATTTGACTTCTCGACCTCTTTAATGCGGACGACACGTCCATAACCGAAACAATGCTTTGTAACAAAGGCGCGAATAAGGCATCGCATTGAAAAAATTGTGACAAATTTTTTGGCGCAATGCAGCAATTATTTTATGCGACGCAGCAAAAAAAATGTTGATAACCCCGCATCACCCAGTGTCCCAACCAATGCTGCTTTGTTAAGAGACATCCGCTTCTCCAATTCCCGAGGCTGTATGGCAAAGCGGGCGTATTTTCGAATTTCATCTTGTCTGGCAGGGATGGCTCTGCTCAGCGCCTGTGCCGCCCCCGGCTCTCAGGACTCAATTGCTTCCCTGCCCGTGTCTGAACAGGCGCTTAAAGGCTCCACCCCGCAAGTTTTAGCGGCCGATTTTGGCCCGCCCATGCTCCGGCGTGTGGATGGCCCGGCCCAGGTCTGGCTTTACCATTCGCCGGTCTGTGGTTTGAACGTGTTTCTATACCCGGACTCACATGGCGTGCCTCGTGTCGCGGCGGTGGTACCGGACAATGGGGCTAATCCGCAGAGCTGCATGCAAAGTCTGGCCCGCCCCACCACCGCGGCGGCACTGGAGCGCAGCGCGTCCTCCTGATAGCCTATAGCGGCTTGATATGAGGATAAAATGGCGTCTCTGAACATTGCCGTGCAGATGGACCCGCTGCACAACATCGACATCACCGGCGATTCGACCTTCGCGCTGATGCTGGAAGCCCAGGCACGCGGCCACAAGCTCTGGCATTATGAGGTCTCGCATATGTGGCTGGATGGCGCGGTGCTGAAAGCCCGCGTGAAGCCTGTCACCGTGCGGGATATCGCCGGGGACCATTTTACCTTCGGGCCGGAAGACGTGATCGACCTCGGCAGCATGGATGTGGTGCTGATGCGCCAGGACCCGCCCTTCGACATGGCCTATATAACCGCAACGCACCTGCTGGAGCATATCCATCCGAAAACGCTGGTGGTTAACAACCCGGTCTCCGTACGCAATGCACCGGAAAAGCTGCTGGTCATGCACTTCCCGCATTTAATGCCCCCCACCCTGGTCTCCTGGGACCGGCAGGCGATTCGGGATTTCCGCGCGCGTCATAAAGACATCATCGTCAAACCGCTCTTTGGCAATGGCGGAATCGGCGTGTTCCGCATCAAACCCGACGATGAAAATCTCGGCTCGCTGCTGGATATGTTCTTCGCCGCCTCGCGCGAGCCCTTAATGGTGCAGCGTTACGAGCCCGCCGTGCGAAAGGGCGATAAACGGATCATCCTGATCGACGGTGAGCCGCTGGGCGCCATCAACCGCGTCCCTGCCGAGGGTGACTCGCGCTCCAACATGCATGCGGGCGGTCAAGCGGAACCAACGAAACTCACCGCCCGCGAGCAGGAAATCTGCGCCGCCATCGGCCCAACCTTGAAAGAGCAGGGGCTGCTGTTCACCGGCATCGACGTGATCGGCGACTACCTCACCGAAATCAACGTGACCTCCCCCACCGGCCTGCAGCAGATTTCACGGTTCGATAATCTGAACCTCGCCGCCGCCATTATGGAGAAAATCGAGGCCATCCGCGCCGGGTAATCCCCGGCGTCTCAGCCCAGCTTGTGCAGAATCTGGTGATAGGCCCGTCCGTGGTAAACAAGGCCGGAACTGGACGAGCCCAGGTGAATCGCCTGCACCTCGCAGAAAAATACCGTATGGGTGCCCACATCCACGCTCTGGCTCACTTTGCAATCCAACCCGGCGGCGGCACTTTCCAGCACTGGCGCGCCAGTTGCCAGCCTTATCCAGCGTCCATGGGCAAAGCGTTCCGCCATCGGCAAATGGCCCTGACCCGCGAAAATGGGGGAGAGTTTCTCATGCTCATGCGTCAGCACGTTCACGCAGATCACCCCCGCCTGCTTGAAAATCTCATGATGATGGCTGGACCGGTTGATACAGACCAGCATGGTCGCCGGGTCGTCGGTCACTGAGCAGGCGGCGGACACCGTCATCCCCACATCGCCTTCTGGCCCCTTGGTGGTGATGACATTCACCGCAGCCCCCATACGCGCCATGGCTTCCCGAAACAATGCACGGTCAATGACGGCGGTCATCTGTCACTCTCCCTCAAACGGTGGGTCTCTCCTAACCCTTCCCCTTAACAGGCCGCAAGGCACGGCCACGCTGCACGGCCCCTTCACCAAAACGCGCCCTTAACTGGTCGATCGCCTCTTGCCGGGCGCGGCGGCGCGGGGTGGATGTGTCGGCCAAATCCCCAAGATCCGCCAGCGCGGCGGGCGCCAAAGGGGCAGCGCCAATACCTATAAGCCTGAATTTGGTGCCGTCCGCCTCCCGCGCCAATAAGGGCTGTGCAGCTTCAAATATAGTTTCCGCCAGCCGGGTGGGGGCAGGCAAACGCTGGCTGCGCGTACGCTGTTGAAAATCAGCACTTTTCAGCTTCAGCACCAGCCCAGCGGCGGCTTGATCTTCCCGGTGCAGGCGGCGGCCCAGCTTCTCGCAAAGCGGCCACAGCTCGGCTTCCAGCGCGGCACGGTCCGCGATATCGGTCTCGAATGTGGTTTCCGCGCTGATGGATTTGCTCTCTCGCTCCGGGCGGATAGGTCGGTCATCCTGCAAGCGCGCCCGAGCCACCAGGGCCGCCCCGTCATGGCCCAGCTTCGCGGCCTCATGGCGGTCCAGCGCCGCTAGCTGGGCGATGGTCACAATCCCCCTGGCTTCCAGCTTTTTCACCAACGCCGGGCCAAAGCCTGGCAGCAGCCCCAGCCGCTCATTCGCCAGTACGTCCTCTGCCTCCCGGCCCAGAACGAAAAATCCGCGCGGCTTGCCACGCTCAGCGGCCAGCTTGGCCAGCATCCGGTTCCGCGACAGTCCGATGGAGATGGTAATGCCCAACGCCGCCTCCACCCGCCGCGCCAGGCGCGTGAGAACAATGGCGGGCGGCGCGCCATGCAGCGTGGCGGTACCAGAGAGATCGAGCGCCGCCTCATCAATCGAAAGCGGCTGCACCAGCGGGGTCAGCGCCTCCATCATCTCCCGCATCTGGCGGGAAACCGCAGCATATTTCGTCATATCCGGCTTGATCACCACCGCCTGCGGACACAACTTCCGGGCCTTGAACATCGGCATAGCGGAGCGCACGCCGTAAATCCGGGCAATATAACAGCAGGTGGAAACCACCCCGCGCACCCCACCGCCGATAATCACCGGCTTGTCCCGCAATTCCGGGCGGTCGCGCTTTTCCACCGCCGCATAAAACGCGTCACAATCGATATGCGCGATGGCCAGGCTGAACAATTCAGGGTGGCGCACCACCCGCACCCCTCCGCATTGGGGGCAGCTTTGCCCCTCCACCCGCGCATCACAATCGCGGCAGAGGCCGGGCATAGCTTAAGTCACGGAATCATCGATCACATAAGCGGCCGTCAGACCGCCATCGATCGTATAGGCTGAACCGGTGATAAAGCTGGCCTCATCGGACGCCAGAAACGCGACCAGATTGGCAATCTCCGCCGGGTCCGCCAGCCGTCCCATCGGCAGATAGCGCCGCCGCAGCTTCCAGGCTTCCTCATCCGCCAGAAACGCCTTCACCAGCGGCGTGGCGGTGGGGCCGGGGCAAATGGCCACGGCCCGCAGCTTGCGGCGCGCATACATAATGGCAATTTCCCGCGTCATCGCCAGCACCCCGCCTTTGGCAGCGGTATAGGCGATTTGCGGAAAAGCCGAGCCAACCATCGCTACGATGGAGGCGTTATTGATAATCACGCCCTTACCGGATTCCAGCAGATACGGAATCCCCGCCTTGCAGCACAAAAACACTGAGGTGAGATTGGCAGCGATGGTGGCATTCCAGCTTGCCAGAGACGTTTCCACCGGACCTGCATCATCTCCCCGGCAAATGCCGGCATTATTGAACAACGCATCCAGCCCACCAAAAGCCTCGGCCCCCTTGGCGAACATCGCGGCACAAGCGGCCTCATCGGTCAGATCCCCGATCACGGCCACCGCCTCGCCACCAGCCGAGCGGATGGCCTCCACGCTCGCCGCCGCCGACGCCTCGTTCAGATCCCCACAGATCACGCGCGCCCCCTCGGCAGCGCATTTCTGTGCCGCGGCCTGACCAATACCGCTGCCGGCCCCGGTGATGAAAACCCTTTTGCCTGTCAGACGCATGAGAGAATCGCCTTCAACTGCCCGGTCAGAGTTTCACCCGGCGCGAACGTGCCGTCAAAGGCTGCGGAGCCCACGGTAAACCCATCCGCTCCCGCCTCTCGCAAAGCGGCGATACGCGCGGGACTGTCCACCCCGCCGGCACAGATCAGCGTCTTGCCTTGCACCCCCCGCCGCGCAGCGCGCACCAGTGCCAGCGGATCAGCCTCAAACGCACGATAGGCCAGCAAATCCACGCCCGCGCAGCCCTGGGCAATAAATGCCGCACAATGCGCCTCCACCTGCAACTCATCCCCACCAAGCTGTGTCGGGTGCCCCGTCGGCGTACCGGGAAACGGGTAATAATCGACCTTGCTGCCCGCCAAAATCTCCAGCGTCTCGGCCACCTGGGTCCCCCCCAGCAACCTGTCCACCCCGATTTCCCTGCCGATGCGCGCGGAGTGCAGCGCGGTGTCCGGCGAGGTGGCCACCACTTCCAGATAGCTCACAGCCCCCAGCGCCTTAATCCGCTGGTTGAGCAGATGCAGCGTCTGCGCATCTACCCCTACATCCTTGAACCCGATATGGCGCAGCCCCAGCGGCACGATTTCCTCAAGAACCGCCAGACAATCAGGCACCGTACGGTCCTGGCGTGTGAGCATGAAGATAAAATCCATGCCCGAATGTTCTCATTGCCGGCCAGGGGGAGCAATAACTGAAAATAAAAATTTCTTATTATTTTGCACCAAGGACCGCTCTCTCACATGAGGCCGCAGCATGGCGGCGGCCAGAGACAAACGCGGCGACAACGGCACAAACCAAAGGCTGAACCGAACGAGCCGATGCGCCAGAACCGGCCCTAGTCGCATCACCCAGCCATAAGGGGGCAGGTTTTGCCGAATCAGCCCATACAGCAGCGTGAGATGCGCCAGCCGATGCTGCCAAACGATCGGTAGAACGTATCGGTCGTAAGCCCGGCGAGACAATCTACCGCGCCGCGAGCCCGTAATCACCAACCCGCTGAGCGCAGACAACAACTCCACCACCGCCTAGCCGTGCGAGAACAGCGCCTCAACCGAACCCGGCACATGAGCGAGTGGCAAGCCATGGCGGAGCAAGGCGTAAGCAGCCAGCCTCCCGCACACATCATCCAGCCGTTACAACCGTTTCATAGCAACAACCGAAACGGCATTTAACTTTCCCGCCAGAGCCGGCTACAGCCCGAAGATCGCCACCAAAACCGGCAAAATCAATGCCGTGACCACGCCGTTCAGCCCGATCGCCAAGCCGCCAAACGCGCCCGCTGTCTCATTCAGCCGGATCATATGGCTGGTGGCAATTCCATGCGCCGCCGTTCCCGCCGCCAACCCTTGGGCCTGCCAGTCCTTCACCCGCGCTGCTTTAAACAGGGGCACGCAGATCAAAGTACCGAACATGCCCGTGATGATCACAAACACCGCCGTCAGGGCAGGAATCCCACCCAACTCCTGCGCCACCCCCATCGCAATCGGCGTAGTAACGGATTTGGGCCCCAGCGACATCACAACCTCGTGCGGCGCCCCCAGCGCCCGCGCAATCACCATGGCCGAGACTGCCGCCACCACGGAACCAGCGCCCAAAGATACCAGAATTGGCACGAAATTACGCTTAATCGCGGGCCAGTTGGCATACATCGGTACCGCCAGCGCCACCGTGGCCGGGCCTAGCAGGAAGTGAATGTAAACCGCGCCGGTGAAATAGGTCTGATAGCTGGTGCCTGTGACCAGCAGCGCTGTTACCAGCATCAGCACCGCGAGCACGGTGGGGTTGGTCAACGCCTTATGGCCCGCCCGCCGATCGATCATGCAAGCCACTTCCCAGGCGCAGAGCGTTGCGGCCAACCCGAGCAGCGGCTGCGTCCGCAAATAAACCCAGATATGGAAAAACGGCAGCGGCAACAGACTATGCATGACCCTTCGCCTCCCGCTTGGAGAGGAACCATTGCATTGTCACGCCCGTCACCAGCAAACCAAGCGCGGTGGACACCCCAATGGCAATCAGAATCGCAACCGCGTTCTGCCTCAACATCCCCAGCTGATTCACCACCCCTACCCCGGCGGGTACAAACAACAGCCCAAGATATTTCAGCAGCCCCTGGGCGGTCAGCCGCAGATCATCCCCCGGCGGGCCGAATTTCAAAAACCAACCCAGCGCCAGGACCAGCCCGATTACCGCCCCCGGCACGGGCAGCCCCGTCCCTTGTTGCAAAACAGTACCGATAAGCTGGTATAAAACCAATATTGTCAGCGCTCTGACCACGCCAAATCTCCCGCGACACTCTTGCACAGCACGATAAAGGCGCCATGTCAGATCATAATGGAGCTGTTCTCGTAAACCGTTCAGGGTCGCAAACCTATGCCAAGCTGGCAGTCCTACGTTGTGCATCCGTTTTTGCGCTTTTTCATCAAGCGCAAGCTGGCCAAGTCTCTTACACCGGACCAAGCACGGGCGGCCTTTGACCAGCAGCCGCCCGTGAACGTCTCGGGAGTCACATTTTCCCCAGGGCAAGAGGGCGGCGTCACCGGCGAATGGGCGGAAAGCGGTAGGGCTTCCGCCGGATTAATGCTGTATCTGCATGGCGGCGGCTATTTCGCCTGCTCCCCGGTCACGCACCGCCCCATTACCGGCGGGTTTGCTGGGCACGGCCTGAAGGTCTTCGCGCCGGACTATCGCCTGGCGCCCGAACACCCTTTTCCAGCCGCAATTGAGGACGCTTTGGCCGCCTACCGCGCTCTCATCATGTCCCACGACCCGCATAAACTTGTGGTGGCGGGGGATTCCGCCGGGGGCGGCTTGGCGCTGGGGCTACTTCTGGCGGCCCGCGAGGCGGAGCTTCCCATGCCCGCAGGACTGGTACTGTTTTCCCCCTGGACAGATCTGGCAGTCACTGGTGCGTCCATCCAAACCAACGATAAACGAGACAGCACCCTCATCGCCAGCCGTATCCCCGAGGTCGCGGCGTTATATCTCAACGGCGTCCCGGCCGACACGCCACAAGCCTCCCCCCTTTACGGTGATTTGTCCGGCCTGCCCCCTGTGCTGGTACAGGTCTCCGATCGAGAGGTTCTGCTAGACGACTCAACCCGCCTCGCGGCAAAGATCCAAGCCGCAAACGGCCAGGCGGAGCTATCCATCTGGCGCAACCTTCCGCATGTCTGGCAGATCAATCAGTCTTTTCTACCGGAAGCCCGTCAAGCCCTGGCCGAAGCGGCGGATTTTGCCAAGGCAACCCTTGCATCTATGGCCCCGGCGGCGTAAATCCGGGCCTTCCTCGCTGCCGGTCGGGATCGGCGGCTTTTTCTGCATGGAGTTTACACGGTGAAAGCCAACATTCATCCGGACTATCACGAGGTCACCATCATCATGACCGATGGGACTGAATTCAAGACCAAATCCTGTATGGGCTCTGCAGGCGAGACCTTGCGCCTGGACATCGATCCGAAGTCCCATCCGGCCTGGACCGGGGTGCAGCGCGTGATGGACACGGGTGGTCAGGTTGCCAAGTTCAACAAGAAGTTCGCTGGCATCGGTTTGCGCAAGAAGTAAGACGCAGCAATCACCGCCAAAGAAAAAGGCCCCTTTGCGGAGCCCTCAGACTGCAGACAAACCTCGTCGAATTTTCGGCGGGGTTTGTTTATGGGGTGGTTATGGTTTGTGGATTGGCATTCTTAGAATGGTGTAAGGGTTGTGGCTCTCAGCCCGGCATGGGGTGCGGCTTGACGGTCATGCGAGAGAGGCAGACAAGCCAGTAAAATTCTGCTTCTGCGCTACGGATAGGCTTTGGCTCTGCAGCCCGGCACTCAGCGCCACGCTGGGCCCTAGAAGACCGTATGTTCGTTGTCTGAGAGGTGGCTCACCCGCAATATGCGATGAGCGAGGGTTGCGCCGGATGGGCCGACGCCGAGCCTCTCGCATAGGGGACGAGCCGTGCGACAGGATAGCAAAGTCTACGTGGGACTGGATACATCGAAGCTGAAGATCTCGGTGGCAGTGGCCGAGGAGGGACGTGATGGCGAGGTGCGCTTCATCGGCGATATCGACAGCGCCCCTGAGGTGGTTGAGCGGCTTGTGACGAAGCTTGCCAAGCGGCATGGGGAACTGGCTTTTTGTTATGAGGCGGGACCAACCGGCTACGGTCTGCATCGGCAGATCACGCGGCTCGGCCACGAATGCATCGTGGTCGCGCCCTCACTGATCCCGAAGCGTCCCGGCGAACGGGTCAAGACCAACCGCCGCGATGCGCTGACCCTGGCCAAACTATACCGTGCGGGAGAGCTGACCGCCGTTTGGGTGCCGGATCCGGGACACGAGGCCGTCCGGGAACTCGTGCGCGTCCGAGAGGCTGCAATGGAGGATCTGCGGCGCACCCGTCAGCACTTGCAATCCTTTTTGCTCCGCCATGGCCGGGTCTTCACCGGTCGTGATGTATGGACCAGGGCGCATACAAGATGGCTGTGCGAGCAGAGCTTCGAGCATCCCGCCCAGTACCTCGTGCTGGCGGAGTATCGCCAGGCGATCGAGAATGCCGAGATTCGGCTCAAGCGCTTGACCGAACAGGTCACCGAAGTAGCGGCCTCATGGTCCATGGCGCCGGTGATCGCTGCCTACCAGGCGTTGCGCGGTGTCGCTTTCCTGACCGCAGTCACCTTTGTCGCGGAAATCGGCGATGTGCGCCGGTTCGACAATCCGCGTCAGCTGATGGCCTATCTCGGCTTGGTCCCCTCTGAAAACTCCACGGGCGAACGTACTCGCCGCGGGAGCATCACCAAAGCCGGCAACAGCCGAGCCCGCCGCGTGCTCATCGAGGGCGCCTGGACCTATCGCTTCCCAGCCCGTATGAGCCGCCTGTTGCAGGAGCGGCAGACCGGCTTGACGAAAACGGTCACCGACATCGCCTGGAAAGCCCAGGTCCGGCTGTGCAGCCGCTACCGCAAGCTCATGGCGCACGGTAAACGACAGTCGGTCGTCACGGTGGCAATCGCCCGGGAAATGGCCGCCTTCCTTTGGGCAATCGGGCGAGAAGTCGAACCCCATGCAACCTGATCGCCCACTATATCCGCCAACGCCTCATTCCACCTCGGTACAGGAGAACCGTTAGGACCAACCAGCATCATTGTTGTGCAACGCTGGAGGCAGGGCTCCGGTGGGGAACTCTCGTACGAATTGTGTGGCCGACATTGTCGATGCCCGCTGGCAGATCGAGGCAGCCCCGGACGAACACACGGAAATGCGGTATCCAACCCGCGCATCAGAGTCTGCAAACCGTCGTCTCAGCAGCTCTGCCTCCTGCGCTGCACAACATTCATATTTCGGACAACTCCAGAAGCTTTGGGGCGCGCGCCATCATGCCGAAAACCCTGGACAACGAACATCAGA
>NZ_FQVJ01000014.1 GCF_900129125.1 Acidocella aminolytica 101 = DSM 11237 | reverse complement strand
ATTTCGTGCGGGAGACCCCGTTCCTCGCGGATTTCTTCCGCTCCGCGATCAACTGTACCCTGCTTTCTTTCGCGCTGAATACCGGCGCCTACACCACGGAAATTTTCTACGGCGCCATCCGTGACACCTCGCATGGCGAAGTTGAGGCCGGGCGCGCCTATGGCATGTCGCGCTTCACGCTCTACCGCCGCATCATCATCCCCTCAGCGCTGCGCCGCGCCTTGCCAATGTACAGCAACGAGGTGATTTTAATGTTGCACGCCACCACACTGGCCTTCACCGCCACAGTGCCCGATATCCTGAAAATCACCAACGACGCCTACATCGCCACCTATGCCCCGTTTGATGCGTTCGGCATCGCAGCGCTGCTGTATCTTTGCATCTCCTTTACGTTGATCTTTCTCTTCCGGCGGGCGGAAAAGCGTTTTCTCGCACATCTCGCGGTTTAAGCGGCCGGGCTTCCCGGCCCGGCACTCTATGGTTGTATTTCTGCATCGAATGGTTAGGATAGGTGCCATAATCAAATCCGCGTGGGGACATGGAGAAAAACACCTCCAACAAGCCCGCTGTCTTAGTAGCGGCGGACACAAAGGCCAGCCCAGCGGATGCCGCCTGGTTGGACCTTGACGCGCATCTCCGCTCGATTCTCGACACCGTGCCGGACGCCATGGTGGTCATCGACGAAGCCGGGCAAATTCAATCTTTTTCCACCGCCGCAGAGCGGCTGTTCGGCTACCCCACCGCTGAGGTTAAGGGCCGGAATGTAAGCCTGCTCATGCCCTCCCCTTATCGGGAGCAACACGACAATTACCTCAAACGCTATCTCACCACCGGAGAAAAGCGTATCATCGGGGCCTCGCGCGTGGTGATGGGGCAACGCAAAGACGGTTCAACCTTCCCGATGGAGCTGTATATTGGTGAAACCGTCACACAAAACCGGCGCGCCTTCACCGGCTTTGTGCGCGATTTAACAGAACGGCACGAAACTCAGGCCCGGCTGCATGAGCTGCAAGCAGAGCTGGCGCATATGTCCCGCTTCACCGCCATGGGTGAAATGGCCTCAACCCTGGCCCATGAGTTGAACCAGCCGCTCACCGCCATCGCCACCTATCTCAATGGCTGCAAACGCTTGCTGGACCGTGGCGCGGGCGCGGACATTACAATGCTGCATGAAGGCATCGAACGCGCTACCGAGCAAGCCATGCGGGCCGGGCAGATTATCCGCCGCCTGCGGGAGTTTGTGGCGCGCGGCGCGACGGAGCGGCGGGTCGAACCACTGCCCAAGCTGATCGAGGAAGCCAGCGCCCTGGCGCTGATCGGCGCGCGGGAGAGCGGCCTGCGCGTCAGCTTCACCTTCGACATCGCCTGCCCCAACGTAATTGCCGACAAAGTGCAGGTGCAGCAGGTTCTAGTTAACCTGATCCGCAACGCCATGGAGGCCATGCATGACAGCCCCACACGGGAACTTCTGATCTCCACCGCCCCCCTGGCTGACAACATGATCCGTATCGATGTCGCAGATACCGGACATGGAATCGCCGCCAACATCATGTCCCAGCTTTTCCAGCCCTTCATCACCACCAAGGCGACTGGCATGGGCGTTGGGCTCTCGGTCTCGCGCACCATTATCGAGGCCCATGGCGGCAGGCTCTGGGCCTCGCCAGGGCCGGATGGCGGCACCATCTTTTCCTTCACGTTGCGCGCCCCGCTGGCTGAAGGATAAACGCCATGAAAAAACCCGTTGTGTACCTGATCGACGATGACGAGGCCGTGCGTCACGCCCTGAACTTTCTCCTCACCAGCGCCGGCTTTCCTGTCAAAAGCTTTGAATCCGCGAACGCGTTTCTGCAGGAGCTGCCCGCCCTCCCGCGTGGCTGCGTAGTCACGGATATCCGCATGCCCGGCCTCTCCGGGCTGGACCTTCAACGCGAGCTCAATAGCCGTCGCGTCAAGTTGCCCGTCATCGTCATGACCGGCCACGGCGACGTGGCCCTGGCCGTGCGTGCCATGAAAGAAGGCGCAATGGATTTCATCGAAAAGCCCTTCACGGAGGACACATTCCTGACCGCCGTGCAGGAGGCGCTGGACCGCGATGCCGAGGATTGCGTCCGCACCGAGGATGAAGCAATAACCAGAACCCGCCTCGTCAGCCTCACCCCGCGCGAAACGCAGGTGCTGGACCGGCTGGTGAACGGCCTGCCGAACAAAACCATCGCCTACGACCTCAAGATCAGCGCCCGCACGGTGGAGGTGCATCGCGCCAACATCATGAGCAAGATGGGCGCCAGCAGCCTGCCGGATTTGGTGCGCATGGTACTGCTCACCCGCCCCTCCTCGGTCTCTTAACTCGGCGCGGGGGCGTTAAAAATCACTAGATACGTCCCAGCATAAGGGGATGGATCGCCATTTTCCGGCAAAATCGCCGCATAACGGGGGGCGGTTTTGGAGGCATGCAAATAATCCGCGTCCAGCACGGCATGGCGGTCAAGAAACATGTTCATCGCAGCGGAAATCCGCACACAGCCTTTTGAATCCGGCCGCCCCAGCCGTTGCTCCAGATAATCTGGGTCCGTGGCATGCATTAGCAGCCTGATCTCGCCGCTATCGCCATTGCCATGCCAGCCTTTCTGCGCTTCCTGCCAGCCGAAATCCCACACTCGCATACCTTTGCGGCCCAGCCCGCGAATATGGTTCTCGTTATATGTACCCAGCGCCCGGTAATCGAGAATGGCGTCCGTATGGGGGAACACGCCGGTCGGGGTAATGTAATAACCTTTTCGCCCGCTACGCCCAGTGGACACCTTGCCGCCGCCAATCACTTGCCAAGGCCCGCCCGGCACCGCCAGAATCACCCGCATCCGCTGCACATGCGGGTTACTGTCCACCGCCACAAGCAGTTGCGGATGCTCTATCCTATAAGGCGATGCCGCCAATTCCGCCTTCGTGCGCGCAATCCAGAAGGCTTCCTTGGCCGGGCTGGGCATAATCGCTTGCGGGTCCACCTGCATCAACGCTCCACGCAGTTGGGCCGCGTCCACAGCGTAATCATGCGGCGACGGCGCGGGAGGCGCCATGACCACCTGGGCCGGGGGCGGTTTCACTGCGCACCCGGCCAGCCAGGCTGACAAACAGGCCACCAGCAGCGCCTTGCCCCCGTGTCTCATGCCCCCTCCTACAAATCCGCCGCCAAGCGTCTTATCACATCATCCCACTGATACGGCACCGTCTGGCGGTACAGCCGTAAGGATGGATACCAGGGTGTATCATCGCGGTTCAACAACCAACGCCAATCCGGCGCATAAGGCAAAACTACGGAGGTAGGCACATTGCTCGCCCCGGCCAAATGCGCCACCGAGGTATCAATGCTCACCAGCTGGTCCACATGCCGCAAAATCGCCATGGTATCCAGGAAATCCTCAATCTCCGGGCCCAGATTCACCAACGGCGCGCGCCCGTAATAACCGCCTGCCTGGGCAATCTGGTCGCCCTTCTGCACGGTTATCACCACCACATCATCACGGTCGAATAACGGTTTGAACTGTGTCAGCTTCAGCGAGCGTTTCTTGTCGTTCTTATGGGTGGGCCGCCCGGCCCAAACTAGCGCAATCCGCTTCTTGCCCCTGGGCACCAGTCGCTCCAGCGTCTCACCCCAGCGCGCAACAAGCGCCGGCTTCGGCGCCAGATAACCCGCTGGGGGAATGTTCTCGAGCGTGACCCCCGCCAAGCGAGGCAAGCCCGAGAGCGGGATAAAGGCTTCATAGCCCGCTGCATCGTCCCAGCGCGTGACAATCTTGCCCGGCCCGGGAAGCTGGCCGAGCAGCGGCAGTAACTCAGCAGAGCACGCCAGCACCGGCTGCGGCGCCTGCGACGCCGCCCAGGGCATAAACCGCCCAAACTGCACGCAATCCCCAAACCCTTGATCGCCAATAATCAGCAGCTTGCCGGGCTCCATCGGCCGCCCGTCCCATTGCGGCTTGTCGGTCTTGGGCAACATGCCCTCGGCCTGTTTCAGCTTGAAACGCCATTCATAGCTCTCCCAGCCTTCCCGTAGGCGCCCGGCCAACAGCAGCGCCTCGGCTTTCTCAAAATGCGCCTCGGCGAATTCGGGGTCGATGGTCAGCGCCTGCTCGGCCACCCGCACGGCGTCGTCCAGCTCCAGCCGCTCATAATGGATCAGCGCCAGATTGAAATAGGACCGCGAATCCTGCGGCGCCAGCTCAATGGCCCGCTTACCCGCGCGCAAGGCATCGTCCAGCCGCCCGGCGCCACGATACACCTCGCAGATATTCCGTGGATAAACTGGCGTCTGTGGAGAGAGCGCCTCAGATTTTTCCATCCGCTCAATTGCCTCAGCCGTCCGCCCATTGCGGTACGCCACAATGCCCGCCAGCTGCAAAATATGCGGATGCTCCGGCATCGCCGCCAACATCCGCGCTGCGAACAAATCCGCCTGCTCCAGCTTGTTCTCCTGCTCCAGCTTGGCCAGCTTCTCCAGCGCCTTGGCCAGCGGCATTACCACCTTGCCCGCTTGTTCGGCCTCGCTCATGCGCCCTGCTCCTCATAGCCAAATTCCCGCACCCACGGATCCAGCACCGGCGCCACCTCGCTGAACAAATTGGGCAACGCCGCCTGATACGCCTTAAAGCGCCACGCCGCTCGGCCATGCACCGCCTCACGCACGGTAAAATGTGCGGGCCAGGGCTCGGGCACCGTCTGATTGTTCAAGGCCAGCGCCGCTGGCAGGCTGGCATCCGAGCCGACGAATTCCAGCACTCGCCGCACCACCGCATCCGGGTCGGCCACCAAATCCTCATACCGCACCGGCAGATAGCGCAGCGTAAGCTGCCCCCGGTAATGTTTGATCATGTCCGCCTGCAGAGCGAAGTAGCGCGCCACCCCCGGAAGCCCGGCATGGGCATTTCCCTCCAGCTTGCGGTCCTGGGCGATGTTGGACAGCACCAGATCATAAGGATGGCGAAGCACATGGATAATCGGCGCCTCGGGGTAAAGCAGCTTGATCAGCCCGAGATGCCAGACATTAGACGCCGCGCGGTCCGTGATGAAGCGCACCCCCTCGCGCATCAGCCCCAGCCTGCGGCGCGGCGCCTCATAAACCTCCCGCAGCCGGTCCGGTACATACGCGCCCTCTCCCACCAGCATTTCATCCAGCACGTCAGGATAATCCCCGCCGCCCAGCAGGCCTGGGACGGCCTTTGCTAGATCCGCCACCGGCGCCAGTTCATCGCCCACGGCAAAGCCCGGAATCTGCGCCAGAAGCTGCTCCAGCAAGGCGCTACCAGAACGCCGGAATCCCAGCAGAAATACCGGCATGAACCCGCCCGGTCCAGCCTTGGGCAAGGGCCGCACGCGATCCGCCGTAAAATACGCCTTGTCGCGCGCCACCCGCGCCTGCAACGCCTCAGGCTGGTAAAACAGCCCCGTTCGTTCACGCTGGATATTCCGGGCTGCGGCGATGGCGTTCACCGCGTCCTGAGGCTGCTCTAATTGCATAAAGGCACGGCCCCGCGCCAGCAATTCCGGCGGCATCTGTTTTTCCGGCGGCCCCAGCCGTTCCAGCGCGGCCCGCGGGCGTTGAAGCGCCAGATCCGCCATCACTTTCAACAGTCGCAAAATCCGGTCTTCCGGCCAACGGGCCAGCGCATCATCCAGAATCCTGTCCGCCCGGTCGTGTTCGCCTTTGGTGAACAATACCTGCGCCTGCCCACCCACGCCGCGCATATTCTCAGGCCGCAATGCCAAGGCTTTTTCATACAGCGCCTCGGCCTCGCTCAAGCGCCCCTGCAATTTCAGGTTCCAGGCCAAATTGCCCAGCACCATGCCATCCTCGCGCGGCAGCAGCGCCTGCGCCCGGCGGTAATGGCGTTCACCAGCCGCCACCTCCCCGGTTTCAGTCAGCACCACCCCCATGACATGATGGGCCTGGGCCGCGCGCGGCGCCGCCTTGAGGGCCGCGGCAGCAAAAGGCAGCGCATCCGCATGGCGTCCCTGGGCGATCAGATGTTGCGCATATTGCCCGTTGGCCTGGGCGCGCTGGGCGGGTTCAGCAGGCAGCCCCGCCAGCCGCGCCCCCAGCGCATCCGCCGCGTTGAAGCGTTTTTGCGCCTTGCGGACCTCAAACAAAACTCTGAGCGCAGCGCGCTGGTTGGGCACCGCATCCAGAATTTTCAGCGCCAGCGCCTCGGCCTCGTCATAATCCTTGGCGTTGAATAATTTCGTGGCCTCAGCAGCTTTGTCATCCAGCAGCGCGGCAGCCTCCTGCCCCGGCCATTGCGCCTTGTCCGCCTCGCAACACCGCGCTGCCCGCAACAAGCTGCCGCACGGGCAAGAACCCTCTTTCACCTGAACACTGCTCACCGCCTAATCCCATCCATTACACCTTCATTTTACAGTCTTTACCTTGCGCGGCAACGCGGGAATGGAGTGTAAAAATTCTGACATATCAATGATTTGTGCAATAGCCATTCATTCTCAAATACGTCAAAATCCTTGACGCGCCGCTTCTGTTCCGTCAGATGAACGGTCCAGAATGGAGTGCCCGCATGCGTGATTTTTCTCAGCTCTCAGAGCGCGAAATCCTCGCCCTCGCCATCGGCAATGAGGAGGAGGACGGCCGCATCTATCTCGACATGGCAGAACGCCTACGCGAGGACTATCCAGCCACTGCCAACATCTTCAAGGAGATGGCGGCAGAGGAAAGCGAGCATCGGCGTGAGCTGCTTGAGCTTTACCGGGAAAAATTCGGCGACCATATCCCACTAATCCGCCGTCAGGACGTGCGCGGCTTCATCACCCGCCCCTCCATCTGGCAGTTCCCCAAGCCGAATATCGACGATGTCCGCAAGATCGCGGAGAGCATGGAGCAGGAAACCCAGCGCTTTTACCGCAACGCCGCTGCGCGCGCCACGGATGTCTCCATACGCAAATTGCTGGGCGACCTGGCCGATGCCGAGGCCGAGCATGAGCACCGGGCGGATGCGCTCTCCGAATCCAATCTCACCGCGGATGCGCGCTCCACCGAGGACAAGCACGCCCGCGAGCAGTTCATGTTGCAATATATCCAGCCCAGCCTGGTCGGGCTTATGGATGGCTCCGTCTCCACCCTCGCCCCCATTTTCGCCGCCGCTTTTTCAACCGGCGACACATTCGCCGCCTTCCTCGTTGGCGCGGCGGCCTCGCTCGGGGCGGGTATTTCCATGGGCTTCGCCGAAGCGCTCTCTGACGATGGCTCCCTCACCGGACGCGGCACGCCTTATGTGCGCGGTGTCGTGACCGGGCTGATGACCACGCTGGGCGGACTTGGCCATACTTTGCCCTTCCTTATCCCCAGCCTACATATGGCGCTCATTGTCGCCATCATCGTCGTGGTCGTGGAATTGTCCGCGATTTCCTGGATACGCTGGCGTTTCATGGACACCTCCCCTCTGCGCGCCACGCTGCAGGTGGCTTTCGGAGGGGCGCTGGTGTTTGCCACGGGCGTGCTGATCGGCGGGGGTTAACCCCGCCAGCCAGTATTCCAAAACGCGGCCTCAAGCCGCGTTGCCTGGGTAAAGACCGCCTGCAACCGGGGCAGCCTTGCCTCGGCTCCCAGCGCGGCCCCCACCCGATCGATCATCGCTAGCGACGCGTCAACGGACTCAAGATATGCCGGGCCGGTATAGGTCTCAATCCATTCCCGGTACGGGTTATCCGCCCCCGCCCGGGCCGACGCCCAGGCGCCAATCTCGGCATAACCCGCGATGCACGGCGCCAGGGCCGCTAATAAATCCAGCGCATCCCCGCCATGGCCCGCCGCCAGCACAAAGCGCGTATAGGCCAGCATCTCCAAAGCAGGCGGCGCAGCAAGCATCTGCGCCTCATCAATGCCCCAGCCCGCGCAATATTGCACATGCAGCGGCATCTCGGTCTCAATCAGCGCTTTCGCTGTTTCTAGCGCGGCCTGGATATCCGGCAACGCCTCCAGCTTATAGGCCAGCAGCGCATAAGCCCGCGCATATTGGATCAGAAACAGATAATCCTGGACCAGAAAATTCCTGAACGACTCACGCGGCAGCGCCCCATCCGCCAGCGCCGCTACAAATGGGTGGCGCACATAGGCCTCCCAATCCGCGCCCGCGCCGTCCCGCAGGCGCGTAAACAACCCAGCCATCGCCTCAGCTCTGCTCGCGCGCGTAGGTGATGACGGAGAGATAAGTCATCGGCTTCACTAGCAGCTTCTCCGGCCCGTGTGGCGCGGCGGAGTCGAATAGCAGCGCATCGCCAGGGGTCAGATGGTAGGATTGGTCGCCGTGGCGGTACAGCACCTCGCCGGTGAGCATATAGATAAACTCCGTGCCCTCATGCTGAAACGCCGCATGGGGGGCGGCGTCCTTGCTCAGCGTGATCAGATACGGTTCCACCACCACATTGCCGCCCAGAGCATGGCCCAGCAGCGAATATTGATGACCGGACTTCGTCCCCCGCCGCTCGATCACGACGCCCGTCCCCGCTTTCACGAAGGAGCAGTCGCGCTTTTCCTCAAAGGTGGAAAAAAAAGTGGTGATCTGCACATTCAGCGCCAGCGCCAGCGACTGCAGAGATGCCAGCGACGGTGAAATCTGCCCGTTCTCGATCTTCGAGAGCATCCCGCCGGAAAGCCCCGCCGCCGCCGCCAGTTCTGAGACGGTAATGCCCACGCGGCGGCGCAACTGGCGCACCTGCACGCCAATCGCCTGCTCCAGCGTCAGATCAGAAACCGCCGCGGCATTGCTGCCGGTGTTATAGGCTTCCGCCATGTCGGCGGGCAGCCCGGCTTGCTCCAGAGCGTCCGGCAATGATGCCTTGATTAGCTGAGCCTGTTTTGCCTTCGGCTTTGCCTGGCTGCGCATGTTCCACCCATCCTCCTGTCCTTGGTCTTATGACGGAGGGGGTAAAAAGGCCAGACTTGTTTACAGATTCCCCCGCGGATCAGCGCCCTTCCAGCCGTTTGGCGGCGGTGAGCGTATTGCGCAGCAGACAGGCAATGGTCATCGGCCCAACCCCGCCCGGCACCGGCGTAATCAGCCCTGCCACCGCGGCGGCCTCCTGATACGCCACATCGCCAACCAGCTTAGTCTTGCCTTCAACCGCCCCCGGCACGCGATTGATGCCCACATCAATCACGGTCGCACCGGGCTTGATCCAATCGCCTTTCACCATCTCCGGCTGGCCCACGGCGGCCACCAGAATATCCGCCGTGCGGCACAAAGCCGGCAGGTCCTTGGTACGGGAATGGGCCATAGTTACCGTGCAGTTCTTCTGCAAAAGCAGCTGCGCGATCGGCTTGCCCACAAGGTTCGAGCGCCCGACCACAACGGCATTCAGCCCGGTCATGTCAGGCAGCCGGTCCTCCAGCAGCAGAATACAGCCAAGCGGCGTACACGGCACCAGCCCCGGCAAGCCCGCGGCTAGCCGCCCGGCATTCACCACGGTCAGCCCATCCACGTCCTTATCCGGCGAGATAGCGGCAATCACCTCATCCGCGTTCAGATGCTTGGGCAGCGGCAACTGAACCAAAATCCCATGCACCTTGGGGTCCGCATTCAATCTCCGCACCAGGGCCAGCAAATCCTCTTGTGTGGTCTCGGCGGGCAACTTGTGCTCGAAGGAGGCCATGCCCACTTCCACCGTCTGCTTCGCCTTGTTGGCGACATAGACTTTCGAGGCCGGGTCATCCCCCACCAGCACTACGGCCAACCCCGGCTGATAAGGCAATCCCGCCACTTCCGCCGCGATCTGGGCGCGCAAATTGGCCGAAAAAGCCTTCCCGTTGATAATCTCAGCCAACTCTGTCCCCTCCGTGCTCACGCGCGTCTTCTAGCCCATTCAACTCGCGAAGACGACCGTCTTGGCCCCATTCAAAATCACCCTGTCCTCTAAATGATACCTCACTGCCCTGGCCAGCACCCGACGCTCAATATCGCGCCCCTTGCGGACCAGATCATCCGGCGTGTCAGCATGGGTGATGCGCTCCACATCCTGCTCGATAATCGGGCCTTCATCGAGATCGGCGGTCACGTAATGCGCAGTCGCGCCAATCAGCTTCACCCCACGCCGGTGTGCCTGATGGTAAGGCTTCGCTCCCTTAAAGCCCGGCAGGAAAGAATGATGGATATTGATGCAGCGCCCAGAGAGTTTCTGAGCCAGCGCATCCGAGAGAATTTGCATATAGCGCGCAAGCACCACCATCTCCGCCCCGCTTTCCTTCACTATGGACCAGATCTGGCCTTCCTGCTCCATCTTGCTTTCCTTGGTGATGGGCAGATGGTGAAACGGGATCGCGCCGAAATCCAGCCCGTTATAAACCTCGCGCGGATGGTTGGAGATAATGCCCACCGGCTGCATCTCCATCTCGCCGATCCGCCAGCGGTACAGCAGGTCCTCCAGGCAATGATCGAATTTGGAGACCATCAGCATCACCTTGCGCGGGGCGGAATGGTCAGAGAATTTCCAGGTAAAGCCGAACGGCTCCGCCACCTCGGCAAATCCGTCCCGCAGGGGGCCGATCTCTGCCCCTTCCACCAGTGAGAAGGAAATACGGGCAAAGAATTTACCCGTCTCCAGATCGTCGAATTGCTGCGCCTCACGGATATCAGCGCCCTTCTCGAACAAATACGTCGTAACAGCCGCCACAATCCCTGGGCGATTCACGCAAGAGAGGGTCAGCACGAATTTAGCTTTGGACATGATTACAATTTTCCTGATGTGTAATGGACGGAAGGAGGCGCGCGCCGCGCTGCCATCAACCTCGTCCGGTCAATGTCTCTGAAGCCTGCATGAGAGCGTGATGTAGCGCTTCACCAAAGGAACGGAAACAGGCCAGGATGAAATTTTCACCCTCCCGCCACACACGCACACTTATGTGCGCGGCGGTGGTGATCGCCACTTCATCCGCCGCAAAACGGGCGATATCAATGCGCAACACTTTCTTCAATATCTCCACCGCATAGGGGCCTGAGAGGGTGAGCAGGCAAAGCCCGTCCGTCTGCTCGGTCACGGCGGCATGCTCAGCGGGCAGGTCCAACTCCCCCATCACCAGCCATTGGCGCGGCCCGTTCCAAAGAATCTCCGCCCCCTGATGCCCCACACGCTTCGGCCCGGTGGGCAATTTGATACCCAAAGCCGCCTCCAGCGCGGGCAATGTGCTCTTGTAGGCCGCCAGGCTGCGGATACGCCGTGGCGCCGCCAAGCTGATGAAAGGGTGCGGCGCGAAGGCCGGAACAACAGCATCAAGCATGAAGGCGCTTCCCTTCCGGGTCATAATGCACCGGGCTGGTGACAACAGCCTCAAAATCCCCGCCGCGTATCGGGTCGTAAACCCGGACGGTCTCACCCATCCGCGCTGGGCCGCCCGCCAGCAAGGCCAGCGCGATGCTTCCTAGCGTGGGGCTGCGCGCGGCGGAGGTTACATGCCCCAGGTCGTTCTCCGCCTTGGCCTGCGCCCCCACCGGCAGCAAATGGCTGCCCGCGCGGATCACATCCCGCTCATTCACCGGCTTCAGCCCCACCATGGTCTGGCGCTGTGTGTCCATGAGCGCCGGGCGCGCGGCCATGGCCCGGCCGATAAAGTCCTTTTTCTTTGACAGCAGCTTATGCAGCCCCAGATCATGCGCCGTGGTCTGGCCGTTCAATTCCGGCCCGGCGGCATGACCTTTCTCAATTCGCATAATCCCCAGCGCCTCGGTGCCATAAGGAGCGATGCCATATTCAGCCCCCGCCTCCATCAACTTCTCCGCCAAGGCGTGCGCAAAACGCGCGGGCACGGCAAGCTCATAAGCCCGCTCACCAGAAAATGAGATTCTGAACAGCCGCGCGGGCACGCCGCCATACACCGTCAGTGCACCACACGCCATGTACGGAAACGCCTCGTCCGAAAGGTCAAATGGCGCATCAACAAGTTTTGCCAGCGTGGCGGTGGACTTCGGCCCCGCCACGGCAATCTGCCCCCATTGATCGGTAACAGAGATCATCGCCACGTCCAGTTCCGGCCACAATATCTGCGCGCAAAACTCCAAATGCTGCATCACCCGCCCCGCATTGGCGGTGGTGGTGGTCATCACGAAATGGGTTTCACCAAGGCGCGCGGTGGTGCCGTCATCCATCACCATGCCGTCCTCACGTAGCATCAACCCGTAGCGCACCTTGCCAATCGCAAGCGTTTTCCAACTATTGGTATAAACGCGTTCCAGAAACACCGCCGCATCCGGGCCTTGAATATCAATCTTGCCCAGCGTGGTCACATCGCAAATCCCCACCGCCAGGCGCACCGTATTCACCTCGCGCTGGGCGGCGCTCAGCCAATCCTCACCGGGTTGGGGGAAATATTGCGCACGCAGCCATGGTCCGGTTTCCACAAACACAGCCCCCAGCTCCTTTGCCCAGCCATGGGTGGGGGTAAGCCGCATGGGGCGGAAATACCTGCCCGTATGCGCCCCCGCCAGCGCACCGATCGCCACCGGCACATAAGGCGGCCGAAAGCGCGTGGTCCCAGTTTCACCCACACCGCGCCCCAGCGCCTCCGCCAGCACGCCAATGGCGTTTACATTCGCGGTCTTGCCCTGGTCCGTTGCCATGCCCAGCGTGGTGTAGCGCTTCATATGCTCCACCGAGGCAAAGCCCTCACGCTCGGCCAGTTTCATATCCTTCACCGTCACATCATTCTGTAAATCCAAAAAAGATTTACCTGGCACATAGCCGGAATGAAAAACCGGCAGGATATTAGCGTTAATTCCCTGCCCCGCCGCCTTGCCAACCACCTCCATCCCCGGCGGCAATATTCCGGGCACAAAAGCGGCGATACGCTCATCCCATACCGGCTTTCCATCGAAATGCGACGTCAACGCTAAATTCGGATTAAACCCGCCCGAGACCGCGATAATATCGCACGGCAAGCTTAGTTCCCCACCCGCGGCAAGACGGATCCTCGCCCCCTTCACCCCCATTGCGCCAACCGCACGGATAATGGCGGCGCCGGCATAAACTGGCGCTCCAGCGGCACGGGCCGCGTCATACAGCGCATCGCTGCTCCTGGGCCTCGCATCCACCACACCGGCAAGCTTCACCCCCGCCCCATGCAGTGTGGGAATAAGCGAAGCCGCATCATCGTTATTGAGGTAAAGCAAAACATTCCGCCCCGGCGCCACACCGTACCGCGTGACATAATCACCCACCGCCCGGCTCAGCATCACACCTGGTAAATCATTATGCCCAAATGCAATCGGCCGTTCCAACGCGCCCGTGGCCAGCACACTCCGCTTGGCTATAATGCGGACCAGCCGTTGGCGCGGCGCACTGGAAGACGGCAGATGATCCGTTAACCGCTCCAGCGCCGCATAGGTGCCGCCATCATACACGCCAAGCACCGTTGTACGGCTGAACAGGCGTACGCTCTCTGGAAGTTGCAAGGCATAAAGCGGTGCGTTCTCATCACACAGAATCACGCGCTGCCCCGCCTCAGCGGCGGCAATCGCCGCGGCCGCCCCATCCGCCCCGCCACCGATCACCAGAACATCGCAAAATTCCGTGGTCTTTTCATAACAATCCGGGTCCGGCATACCGGCATTCCGCCCCAGCCCCGCCGCGCGGCGGATCATCGGCTCGTAGATTTTTTCCCAAAACCCCGACGGCCACATGAAAGTTTTATAGTAGAACCCCGCTACAAGAAACGGTGAAAGCCAATTGTTCACCGCCAGCGGGTCATATTTCAGAGACACACCGCGATTCTGACTCGCCGCCTCCAGCCCCTCGAAAATCTCCGCCATGGTGGCCCGCGTGTTCGGCTCCCGATACGCTCCCGTCCGCAGTTCCACCAAGGCATTCGGCTCCTCCGAGCCTGATGCAAACACACCGCGCGGCCTATGATACTTGAAGCTGCGGCCAAAGAGTTTCACCCCGCTGGCCAACAGCGCCGAAGCCAGTGTATCCCCCGCGAAACCGGCATAGCTCTTGCCATCAAATTTGAAATTCACCGTGCGGGCGCGGTCAATCACGCCACCCTGGCTAAGCCTGTACCCGCTCATGGCACTGTAACCGAAAGAATTTCATGCGTTGAAACATCACGCTCCACCACCAGCCAGGCATGGCAGCCGCCACCATGATACCAATATTCCCTGCGGGGACCTTTAAGATTATCGCGCAGATACACATATCCCTCCCACTCTTTCGTGGGCGTGGCACCGCCATCCGTCGGACGCGCGCGTTCGGCATCCTGGGCGTAGGTAAATTCCTCCAGACCCCGCTCACCGCAATGCGGACAAAAGATTCGCATTAATGCAGATTCGGCTGCGCGCCGACTCCCTTTTCATCAATCAGCCTGCCTTCAGCGAACCGTCCCAACCGGTAGGCCGCCGCCACCGGATGCGGCTCCCCACGCGCGACAAGATGCGCGAAACAAAAGCCCGATGCCGGCGTCGCCTTGAACCCGCCATAACACCAGCCTGCATTTATAAAGAGATTGTCCACCGGCGTCTTATCGATAATCGGCGATCCATCCATCGACATATCCATGATCCCGCCCCAGCTTCGTAGCAACCGTGTGCGGCCGAGCATCGGCATCAGCGCCATGCCGCCTTCGCACACATCTTCCACCACCGGCAGATTGCCACGCTGGGCATAGGAGTTATAACCGTCAATATCACCGCCAAACACCAGACCGCCTTTGTCTGACTGCGAGATATAAAAATGCCCGGCCCCAAAGGTAATCACTGTATCAATCAACGGTTTCAGCCCTTCAGTCACAAAAGCCTGCAAGGCGTGGCTTTCAATCGGCAAACGCAACCCCGCTTTCGCTGCCAGTAAGGACGACGACCCCGCTACCGCCATCGCCACCTTACCCGCACGAATAGTGCCGCGCGTCGTCTCTACCCCTGTTACCTTGCCGTTTTCCTGAAATATTCGGGTAACTTCGCAATTTTCGATCAGATCCACACCGCGCAGATCCGCGCCCCGTGCATAACCCCAGGCCACCGCATCATGCCGCGCCGTGCCCGCACGCCGCTGCACCAGCGCCCCCTGCACGGGAAAGCGTGCATTATCATAATTCAGGTACGGAACTTCCCGCCGCAACTGTGCCTTGTCCAAAAGCTGCGCATCCGCGCCATGCAACAGCATGGCATTTCCGCGCCTTGCAAACGCATCACGCTGTGCATCCGAATGATAAAGATTATAGATGCCGCGCTGGCTTACCATCGCGTTGTAATTAAGCTCCCGCTCTAGTCCTTCCCACAGCTTCATGGAAAATTCGTAGAACGGTTCATTGCCCGGCAGCAGGTAGTTAGACCGGATGATGGTGGTGTTGCGCCCAATATTGCCCCCCCCCAGCCAGCCTTTCTCAACCACGGCTATGCGCCCCACCTCCGGGTGGTTTTTGGCGAGATAGTAAGCAGTGGCCAGCCCGCCGCCGCCGCCACCAATAATCACCACATCGTAGGAAGGTGCCGGCTCTGCCTTGCGCCAAGCTGGTTTCCAGCCCGTATGACCACGCAGCGCCTGGGTAAAGACAGAGAGAAAAGAGTATCTCATCGCGGGCAACAAGTTTTCCTGATAGTTAAACAGAGTGATGCACAAGAATTATTTTCCTGTCAAACCCTCTGTTCCCACCCGCCCTTAAATCTCTAAAATCCCTGGCTGATACGGCTCTTCCCCCTCGCTCCGCTGACGCCCATAGCCGCGCGGGGCGGACACAACCCAAAAACCGTGTGAGAATGTTTCATGCCGGTGATGCGTATGGCCGTGAATCCAAAAAGACGGCGCATAAGGCTCAAACTCCGGCAACAAATCAGACGCATAAGCCGGACCGACCCCGCCTTGACGGGTCCCCAAAAACGCCGCGCCCGGCGCATGATGCGTCACAATCAGCCGGGGCACGCCCGGCTCATCTGTCAGCAGACGAGCAAGGCTGGTATGCAGCCAGGCGCGGGCGGCAAAATGCTGCTCCATGGTTAAGGCTGGGCTCAGCCGCCGCGTCCCGTGGTTGATGAGCCGGTAATCATTCATCTGCTCCGCCGCAAAGGCACTGGCCTGTTTCGGATTCCGATGCAGATTGAAGTCCGTCCATAACGTACTTCCCAAGACATGCAGACGATGCCTCTTAATTTCAAGAACCACGTGCGCATTGTCCAGAAACCACACCCGCCCCTGCGTGGCCGCCGCCGCCTTGGCCAGATAAGGCCGCATCTGCGAGAGATTATGGAAGTAATATTCGTGGTTCCCAGCCACCAGTACCACCGGCACGCCAAACCGCTTGGCCAGACTGTCCGCATAAGCCACGCTGAGCAAGCCGTTATGAATATCTCCTGCTAGTACAATCAAATCCGGAGGCGGCACATTTTTCAGGGCCGGGCGCGCTTGCGGGGCGGGGCGGCGCAACAACACATCCATCAGCCCGCGCCGCTTACGCTCCATCTCAATATGCAGATCGCTCATATACAGCACGCGAATCATATCATCGTCCGCAGCAGCATGAGAAAAAACAGCGCCGCAAACAGCAGCGTCAGCCCTTGCCAAATCTGCAAGCGGCTAAGGACGAAGCTCTTGCGCATGGGCGGCGCATCCCGTCCTTCGGCTAGGCCAATCTGCAAGGCCCTGGCCAGCTCGCCAGCATCGGCAAACCGGTCCTCGGGCCGGGCGGCTAGCCCCTTGCCCAACGCCTCACCAAGCCAGGCTGGCAAATCTGGCCGCAACCTCTGCAAGGGGCACTTCTCATGCTGGCCATAAGGAAACGCACCACCGGAGAACATACGGTAAATCGTCACAGCCAGCGCATAAACCTCCGTCCGAGCGCTGGCGGGCACGCCTTTCAGCAGTTCCGGCGCCATGTACCTAATGGTCCCGCCCGGCCGTGCCGCGCTCACGGCATCAATACCCGGCAAAAAAGCCAGCCCCAAATCCAACAGCCGCACCTCGCCGGTTTCCAGCAGCATCACATTATCCGGCTTCAAATCCCGGTGCACAATTTCAATCGCCGCCAAGTCCTGCACCGCCTCACACAGCCGGAGGGCAATGCCCATCCCCTCCGGCAGGCTCATGGAGGGCGCGCGGTTCAAGCGTTTTTCCAGCGTCTCGCCATGGTAAAGCGGCATCACGAGATAAAGCGAGTTGCGCCGCTCGGCGGGAATATCGATGTAATGCACGACGCTCTGGCTGCGCACGGAGGCGCCGATCCACGCCTCACGCATGAAGCCGGCGGCAAACACCTCGTCCTGCAACATTGAGGGCAGCGGAATTTTCAACGCCACATCCTGCCCGGTCCGCAAATCCCGCGCCGCGCGCAGCATAGTATAGCGCCCCCGGAATAATATCTCGCCAATGCGGAACTCATCCCACACATCGCCCTCGCGCGGCGGCGGACGAATCGGCAGCGCCGCCAGTGCGGCCTGAATCGTCTCCTCAACCCCAGTTTCGGGCACGGCCTGCACGCGCAGCACCATCACCGCCTTGCCGAGGCCGGGCAGCGACGCCAGCGCTGCCAGCACCAACCCTGCCAACCCCGGCTCCGCCGCACGGGGCGAAAGCGGTGCCAGCGCCGCATATACGCCTTCCGTCACCGCCAGCCCGGCAATCAGCAGATACACATCCCCTGGCTCGGCCTCATCGGCGCTTATATCCAGTGCCAATTCTGCTTCCAGCCCCAGCGCCCGGGTGGGCATAAAGGGCACGGCCTCCAACGGACGCAGATGCGGTGATAAAAGCGGCGACAACCCCCCGCCGCGCAGCCGGATCATCTGGCAGGCTCCCACCTGCACCAGCCCAACCTGGCGGTCCCGCAGCAGCAGCGCGGAGAGCGAAACCGGCGCCAAATGCCACCCCGCCTCTCCCTGCCTTTGCCCCGCCAGCCAGCGGTTAAGGGAACTCAACGCCGTTACCGCCGCCTTGTGTGGCGAGAATGTGCGGCGCGCGCCAAAATACCCTTCCGCGAAGGAATGGACGGCAATCTGCACCGCATCCCGCAACCCGGCCTGCACGCTGCGCTGCTCCGCATGGGCGCGGGCGATCATCGCCAAGGCCCCACGGTCGGGCGCGCCAAAACTCTCGCCCTCGTAAAGCGCATAGAAATTCCGCGCGGCGCCTTCCGCCCCATCGGCGGCGAATTCCGAGTCGATTTGCCAGCCCAGCGCCGCCGGGTCAGCCATCCCGTCCGCCCGCGGGCACCCAGAGCACATCCGCCCCGCCCATGCCATTCGCCGCGCGCGCCAGTACAAACAACAAGTCAGACAAACGGTTGAGATAAAGCAGAACCAGCCGGTTCACCGCTTCCTCGGGTTCTTCCAGCAGATGCACCACCGCGCGTTCCGCCCGCCGCGCCACGGTACGGGAAAAATGTAACCGCGCCGCCGCCGGGCTGCCCGCGGGCAGAATAAAGGAGGTCAGAGGCGCCAACTCTGCCGTCACCGCATCAATCCGGGCTTCCAGCCAGTTGATCTGCCCTTGCACAATCCGTAGCGCGGGTTTCGCGTCCTCGGTGATCGGCGTGCAAAGATCCGCGCCGAGATCGAATAGATCATTCTGAACCCGTTCTAGAATCGTATCAATGGTGCCTTCAACCTCCAACCGCACGAGGCCGATGACGGCATTCAACTCGTCAACATCACCCATCGCCACGATTCTTGCCGAGGATTTAGGCACCCGCGTCCCATCCCCCAGCGAAGTTTCACCGTGATCACCGCCTCTAGTGTAAATTTTATCCAATTTTACCATGGTCAAACTGCACCATGTCCAAGCGCAAGCGGCAAGAGGCCAAACGGCCTCAGCCCTTCATGGCGTCCCGCAAACCGTGCGGCCGATAAGCGGGGCTTGGATTCGCCGCCACCAGCACCGCCCAGTTCGCCAAAATCAGCCCAATTTTTGTGAACACCACACTCACATCCGCGAACTCACGGGCCAGACGCGCGGGCGGGCGCAGCGCGCGGTGCGAGGGCTCGCCCGAAATTAAACGCGCCCCGGCGGAGACCCGCAACGCCCCCAACTGCCCCACACCTTGCGGTTGCGTCAAAGGTACCGGCTGGCCAATATGGCAAATCCGCGCGGCAATCGACGCCTGTTCTGGCAGCCAGGAGGAAAGGTCCGTATTCAGCCAGACATACACCTGCCGCGCCTCGGCGGGGGTCAGGCAGCGTTCCGGGGCGTGCGGGGCCCGCAAGGAGAAAGTGAAGATGCTGGGCAGCCGCTCCCACAACTCATCTTCCGCCGTACGGCTGATCACCGGGGACGGCAGCAAAGTAAGCCCCGGCGTTGAGGCAATACCGCGCACTACCGCCGCCGCGAAATCCCGCAAAATCACCGCCCGGCGCGCGGGTGGCACGCGCAGCAACGCCCTCATTTCTGCCAGGGCCGCGTGCCAGCGCAACGCCAGCCCGTAATTCCCGCCTTCCGGCAGTGCTAGCGCCGCGGGTGCGCCCGGCGGAAACTCCGCCTGGTTGAAATAAGCCGCCAGCCCGGCGGGCAGCTTGCCCGTTTGCAGCCGTGCCGCCACCTTCACCGGCAACAACGCCGCCCCCGCAAAGGGCGGCCCGGTAAAGAATTTCGACCCCGTGACCAGCACGGTCGCCCCAAGGTCCAGATAAGCCCGCACGGAACCAGGAGAAAGCCGCGTTTGGCAGGCATCCAGCACAATATCGAACGCATCGCCATACGCTGCGCGCAGCAGGGCCAGAAACGCGGGAGACGGCGCCAGTAGCCCGGTCTTGGAGAGATCCAGCCCATGCAGGATCACCCGCCTGCCATCCGCCAGCGCCCCGGCCAGCGCGGCCTCAATCTCGGCTTCCACCTCCGCCTCGGCCCGCACCGCACCGGAGGGCGCGCGCAATGCGATATTGGCCAGCGCCGTATCCGGCCGGAAGCCTTCAATCGGCGCCTCGAAGGTCACGTCATGGCCCAGCGCGGTATCCACGGCGAAATGCAGCCCCTGTGCGGCCATCGGTACGCCGCGCCCGGTTTCCTCCGGGGCGATGAGAATGTTCAGAACCGGCTTGTCCGTCCCGGCCAGATGGGTCAGCGCCAGCGCCAGCAGCTCGGTATCCGTGCCCGAGGCCGCCAGCACCACCTCTTCCCCGGCCCGCAGCCCGAAGGATTTGGCAATGCCGCGCCGTACCGCCCCCACGCAGCCAGCCTGCACCTGGCGGGCGGCCTTGCCGCGCAGCAAAGCAGCCGTCGCGGCCAGCCGGGCCTTATCCGCCGCGATATAGCCGCGTTCCGAGGACGAGGACGCGGTGGACGATGCAAACGTAATCGCCCAGGGGCGCGGGCGGTGGCTGCACCCATAGCCGTTCAGCGCCGTTTTCGGGTCACGTGCAAGGCGGATATCGCCGCCGGTTTCCATCAGCGCCTCGGCGGTACCCAGCATGGCCCAGCTTTCATGCAGCCGTTCAGCAGCCTCGGCCTCCAGCCCAAACCACGCTGCCAACAGCAGCGGGCCGGGTGAAACCTCCGCCGCCATCGGCATCAGCCAGTCCGGCAGCAACGCGCGGGAGGCCTCGGGCAAATCCTCCATCTCAGCCGTAAAAAACTGCGCAGCGGCGCGCGCGGCAGCGGCCATGGCCAGATCCGGCGCTACACCATGCGCCACCAGCCACGCGGCCTCGGCTTCATGGCGCAGCCATAGCGGCGCCAAAGCCGGGTGCGGCGGCGAAATATCCGGCAGAATCTCACGGAAAACGGCGAATTCCGGTGCCTCGGTCAACCCGTCCCGTGATATAGAGCAGGTCTCACCCGTCAGCAGCGTCGCAGGGGTCATGTTGTCTCCGGCTTTGCCCATATAAACGCCTACCCCAAACTGCCCGCCGCGCCAAGGCGCGCGGGGCTTTCCGCACCCCTGCCATTGTGCGCCGCCACAACGCATGACAGGATGGTGAAGGTCATTATCCCACTCTTTCACCCCCCGGTCAGGAGAACGCCCGCACGGGCGTTGCAGCAGATGAAGAAGATCGAAGCCATCATCAAACCCTTCAAACTCGACGAGGTGAAAACCGCGCTGGGCGAAGTGGGACTGCAAGGCATCACCGTCACCGAGGCCAAGGGATTCGGCCGCCAGAAGGGCCATTCCGAGACCTATCGCGGCGCTGAGTATGTGGTTGATTTTCTTCCAAAAATGAAAGTCGAGGTCATTTGCGACGACGCGTTGGTGGACCGCGCGGTGGAAGCCATCATGAACGCGGCCCGCACCGGGCGCATCGGCGATGGCAAGATTTTTGTCTCCACCGTGGATGAAGCCATCCGCATCCGTACCGATGAAAAAGGCGTCGCAGCCCTCTGATCATCCTTTTTGGAGGAGATTTTTGCGTTTTAGGGGCCTGCTTTGCCGAAATAGAGGTTAACATTCCCCGCAAGAGCGTATAAAGACGCCGAGATTTTTTGTGCGGAGCAAGATACCTTGGCGACAATGTACACCGAGACGGTGAAAACCGTCCGGCACTGGACTGACAGGCTGTTCAGCTTCACCACCACGCGGAACCCTGGCCTGCGCTTTATTAACGGGCAGTTCGTGATGATCGGCCTCCCTATCAACGGCCGGCCGCTATTGCGTGCTTATTCACTGTGCAGCGCCAATCATGAGGACCAACTGGAGTTCTTCTCCATAAAGGTGCCCAACGGCCCGCTTACTCAGCATCTGCAAAAGCTGCAGCCGGGCGACGAAATCATCGTCGGCGGCAAGCCCACCGGCACGCTGGTGCAAGACAGCCTCAAGCCGGGCAAATATCTGCTCATGCTCTCCACCGGCACCGGCCTGGCACCGTTCGTGAGCGTCATCAAAGACCCGGATGCCTATGAGCGGTACGAGAAAATCATTCTCGTGCATGGCTGCCGCTTCATCAACGAACTGTCTTACGGCGAGAAGGTTGTCGAAAACCTGATGCAGGACGAGTTCTTTGGCGAGTTGGCGCAGGAAAAACTGCTCTACTACCCTACGGTGACGCGCGAGCCGTTCAAGCATAACGGACGCATCACCGCGTTGCTGGAACAAGGCAAGCTGGAGGCTGATCTCAGCCTGCCCGCCCTCAATACCGAGGATTATCGCGTGATGCTGTGCGGCAGCCCTGAAATGCTGTCCGAACTGCAGACTATGCTGGAAGCCCGCGGCTTTGATGAAGGCAGCCACTCCCAGCCGGGCCAGTACGTAATTGAAAAAGCCTTCGTCGAGAAATAAGGCCCGTCTCTCGCTGCAAACGCCGCCAAGCTCCGCCTGGCGGCGTTTTTTATGGCCGGTTCAGCCGCAAATCCCGTCCTGCTCCGCCAGCTCCGTACAGCTGGCGAGATGCTGGCCCGGTGCATAAAGCACAATCGCAATCCGCCGCCCCGCCGCCTGTACCTTGCTGGGCACGCCCAGCGTCTGCATCTTGGCGAAAAACTGGCGTGCCGTGCCGGTATTCTGCCCGGCATGACCATACACCACCCACACGCGCCGCCCCTGGTTCAGCGCCGCTTCGGCATGGTGCAGGCCGCCATAAGGGTGGCTCAACACGGTCTCTCGCGCCGCCTTGGGCAGATAGACCTTCAAAATCGGCACCGCCCCACCATCCGAGAATAAAATCATGTCACCGGGGCTGAACTCCCGAGCCAGAATTTGCGCCGCCAGATCCCAGCGCGGCTTCGCCTCGTCTTTATAATAAGGAAGCAGATTCACCAGCAACAGCCCGGCCACCGCCACCACCGCCAGCCCGCGCACGGCCACGGGGCGTGCTTCCAGCAGCGCCGCGCCGCCAATACCCACCAGCACCGCCATCGGCGCCGCGCTCCATAGGAGATAGCGCGGCAGCAGCACAGGATGCCAAAGCGAGAGCAGCAAGAACAGGCACGGCAAAAGCAGGAACGCAATGCCCAGCACTATCAGGAGCGTCACCCGCCGCCGCAACCGCCAGACTGCGGCCGCCAACGCCGCCAGCAGCAGTGCGTCAACCAGCCAGACCACCCCCGGCACCGCATGACGCGTCAGAAACCGGAACGACACCCAGTCCGGTACATGCATCAGATATACTGCGCCAAAATTATACCAGACCCGCTTTGCATCCAGCTTTGGAATCCAGCCCAGGCTGTGGGCCACGCTCTCCGCCTGATAATGCAGCAGCAGCGCATAAAGCGGCGCAGTCAGCAAAAGTACCGCCAGATCCGCCAGCAGCACATTGCGCACAAGCCGCCACCGCGCCGGAGTGAAGGGCAGCAGGAAGAAAAAAATCAGATTCGCGGCCAGCCACCAGGGCACGGCATCGCCCAGCACATCCAGCGCCGCAGCCGTGCCCAGCACAAAGCACAACCACCCGGCCTTGGCGGCCCGGAACCCTTGCCCCGCCGCGCGCAAATCCTGCGCCAGTCGGGTCACGCCATACAGCGCCACCAGAATCAGCGTCATCACCAGCGTGTAAGAGCGCGCTTCCTGCGCGAAGCCCAGCACGGCGGGTGAAAGCCCCAAAACCAGCGCCGCCAGCCCGCCAGCCAGCCAGCCCGCCAGCCGCGCCGCGATCATGAACACCAGCATCACCGCGACGGCGCCAAAAATGGCTGAGGGCACACGCAGCCAGAATTGCGGCTCCCCCAGTCCGGTGAGTGGCGAAAGCAACAGAAAAAAGCCCGGCATGTGGTGGTTCTGAAAAGAGTTCAGCGCCAACGCCCCCGGCGCCAAAGAGGCTCGGTTGAGAGTAAGCACTTCATCCAGCCATAAAGGCTGACGTCCCAACTCAAACAGCCGGGGCAGCAAGGCCAGCACAAACACAAAAAGCGGCCAGCCCCAGCCTGAAACACCAGCCGGGCGGACCGCTTTATCCGGTTCAGAACAAGTCGAAGAGCTCAAGCACTAACCTGGGTCTGGACCTGCTTCTGGGCTGAGATGGGGGCTGGTCGCCAATCCCGGAAGAAGACACGACCAACCGCTCCCGCCAGCTCATGCAGGTGGATTTGAATGAGATCCAGATATTCATGCAGCCCGGTGGCGAGAATATGGCCAAGCGGCTTTTCCAAGATCAGTTCACGCAACATCTCCGAAAGCTCCAGCGCTTCCGCCACGGTAGACAGCCCGTAATAGCGCCGCAGATCATCCAAATGTGACTCAATCCGGCGGATACACAGCAAGGCCGAACGCGGGCTGGACGGATCGCGAAGCAGAAAATGCACCACATCCTCCGGTGCGAACTGCGCCCGCGCCTGACGCTTGAACGCATGATACCCCGCCGCGGCACGCAAAATCGCATTCCATTGGGTCAGCTCCGCCACGCGCTTTTCCTCTTTGCCGCGCGGCAACAGGGCGGTGTATTTAATGTCCAGCATACGGGTGGTCTGGTCCGCACGTTCGATATAGCGGCCCAACTCGTAAAAATACCACCCCTGGTCGCGGTGCAGAGTACCCTGGGTAATGCCGGTATGGGCCTGCACGCCCTCCTTTATCTTGGTGCAGAGGCGCGAGAGCGCGTCCCCTTCCAGATTCTCCGGCGTAATGCGCGAGACAAAGCGATGGAACATATTGATTTGTCTCCACATCTCCGTGCTCATCAACGGGCGCAGCGTGCGGGCATTGGTCCGTGCCCCTTCCAGGCACGCGGGGATGGACGTGCTGTTGCCTTTATCCAGAAGATAAAATCGCTTCACATGCACCGCATCGGCCGAGAAGCCGCGCTCACGGAAATTCGCCTCGTCCGCGTTGATACGAATCAGCCCGTACCAGGCTTCCGTTTCAAAGCCGGGGCTTTCGAAGCTCTGGGTCACGTCGATCAGCCTGGCTATATTCTCGACGCGTTCCAGATAGCGCGCCATCCAGAACAGCCCTTCGGCATCGCGGGCTAGCAAGCCGGGGTCACGCATATGATTCATGACTTGCCTCCTTGGCCATAGCGTTCGGCCAGTACCCAGGTGTCCTTCGACCCGCCGCCCTGGCTGGAATTCACAATAAGCGAGCCCTTCTTCATTGCGACTCGTGATAACCCGCCGGGCAGAACCCAGCTATCACGGCCCGTGATAATAAAAGGTCGCAGGTCCAGATGGCGCGGGCCGATGCCGTCTTCCGCCAAGGTTGGCCCGACGGAGAGGCCGATCATTGGCTGGCTGATCCAGTTATCAGGGTTGGCCTTAATGGTCTCACGGACAGTCTCTAGTTCCTCCTTGGAGGCGCGCGGGCCGATAGTGATACCATACCCGCCGCTTTCACCCACCGGCTTGGTGACCAGCTTGTCGAGATTCGCCAGCGTGTAGTTCAACCCCTCTTCCTCGCGGCAGATATGGGTGTCCACGTTCTGGATCAGCGGTTCTTCGCCCAAATAATATTTGATGATCCGGGGCATGTAGGCATAGACCGCCTTGTCATCCGCTACGCCGGTGCCCACTGCGTTGGCAATAGCGACATTGCCTTTTTTCCAGGCACGAATCAAACCCGGCACGCCCAGCATGGAGTCAGGCCGGAATACCTCAGGGTCCAGGAAGTCATCATTCAAACGACGATAGATGGTGTGGACCGGTTTCAGCCCGGAGGTGGTACGCATGAACACGCGGTCTTTTTCCACCACCAAGTCAGCGCCAACCACTAATGGCACGCCCATCTCACGCGCCAGGAACACATGCTCGAAATAAGCGGAATTGTAGATGCCCGGTGAGAGCAGAACCACCTGCGGGTCTGCATGGTCGCCGGGGGCAACCTCCGCCATGGCCGCGCGCAGGCGGCGACCGTAATCATCCACGGGCTTGAGCTTAATGCCAGCCATCAGGTCCGGGAAGGTCCGCAGCATCAGATGCCGGTTTTCGATGACGTAGGAAACGCCGGAGGGCGTGCGGGCATTATCCTCCAGAACCCGGAAGTCACCTTTTTCATCGCGGATGATATCGATGCCGCAAACATGCAAATAAGTTCCGTGGGGCACCGGAAAATCCTTCATTTCCGGGCGGTAATTGGAATTGCCATAGACGAGCTCGGCGGGAATAATCCCGTCTTTCACCACTTGGCCCTTGCCGTAGATATCGCCCAGAAACAGATTCAGCGTCTGCACGCGCTGGATGCAGGCGCGCTCCAGCAGATCCCATTCAGAGGCTGTTAAGATGCGCGGGATACAATCAAAGGGCAGGATACGGTCGATCGCCGTGGCGTCTGAATAGACCGTAAAGGTCACGCCGAGATCGATCAAATCCGTTTCCGCGGCGGAGGCGCGGCTCCGCAGTGCCTCCAGCCCAATGGTTTGCAGCCGTTCGGCCAACCATTGCGGCACAGGGCCAACATCAGGGCGGGGGGCGGTCAGTTCGCAAAAGAAGCGGCCGGAATCGTATTCGGGCCACAGATTATGGAAAATTTCGTTCAAGCCAGTGCCTCCTGCGCGCGCACGCGAGTAAAGAGGGAGCAGAAAATTTTGAAACTCTTGAATAAATTTGTCAGGGCCTGACCATGCCCTGGCACGAGAAACACCACCCAGGCCGCTTTTGCCCAGCATTTCAGCATGCGTCACCCAGAATTTGGCGCCGATACGTCATGGTGCACGGTCAGTCTGACCGCAAAACTTCCATCTCCGCAAGATATTCCTCCTGATGATTCGTCATGTCCGAAACAAACCTATGCAAACGGCGGACCAAGAAATCTGTCCGTATCCGGTGCAGGTAGGCACTTGCCTGCCTCTCTGTTAAATCTGCCGAAATGCAGCCGATCGCACCGCTTGATGAAACGCTGGACCGCCAGGGCCGGACCAAGGCCCCTTGGGCCCAGATTTTGTCCGCCATCCGGGAGATTGGGAATGACGAGTTGGGCCGCAGGACGGCGGCGCTGAACCGGCAAATGCGTCTGGCGGCACCGCTTGGGTCGCAGCTTACACGGCTTTACGACCCCTTGCCCGCGCTGCTCACCGCCGAGGATTTCGCCGTGCTGGAAGACGCTGTACGCCAGCGCGCCAACCTGCTGTCGCAGGTGCTCGAGGATGTGTACGGCCCACAAACCCTGCTGCATCGGGGCCAGTTGCCGCCGGCGCTGGTTTATGGCGACCCCTATTTTCTGCGCCCGCTGCACACCCTTGCCCCGCTGCCCGCGCCGCGCTTGGGGCTTTACGCGGCGGATGTGATCCGCGCGCCGGACGGGCGGTTTTTGCTGATGCGTGACCATACCGGCGTGATTCCCGGGCTGGGCCACGCGCTGACCTTGCGGCGGCTAACCAACGGCACCCTGCCGGAATTGTTCAGGATGGGGGATCTGCGCTCAATCCGCCCGGCGCGGGAAATGCTGATCGACCACCTCCAGCGCGAGGCCGAGGGCGGGCTGGTTGCCTTGCTGTCCGATGGCACGGTGGACAAGTTCGACGGTTTTGACGACACGCTGCTCGCCCGCGCGCTAGGTGTGTTGATGATCGAACATGCCGATCTCGCGGCCCGCAACGGCGCGCTGCATATTAAAACGCTGAGCGGGCTTTTGCATGTGTCCACGATTATCCGGGGGGTGTCAGGCATCGACCTTGATCCGCTAGAACAAGGCGGACGGCCAGGGGCGGGGATTCCCGGCTCGTTCGGGGCCATTCGCGCCGGGGTGCTCTCCATCCTGAACGCGCCCGGCAGCAAGCTGGTCGAGTCAGAGGCGCTGCTGCCGTATCTGCAGGAGCTGTTCGAGCCGCTGCTGGGCGAGCCGCCGTGGTTGCAGCGGGCAGATGAGCATAGTCTGGAACTGGCCTCCACAGCGCCGTTTCTGGGACCGGATGGCACCAGCATCAAGGCTCCGCATTTTCTGCGGCTGTTCGCCTGGCATGACGGGCAGGACTGGCAGGTGCTGCCCGGCGGTCTGGGCCTGCCGCTGAACGCCGCAGGCGCGCCCGCCGGGCTAGGCACCAAGGATCTTTGGGTACTGGATAGCGAGGAGCCGCGCATGATCTCCGGCGCCCAACCCGCTGAACCGCCCGAGAAAGTGAAGTTCCTGGCTGCGGCGCACCTGCCCTCGCGGCTGGCGGATAATCTGTTCTGGCTCGGACGCTCCGTGGAACGACTGGAGGCCGCCGTGCGGCTGCTGCTGCTGGCGATTCCGCGCCTGGAATCCGGCACTTCCCTGCCGCGCGACTTGGCGGAGCGGGCACTGATCTCCCGCTGCCTGGCCCAGGCCGGGCTGTTGCCGGCGGATATTGCGGGCACTGCGATTTCCGGGCGGCTGCTGCGGCAGACATTGGCGCGGCGCAAGCCGATTGCCGGGCTGTTGAAGGAGGTCGCGCGGCTGGTGGATGCTTCCGCCGAGCGGCTTTCGCCCTCCATGCTCGCCACCGTGCGCTTTGCCTTGCAGCAGGCCACGGAGGCGCTGCCCAACGAGGAGGCCGCGCTGTCGACCCTGCTGAGCTTCACCGCGACCTTTGCGGGGATCGCGGCGGAGAATATGTCCCGCGATGGCGGCTGGCTGTTCCTGGAAATGGGGCGGCGGCTGGAGCGTGGCGACGCGCTGGCCGAAACGCTGGCGATTTTGCTGGACGGTCCGGTGGAACGGCTGGAGCCGGGCATGGCGCTGGGGATTGAGCTGGCGGATTCAGTGCTGAGTTACGGGCTGCGCCATGCGGGCATCATGGCGCCTGGCCCGGTTTTGGCGATGTTGCTGGCGGATATGTCCAACCCACGCTCCCTGGCGTATCAGTGCCACGCCTTGCGCGCCTGCCTGGAGCGGTTGGGAGCCGATGACGATGCGGAGACCGCCAAACAACTATTGCAGGATATCGTCAATCTGGCGGGCAACGGCATCGCCTTGCGCGCGACGCTCAGCAACGCCGGCGCGCGGCTTCGCACGCTCTCAGACCATGTGCAGCGGCGTTTCTTCACCCTGCTGCCCGCAGCCCACGCGCTGGAAGAGGACGAGCTCTTGGAAGCGGCGCAATAATCCGCCAACATTCACCATAACATGACGCTTTATCGCCTGAACCACGCCACGACCTATGATTACACCGAACCGGTAGTGATCGGCACGCATTTCATGCATCTGCTCCCGCGCGAACGGCCCGGCCAGATTGTGCGGGAGGCGCAGCTTGATATCGCCCCCGGCCCAGATAACCGGCGCGATGAGATCGACCATTTCGGCAACCGCACCACCAGCGTCTCGCTCACCGGGGCGCATAAGCAGTTCAGCGTGACGCTGAGCGCCACAGTGGAGGTGAATCAGCCGCTGCCGCCGCATGCCAGCCAGACACCTCGCTGGGAAGCCATTGCCGCCTGGGCCCAGCAGGAGCCGGAGGTGGTCGAGTTCTGCCTGCCCAGCAAGCTGGCGGCCCCTGGGGGCGGCGTTGCGGATTATGCGGCGGTGACCTTCCGGCCGGGACGGTATATATTGGAGGCGTTGCTGGAGCTGAACCAGCGCATCTTTACCGAGATGAGCTATAGGCCGGGCGTCACCAATAATTTCACCACAGCGCTGCATATTCTGCACACACGCACCGGCGTCTGCCAGGATTATGCGCATTTCATGCTGGCCTGTCTGCGCGCTTTGGGGCTGCCGGGGCGCTATGTGTCCGGCTATCTGCGCACGCTGCCGCCTCCGGGGCAAGAAAAACGGCGCGGAGCGGACCAGAGCCATGCCTGGGTCAGCGCTTGGGCGGGACCTGATATCGGATGGGTGGATTTTGACCCCACCAATAATCTAATGGCGACGGACGAGCACGTAACCCTAGCCTGGGGTCGGGATTTTACCGATGTCTCGCCGTTGCGCGGTGTGATTTTGGGCGGCGGGCGGCATATTCTGACGGTGGGGGTGGATCTGGAGCCGGTCTTGACCTGACCCTGCCCCGCCACCCGAGCAAAGCCGGAAGTTATCCGGCTTTTTTCATGTCAGAACGACCGCCAGCCAGCGCCCCGGCCGCGCATGAACAAATACCCCGCGAAACCCAGAACGAGCAGGATGGGGATGATGATGAAAGCCGTCCAGATCATTACCGCGCCCACGCAGAGCGCGAGGCCGAATGCCACGAGACGCAGCAATATCTGCGTCAAAGAGGGTTTGGACGGCTCGACGAATTGCCCATCGGGTGTCATGTCGAGCACCGGGCCGTTTTCTTTTGCCATGCTGGAAATCTAGGGCAGAGGCGGCAAGGCTTCAATCTTAATCGGATGCCGCGCCATGGCGGGCACGCATGGTTGCGATTAAATATCCGCCATGCAGGATGATGATCTGTTTGGCCCCGCTGCTTCCGCGCCCACCCCCAGCCGCCCGGCTGGACCGCAACCACTGGCTGAAAGGCTGCGGCCAAAAGCGTTGAACGAGGTGGTGGGCCAGGACCATCTGCTGGGGCCGGAAGGCAGCCTGACGGGGATGCTCAAGCGCGGCTCCCTGGCTTCACTGATTTTGTGGGGGCCGCCGGGGGTGGGCAAAACCACCATCGCGAGGTTGTTGGCGGATGCGGCGGGGCTGCAATTCAAACAGATTTCGGCGGTGTTCTCCGGCGTAGCTGACCTTAAGAAAGTGTTTGACGAGGCCACCCGCCTGCACCGAGCGGGCAAGGCCACGCTTTTATTCGTGGATGAGATCCACCGCTTCAACCGCGCCCAACAGGATGCGTTTTTGCCGGTGGTGGAGGCGGGGACGATCACACTGATTGGCGCAACCACTGAGAATCCCAGCTTCGCGCTGAACGGCGCACTACTCTCGCGCGCCCAGGTGTTTGTGCTGAGGCGGCTGGACGATACGGCGATGGAGCAGTTGCTTAGCCGGGCGGAGGACGAGACCGGAGAGAAACTGCCGCTGACCGAAGGCGCGCGGGCCAGCCTGCGCGCCATGGCGGATGGCGATGGGCGGGCCTTGCTAAACATGGCAGAGCAGCTTTTTGCCCTGCCGCCTGAGCCAAGGCTGGATGAGGCCGCGCTGGGGCAGTTGCTCTCCCGCCGAGCGGCTTTGTATGACCGGGACCGGGAGGAGCATTATAATCTGATCTCCGCCTTACATAAATCCATGCGCGGCTCGGACCCGGATGCGGCGTTGTACTGGTTGGCGCGGATGTTCGCGGGCGGGGAGGACCCGCGCTATATCGCGCGGCGGGTGACGCGCTTCGCGGCGGAGGATATCGGCCTCGCGGACCCGCAAGCCCTGCCCCAGGCGCTGGCCGCGTGGGAAGCTTATGAACGGCTGGGCTCGCCGGAGGGAGAGGTGTGTATCGCGCAAGCGGTGGTGTATCTGGCCACGGCGCCGAAATCCAACGCGGTTTACAAGGCCATCGGCGCTGCCAACCGGGCAGCGAAGGAAACCGGCAGCCTGATGCCGCCCATGAATATCCTGAACGCGCCGACCAAGCTGATGAAAAATCTCGGCTACGGGAAGGATTATCAGTACGATCACGACACCGAGGAAGGGTTCTCCGGTGACAATTATTTTCCCGAGGGCATGGGACGGCCAGATTTTTACCGGCCCGTCGAGCGCGGTTTTGAACGCGAGATCCTCAAGCGCCTCGCTTATTGGGCAAAATTGCGCGAAGAGAGGCAATGACTGAGATTCAAGTACCCGAAGCCGGGGCGGATATGCGGCTGGACCGATTTCTGCGCCGCGAAGTGCCCGGCCTCACCCAGGGCGTGCTGCAGAAACTGCTGCGTACCGGCAAGATCCGCCTGAACGGCAACCGCGCCGAAGCCAATGCCCGTTTGACGCAAGGCGATGTGTTGAGCGTGCCCGAGATCGCGCCGCCCGCCGAGGCGCCGAAGCAGCGCCAGGTGGTGAAAATGGACGAGGCCCGCACCAAGGAGCTGGAGCGCATGGTGCTCTATAGCGACGAGTCGGTGATTGTACTGAACAAACCCGCCGGGCTGCCGGTGCAGGGCGGCTCGGGCATTGCGGTGCATGTGGACGGGATGCTGGACGCGCTGCAAGGCGACCATCCTGAACGCCCGAAGCTGGTGCACCGGCTGGACCGGGATACGTCCGGGATTTTGGTGATCGCGCGTTCAGGCCGGGTGGCGAGCAAGCTGTCCGCCGCGTTCCGGGGACGGGATGTGGCGAAAACCTACTGGGCGCTGCTGGCCGGGCTGCCGGAACAGCTTGAGGGGCGGATTGATCTGCCACTGAAGCGGATTGATCTCGGCCAGACTTCACGGTCCGAACCGGCCTCGCGCAAGGATAAGGAGGCGCAGAAGGCGATTACGGATTATCGAGTGCTGGATAAGGCGGGCAAGAAATTCTCCCTGGTGGAGTTGAACCCGCATACCGGGCGGATGCACCAGTTGCGCGCGCATTGTCTGGCCCTGGGTACGCCGATATTGGGGGATGAGGTGTATGGCGGCATTTTCTCCGAGCATTTCGCGGACCAGCTGCATCTACACGCGCGGCGCCTGATTTTTCCGCACCCGGAAGGCGGAAGCCTTACCGTGGAAGCGCCGCTGCCGAAACATATGCTGGCGGGGCTGAATTATCTGGGCTTCCCCGCGCCGGAGGCCGAAAAGCCGCACCGTAACGGGCGTTGAGCCGTTTTTCTCCATGACATTACAAGCGGTTAAGCCTTAACAGGGTGGAAACCGGCGCAAAACCCTGCCACATCACGACTATGCGCCGGTGGACCAAACCTCTTCTGTGCCTGTGCCTGACCCTCGGCGGTAATGCCGCGCAAGGGGCGGACCCGGTACACTACAATGTTATGTTCGCGCCCTCCGGCAATACGCAGCTCGACGGGCTGTTGAAGCAAACCTCCACGCTGGTCTCGCTGCAAACCAAGCTGCCCCCTGCCCCGTTCGCTTTGATCGGCCGGGCGCGGGCGGATGAGAAGCAGTTTATCACTGTGCTACATTCGCTGGGTTATGATGCCGGACAGACCCACATTACCATCGACGGCATGACGCTGGATGACCCGGCGCTGCTTGCGCATCTCAACAAGCTGCCGGATGCGGGCCAAGCGAAAATCGAGGTCAAAACCGATAAAGGGCCGCTTTTCACGCTAGGGAAGGTTGATATCACCGGCCTGCCCACGGGCTTCAAGGCGCGGCCGGGGATTCATGCCGGGCAGACAGCGGATGCGGCACCTGTGCTCGCCGCCCAGGGCAGGCTGACCAAGGACCTTCGCAATGCGGGCTATGCCTTCGCCAAGGTCAGCCCACCTTATGCCGTGGCCAACCAAAACCAGCACACGCTGAATGTGAGCTATAGTGTGACACCCGGCCCGCGCGTGGATATCGGCCAAGTCAGCTTCTCCGGCTTGAAACGCACCAAGCCTGACTTCCTGCGCCGACATATCAGACTGCATGCCGGGCAACCTTACTCCGACACCGCGTTACAGAATGCGCGGACATCGTTGCTGGGGCTGGGCGTTTTCTCCTCCGTGACGCCGGTACCTGCGGAGAAGGCGACCGATGGACAGGTGCCGATTACCTTTCATGTCGCGGAAATGAAGCGGCATACCGTCTCGCTCTCCGGCGCTTATGCCACGGATACCGGCTTTTCCATCGGGACGAGTTGGAAGGACCGCAATGTGTTCGGCCGGGCGGAGACCTTCACGCTCTCGGCCACCGCCAACGGGCTGGGCGGCACCGGCACCACCGCCCCGGGCTATGACCTCAAAGGCGTGTTTACCAAGCCGGATTATTATGTACGCAGGCAGACGCTCACCCTCTCCGTCGAGGGGCTGAAGGAATCCCTCACTGCTTATAACCGCACCGGGATCTTGCTGGGCGCCTCGCTCTCACGGCCAATCACCGCCAATACCAGCATCAGCTACGGCCCCAGCTTCATCAATGAGCGCGTGTACCAGGAAGGCGTGACGCGTACCTATGTACTGGCGCAATTTCCCATTAATTTCACCTGGGACACCTCTAACAGCGTACTGGAGCCCACGCGCGGCCATACGCTCACCTTCACCGCCACCCCCACCTACCCGGTGGTGGGCAACACTCACAGCCCGTTCGTGATTCTGCTGGGCACCGGCTCCGTGTACTGGCCGGTGGAACGCAAGGCTTGGGGAGTTGTGGCCATGCATGGGGTGGTGGGCAGTATTCAGGGCACTAGCCAGTTTGGCGTACCACCGGACCAGCGCTTTTACGCGGGCGGCTCGGGCACGGTGCGCGGTTATTCCTACCAGACTATCGGGCCGCTTTTCCCGGATGACAAACCAGAAGGCGGGCTGGCGATGGATGCCATAAATTTCGAATTCCGCCAGCATATCACCAAGAGCATCGGCATCGTGCCGTTTATTGATGCCGGGCAAGTGAGTGCGGGTTCCGCGCCGTTTAAGGGCACCGTGCGGGTTGGTATGGGGCTTGGCGCGCGGTATTACACCTCAATCGGCCCAATCCGCGCGGATATCGCGTTTCCGATGAAGCGCACGGCGGGCAGCAGCGCGTTCGCGCTTTATATCGGGCTGGGGGAGGCGTTCTGATCCCATGCGCTGGCTGAAACGGATTCTCCTTGGGCTTCTGGCGCTGCTGGTTTTGCTGCTGGTGCTGGCGGCCGGGCTGGTGGTGGCGCTGAATAGCGAGGCCGGACGCCAATTCGCGTTGCGCGAGATTAATAAATACGGCGCGGATTATATCCATCTTAGCGGCCTAGGCGGGCATTTTCCGGCGGATATCAAGCTGGCCCGTTTTGAGGTGATGGACCCCAAGGGGGCTTGGCTCTCCGGCCGGCAGGTTGAGCTGAAATGGTCGCCGCTGGCGCTTCTGAGGGGCAATGTGTCCGTGCTGGCGCTCACCGCCCAGAGCATCGACATGACGCGAAGCCCGGCCTACCCGGCGGGCAAAAGCAAGAGCAGCGGCAAGAGCAGTCTGCCCGCCTGGCGGCTGAATCTCGACAAGCTGGAGATCGGCACGCTGCGAATTGCGCCCTCCCTCGCGGGCGAGGCGGTGGCACTGCATGTCATCGGTTCCACCCATCTGCGCGACGCCCAGCATGGGAACATCACGCTGGACGCCACCACGCCGGATGGCAAGGCGGATTATCTGCTCTCCGCCACGCTGGACCCGCGAAACGTGGCGATGAAGCTATATGTGAACGAGCCGCCGGACGGGTTGATCGGCCATTTCTCGGGGCCGGATGTCCGGCTGCCGCTGACCATGAAGGTGGCGCTGAGCGGCCCGCGTGACGCCGCCAACCTGAATGCCGCGCTGGCGCTGGGCGCGGCGAAGCTGAACATGGCCGGGAGGTTGGGGCTGGACCCTAATCATCCATTCGCGGATGTAACATTGACGGTGCCTGCTTTGGCGCCGTTCGGTAACCTCGCCAAGCAATCGCTCATCGGGGAGACCCGGCTGCATCTGGTGGTGAAGCAGACCGGCAAGAAAGACGGCGCGACCTTGGCGCTGAAAGGCCATGTGGAGTTGACCCAGGCCCCCGCCGGGCTGGACAAGCTACTGTCCGGGCGCACGGATTTGTCTATTCTCGCCAGCCTACAAGGCAAGAAGGTAACGCTGGGCCAAGTGGCGCTGGATGGCCCGCAATTCAGCCTGAACGGCCATGGCACGCTGGATGAAAAACGTATTGACCTGATTACCGACGCTAAGCTGGACAGCCTTGCCACACTGGCGCCGCGCCTTACCGGGGCCGTGCAACTGCACAGCCACGTAGCTGGCAACCCGCAGGATTTTACGGCGGATGCTGACCTCACCGGTAATGTCACGGTGCCGGACGTACCCTCCGGCGCGTTCAAGGTCACGCTGCACGCCACGCATCTGCCGGCCACGCCGCACGGCACGCTCACTGGCACCGGCACGCTGGCCGGAGCGCCACTGATGCTGGATGCCGCGTTCAGCCTTGACAAAACCGGCGCGGCCAGTGTGACGCTGACCAAGGCAACTTGGAAGTCCCTGGACGCAGTGGCGGATTTGAATTTGGCCGCCGGAGCCAAGCTGCCCACCGGCACGGCCAGCCTGACGCTGGGGGCGCTGGCGGATTTCGATGTGTTTACCGGCACCAGGATGCGCGGCGCGGCGAAGGCGGATTTTGCTTACCAGGATGACCAAGCGCTGAAGCTGGATGTGTGGGCGAAGGATGTTGTGGCCACACCCTCCGTTGGCGCGGTGAACGGCACGGTGAGCGCCGAAGGCAAGCTGGACGCGCTGGCGGTGCAGGCGGATGCGACGATCGCGCGGCTCATCTCCTACCCCGCCCGCCTGAAACTGGCCGGGGTGGTCGATGCTCCGGCACGGAGTGCGCATGTCACCAGGCTGGATGCTGTGTGGCACGGGCTGAACGCCCGGCTGCGCGGCCCGGCGGACATTGTCACCAAGCCGGACATTACCGTGCGGCATCTGGATCTAGCTCTAGATAAGGCCAGCATCGCGCTGGATGGCACGCTCTCGCCCGAGATGAAGGTCAAGGCGACGGTGAGGAATTTGGATCTGGCGCTGGCTAAGCTGTTCGAGCCCAGCCTGGATGCGGCGGGAATTGTGAATCTCACCGCCGACGTGACCGGAACGCCAAAAGCTCCGGGCGGAACAGTGACGCTCAACGCCACGGGGCTGCGTTATATCAGCAAAAGCACCGAAGGCCTGCCCGCCGCCAACCTCTCCGGCACCGCGAAGCTGCACGGCAACAGCGTGGATGTGAATCTCGCCGCCCTCGCTGGGCAAGATCTGGATCTTAGAGCGCGAGGCACCGCCCCTCTGACCATGACCGGGCCAATGAAGCTGGCGGTGAGCGGGCGGGTAAATCTGCCCGTACTCAACCCGGTTCTGGCCAAGATGAACACGAAGCTGAGCGGTCTTGTCACCACCGACATGCAGCTTGCCGGAACGCCGCAGGCCCCCACCGGGCGGATTACGCTTAGAGCGCAAAAACTGAAGGATGAGAGCGGCCCCGCTGCTTCTCTGCCGCCCGCCAATATCAACGCCACGGCGCAACTGAAGGGGCGTAGCACCGGGCTGAATCTGTCGGTGAAGGCCGGGCCAAATGTGAACCTGACCCTGAACGGCACCGCACCACTCAATATGACAGGGCCGATGGACCTGACCCTGGCCGGGCACCTGAATCTGAAGCTGCTGGACCCTCTGCTGACGGCTAGCGGCAATCTGGTGCGGGGGGTGGTGACGACCAATATGCGTGTCGCCGGCACGCCCAAGGCGCCACGCGCCGATGGCTCTATGAAACTGGCCAAGGGCATGGTGCAGAACATCGCCTCTGGCCTAAATCTGACGGATATCAGCGCGAATATCGCCGCCGCTGACAAGCTGATCACGCTGCAAAGCCTCTCCGCCACGGCGGGACAAGGCAAGATTACCGGCCATGGCACCATCAATCTCGGCAATCCGACCCTGCCGGTGAATCTGGCCCTGAACGCGGACCATGCCACGCCGATTGCCTCTGACCTGCTGACCGAGACCCTGAACGCCGCACTGACGCTGAGAGGCGGGCTGAAAAGCGCTTCAACGCTGGGCGGGTCGATTCATATTCTGAAGGCGAATATCAATATTCCAAAATCGCTGCCTGCCTCGGTCGCCAATCTGCCGATCCATGATGCCAGCACTGCGCCCACGGCCCCCAAGGCCGCTGCCCCCCCTGCACCGCCGATTCATCTGGCGCTGGACGTGCAGGCGCAGAACCAGATCTTTATCCGTGGTGATGGGCTGTTTGCCGAGCTAGGTGGTGACCTGAAGCTTGGCGGCACGGCGGCCAACCCGCAGCCTTCGGGCGGATTTAAGCTGATTCGCGGCAATTTCTCCCTGGCGGGGAAAACGCTGCAATTCACCTCGGGCAGTATCGCGTTTAATGGCGGCGGGTTTATTCCGGCGCTGGATCTGGAGGCCACCACCAACACCAGCGATAACGGCACCGCCACGCTGATTATTGGCGGCACGGCCTCCAAGCCCAAGATCACCCTGACCAGCTCACCGCCCTTGCCGTCTGATGAAATTCTTGCCCAGCTTTTGTTCGCGCAGAGCGCGGCCAGCCTGTCGCCGTTCCAGGCGGCCTCTCTGGCGGCGGCACTGGCGCAGATTTCGGGTGTGGGCGGTGGGTTCTCGCCACTGGATTCGGTACGCAACGCATTGGGTCTGGACCAACTTTCCCTGGGAAGCTCGGGCTCGGGCGCGCCGTCTGTTGAAGCGGGGCGATATGTGGCGCCGGGCGTGTATGTGGGAGCCAGCCAGTCCACCAGCGGTGCAGGCACAAAAGCCAATGTGGAGATCAATCTTTATAAAGGGTTGAAGCTACAAAGCTCCACCGGCACGGACAGCACCGGCCAAGACAGCAGCAGCGTTGGGCTCAGCTACCAGTTCAATTACTGAGCCACGCTGACGCCCAGCCGCGCCATGAAGGCTCGGGCCGCTGGGCTGGAACGGGTTTTTGCCGCGCGCAGAAGGTAGAAACTACGGTCCGGCAGGGGAAATTCTACTTGCCGCAGCAGCCCGGCCTCCAGACTTGGCGCAGCCACGGAGCTGGAGAGGATAGTTGCCCCCAACCCTGCCTCCACCGCGCCGCGCACGGCCTCGTTAGAAGGGAGTTCCAGCGCTAGGTTCAGGCTGGCGGGGTCGATGTCACGGGCCGCCATTGCGGTTTCAAAAACCGCGCGGGTGCCGGAGCCGGGTTCACGCAGCACCCAGGGGGTCGCGGTGATCTCCGCCTGGTTGACCTTGCGCCCCCAGCCATGACCGGGGGCGACCAACAGCACCATTGCATCGCGGGCGACCTGGGTGCGCAGCAGGTCCGGTTCTTGCACCTCGCCTTCGATAAACCCCAGCTCCGCGCGTCCCTGGCGCACGGCCTCCGCGACGGTAGCGCTGTTGCCGATGCTCAGCTCAAGCTCAATTTCAGGGTTGGCCAGCCTGAACGACGCCAAATGCCGGGGCAGCCAATAGCTGGCGATGGTCTGGCTGGCACCCAAAACCAGACGCCCGCGCGTGCCACCCGCTAGTTCCTCCAGCAATGCTTCGGCGGCATCGGCCTGTGCCAGCACGGTTTGGGCCTGGGCCAGAAATAAATGCCCGGCCTGGGTCAGCCGGATGCCCCGGCCCACACGCTCAAACAACGGTACGCCATGGCGTGCTTCCAGCGCCTGAATGGCGGCGCTGACCGCGGAGGGGCTAAGATGCAGCACTGAAGCCGCTTGTTTCACATGCTCGCGCGCCGCGACGGCGATGAAGATACGGAGTTGGTCAAGGGTCATGCAATCATCAGGGCCAGCGCACGGTTCAGCGTTATTAAACAGAAAACCAGAACGGTTTGAACGGAAATTTCTGATTTTTTTAATGAAAATAGATAATTATTTGGCCGCAATGCTTTCAATAAAGAATATTTTTCCAGGGTTTGGGCTGTGTATCGCGTTGACCGCTTTGGCGGAGGGGCTGCAGCGCGTTGAGCAGGCGGCGTTTGGCGCGGTCTGGCTGGAGGCGCTGGTGCTGGCGATTTTGCTGGGGCTGATTGTCAGAACCTTCTGGGTGCCCGGCCCAGCGTGGCGGGCTGGTATTTCTTTTTCGGCCAAGACGCTGCTGGAAATCGCGGTGATGCTGCTGGGCGCCACGGTGAGCGCTAGTACGGTGATGGCGCTGGGCGGGCGGCTGCTAGTGGGAATTGTGGCGGCGGTGGTGCTGTCAATTATCGCCAGCTACACCATTTGCCGGGTGCTGAAACTGCATGGCAAGCTGGCGCTGCTGGTGGCGTGCGGCAATTCCATCTGCGGCAACTCCGCCATTGCCGCCGTGGCGCCGGTGATTGGCGCGGAAGCGCACGACATTGCCTCGTCCATCGCGTTTACGGCGGTACTGGGTGTTGCAGTGGTTCTGCTGCTGCCGCTACTGGCGCCGGTGTTGCATCTGGACCTGACCCAATATGGCGTGCTGGCCGGGCTAACCGTTTACGCGGTGCCGCAGGTAATGGCCGCGACTTTGCCCATTGGCGCGCTGGCCAACCAAGTGGGCACGGTGGTGAAGCTGGTGCGCGTGCTGATGCTTGGGCCCGTGGTGGCGGCGCTAGCGGTTGGCTCCGCTCGCAGCGCTGGGCAGACGCGCGGCCTGCCGCCGCTAAAACAACTTCTGCCCTGGTTTATTGTCGGCTTTCTGGCCTTGCTGACGGCGCGCGGCTTTGGGCTGGTACCGCTGATCTTGCTGGGGCCGATCAAGCTGACCTCGGCGTTGTTGACCAGCGTTTCCATGGCTGCGCTGGGGTTGGGGGTGGATGTGCGTTCCGTAGCCTCGGCCGGGCCGCGTGTGACGCTGGCAGTGTCGATCTCGCTGCTGGTGCTGGGGGTGATCAGCTTGTTCCTGATCCGGTTTCTGGCGATTGGCCACGCCTGAGCAAACACCGGAAATACAAACCGTTACCTTTTAATTTTCCCCGCTCTTGATCTTCATCAAGACGCTTCGCCGCAATGCCGCCTACTAAGGGGCTCGTCCGCGCATGGAGGGTTTCATGCGCTCATCGGAACTGACTGTCCGCTGGGTGGGGAGCAATCTTCATGACTGTCACTTGGCTGCTCATCCATAGGCTTTGTTTCAGGCAAGCGCGTCTAAGCGGCGGCTAAGCGGCAGCTAAGGCCGCATGGCAACGCGCCTTGCAGGCTTGGCGGGCGTCATGACAGTGCGAAGAAAGGGGAACAGGCATGGGCACTGAGACGGATCAGCCGGGCGTGAAAAAGGGCAAGGCCCCACCCGGCAAACCCCAGAATGAATTTGAAAATCTGAGCCCGGAGGAGACGCTGGCACGCTTGCAGGTGAGCGCGGACGGGCTGAGCGCCGAGGAAGCCGCGAAACGTTTGGCGCAAACCGGGCCGAACGCGCTGGCTGAGACACATGTTTCAGCCTGGCAGCGGATGCTGGGCTATTTCTGGGGACCGATCCCGTGGATGATTGAGGCGGCGGGCGTGCTTTCCGCCGTGAATGAGGATTGGCGGAGTTTTGCGGTGATTGTCGCGATGCTGCTGATCAATGGCGGGATCGGCTTTTGGCAGGAGGCGTCGGCGGCGGATGCGCTAGATGCGCTGAAACGCCAGCTGGCCCTGAAGGCTCGCGTGAAGCGCGGCGGCAACTGGACGGAGATTGACGCCGCCGACCTCGTGCCCGGCGACATCGTAAGGCTGCGGCTAGGCGATGTGGTGCCCGCCGATGTGAAGCTGCTGGAGGGGGGTTATCTTTCGATCGACCAATCGGCACTCACGGGTGAGTCCTTGCCGGTGACGCGCAAGCCGGGCGGGGTGGCATATTCCAGCACGGTGGTGAAAGAGGGCGAGATGGTCGCCGCCATTTATGCCACCGGCGGCAATACGTTTTTCGGCCGGACCGCCAAGCTGGTGCAAAGCGCCGGGGCGGTGTCGCATTTCCAAAAGGCGGTACTGCACATCGGCAACCTGCTGATTATCTGCGCGGTGGGGCTTTCGGCGCTGCTGATAGGGGTGGAGCTGGAGCGCGGGTTGCCGGTGCTGACCTTGCTGTCCTTCGTGCTGATTGTGGTGGTGGCGTCTATTCCCGTGGCGCTGCCGGCCGTGTTGTCCGTGACCATGGCGCTGGGAGCGCTGGCGCTCTCCCGCATGAAGGCCATTGTCTCGCGGTTGGAGTCAATTGAGGAAATGGCGGGCATTACCGTGCTGTGCTCGGACAAGACCGGCACGCTGACGCAGAACAAGCTGACACTGGGCACGCCGCTGACCTTGGGTAATGAGCCCGCGGATGAGGTGACGCTAGCGGCGGCCCTGGCCTGCAAGCGCGAGAACCATGATGACGCCATCGACCTCGCGGTGCTGGAGGGCGTACGGGATAAAGACGCGCTGGGACGTTATGAGCAACGTGCCTTCACGCCCTTTGACCCGACGCATAAGCGCACCGAGGCAACCGTGGCGTGGGATGGAAAGGAGTTCCGTGTCACCAAGGGCGCGCCGCAGGTGATTATGGCGCTGTGTGCGCTGGATAACGCGCAGCAGGCGCAGGCGGCAAAGATTGTTGAGGAAGAAGCCGCGAAGGGCTACCGCACGCTGGGCGTGGCGCGCGCGGATGAGGGCGCGAACTGGCGGTTTCTAGGCATTTTACCGCTGTTTGACCCGCCGCGCGTGGATTCACGCGAGACCATTGAGGCCGCGCGGGCGCATGGGATCGAAGTGAAGATGGTGACCGGTGACAATACCGCCATCGCGCGGGAAATTTCCGGGCAGTTGGGGCTGGGCACTAATATCCTCCCCGCCTCAACGGTGTTGAAGGATGGCGCGGAGCTGGGCGGGCTGGTGGAGCAGGCCGACGGGTTCGCGGAGGTTTTTCCCGAGCATAAATACGCCATCGTTAAAGCCTTGCAGGATGAAGGACATATCGTCGCCATGACCGGGGATGGGGTGAATGACGCCCCGGCTTTGAAACAGGCCGAGGTGGGCATTGCTGTCTCCGGCGCCACGGATGCCGCGCGCAGTGCCGCCAGCTTGATTCTCACCGCCCCGGGGCTCTCCGTGATTATCAGCGCGGTGGAGGAAGCACGGCGGATTTTCGAGCGGATGATGAGCTACACCATCTACAGGATCGCCATGACGCTGAGCATCATGGTGTTCGTGGTGGCGACGATGCTGATTTGGAATCTCTACCCGCTGACCACCATCATGATCATTCTGCTGGCGCTGCTGGATGATATTCCGATCATGACCATCGCCTGGGACAATGCGGAACTGCCCAGCAAGCCAGTGCGGTGGGAAATGAACCGGTTGCTTGCGATTTCCTCTGTGCTGGGGGTGCTAGCGCTGGCGCAGAGTTTCGGGCTGTATCTGCTCGCGCGGGACTGGCTGCATGCCTCCGTGACAGAGGGGCAGACGATGATGTTCCTGCGGTTTATCGTCGGCGGGCATTTGCTGCTGTTTTCCACCCGCACGCGGCACCCGTTCTGGGCTCGGCCTTATCCGTCATGGCAGCTATTCTCAGCGATTATTGCCACACAGATTGTCGGTGTGATGTTCGTGGGCTTTGGCTGGCTGATGACGCCCATCAGTTGGGGGCAGATCGGGCTGATCTGGCTGTATGATCTGGTCTGGTTCGTGCTCATGGATTTCGCCAAGCTGGGCACGTACCGGTTGATGGAAAACCGCGGGCGGCATCAGCTGGCGTTTATCAGCGTGCTCAACAAGGTGCTGCATCCGCATGGCGGGTTCAATATCCGGCGCCATGGGGGTGGAACAGGCGGCCGCGCTCGGCGAGGGTAACCACCACGAGCCCCAGTCCCCCGCTGACGCAAAACCCCAGCGTCAGCGGGTGTAGCGTGCCGTTGAAGCGCAGGCCAATGAAAATGCCTATAAGCGCGGAGCCGAACATGATGATGAAACCCTGCACGGCAGCGGCGGTGCCGGCGATATGGCCCAGGGGCTCCATGGAAATAGCGGAGAAATTTCCGGCCAGAAGGCCGAAGCTGAACATCATAGCGGTTTGCAGCACAGCGAAATGCAGCAGCGTCCCTTGCCCTGTAAAGGTGCTGAAAGCCTGGCCGCAGGACACCAAAATGAACCCGACCAAGGCAGCATGGGAAAGGCGACGCATACCGAAGCGTTCCACAAGCCGAGCGTTGGTGAGCGCGGCAATGGCCATGCTGACCGAGCAGATGGCAAAGACCAGCGGAAACAGCTTGGGCGCGTCGAACACCTCCGCAAAGACCTGCTGGGCGGAGTTGATGAAGCCCAGCCACGCCCCCAGCAGCAGCATGGCCGCAAGCGTGTAGCCCAGGGCGGTGCGGTTGCGTAGCGTTTGCCCGGCGGCAACGCTGAAGGCTTGCCATACCAAGGGGCGGCGGTCTTGCGGGTGCATGGTCTCCGGCAGGCGCCAGAGGACCCAGAGCGCGGTCAGACAGGCATACCCCCCCAGCGCGATGAAGATGGCTTGCCAGGGCGCGATGCTCAGAAGTTCCTGCCCCAACCAGGGGGCGATGATAGGGGCGGAGAGAAACACCATGAAGGAGAGCGAGTTCACCTTGGCCATCAGCCGCCCGGCATAGCAGTCGCGGATGACTGCCGTTACCAGCACCTGCGCCCCGGCGGCGCCGAAGCCTTGCAGGGCGCGGGCAGTCAACAGCGCCGGGAAGCCGGACGCCAGGGCGGCGGAAAAGCTGCCCAGCACGTACAGCAGCAGGCACAGGACAAGCAGTGGCTTGCGCCCGAACCGGTCTGCCACCAGCCCGTAAAGCAACTGGCTGACACCGAAGCTAATGACAAAGCTGGCAATGACCCATTGCCGCGCATTGCCGTCGCCCAGATGCAGGGCGGCGGCAATATCGCCCAGGGCGGGCACCATCATGTCGATGGCCAGGGCAACAATGGTTTGAATCACCGCGACAGTGGCGACAAATGCGCGGAAACTGAGGCCAGGATGCGGAGAGGCGCCTTGCATGCCGCCTATATGGCGGGGCGGTTCCAGCGGAGCAACAACAAACCCAACAAGGCCGACGCCAGGAAGGTGGCGCCGCCGAGCAGCAACAGATGCAGATGGTCCGGCGCGCTGCCCTTGCCCAGCAGGGCAAAAACCAGCGTTTGCGGAATAAATCCAATGGCGGACGCGCCCAGGAAGGGCAGCATCCGCACCGATGTCAGCCCCGCCGCCAGATTAAGCAGCAGATTATTGCCGATGGGCATAAGCCGCAGCATCAGCGTGGACGTGAAGGGGTGACGCGCCAAAACGCGGTCCACCCAGGCCAGCCGGGCGCCGAATTTATGGCGGCAGTACCCCTGTGCGATGGCACGGGCCCAAATGAAGTCCAGGCTGCATGCCAAAATTTGCGCCACCAGAGCGATGGCGGTGCCGTACCAGGGGCCAAACGCATAGCCCGCGACAAAGGCCGGAATCTGCCGCGGGAGGCCGATGGCGACGAGAACGGTGGCGAGCAGGAGAAAAACGCTTTGCCCGCGCAAACTGCCGTCGGATAAGGCGGCGGCCAGCGTCGCCTGCGCCGCGCCATGGCCCAGCAGCGGCAAGGCGGCCGCGATGGCGATCAATCCACCCGCCATAAGCGCCGGTTTCAGCGCCTTGGCGGCGGGGTTGGCAACAGCGCGCGGCGCGGCTTTGTTCATTCCCGTCCCTCGATATGCGGCACCTTCCAGCGGCGCTGGAGCCAAGCGACACCGGCAAGGTCTACCAAGCCGACCTTCAGGCGCTGCCAGTTATTGTAATGCGAGGCGCCATGGGCGCGGGCGTGGTGGCGCACCGGCACGGAGACCACCTGCCCGCCCGCACGGATGAACAAAGCGGGCAGAAAGCGGTGGATATGGTCGAAATGCGGCAGGTCCAGAAACGCTTCGCGCCGGAACAGCTTGAGGCCGCAGCCCGTGTCCGGCGTGGCATCCTTCAGCGCCCAGGCGCGGACCTTATTGGCGATGCGGGAGCCGTAGCGCTTCGCGTTGGTGTCCTGACGGTTGACACGATGCCCGGCGATGAGCACCGGGCGCAGACCTTTGGCTTCGGCGGCATACATGGCTTCCAGCATCGAGGGGATGTCTGCCGGGTCGTTCTGGCCATCGCCATCCAGCGTGGCGATATAGGTGCCACGCGCGGTTTTGACCCCGGTGATGACTGCACCGCTCTGCCCGCAGCTTTGCTTGTGCCGCACCCGGACCAGAGTGGGCAGGGTGTGCGCCAGCCCGGCCAGGACTTGCGGCGTGTTATCGGCACTTCCATCGTCAACATAGACGATTTCATGATCAAACCCGGCCAGCGCCGTGCTGATGGCGGTGATCAGAGGCTCCAGATTTGGCGCCTCGTTATGAACCGGCACCACCACCGAGATAAGCGGCGCGGAGGCGGCAATGGGGGACGCTTCGGAAACAAAGCGGGGTTCGATGTTCATGGTACTCATTCAGCCGCAGCATTAAGGCGCATCTGTGGCTTGATTCGGTCCAGGAATGGGCAAATCAGCGCTGCAACACTTCATTTTCCACCTAACGCCCGCCGGAAGCAAAGTAAAAAAACGGTGTAAATACGCCAATCTAGTCGGCCGCCCGGCCTTGGCTTGTTCCCGGGGCATCGCTATAAGCCCGCACGACTAGAGTAAGGGGGCGGGTAACAGGACTCGCCCGACAGATTTAAGGATCTGACGGCATGCTGATTTCTTTGCCACCGGATTACCGTCCATCGGACGACGAAGAGTTTATGAATCCGATGCAGGCGGAGTATTTTCGCCAGAAATTGCTGCGTTGGCGTGGCGATCTGGTGAAAGAGGCCAATGGCACCCTGGCCTCCTTAGGCGAAGGGGGAATCCTAGAGGCCGATATTACCGACCGCGCCAGCGTGGAAACCGACCGGGCGTTGGAACTGCGCACACGGGACCGGGCACGCAAGCTGATCGGCAAGATCGACCAAGCGCTGGAGCGGATTGAGACCGGCACCTACGGCTATTGCGAGGAAACCGGCGAGCCGATTGGGCTGAAGCGGCTGGAAGCACGGCCGATCGCCACACTCTCCATCGAGGCACAGGAGCGCCATGAGCGGATGGAAAAAGTCCACCGCGATGATTAAGCATAAAAAACCGGGGCTTTTGGCCCCGGTTTTTTGTTGCCGCTGGAAGGCGGGTTAGTTGAGCAGCAGGGACGCCGCGTTGGCGCTGGCCGCCTGACGCTGCTCGGCCACCTGGGTCTTCATGGATTTTTGCAGCTTCTCGAACGCGCGCACCTCGATCTGGCGTACACGCTCGCGCGAGATGTTGTAGTGCTGGGAGAGATCTTCCAGCGTGGTCGGGTTGTCCTGCAGGCGGCGCTCGGTGAGGATATGACGCTCACGCTCGGAGAGGGTCTTGAGCGCGTTGGCCAACAAGGCCTTGCGGCCTGTCAGCTCCTCACGCTCAGCCATCTCGACTTCCTGGCTCTCAGAATCATCGACCAGCCAGTCTTGCCACTCCCCTTCGCCGTCCATCTTGATGGGGGCGTTGAGGGAATTGTCCGGCGAGGAGAGGCGGCGGTTCATCTGCACCACGTCCTGTTCCGGCACATCCAGCAGTTTGGCGATCTTGGTCACCTGCTCGGGGTGTAGATCGCCATCATCAATCGCCTGCATCTGACCTTTGAGGCGGCGGAGGTTGAAGAACAGCTTTTTCTGCGCGGCTGTGGTGCCCATTTTCACAAGGGACCAGCTATGCAGAATATATTCTTGGATCGCGGCACGGATCCACCACATTGCGTATGTGGAAAGACGGAAGCCACGGTCTGGATCGAAACGGCGGACAGCCTGCATCATGCCGACATTGCCCTCGGAAATAAGTTCCGAGACTGGCAGACCATAGCCGCGGTAACCCATGGCGATTTTCGCCACGAGGCGCAGATGGGAATTGACAAGCTTGTGCGCGGCTGACTGGTCGCCATTATCGCGCCAAGCGCGGGCAAGCTTCTCTTCCTCCGCCTGGGTCAACATGGGATACCGGCGGATTTCTTGCATGTACCGGGTCAAGCTGACGTCGGACATCGAATTGCTAACAGTGGAGGCCATACGGATACTCCTCTTACTCTTTGTTTGCCCCGGAAGCTGCAGCCTGGCTTACCCAGCACCGCACAAAGGGACAGGTTCGCTACCCTTAGAACGAAATCGACCTTAACATCTGTTTTTCATCCTGCCCTTAAGGGAGGATAAAAAGCCAGAAAGGTTGCGGCGAAGACTCCCGGTCACCAAGTAGCTCTTAGAGAGGAGTTTATGTACGTTCGTCCGTACTAGTCAACAAAAACGACTGTCTTGGTCCTGATTTAAGTGCATGAGAGCAATGCGCCCACCAGATCATTAAAATCGTCCGGGGTTGGGGCCTGGAAACGCAAGGGGGCGCCGGACAGAGGATGCGCGAAGCCCAGCGTCTCAGCGTGTAGGGCTTGGCGCGGGAAGTCCAATGCGAGGTCGCGGGCAGGCTGCGGCAACAGTTTTGCGGCGGCCGGACGGCGGCGGAGATAAACCGGATCCCCGATAAGCGGGTAGCCTATATGCGCCATGTGGACCCGGATTTGGTGCGTGCGCCCGGTTTCCAGCCGGCAGGCGATGAGCGCCGCCGCCAACCCGACTTGGCGCAACACGCGGTAATTGGTGGCCGCTGGCTTGCCGTTACGGGTGACCACCGCCATGCGTTTCCGGTCCCTTGGATCGCGGCCGATATCGCCGTCGATCCGCCCGGCGGCAGGATTCAGCAGCCCCCAGCACAGTGCCTTATATTCACGCTCAAGATCCCGCGCGGCGAAGGCGGCAGAGAGGCGGGTGAGCGCCAGCTCAGTCTTAGCCACCACCATGACGCCTGAGGTGTCCTTATCGAGCCTGTGCACGATTCCCGGGCGACGCTCGCCGCCAATGCCGGTCAGGCTGTCGCCGCAATGGGCGATTAATGCGTTGACGAGCGTGCCATCCGGATTGCCGGGGGCGGGATGCACCACCATGCCGGCCGGCTTGTTCAATACCAGCAAGACGGAATCCTCGTACAGAATGTCGAGCGGCAGGTCTTGCGCCTGGGGCAAGGCTGGGGCCGCGGGGGGTTGCATCAGGCGATAGGTTGCGCCGGGCTGCACAGTTTCAGACGGGTCGGTGGTCACCTGACCGTCGCGTTCGCATGCGCCTTCGAGGATTAGGGCCTTGACGCGCGAGCGTGAGATGGTGCCGATGCGCCCCGCGAGGTAGGAATCAAGCCGGTGACCGGACGAATCGGGCGCCGCCAGGATGGAGTGATATGCAGGATCAACCACAGAATTTACGAGGCTTGAAGGTACTGGTGGGCGTCTTAGGGGTATTGATCATTGTCGGGACCACTGTGGTTGTCGGCACGGTCATTCACCGTCTCTATGCCAGTTTCAATGCGCCGCCAACGCCCCCGCATGAAGCCGCTGCACCTGCCCCCGGTGCCGTACCCCCCGCCCTGCCGCCCGCCAGCGTGGCAGCGGCCAAGCTGGCACCGGGCGAGCATATTTCCGGCATCGCCTCAGCCGGAGGGGATGTAGCGATATGGGTCAGCGGCCCCACAGGCGACAGGCTGCTACTGCTGAACCCCGCCACCGGGCAAACCCGCGTGGCGCTGGCCAGCCCATGACCACCAAAAGGCCGGAAAAAATTTGTCCGGCCTGTGGCCGCCCTTTCGCCTGGCGGCGAAAATGGGCCAAAAACTGGGAAAATGTGAAATATTGCTCCGCCGCCTGCCAGAAAGGCCGCTACGAGCGGGCAAAAAAACCTGCCTCCCCCCGCTTGTCATCAAAGCCACAGTAGCTTAAGGAGCGGCCCACCTTTAGTCCCCATCGTCTAGAGGCCTAGGACATCGCCCTTTCACGGCGGTAACAGGGGTTCGAATCCCCTTGGGGACGCCAATAAAATCAGGCACTTAAATTAGTTTGATTTCTTGGTTGTCCAATATTTGGATAATATACCGCCTTATTTATCCTTAGACTGTGTTGCCTTTAACAGCCGGATAACGACATATTTCTTCGATAGTATGGCAGCGTCGTGAATCGACAGTATACTCATTCTCCCCCAGCCATCTGCTGTGATTGTTAGGCTCAGAGATTATTGCCTCTTTGGGACAAAAAGTTTTTAGGACAACACCTCCATCCGGTTCTAAGGCGTTATAACCTTTGGCGAACATTTCCGCGATTTCCAGTTTATCCGTCCAGCAGAACCCCACACGGCCTTGAATCCACCTTTTAACGGCTTCTCCCCGGTATAACTCTCGCCCCCCTCCAGAATACAAGGGAAGAGACCGCCACAAGAAATCAGCAAGCATATCATCGTCATTCAGACAGCTGCGAATGAAGTGTCCTCGTTCTATCCATAATGAATGAAGAATGATTTTGACAGCTAGAGATAATGGTGAGCGTCGCTCAACTTCTGTGACCAAGGATAATGAAAACTCTAAATCGACATTCCTTGGGATAAGTTCGCGCGTATCCTCAGGGGCCGCACCGAAAAGAGCATTAAAAAAATCTTTTTGGTTCATCAAATTGTCTTTTGGTACGACCCTGAACTGCTTGATAATGTTTCTATTTCGGAAGAATGTGACATGCCTCAAGTCATTGTTGATAGAGAAGTTGGTTGTCTTAAGCCCAATTATAGCTTGAAATTCGATTTACCTAAAGTGCCTGCTATCGGTAGCTATTTGTCAATTCAGCGCCCCAATAAGCCAGAGCCATATGGAAAAGACCTCGTCGTCAGGCAAGCTTGGTGGCGTCTCAAGCACCCAGAAACAGAGGGGAGTTGCGAATCCGGTCGTGAAAAGACGGGCGGTGTAACTGAAATTTTTGTCGAGTGTGATCCTGCCCGTCACCTTCTATGGTGGAGGTAGGGATGGTCATTCCGCCTCATCCTTCTGGGTATTTGGTTGCTTCGCTCATGCTGCTGCCTTCCTTAAATCTCCACAAAGGGCTTCGGCATTGTCGAAAGCGGCAATGATGGCGTCATAAGCCGCGTTATTCACCGCCTCAACAGATGCGCGCCATAAAATCCAAGGCGCGGGAAAGGCTATGGGCTTTATACAAGGCAGGCGTAATGGCGTTTGCGCGGTCTGTCGGGCATGGTTGCGGCCATCGCGGCAAGCGGCGCCATCGCAAGCAGGTTGCGGCGGCGCGGGGTTGGTATGGTAGGGCTGTCTACAGTTTTGGACATGGGAAACTCTCTCTCCATGTTCAGGGTTAGGCGGGGAGCATCCACCTTCCACGTCCAGTCGAGTGGTGCAAACGCACCATTGCGCCGCTGCGCACAAGCGATCAAGCACCATTTGCACCATTGGTGCAAAACTTCTATTGTGATGATATGTCCGAAGAATCGCCCGATCCGATTATCAGGAAAAGTGTCTCGCTGCCCACAGGCCTCTGGAAGAGGATTGAGAATTATCAGTTCGAGCACCGGGTGAAACGCGATGCAGAAGCAATCCGTCGGCTGATTGAGCTGGGGCTGGAGAAGGCGCGCGAAGCCAAGTGAAAAAATCCCGCCTCATCCGCCTGCATGTGATAGCAAAGTCTGGCCAACAATCAGGCAATTTAACACACATCGGGGGCGGAGTATTTGAAAGCGGACGTTGGCATATTACGCCAGACATTGCAGAGAAAGCGATTGGAGCTGAACTTCATCTCCACGAATACCAGGACAAAACATCATGGTTTGCTGGAATCATCTTGGGTTGGCGTCCTGCTGACGTACCTGATCGTGTTTTTTTCAAATTGAAAAAAAATCCCGGCCTAAGTAAATCGCAAAAAGAAGGTTGGGGGAATGAGCAATCTCGAGTTTGGGAAGAATAATCGGCCTTCTTTTAATCAAGCGTGCCTAGAATTCGCTGGATGGGGTTCATTCCTGAGAACTGAGGCGAGGCTGGGGTGAGGTTGAAAGGTACATGACATTTATCGACGTTTGGAATGTCGAAACATTCGATGATGATTTGCTTGAGCTCTTATGGGCCGCTACGGGACTAATTCAACAATATCTAGAAACCGATCATAGACTGTTTCTTGAACGAGAGGCGTCAAATCACCAAGTCTATCCTCCATCGAATCCTTATTCAAAGCCATATCAAGCGTTAAAGGAAAGCCTCATGCCCTTCATGGCTGAGCGCTCAATCCGGGCATGGCATTACACGCGCATGACCGATGAAGAAGTGCAGGCGATGCAGCGCGAGGGACTCATTCTATCCAGCTTAGAGGGAATCAAAAAGAGACTTTCAGCACAAGTTTCAGCGGGCATAATCCTAGCGCAAAATGCTCAAAGGATATTCGAGTCCAGCCCCTTTCACGAGCAAGGTGACATTCGATCTGGTCAATTTTGGATGACCTCGAATCCAATTTCGACCCAAAGCTGCCTAGTCGAACTTTTGCTTAACAACTGGGGCGGTGAAGGCATTTACTTCTGGCAGAAAGATACTGAAATAAAATCTCTGCTGCAAACTATCGGAAAAGCGCGAATTATTGAAATTCGTGCGCCGCTCGATGCAACAAATTCGATCTATTCAGCGGCTAGTAATATCCTGTCGACGTTTGCTGGATTTATCGGCTGCAAGTCGGAAGAACGTGGCTTCGACTTCTGCGTCACGCGCCCTCTTAAGCCCGAGGCGATTTTGCATATCCATTCCCAAGGTGATGCGACTTTTGAAGTCATGGGGCGTGGTTATCCTGAAGGATTCATCGAAACCCCCATCGAATAAGCAACAACTGTAGCCAATGGCATCGCCCCCCTGGTTCGCCTTACCCATCTTCTCGACGACTTTTCACTGGCGTAACTTGCGCCTTGGTTCCCGTCAGCCGCATCCATTCAGCCACATGTTCCGAACGCTCAAAGCTGCGCTTAGTCTGCCCCGTAAACACGCGCGCGGGGGTTTAAGGCATCGCTCCGGGTAGGGCCTCCACCTCTCCCAGCGCGGGCCGTGTTTGTCCCCCTCGGAGACCATACGCTGCGCCATGCGGTGAATAGACGGCCCGGTCATAGCCAGCTTGCCGCCCCTGAAAGCCTGCCACGGGGCATCCGATACACCAGCAGCAACCAGCACCCGGCACAATTCACAGATAGCCCCGTTTTTGCTCTCGGCCTGATAGAGTACACCGTCGATCTCGCACCGCGCCCGGTCCACTAGCGGTCCACCAGAATGAGGGGAGCGTAAAAGCGGGGGCCTGATCTCGATGCAGATTGCCGTTTCCCGGTGTGCGGCATTTACGCCAGCGGGTTTTTCCGGGGCGGCTGGATGGTTGGAGCCGTCCATTATGAACGGCTCCTCTCAAACGAACCCTTTAATGTCATCATATCCTATCCAAAAATGCTTTGGTGAAAACCATCATCGCAGGCGCTTTGCTTACCAGTACCAAGGCGCCCGCTGCGGCGTTGGCCACGTCATCGTGCGCGTTGGGAGCATGATCGATGCTGTCGCGGCCCCCGCGTGCTGTCCGGCGTTCCAGGCCGCAAAGCTGCTGCACCAGCCTGGGATGATCGAGCAGGCTACACTTGTGCGCGTTCAGCAGGGGCAGCAACTCGCGGTAGATTTCCGACTTCGGCGCAGCGCTGGGGGTGACCGTGATGCCCTGCTTGCGGAAGGCTTCACCAACCCAATCGCCGCCCCATTTGTCAGATTCTGCTTTATAGATCCCGTATGATTTCAGTGTAGCGGCAAACTCCATCACCACACTTTCCGGGCTGAAAGGCGGCTTGCGTTCGCGGAGTACGTCCAGCACAGGCCCCAGTGTCTTATCCTCATGCGCGATGGCCATGGTCATGCTGTCTGTGCCAGACCCACCAGCCGCATCGATAAAGGCCACATAGCGCCCTGCGGCGGCCACGCGGGGGCGCTCATGGCAGCCGGTTTCAATGCAGGCTTCCAGCACGCTGCGAGAGATAAAGTCCGCAATGTCAGTGCGGAATTCGCCGCCATACTCACACGCGGCGCTTTCGGGATCTTCCTCGTACGCCTCGGCAATAATGGCGGGATTGATTTTGGGATTGGCTTCTGACGTGGACGCCTTCACCACCAGCACGCGCGCGCCATCTTTGCCATAGTTGCGCTGGTAGGCTTTCCAGAGAATTCCAGCGCGGCGATAGGGGCTGGAAGCATTCAGCAGCAGCGAATTGGGGATGGTCGCCAGCCCAGGGCGCAGGGCACGAAAGATCTCCGTGTCCGGGTTGGCTGAAGATTCATCGCGCCAGAAAGCCGTCTCATCCGCCAGCACCGCCGCGAAGGTATAGCCGCGCGTCACCCTGAAGCTGGCCGTAGCAATCTCAATCTGCACGCGGTTGTTGAGCGTTAGCGTTTCCTTGGTTTCATCCTCGACCATTGGAGCGAGAACCGGCACTGACGAAAGCAAGCCTTTGACGTAACGAAAAATCGTGCGTGCTTGGTTGCGGTCGGCTGCGATGATCGCAATGGTGGCAACCTCGCCCGGTGACAGATAAGGTTCGTAATCCCGGAAGCAGGCCAGATAGACGGCAATCAGAGCCAGGATTTGGCTCTTGCCGCCACGCCGCCCGATAACCAGCGCCATCTCTGTGAAGGGGGCCTCAGGCGGCGCTGTACGGCCTGTATGCTGCCGGTACAACGCCAGAGTCTTGTCATCCATCGGCAAGGCAAACAACGCGGCCAGGACCATGCGCCAGAAGCCCCACGTGTCCCCTTTGAAGTGGGGCGCGAAGATCTGCGGATGGTCCATTGCTTCAAGAATGTTCGCTTCCGGCATCGCTCAGCCCTGGAACACAGCGTCAGGGTCGCGTTGGAGCGCGTCGTAAAAGATAGCCAGCCGTTCAAAGTCCGCGCCCCGGTCTGTCTGCTCCACTTTCCATTGCCCCGGCGTCTGCGTCAGTGCGTTAATCGCCTTCTCGGCTGCGGAAAATTCCAGCATTTTGCCATATTCGCCTTGCACCTCAACCCGGCCCATATCCAAGGCGCCAACGCTGCTAAGCCACATAATCGCGTGGCCGGTTTCCAGAATTTCGCGCTGCAACTGCTGGAAGCGCTCCACTAGCCGGACGGGTTCGGGAAGGTCCGCGACAACTGCCGCCGCAGCCTTGGTCAGCTTTTCCTTGCGCCATTGCAGGGATTGCGGAAGGTGCGCACCCTGGCGCTTCAGTTCGGCTTCTGCCGCCTTTGCCGCTTCCATGTTGCTCTTGGCGGCTTCCAGATCTGCACGGGCCTGGGGGGCTGTTACAGGCCGCTCCATGGCGCGGCCTGTCGCCTGGGCCAGCATATATTCGGCTGCGTCCTCTTGCGCCTGGTCAAGCCTACCCTGCGCCTCATACATGGCGTTGCGGTAGGTCTCGATCTGCCGTTGCGCGGCGGCTTCGGCGTTGTTCTGGGCCTCGATTTGGCCCAGCAATTCGCGGTATTCAGCCAGCGCGGTTGCCAATGCCTGCCGGGCTGGTGTGGCTTCGGGCTTCTGTTTGCGGATAAGCGCCATTACTTGCCCAACCTCGCCGCTTCGGGGAACCGGCTATGATAAACGTTGGCGCCATCCTGGGCCATTTCGCCTTTCTCGCCTTCACTGGCGCCTTGCTCCAGCAGCCGCGCAAGATGGTTGCGGACCTTGGCAATGTTGCTTTCCGGCATTTTGGTTTCGCGCAAAATGGCGCAAGCCCGGTCTAAAGGGGATTGTTCAACCAATTGGTTAGTCCTTCTTTGTTGAAGCCGCCTTGCGGGCTTTCTGAGTTACGAGGGGCGGCCAAACATCAAACGCCATCTCCGGCTTGGCAGACGCGGCCTCTTCAAGTGCGGCGTCCTTCGCCATTTTGCGGAGTGCGATCTGCCGTCCGCGTTCTTCACACTCCTCAAGGGTCAGCTTTTTGGAGGATTTGCCCATTAAAGGGTGCCCCCCAGGCGTTTGCTGTTCGGGAAGCGCTCGACAAACTTCTCTTGCTGCTCTTGCAAGATCGCGCGATCTGCGGCCATCTGGGCTTCTGTTTCGGGCCGGTTGGCCTTCAGAAACTTGATAACCTTGTCCACGTTATCATTGCCGAATTTGGCATTCCGAAGGACGACTTCGACAACCTCAATCGGGTCTATTTCATGTTCAGGCATAGCGTTTTCCTGTTGTGGGAGGGGGTGCCCGCCGCCAGCCGTAAAGGTCGGGCTGCGCGGGCTGACGGGGTTTTTGTTGGCGCCTCGGCACTCACCGTCTAATCCGAGGAACACCCGCCGCTTTCGAGCCGGGTGAATAGAGGGCATCGCGCCTATGTGCCTTTTGTGGCCTTCAAGACGTCCGCCAGGGTTGGTGGCTTCCCTGCTTGGCCCTTCAGTCCTAGATGCCGCAGCATCCGGCTCAGAGCGTTAGCCCAGGCCAAATAGGCGCGCTGGTCATGGTCAGTCATCGGCGTGCCGTCCAGGGCCTTTGCGTCCATGATCTCCAGGCGAAGGAGAAGGATGGCCACGCGGTCAATCAGGATGGTCTGGGTAGAGGATGGGGTGCCTCCGAGATGCTCGCAGAGTTCCGTTCGTATCTCTTTCAGACGCCGTGCTTCCTTTGTCCTTCCATCCAGCTTTGCCAGGGCAACAGCAGATGAATGGGGGCCTATCTTGGGCATGTTTTGGGGGTATCTCAGCAGTAGTTATAGGTCATATATTGGATAGAACGGGACTTAAATTCAATAGAAGCATTAAATAACAACACTCTAATGTCTTCTATTGTTGTTTGTTTCCGCCTTGTATGGGCGGTTTCATCGTTTTTCCACTCAAAACAATAAGGGGAAAGGTTTCCAAACTGAAGTGCGCGAACAATCCAGAAAATCCATAACTCTGTGAAAATATACCAGTCTAAAAATTTGGAATTTATGTAACTGACGCGGAAATTCTTTGCTATCACGTTTCGCTATTCAGGCTGCTTTAAAATGATTTTCTCCATATCAAAGGTTGGATGTATTTATTATCTAAAAACTCGGAGGTTTTTGAGCGTTCATCAGCCTCTCTCAAAACCCTTAGCTAGACATGCGCTCGTGGAGTTCTCGGCTGAATCATGACGCACATGACGCATCTGACACATCCCCTTATATATACTCCTGAACAATATCCCCTATTCGCCAAACCGCTACATAGGGGATTTTGCGTCATGGTGCGTCATGGTTGAGGGGCATCAGTGCATTTATGTTTGTCGTTTTCCATCTCAGTTTATCGAGGATTAAAAACGGCATGACGCACTTTCATGACGCACTTTCGCCAGGAATCCACCAGCGCCCTGCTTCTGTCCTGTTCCCGCGTTTCCAACCCAAGCGTTCCAAAGCTGCGGCGATCCGGCGCTGTTCTGAAGTGCCTAGTTTTGGCGTTTCGATGTGCAGCGCTTCTTTTGCTACTTGTCCAACAGTCACCTTGCTTTGCGTCACCAGATAGCGGGCAATTTCATGCTCCCAGGCGTCGGCTTCATAGCGCGCTTCCTGCTGCGGTTTGATATGCTCAGTCTCAAATGATCCATCCGGCCACCATTTTTCACCACGCTGGTAACGTGCCGCTGCTTCGGCAAACAATTGGTCGCGGTCGCGGGTGAGTGCATCCGTATCGATGATGCCAACCTTAACCGGCCAGAAGCGCCGCCCACCCGTCTCATCGCGGAGATATGCGGTCTTATTGGTTGTACCAATGAACACGCATTGGCGCTGCTCGATTACTTCCTTGCGCCCATAGGTAGGGCGGTAGCGTTCTACTGGGCGCGTGATGAATGCCTTGAGGGCTGCGGCTTCAGCTTTATCAAGGGCTGACATTTCCGCCACCTCGATTAGCCATTTGCCGTTAAGATGCATCGCTACATCTTTCCCCCCGTTCCGCACGTCTGGGAGATTATCGGAGAACCAAGTGCCGCCCAGAATAGCGCAAGCCGTGGATTTTCGCGCGCCCTGGGCGCCTTCCAGCACCAGCATGTAATCGCACTTGCAGCCCGGCTGAAACACGCGGGCAACCATCGAGATCATAAACATTGTGCCAATCCCGCTGGCGTAGGCGTTCTGCTCAACCCCGAGATAGGCGTTAAGCCATCCCGCCAAGCGTGGTTCGCCATCCCACTTTAAGCTGTTGAGATAATCCTGAACCGGGTGAAACTTCAGTTCATGTGCATAGGCGTCAATCGCTTGGTGCATGGTGTCTTTTGAGATGCTACGCAGCCCCTTCAGTTGGAGATATTCCTGTACGCCGCTTACATCCACGTCCGTCACCGGGCGCCGCTCAGGCCGCATCAGAAAGACCGTGCGCTGCATCTCGTCATACCCAAGCGTGTCTTGAAGCTGCTCATCATGGCGTAACGCAATCATGGCATTTGCAAGATTGCCCAGCGGCTCCGATTTTTCGTTCTTCTGAAGCTGCGGAAACCATGACGGCATTTCTTGGCCATCCGGCATCAGCCCGGCGCGTTCCCAGATGCGGGACAATTCCCGCTCACCATCCGGCAAGCCCTTTTCATAAAGCCAGTTCGCCGTATCCGTGCTGTGGGTCCGCAAAGCCTCTTTAAGATCTTCGCGGCTGCCACCGGTCCGTTTGATCCTGACGCCAATGCTGAAAGCAATCGCGCTGCGGCTCTTATCGCTGCTGCCCCGATGCCCAGGAAGGATAATTTTTTGCCGTGCGTTGCCGTCCGTCTTACAGGGCTTCTTGTCGCGGCAGAACGCGGGACCGGTGTTGAGAATCAGGCTTTCGATTGCCTCACGCTCAATATGCACCAGTTCCGTCGGTACGTCTGGCAGCTTATCGCCCGTCACCGCAAAGTAGCGGGTGCAGAGATGCAGTTCGATGGCTGGCGGATGCTCTTTGCCGGGGCGCTTCCATGCCTTCCCCGATGCACTGCCCATGACGTGCTGAATCTGCGGAAGATCCGCACCGTCATAGCGGAAAAAGATTTTCACCCCCGTGCCGGACGGGCTGACTTCTGTGTATGAGGCAAAGCGCTCGATAATGTCCTGCGCCCATTCGGCAATGATGCCGCCTTCATCCCGGCAACTATCAAGATCAATGCCACCCAGGGCAATGCCCTCATGCTCCCCAAGCTGAATGCCAATGCCGCCACCCAATGGACCGACAATCTGAGCAGCCAAAGATTCCGCCTGGTCGTGGAGAAGCCATGTTGCCGGATCATTCGCCTTGGCCATACGATTAACCGCAGCATAAGGCACTTTCGTGATTTTACCGTTGCGCTCTTGGTTGCGCCACGCCACCCAGCGAGAGGATGAGGCGAGGAAGTCAATATTAAATGCTGGCATCAGGTCTGGATGAGATACGTTTTCAGGTTTGGAGGGAGTCAGACCGTTCTGGTCGAGTTGCATTAGTGTTCCTTAAAAACGAAAGGCTTGGAGCGTTCAGCAACCAAGCCTTTTAAGAGTGGATAGAGTGAAGGGAGTGAAAGGATCATGTTGCCCACGTCAGCCTAGCCGCGCGGGCGCGCTGCCGTGCTGCCAAACGCTCAGCGGCTTTCTTCGCCTCAGCAGCTCGGGTGGCCATCCTGCGAGCCTCCAAAGCGCCTTCATCGGCAACGGTTGATGACAAGCCACGCCCAGCACAACCCCAACCTGCGCGCCGGGTGGCATTGTCAGCTGGGTCATATGCAGGCGCACCCCAGCCACCCGCGACATAGCGCAGTGCTTCAATTTCAAGCTGCCGGACATGGTCAACCGGATCTGTGAAGCGGCTGGAAGGCAACGGAAGCCGCTGAGCAAGGCTTTCTAAGCTTTCCCGGTTGTGGGTCTTTCGGGATTGGCCGGGCAATGCAGCGCTGTGTCCAGGCTTGTATGGTTCCAAAAGCCAGCGCGTCTTCAAGATTTCCTTATGGATATCCGTAAGTACTGGGCGCCAACCATTTTGGGGAGTAAGCTTTTTGCGGGCGTTACCGCATGTCCGATAGGCGTTGTTGAACTGCTTATTGATTTCCCCCCAAGGGATAATGAGTGAGCCATCCTCCAACGCTTGATTGAGTGCCTTCAAAGCTGCATCGATTTTTTCTTGTGCCTTCACCTCAATCTGCCGGACGCGCTCCAAGCTGACTTCAAGCCGCGAGGAGATAGCGTTCAGTGTCTCGCCCTTGATACGACGGTAGCGGTAAACTTCGGCTTCTCTTGGTTTGAGAGCTTTCTCAGCTTCCCGAAGCATCCAGCGGGCGATTGCATCCTGTTCAAAGGAAAGCTGAGCACGCTCCATGCCACACAAGACGACAGACTTAGGATCATCCTCTGGATCAGAGATGAGTGTATCTTGCAGGGCGTTTTCCGCACTCTCCCCATCTTTTTGAAGGGATGGTTGATTCAATCCTTCGTCGGCAACCCCTTTCACCCCTTTGGGGGTTTTAACAGTTGAAATATTTTCTCTTACAAACTGTTCAAGCTCAGCCTTAATCCAAAATCGAGAATAGGTTCCAAAGCTAGCTTTTTTTGGATCATATTTATTGGCAGCTTTGAATGACCCAATCAAAGCTACCTGTTGAAGGTCTAGAAGATCAAAGTAAGCGAGATCTTCATAATCGACATAGGATTTCCGAGCTAATTTGGCAGCCAAGGGGCGGTACTTTAGGACAAGGTCTGTATTCTTCGGAAGCGTTTGCTGCATTCAATTTTCTTTCAGAAATTCTTGAAATGCGGCATTGAGCGGGCAATCTACCTTTTGTCAGTGTTGGTAGTGTTTTGCCGTTACTCGCAGCCGCTCGGGAAACTGGGCGGCTGCTCCTTTTAAGTGCGCACTTCCTCGACCGTTGCCTGCATCTTGCGATGCCAAGCGGCTTCCGCGTCTTGAGTAATACGCACGGCGCGGCCAAGCCTAAGCTCAGCCGGTCCCATGCCACGATTTTTGAGATTATAATAAGTAGCTCGGCAAATCTTGTTGTTTTTGCAGAACTCATCAACGGTAAATACAACGTCTCGCATAGATCACCTTTGTTTGCGTTTGTCTATGGAGGTTATATTGCCGAATGAGATTCTGAATTGAATTTGTAAATTTGGCTGAGTGGCGTTTCTACATAGTAGAAACAGATGATTGTGTTATCTACATACCCTAAAAGTCACCGGACGGCCGGAATTCAAGCCTAAGCGTTCCCCGTGTCATTAGGTTTTGGCGTATAGATTCTATCTTGCTTTCTTCGATTGGAGCACAAATCCCACGAATTCTATTATTGACAGCAGCTATGAAGCGGAACGCATCCCGGTCTGATGCGGAGGGAACGCGGCCCTTGAACACGAGGTATAGAGGTTCGTCCCAATTTGTCCGCTTCCCATCTCCATTAGCTATTCGTTCATCCTCCAGCCTGGGAATATCCATATCGATTGCCTGGGATAAAGAACTCAACAGGCTCTCAAATACTTGCCTCTCAATATCTGCTCTCTTGAAAAGATTCTTCAGAATCTCACGGGTTGCGTCGTCTGTACTTTCTCGCACCCACAACTCAGCCTCCGACACCCTGCTCTTATAACTTTCACGATATTCAGGCAGTAATGCGAGAAGTGATTGTATTGATTTTGTAATCTTATTTTTTTTCTGCTTCTTAGCTTGCCAAGGTTCGTTCGTAAACAATACCTCCTTACGGTAGTGATTGCATAGTCCTGCAAGCGCTTCACATGCCGGATCGCCTTGCTTCGGGATATTCCCTGACTTCATTACTCCCGATTCCAAGATCGTGTGGATTATTTCAGCCGTAAACTCTTCACAACTAATCTTATCATCTACCATCGTACCGCTTGCCCGGCTCATGCCACGTCCTCAATTCGTGTGATGTTATTGCCTCGCTCCATCCCAAACCGTGGCGCCGCAGCCCGCACTGCCTCGGCCATGTAGGTTGCACTCAAGTGACCATAATGCTTCTCAACCATCCGCGTGTCAGCGTGTCCGAGGTTGCGGGCCACCACCAATAGGGGGGCGCCGTTCATGATGCTTAGGCTAGCATAGGTGTGCCTGAGTATGTGAAAGCCGATAGCCGGTGCGATCTTCGCGGCCTTGCACGCTTCATCCATCGGGCGCGTCTGTGTTGATTTCTTCCAAGGCTCCCCGCCGTCACGGGTAAGGAGCAGGTCAGTAGAGGCTTTGCCCAGGGTTAGCGCTTTAGACAGCGCTACCCCTTCTTCGGTCAGTACAACGTGCCGCCCTTTGCCGCTTTTGCTGGTCCGAATGTGCAGTGTTCCGGAGTCAGGGTTAAAGTCCGCAACCCTCAGTGCAGCCAACTCCCCAAAGCGGCAACCTGTGAGCAACGCCAGCTGAACCAGCGGGCGGAAGCTACCTTGTGCGGCATTTATCAGTCTCTTAGCCTCGGCAAGCGTCAGATAACGCACGCGAGCCGCGTCAGCCTCTTTAAACGGCTGAACCCGGCGCCAAGCGTCATCGGAAGCAATTTTGTGTTCCCTCCACGCATGATTGAGAGCCGCCTTCAGGATTGTCAGGACGCGGTTAGTAGATGCTTGGCGGCGCCGGATTTCTTCAGGGTCATCAAGATCAACCTCCTTGAATTTCTGCTCTTTCCCTTTTTGGGTACGCAGGCGGGGGGGAGCCTTGGCCACGCCATCTCGCCAGTTGCGGATCTGCACATTCGTCAACTTCGCGCACTCCACGCTTCCCAAGATTGGATAAATTAGCGCTTCGGCGCGTGACCGAGAATCCTTGGCCGACTTCCGGCTTTGTTCCAACCAGACCAGATATTCTTCAACGGCCTTTTGGACTGTATAAGGGCCTGCGTCTTCAGGCAGTCCAGCAGCGCGGCGACGCGCTTGGATAAACAATCCCCGTGCTTTATTTTGGGCCTGGGAGAAGGTGAGGACTTCTTCGCCATCCGCGTCCAGGTTGTCGTCAGATGTGCCGATAACCTCAACAGCATAATTCTGGTCGCCCAAATAGCGGCGCATAACCCACTTGCCTCCTCCGCGGACGCCTTTGCGATAGCCTAGGTGCAATCCCTCATCGATAGACCGATAGTAAGGCTTGCCCGATGGTTTCAGGGTGCTTCGGGCGTTCCGGCTTTCAAGTCTGGCATCGCGAACAGTGCGGGCCATCTAATCACCTCAAATGTCAAATATATGTCTAATATATATTGTTACACCTCATTATACAAGAACAAACACGGACGAATAAAATACTATATAAACCAACAGTATAAATTGACTAGATTAGACAGAGACAGTCTTATAAACGTCTCTTTCACGGCGGTAACAGGGGTTCGAATCCCCTTGGGGACGCCATTGCCGTCCAAAACTGAGAACTTTTGAACGTAGTTTTGGCTTTTCGGACATCAGTTGGCTGAGCAGCTTATCCTTACGGCCAAAAATTCGGATTTCTCGGTCGTCTACCTCGATGCGATCTACAATCGCTTGGGCATATGCCTTTCTCATGGCAACGGGCCCGTCTAGTAACCTTCCCTGCAAACCGCGCGCGAAATTGTCGATCATCTCTTCCGTAATGTGCGGCGCAATCCCAGCCGGGGCGTCTGCCATCTCAGAAAGCCGTTTTGTCTCATCGCGCCGCGCCTTAAGTGCGTCGAGGCGCGCTTTAAGGGTTGGGTCGGAGAGCTCGATAATGCCGTCTTCGATGGCGGCGTACATGCGATGAAGCTTCTGTTCAGCCTCCCGTGCAGCGGTACGAAGGCTTTCAGCGCGCGCAGCATCGCTGTTCTGATTGGCCGCGTACTGCGCCAGCAGCGATCCCAAAACCTCCCCTAAGCGCTCCTTTGTCAGAAGACGCTCGGCCAAGTGCTGCATTACCAGTGTGTCGAGCAGGTCCATGCGAATTGACCGCCCCTTGCAGGCGGTCTTACCTTTGCGAGCCTGCGAGGCGCAGGTGTAGTATCTATATCGGCCATTTTTTCCGGTCCGCAGCGTCATGCCGCCGCCGCATGTTGCGCAGACAGCCATGCTGGTCAGCAGGCACGGGCTATTCACAATCCGAGGGGCTGTCACGCGGGGAGCATTAAGCCTTAACTTATCCTGCACGGCCGCAAAGCGGCTGGCTGTGATAATGGCTGGAATCTTTACCGCAATCATCTCTTCGTCAGGTTTTTTGCGCCCAGTCTTGGCTTCAGTCACGTCAAACCTGTGATTCCCGGTATAGGCCGGCCGGGTCAAAACTTCGTGGACGAATTTGCAGGAGAACTTTGCCCCTGATTGGGTCCGCATGCCTTGCGAATTTAATCTGTTTACGAGGGCTTTGAGGCCAAGGCCGCCTGATTGGCCGTCGCCGTCTAAGTATAGGTCAAAAATCAACCTCACAGCTTCAGCCTGGACAGGGTCAATATCGAGCCGCTTCTTGACCTTTTGCCCTCTCTTCTCCGCCTCCACTGCGCGATAACCAAATGGCGCGCGGGAGCCGTTCCAGAATCCTTGCCGGGCATTTTCCCGCATTGCCCTTAGTGTATGCTTGGCGTTCTCTTTGGATTGATATTCGTCGAACATCGCCAAGATTTGCCGCATCATATTTGATGAAGGGCTATCATCTAATTCCTGTGTGATTGAGACCAAACGAACGCCCAGCTTCTGCAAACGTCGGACGTTAAACTCTAGTTCAAAATGGTCTCTAAAAAACCGAGAAAACGAGTGGACGACCACGACTTCAAATCTCTTTGGCTTCGCGGAGACAGCCTCCATGAGCCTTTGAAATTCTGGTCGTTTATCATCTGTTGCCGATGCGCCAGGCTCGATAAACGCTTCCGAGACCACCCACCCTTTGGCAAGGCAATATGCCTCTGTTTGGCGCCGCTGGTCGGGTATCGAGAGGTCATTTTCTGCCTGCCTTCCTGTCGATACGCGCAGGTATAGGGCTGCGCGTATCGCTGGCATGAGGAGCTGAGCGGAAGATGGTTTCAAGGGCGTCACGGCAGTACCTTTGTATCACTTCAATTTCGGATTGGCTGACAGGGATGTCGGGAGGCAAGCCGTCTAATATTTGCCATTCATCCTGGCCCTTCAAGGTTTTTGACACCATGAAACAGTCAAATTGAGTAGACGGTTGAGGGCGTCTCATTTTGCGCCCTCCATCGCTTTAATTCGGGCCTGAATGACGACTACAGTTGAGTGGCGACTTGCACATTGTAAGATGGCCAAGTTCGGCTCGCCGCTTTGTACTGGGGCTTCCGCAAGGCTAAAGTGTTGCCTTTGACTTGTTTGAAAATTGTTGGCCATCTTCCGTGCTCGCTCGCCAATCGAACTAATCTTCGCCGTTGGTAAGGACGAAATTCAGGGGCACCTCTTCATGCTCAGGCTCACCAGGAAAAACTTGCCCTGCAGGTACGTTGACTAGCTTTGGCATTTCTTGTGACGAGGGCACGCCCACCTGTTGCTTTCGTGGCTTCTTGCCTTGCTTTGCGTTGTCAGCCTCCGCCATGACCTGACGAAGAAGAGCGCGGGAAATATGCACGCCATGGGCCCGCAGTTCGTCAAGAATCTCACTAACCGTGTAACCGCGTGCAATAGCTTCTCTGATTTTCTCAATCTGCGCGGCAAGAATAGCGCGCCGACCTCGAGGCTCCCGTGGCTTTGCCAGAAGGCTCGCAAAAGCAGCGTCAAGTTTAGTCGCAAAATCTTCGTCATTCATCGTTATGTGTCCTCTCTGACTACCTCCTCACAAAGCCTGAAGTGAGATTCTCAAAGCCAGAAAAATCGACAGAAAATATTAAAATAAATAGCTTGGATTTATCTCCGGATATGGTTTATCTTAGTCCCGCCAACGTCATTCTAAATCATAATGATGTTCGTATATCGTCAGCTAGATGAACCTTCCTCATTTGAGCAGAGCTACCTTCCCGCCTGTTTGAGGTGCGCTTGCCTCAAACAGTTCATTCTTTTGGCACACCGAACGCACCCTGCGGGTTCATTTTTTTGGTCGACATGAAAAGCTTTGGTTGGTGAATTATTATTGTAGGCTGTCAAAATTTTCTTGTGTTCTTTGAATATGATTCTTTAGCGTTGCATTTGGAAGTGATGCGTCAGGCTGGCGGGTAAGAGTGCGACTCTCTGAGCGCAAAGCATTTCCAAACAATTTAAAGCGCAAAAGAGATTATAAAGTATGTTGAAGGTTACACCGCTCTCGTCCATCGAATATTTGACAGACAGCACGCAGAAAGCAGGCCAGACATTAGCCTATTACACTGATTCGAACGAGGAGCCACCCGGCCAAATCTGGTGTCCGGGGAGCTGGATTTTAGAGGACGGCAGCACGGCGGAAGCTATCGCCGTGAAACGCATGGCCCAGGGACGACATCCGGTTACTGGCAGGAGGATTGTCACTGGCCGAGGCGATAAACACCGCGCCGGATGCGACCTGACGTTCAGCGCGCCAAAGCCCTGGACGGCTTTATGGACGGTCAGTGATGCACCGCAACGGGCGAGGCTAGACAAGATGCTGATGGCGTCCGTTCGGGAAGCATTGGGCGAGATACTCGGACGTGGCTTGCTTGAAGCCCGCACAGGGAAAGGCGGTAAAAAGCGCGAGTCTATGAGTGGCTTGGTGGCAGCCCTCTATCGCCACAGGACCAGCCGCGAAGGTGACCCTCAGGCACATATCCATGCGGCGCTGTTGAATATAGGACAACGTGCAGACGGCTCAATCAGGGCTATCAACAATGAAAAGCTTTGCGAAGTGCACAAAGCCATGGGGGCTTTGTTCCGTTTGAAGCTTGCGGAGCGGTTAGAGCTATGTGGCGTGGCAGTAGAGTCTGACCGGGACCACAATTTTATACTCAAGGGACAGCCGGCGGAATTGGCGGATAGATGGTCAAAGCGGCGTAAGCAGATTTTAAAGGCCGCAAAAAAGACCGGCTTGCCTCACACAGCAGGTCATTTGAAGGCAATAGATGCACTCGCGCTGAAGACGCGTGGCAGTAAGGATGATTTGCCTAGCTTTCGATTGCTGGATGAGCTTTGGCAGAAAGAAGCGTTAGAGATTGGCGTTCAGCAGAACGATTTGTGGTGCCAACTTGATAGGACGCCTGTCAGTCGAACGGCACAAGAAAGTAAGGCGAACGGTGTTGACGTTGTTCAACAAGCAATTGCCAATCTTCTCCTGAACCAGTCCATTTTTAAGGAAACCGAGATTGAAGCCGAGGCTCTCTCCCTTGCCGTAGGAAAATGCACGGCCACAGAGGTGAGCATCGAGCTTCAACGTGTTATGCAGAGTGAAGAAATCATTTACCTCAAGTACGATGGTCTCATGACGACGCAGGCCGTTATTGACCAAGAGCAGGAGGTCATAGCCGTCGCCAAGCGCAGACAAAACGATTTGAGTGTCGGCTTCAGCCAGCCGGCGCTAGCGGCAGCTTTGTCGAATGATAAGTTCAGCGATGAACAGCGCACTGCCATCCTCCACGCATTGGCGGCGAACGGTGTCGCTGTTGTGGAAGGCGGTCCTGGGGTCGGCAAGACAACGTCGGCGAGTGGGCTACAGACCGCATGCGCCTGTGACAAGCGGTGTTTGATATTGGTGGCACCAAGTTGGACTGCCGCTGAAACTCTGAAGCGTGAATTGAACCATGACGGCCTATGTCTAGCGCTTGATAAGCTTCTATCTGATTTGCGCAAAGGTAAACTCGCGTTGCAAGCCAGCGACGTCATCTTAATGGATGAAGCCGGCATGAGCAGTACAGCTCAGATGCTTGAGTTGCTGCAGAGAGTAAATGCTGCTGGTGCAAAACTGGTGCTGCAAGGTGATTCCAATCAGATAGCTTCTGTGTCGCGCGGAGATCCGTTGGCGCTATTGAGTGATGCCATAGGCAGCCAGCAAATCCGCTATATCCGAAGGCAGCGGCATGATTGGCAGCGCAAGGCCAGCATGAAGGCACAGGACGGCGAAATCGCCGACGCGTTGCATGAGTATGCGACACGTGGGGACATCAGGGTTGGTGACGACAGAGACGCTGTCTTGGGCCAAATGGTGGAAGCTTATAAGCGCGCACATGGGGACGCGGTTGGGCTAGCGGCAACAAACGACCAGGTAACGGCACTGAACGCAGTCTTTCGGCAAGTGGCGCGTGGTATTGGCCTTGTGCATGGCCCGGATTTGACCATCAAAGCATTTCCGCGAGGTCGGAAAAAAGGTTCAAAGCCGGTGGAGTTGAAATTGGCCGTTGGTGATAAGCTGATTTTGGGGGCGGAGGCACATGTTGGCGGAATCGTGCTGCGCAACGCCAGCCGCATTGTTGTTGAAAATATTGACCATGAGAGCCGATATTTGACGCTTTACCTTGAAGATGGACGCGAAGTCAGTTGTAGCGCAGACGCGTTGATGAATAGTGGTGTTAAAGGCAAGCCAATTGTCATGCAGCACGCCTATGCGGTAACGGCTCATGCCGCGCAGGGCGCGACCTGGGAACGTACGTTATGGTTTGCTTCGAAAGAAGACCGGCGTTCTGCCTTGGTGGCAATGACACGTCACCGGGAAAGCCTGGAAGTCTTTATCGACAAAAGTAGCGTCCCACGTTTTGAGGATAGCGTGCTGAATGTGAGCAAACATGCAATGGAAGACCCGGTGCAAGCTGAAGATATGCGCAGCGATACGGCTATTGCGACCATTGTCGGCAAGTCGATGGAGCGCGTCACCCGGCCGCGTAATGCGCTGGATGTTCTGACACCAGCAGTAGCGATTGCTAGACCGAAGCTTAATCGTGAGTTCGCGCGCAAGCTGGTGCCTGAAACAAGTAAGCTCCCAAATACAGGTGAAAGTCAGGTCAGAGTGCCGCCTTATGCAGAGTTTGCACGTAAAGAAAACTATCCCGGCGAGGTAGGGTCTCAGGGCCGAGGCGGGTTAAAGACTTCAGCCGAACTGAACGCTTATGCGCCTGCGCCGGTCATTGATAGCTCCACTGCCACTCCAGCCAGCGATGAACTGCCAGGGCCGAGCATGTAGGGGGGATATGTTGGCTGATATGTAGATGAGGGAAGGCCGTCGTCACAGCCTTCCCCCGGATGCCGAGTGCTTGGTTGTTAATGTATTGTCTGACGGGGCATTGTTGCTAAGGGCAATTTGATAACGGAACTGCACCTGACCTCGCCAACAAATCGCTGGATGTCGGCGCTGCTCATGACGCGGGCCTTGAGCAGGCATTGTGCCAATCTGAGGATCGTTTGCTGTTGGGCTTCGATAAGCGCCTTGGCAGCGGCGTATGCATCGCGGATGCGCGTGGCGATTAGACGTTCTACATCGGGGCGCGTTGTCAGAAGCGAAGTCAGGCGGCCAGGCTGCGACAGATCGAGCCATGCCAGACGGTCCTCGCCGAGCCCGAGTGAAAATTCTGCCTCTGCTGCCAGACGCGTCGCCCGGCTGAGGTCGCTCCCCTCCGGCCCACCGGCACCGGAGCTGACCTGGCCAAGCAAAACCTCCTCCGCAGCCCGCCCCGCCAGCATGGCAATGAGATAGGCATGCAGGGAGTCCGCCGTCACATGGGAGCTGCGCAGCTTGAACGTCGCGCTGCCGGCAATATCCCCGCGCCGTAAAATCGACAGCATGCCGACCTCAAGGGCTGGTGAATTATAAGCGGCAATGGCGTGCCCGCACTCATGCACAGCAATGCGCCATAAATCATCCGGGCTCGCTGAACTTTCTTCGCCTGTGATGACTTGAATAACGTCGGCCTGCGTCAACGGGCGCTTTGCGAGCCGGGCACGACGGCGGGCGTCAGCGCAATGTTTCTTGACGTCAGCCCCCGTTAGCCCCGCGCTAAAGTCACCCAGCTGGGCAAAATCTAGGGTGCCGTCATGGGGGCTGGTAGCCAGTTGGTCATGATAAATGGCGGCAAGTGCAGAGGCCGTTGGCAACGCCACAGCGATGTGCCGGTCCAGCCGTCCTGAGCGCAGGATGGCCGGGTCGATGGCCTCCGGGTGATTGGAGGCGGCCAGGAGTACAACGCCTTCATTATCCGCGCGGCCATCCATCTCTTCGAGAAGCGCATTGATAATAACCCGCCACCATTCTTCGCGCTGCGCGCTTCCAGCCTTGCGTGTGCCGATGCTATCTAGCTCGTCGATGAACAGGACGGACGGCCTGCGCGCGCGGGCCTCTGCAAATGCGGCCCGCAGGGTACGAATGACATCACCCAAATGCCCGCTGCCGGCGCTTTGCCAATCGGAATAGCTGGTCCCGATGAAATTCAGCTGGCAGTCCTCGGCAATGGCCTGGGCCAAACTGGTTTTGCCGGTGCCGCTCGGGCCGTTGAACAAAGCGCTGCTTGGCACGTCATCCCATGTCAGTTTTGCGGCGCGATACAAACCCAGATCGGCTTTGAGTTCATTGGCCCAGCTTTTGGCGTCATCGACACCATGCAGGGCAGAGAGAGGGGTGATGGGTTTGCTTTGACGCGCCAATGGCTGCGGCTGGCCAGTTGCTAAGAGGCGGTGCAGGCGCTGGAGATAGCCTTGGGCGCTGGTGCCGTTGCGGTAGGCCAGCGAAAGCATGGTGGGTGTAAGGCCAGCGCAGTCTAGTCCCCGATAATCCAGCCTCCCGTGAGGCGGCGCAATTTTACGCAGCATCGCCCTCAGAAAGCGCCGGGAGGGTGCGGGAACCTCGATAACACGGTCAGCCATGGCCTGCAGGGGAGTTGGCAATTCCGACAAGTCGCTGGTCACAAAGCACGCGGACGTTCCCTCGCCCAGAAACTTGGCGATGCGGGCCTCAATGGAAACCCGGCTCGTGGTATTATTGGCGTCGTCGGCGCGAGGGATTTTAACAGTCGTGATGGGCGTACGCGCTCCCAGGAGCTGGATGTTGGGCCTCTGGATAGGCGGTGCGTCGACTTGGTCAGGTCGGCAATACGGGCCGTAAACATAGACCGTGCGCAGCATCTCAGCCACAACCGAGACCCAGCTCTGGTCATGGACCAGCACGACGTAGAATCCGAGCGGCAAGCGAAAGTTGAACGGCTTCAGGGCAGATTGCGTCATCTGCCAGCCCAGAAGCGCCTCACATTCGGGCGGCAAAGCGGGCTTCGCAAACTCTGGCGCATCCTCGAAAAGCTCGTCCTCAAGCGGCAAGACAGCATCCATCCCGGCCGCGCGCGAAGCGCGCGGCATCTGCATATGTTTTGACATGAAATTTCCCCTGATTAGTGCACGAGCAGCAATGATTGAGCGGACAGACGGGTGCGACCGGGAACCGGTTGTATGGAGGCCGCTGCAGGCGCGGGGGGCGTGGGGGCGGGTGTCATTGACGCCAGCCAGGCCAGATTATCGGCCAAGCGGCGCTTCTGGATGGTCTGGATGGCGCGGTGGAACGTAGCGGTCTCTGAATCTTTATGCAGCACCGCCCCGGTGGGCACGGAGATACGGGAGATAGGTGCCGCCACGAAAAACAGCTTTTTCAGCGATAGGCATACAAAGGCGGCGATGTCGAAATCGCCTTTGCCATAGGCGAACATGCCCTTCCTCGACCGGTAAAAGCCCCGTTTCATCGTAAATGACCACAAATCATTGCGCGGATAGCTCATTGTCTTGACCTGGATGCGCAGCAAATCGAGGTCGGGTACGTCGACGATGAGGTCGTAGGGAAGCCCCTCCATGGCCGGGTGTGTCGCCACACCCCAGCCCAGCAAGCATGATAGCACGAGATTGACGCCCGCTTGGCCTGTCATAATTGCGCGTGCTGGGTCACCGTTGGGGCGGTCGGCAAAAGGATATCGCTGGGTTGGGTTGGCCTCGGGCCGGACAGGCGTCCGGGGACAAGAGGAAGCGGGCGTCGACTGGTCGGCGCCGCAGCGTTGCGGCATAATTGGCTTAACCTGATGCATAGTGTCTTTCCTTTATGCGTTGGGCCAGGCTGGGACAGTGTGTTAGCGCACACTCCCCAGCCGTTGGTTTTCAGTGGAGGTGGGGCAAAAGCGCATCCCCAAAAACACAATACACAGCTCCTCGACCAATTACAATCAAAATGATAATTTATTTTATCAAAAAGTATAATTTTCTTTATGCGTAGATTTTTTTGTCGCTAGTCAGTAGATACGTGCCGAATGGTGATTCTATGATTACAAGTGGTCAAATCAGAGCGGCGCGGGGATATCTTGGAATTACTGCCGAGGAACTTGCTAACCTAGCAGGCGTATCTCGAATGACTATTGTTAAAGCGGAATCCATGGGGCCCACCGAAACCCCGCCGTTGAATGTTAGTAATCTGAAGGCCATAGAGGCCGCGCTTAAGAATGCTGGCATCAACTTTGGCTTAGCAGGAGAAGTCGGCTTCAAGCCTCAACAACCGTTCTAGCTCCGATAAATCCAACCAAAATAACATTTCAAAGTAAGCCTCCGCCGAGCGCCGAGGCAGGCATGATTGTCTGTGCTAAAGTGGTGGCATGGAGATTGACACCGACAAGATCGACGATGCCGTTCTGGCGCTGCTGTGGCTGACGCTGCACAACGAGCGATGCGCGTGGAAGAGCTTCGATTGGAATGTGACGGATCGTCTTTATGAGAAGGGGCTGATCGCCGACCCGGTGAACAAGGCCAAGTCGCTGGTCCTGACGGACGAAGGTCTGAAGCGGTCGGAGGAGATGTTTCGGGCACTGTTCACGCGGCCGGAATAGGTGGCTACCCGGTCTTCCGTCGAGACTTCGCCTTGGATCTTGGTGCCCAGCGTCGGCCGAGCTCTCTGAGCCTCGCTTCGATCGAGGCGATGTCGATGGCGGTCGGATCGAAGCCCTCCTCGCCCCGCCATTCCACCGTTTCCTGGTAACGTTCGTGGACGGGTCCGCGATTGCCTTGAGGAATTCTTCACATCCCCACGGTCCGCCGACATCCTCCGGCGGACAGCGGACAGCGGACAGCGGACAGCGACCGGCGGCGACACATGCCGCTCCCCGTCACGATCTCCATGCGCTGCATCGACACGTGGCTATCCTCGTGGTTTGCATCGCGGCTTAACGCACGCGAGAACAGCCCATCACATCGCGTTCAGCAAGGCGGTGCTCGGCGGATGGAGACATTTCAAATGTATCGAATTCAAAGCTGGCTTCTTGAAATGATGGCGTTCGACTGAATTCGTTGTGCCTCTTTTAAGTTAAATTAAGCATGCTATATTGGTTCCGGCTCTGTACGCGCAGAGCTGGGGCGTCGAAACCTCTAGCTTAACGGTTTGGTATCAGCCGATATGGTACCGAATTCCTTTGACCAGTTGGTCGGGGAGCCATGGACGTATGTCCAGGTTCCTCGAACTAAAGGTCCATGGGACCGGTTAAGCTCGGTTTTCGAACTCCCCGATCAGGGTTGAAGAGCATGTCGCGGGGGCGTACCGCCGACGAGCCGCTCGGAGGTCAAAATGTCGCCAACCCCATTATAGCATCGCTTCATCAGGACAACCGCGGGTAATTTTTGCCCCTTAAACCTCGGTTCCAACGGCCGGGATGAGCTGAAGCACGCCCCCACTCTTACATCGTAGAGCAAGGCCCCGCACAATCTTTTGTGCGGCTGGTGGTGTGCGGACTTTTTTCGGTCCACGCATAAAGGCACGAATACCAATTGAAAACCTCAAAAAGCACAAAGCAAAACATCCAGTTTCCTTGGCAAAAACGCGATGCAAACTGCTTTGTTCGTATCGGCGAAGCGGAAGTCTGTCGTTCCAAACGCGGTAAGCCATGGGTCGTCTTAGTTCCGCTTGTCTATGAGAATTCTTCTGGAAATGCTTGGGGGTTGCTTCAGGAAGGCGGAAAGCCGCAAGAGTTCAAGAACACTCATGATGCAATTGTAGCGGCGGAAACGTATTTGCATACATTCCGGCAATTCCATCAATTAAACGAAGAAGATTTCGTCGACTTGAGTGGCGGAAACCTCAGGCCAGCAGGCAGCCATGGTTAAAGTCCCGAAAGCGAAACCATCCCACCATAAAGCAAAATACCTAACACTTCTGTTCGTGCCTTTAGTCAGCACATGGCTGATTTATGCGGAGGTCGGCCATATTCATGGTTGGCTGGGCAGATGTATCACCTTGATCCTGATTTTATTCGCCGTCCTATCAGCGTTCCTGATGTTTTCGATGTGGCTTTTACGCCTTGAAAGCCCCTTGATGGATTTCATCTTTGAAATTGAACGGATCAACAAACATTTTGATAGAAAATAGGCGGAGACTTTCCGGATTGCCGGAAAGGCCGAAACCACCGGACAAGATCGTCATGCCGTCGAACAGCACGCCGTCCAGCGCGGCCTCGAGCGAGGAGTAGAGCTTGTTCATTGTCCGGCGTCCACGGTGAGCAAGATCTTACCCACGTGCTCGCCTTGCTCGATCGCGGCGTGGGCGGCTGCTGCGTCCAGGAGCGGGAAGGTCGCGGCGATCACCGGGCGCACCTGCGTCCCCAGCAGCGGCCAGACCTCGCGGCGCACCTGCTCGGCGACCACCCGCTTGCGCGTGAGCGGCAGCGGGCGCAGCAGCGAGCCGGTGATGGAGAGGCACTTGGCCATGAGCGTGCGCAGCGGCACTTCCAGCAGCTTGCCGCCGCCTGCCGAGAGATGGCCGATGCGCCCATCAGGCGCGAGCATCTCAAGGTCTTTGGCAAGATGCGCCCCGGCCGAGACGTCGAGGATGACGTCCACGCCATGCCCGCCAGTGGCACCCTTCACCCGTGCCGCGAGGTCCGAGGCGTGATAATCGAAGGCGGCACGGGCACCGAAGCCGATGGCCGCTTCGCATTTGCGCGCGTTCCCGCAGGTCGCGAAAACCTCGTAGCCGCAGGCGGTGAGCGCGGGAATGGCCAGGGAGGCGACCCCGCTGGTGCCACCATGGATGAGCACACGTTCGCCCGGGCGCAGGCGCAGCACGTCGAAGAAATTGAACCAGGCCGTGAACAGCGCTTCAGGAAGCGCCGCCGCCTCGGTGAGGGTCAGCCCTTCGGGCACCGGCAGGGCCAATTCCGCCGGGCCGAGGGCGTATTGCGCATAGCCGCCGCCTTGGACGAGAGCGGCCACGCGCTCTCCCAGCCGTGTTTGCGGCACACCCTCGCCCAGCGCCACAATGATGCCCGAGACCTCCAGGCCGGGGACGGGGTTGGGGTCGTAGCTGGGGCCCATACGGCGCTGGTTACAGTCGTGCCGGTTCACGCCGGCTGCCGCGACCCTTACGAGAACCTCGCCGGGGCCGGGGACCGGCACGGGCAAACGGGTGGCGTGGAGCACGTCCGGCCCGCCAGCGGCAGTGATGATAATGCCGTCTTGGACCAGCGGCAGAGTTTTTATTGTTGTCACGGATACACTCTCCTGATTTTTTTATAGTTCCCGCCTTCGGTTCAGCCGGCGGCGAGAATCTCCTGCGCCCAGGGGCAGTCTGGCAGGACTACCGGTGCACGTATGCCGCGCGCCGCGGCGGACAGACGCATCTCACGCAGGCGGGCGCGCGGCGCCTCTTCCAAGTAGAGGCGCTCATGCCCCCACAGGCTGGGGCCATCGAAAGTTTCATGCGACTGCCAGGTGGCCGGGTCCACGATACGCCCGCCCCAGCCCGTCTCCACGAAAAAGCCCGAGGGCGTGTGGGTGTAGAAGGAGGTCATGTAGTCGTTGGTGTGCCGCCCCAGCGTGTAGGCGAGGCGGTTTTCCTCAAGCTGCGCGAGGTCGTAGCCCTGGCCGACATCGTCGAGCTGGCAGTACTCCACCATGAAATGGTGCATGCCCCGCCGGCCCGAACCGACCATGGCGAAGCTGTGGTGGCGGCCGTTGATGTGGAAGAAGTAGAGCGGATAGGGCGTCAGGCCGTAGTCGCTGACGCGAAACCCCAGCAGGTCGCGGTAGAAGGGCAGCAGCGCTTCGGTGTTCTCGGTGTGGAGCACGGCATGCCCCATACCGAGCGGCCCGGTGCGGAAGCCCGAAATGGGCCGGCCCGGACGGAGCGGCTCGTCCGCCACGGCAGCGCCGTGGAAGGCTTCCAGCCGGTTCCCCGCCGGGTCGTCGAACAGGATGAGATCGGCGACAAGACGCTCATCGGCCAGGGCGTGCGGAGCGCGGCGCACCGCCACGCCGCTTGCGTCAAGCCGTGCCGCCAGCCGTTCCAGTGCTGCCGCGTCCGTCACCTCCCAGCCCAAAAAGGCGAGCCCTTCGCTTGCCTCCCCGGTCACCACTAGGCGCTGCTTGCGGTCATCCATGCGGAAGGCGCGCATCGTGCCGCCGCGATCCGCCATTTGCATCCCCAGCAGCCGCGTGGCGTAGGAGCTCCAGTCATCGAGCCGCGCCGAGCCTATGCCCAGATAGCCGAGCGCCGTAAATTCGGAGTGCTGTTCCATCGTCCTACTCCGCCACGACTGTGTTGCGCAGCACGCCGATACCGCTGACCTCCACCTCGACCACATCGCCCACACGCATGTAAAGCGGCGGCGTGCGCTTCATCCCCACGCCACCGGGCGTGCCTGAGACGATGACATCGCCGGGCAGCAGCGGCAGGACGGTGGAGATGTAAGCGATGAGCTGCGGCACCGGAGTGATCATCAGGCGCGTCTCGCTGTGCTGCACCACCTCGCCGTTCAGCCGGGTTTCCAGCGTCAGCGCCGCGGGGTCGGGAATCTCGTCGGCGGTGACGAGCCAGGGGCCGAAGGCGCCGGTGCCCGCGAATGTCTTGCCAGCGAGATACTGGCTGGTGTGGAGTTGCCAGTCGCGCACGCTGCCGTCATTGTAGCAGGAATAGCCCGCCACGTACTCAAGTGCCTGCTCGGCCGGGATGTGGCGGCCTTCTTTGCCGATGACGACGGCCAGTTCGCCCTCATAGTCCAGCATGTCGGAGACGGTGGGCTTGATCAGTGGCTGCAGGTGGCCAATCTGGCTGCCAGCAAAGCGGGCGAACAGCGCCGGGTTGGGGGTAACGGTGCGGCCGGTCTCGGCGACATGGTCGCGGTAGTTAAGCCCAACGCAGATGATTTTATCGGGGTCGGGGATCACCGGCGCCAGCTCCAGCCCCTCGAGCGTAAAATCGGCAGGAGAGTCGTGCACGGCACGCTCTGCCTCGGCCAGCGCGCCCGCGGCGAGCAGAGCGCGCAAAGTCGGCCAGCGATCGCCAAAACGACGCACGAGATCGACAACGCCGTCGTCCTTCACGGCACCATAGCTGAGGCAGTCGGCCTTGATGAATGAGATGAGTTGCACGTGAATATTCCTTTGGTTTTCGGGGGTGTCAGATAAGCGCCGCTAGGGCCGCCAGCTCCTGGTTTGAATGTGCGGCACCCAGCACGTAGCGGTCGGGACGCACCAGCACCGCAGGAGCCCCCGCATCGCGCAGCCAAGCGCCGATTTCTCCGTCACCGGTGACAATGGTGGCGTCGCGGGCCTCCAGGCGGACCCAGGTTTCGCGGGGGAGCTGTGCAGCGAAGCTCGGCTCCATCACGGCGGCGTAGCGGTACCCTACAGCGTCGTCGAGGCGCTGGCCCCCATACAGGAGCGGCTGCGGCGCGATCTCGCCGGAGTGGCCGTTCCAGCCATTGGCGATGCCGGGCCCGAGGCGCGGCTTGATCGAGCGCATCTGCGCGACCTCGGCGCCGTCCAGGACGCTGCGCGGCACGGCATCCGCCATGGCTTTGGTATTGATCAGACCGCCCAGCCGGACCGCCAACTCGATATACTCACGGACATGCGGGGCACGCTCGCTCTGGTAGGTGTCGAGCAGGCTGTCATCGTTGAGGCCGCGCAGGACCCGGCCCAGCTTCCAGGCAAGATTGCCGACATCGCGCATTCCCGCGCACATGCCCTGGCCCAGGAATGGCGGCGTCAGATGCGCCGCATCGCCAGCAATCAGCAGCCGTCCGCTGCGCCACTTTGTCGCGACGGCGGAGCGGAACGTGTAGAGCGCGGAACGCTCGATGTCGATCTCCTCGGGCGACACCCAACGCGAGAGCAGCTCCCGCACGAAGCCGGGCTGGACGATGCGCGCCTCGTCGTCGCCCGGTAGCACGGTGATCTCCCAGCGCCGGCGCTCGCCGATGCCGCGGACATAGGTCGCCGGACGCTGCTTGCTGCAATGCTGCACGCTGTGGTCGCCGAGATCCGGGCGCGGGCGCTTGAGCAGCACGTCAACCACGAGCCAGCGCTCGTTGAAGCCGAGATCATCCATGTTCTCGCCGATCAGCCGCCGCACCAGCGAGCCCGCGCCGTCGCAGCCGACCACGTAGCGCGCCCGGCAACGATGCAGCCGCCCGGTCGTAAGGTCCTCGCAGCGGACCACGGCGGCGTCAGGCTCCTGGTCGATGGCGAACACGGAGCTGCGCAGGCGGAGCGAGACACCTGGGAAGCGGGACAGCCCGTCGCGCAGCACCTGCTCCAGTTCCGGCTGATGGAAGCGGTAACTCTCGCTCCAACCCTGACGGCCGCATTCCACCGGGCGCGACCAGTCGAGCAGCAGGCGGCCCGTGTCATCGACAAAGCGCATCCCCGGCACCACCCGCACCAGTGGCGCCATCTCCTCGGCGAGTCCGGCTGTCTGCAAAAGGCGCATCACCTCGTCGTCAAACTGTATGGCGCGAGGCAGGTTGTAGATCGCGGCTTCGCGATCGAGGACCAGCGTGGTTATGCCTTGCATACCCAGCAGGTTGGCCAGCATGGCGCCCACCGGCCCACAGCCCACGATCACAATGTCGGCTTCCTGCGGATAATCCTGGCCCGTCATAGTGCCCGTCATTGAACTTTCTCTCCAGCAAAACGTATCGTTGTTGCCGGGGACCTTGCCGCTGCGCCGTAGGCACGGCAAAGTCGATTTTCAAAATGTCCACTGCGCGGACGCACGAGATGAAATCAAAGCCCATCCGCTCCTTTAACCGTGGCCTGGCCGTGCTGGCCGCCCTCAACCGCCTTGGCAGCGCCACTGCCCTCACCCTGGCGCGGGAAACCGGTGTGCCACGCGCCACCGTGTACCGGCTGCTACAAACCCTGCTGGACGAGGGCTATGTGGGCCGCCGCACCGCCGACGAGCATTTCCACCTGCGCCTGCGGGTGCGCGGACTCGCCGAGGGGTTTGAGGATGAGCAGTGGATTACAGCCATCGCCGGACCGGCGCTGACAGACCTGACCCGGCGCATTTCCTGGCCCTGCGATGTCTCCACGCTGGAGGGAATGAAGATGGTGATTCATGACACCACCCACCGGGTCGCTCCGTTATCCATCGACCGCAACATGGTCGGGTGTGAGTTGCCGCTCCTCGCCTGCGCCTCTGGCCTCGCCTACATCTCTTTCGCACCAGCCCAGGAGCGCGAGGCGCTGCTCGCCATGCTCGCGAAATCGTCGGACCCCCACGACGTTTTGGCCCGCAATGAGGTCCAGGTGAACCGTCTCATCGCGGCGACGCGCCGGCGTGGCTACGGCCTGCGCCAAGGCGGCGAGATCTGGCCGCATACCGGCTCGCTCTCCCTGCCCATTCTTATCGCCGGACGGCTCCTGGGCTGCATCAGCGTAATCTGGATGGCGCGCGCCGTCAGCGCCGAGGAAGGCGTTGCCCGCTGCCTGGAGCCGATGCGGGAGACGAAGACGCTCATCGAACAGAAACTGGCCGAAGCAAGCGATTGATAAGGCTCGGGTGATGTCCACCTTGTGGACGGTTCCAAGTTTTGGTTGGCGCGCCAGACCGGTAGTGTGTTCGGCTCCGGTTTGAAGATGAAATGTTGGCAATACAGGCATCCGCTTCAACGTCCAGAAACAAAACGTCATGGCCGGTAAAAACACGCCGCCAGAGGCGAAAAGAAAACTTGGGGAACCATAATGTCCGCTAAAACGCAGCCATGGGACACGGCATACGAAGTAAAGGCTGTGATCTTGCTATCACTTGCCTTTGGTCTTGTCGGTCTCGACCGTTTCATGATCTTTCCGATGTTTCCTGCAATCATGAAGGATCTCCACTTCACCTACCAAAATCTCGGTGAAATTGCGGGCGTTTTGTCGATAGCCTGGGGTATCGCCGCCCTGTTCGCCGGTCGGCTTTCCGATCTGTTCGGGCGCCGGCGGGTGGTGCTCATCACGGTCACGGTCTTCTCGGTGCTGGTTGGCATCAGTGGCCTAGCCACCAGCCTCATCACGATGCTGCTGCTGCGGGCGGTGATGGGCTTTGCCGACGGCGCCTATACGGCGCCGAGCATCGCCGCGACCATGGAGGCGTCCAAGCCCAGCCGCCAGGGCCAGAATATCGGCATCGAGCAGATGATGCTGCCGCTTTTCGGCCAGGCGCTGGCGCCGCTGCTGGTGACGAACCTGCTGCACGTGATGGATTGGCGCTGGATTTTTGTCCTGGTCACGCCGTTCGGCTTCACTGTCGCGTATATGCTGTTCCGAGTGCTGAAGTCGCCTGCGGAACTCGCTCATGTGGAACACACCGTGGTGCATGACCCTAGTGCCCACAAATGGACCGACGTGTTCCAGTACAGGAACATCATCCTCAACATCATGGCCATGATCGTCCTGCTGACCTGCCAGATCACCCTGGGTGCGATGTTGCCCAGCTATCTTGTGGACTATCTGCACCTGAGCGTGCCGTCGATGGGCTTTGTGCTCTCGTCGATCGGTTTTGGCGGCGCCGCCGGAGCGCTGGTGCTGGCTCCGCTCTCCGACCGCCTGGGCCGCAAACCGGTGATGCTGATCTCTAGCCTGTGCGCGGCGCTATCGCTTTATCTCTTCATCCAGACCGGCGCGTCGCCAGACCTGCTGTTCGGGCTGATGTTCGTTATGCAGTTCTTCACTTACTCGCTGGTAGCGCTTACCGTCGGGCCTATCAGCGCGGAGTCTGTGCCGCCCGCACTGATGGCGACGGCGCCAGGCGTCGTGGTCTGCATCGGCGAGATCTTCGGCGGCGGCGGCGTGCCCATCATCGGCGGCTTTGTGGCTCAGCACTATGGCATCCAGTACATCCCGTATCTCGCGCTTGCGGGTGTCCTGGCAGCCTTCTCCAACAGCCTCTTCCTGCGCGAGACCGCCCCGGCCCGGCTTAAGGACACAACGCGCGAAGCCGGTGTTTCGGTGCCGCAACCGCAGGCACCAGAGATTTAAAGATCAAGGCTGGGCGGTCCCGTCGCCCCGCCTGCCGGACGGTCTACGCGAACCCCCTACATCTTCGCGCCGGTGCTTAGGCACCGCGCCCCTTCGGCGCCGTCAGTCGGCGCGAAGGCAGGGACACGCTAGCCCCGGCTTTCCCAGCGCAGCACAAAAAGTTTCGAAATAAACATTAGACGCCCGAGGAAATCATGCACGCGAGCACCAACACATCCCACCCCCTGCGCCTTGGCCTTCTGCTCGGCGCCGCGATGCTGGCCGCAACTGGCACCGCCGCGGCACGCGAGCCGGGCGCTCCATATGCCTACGCCCCCGGCTCCTCGCTGGGTATACCGGCGGGTGCTAATCCGCCCCCCGGCTTCTGGCTGGAGGACACTTCGGGGATCACGGAAGTACAGAATACCGACCCATTCATGAGCGCTGTCAATGGCGCGAAGGTCACGGCCGTCGTGACGGCGCCCCGTTTTATCTGGAGTCTGCCGGGGAATTTCCATGGCGTGACGGAAATGGGCTTCGTTGTCTTCCCGATGGTGAATACCTCCGTGTCCAACCTGCCGCCGCCCAACCCTAAGGGAACCTTCACTAAAGCCGCTTTCGCCAATCCCGGCATCACGCCGATCAACCTGTCCTGGTCTCCGGCTCCGAATTTATTCATCACCACGGCGTTCGGCTTTTTTCCGCCGGTGGGACAGTACAGCAAGACGTCTTTGGTCAATGTCGGGAACAATTTCTGGACCATCCAGCCCGAGACGTCGATCAGCTATTTGGGCAATGGCTATAACCTGACGGCGCACGCGCTCTACGACTTCAACACCAAGAACAACGCTACGGACTACACGTCTGGCGACCAGCTCTTCCTTGACCTCACTGCGGCCAAGCATTTTGGCAAATGGGAAGCTGGAGCCGTTGGGTTCTACGACACGCAGTTCACGTCGGACAGCAACACCGGCAACTTCTATGGCCCCGGCCATCCTACTTTCGGTGCGCCACACGAGATCGCAATGGGTGCGTTGCTGGCGTATGATTTCGGGCCTCTTACGGCGACAGGGTATTTTACCCGTACGCTCACGGCGTCGGATTCCGGCGCGGACGGAACGAGCGTTTCACTGCGCCTGTTCTTCCCCCTCTAGTCAACCGGGGCGCCTCTCCGCCATCCAGGGCGGGAGATTGCTAGAAAGGCGCCAGCTGCGTCACCAGCGGTTGGCGCCCGAGATAGGCCAAGGGCGCCACCAGCAGGTAGCACAGAATGTCCGGCTCCGAGATCACATCATTTATGGCTAAATGTCCGTCATGGGGGCAGAGCCGTTGCAGGCCGACGCCAGCGAATGACCGGTATTGGGATTCTCGTCGCGGCGTCCCTATGGCCGGATAGGGTCGTCACCTGCCGGTACGGCCTGTGCCTGAAGTTGGCGGCTAATCTCATTTTCTTCACCAAAGCGGCGGACGACGCCCATCCTGGCCGTCTAAAATAAAAATATAAGAGCCTGACTCTGAATGCCAGCCTTTCTAACTTTGGTGTGTGATTTTTCTTGTGAGCCTACGGATGTGTGCGAGTAGGAGCCATGCGGTAGCACTGGCGATTGTTGCGTCGAAATCTTTGGCGAGGCGGCGGCATCTGCCGAGCCAAGCAAAGGTCCTCTCGACAACCCATCGGCGTGGCAGGAGTTCAAATCCTTCTGCGGTGTCGGAGCGCTTTACGATTTGGATGGTCCATTTCCCGATCTTTTCGAGACGTCCTTGCAGCTTAGGCCCGGCATAGCCGCCATCGGCGAAGACATGCCGCAGCGAGGGATATTTCTTGCGGATGGATTTGAGCACGCCGGGCGCGCCATCGCGGTCTTGAACATCGGCGGGATGGATAACAAGCCCGACCAGGTTCCCGAGCGTGTCAGTGACGATATGCCGCTTACGCCCCTTGATCTTCTTACCCGCATCGAACCCGCGCGGCCCGCCCGCCTCGGTCGTTTTCACCGACTGGCTATCGATCACGCCCGCGGTTGGCGATGCCGAGCGTCCAGCCAGTTCCCGTGCCATCATGACCAGGGCATGATTGATGCGCGACAGCGTGCCGTCACGGCTGAAACGGTAAAAATATGCCTGCACCGTTGTGAAGGGCGCAAACTCCCTGGGCAGTTGCCGCCATTGGCAGCCAGTCGACAACATATAGAGAATCGCTTCAACAATCACGCGCAGAGCGACAGAGCGCGGCCGTCCCCGTGGCGCCGGCGCAGGCATGAAAGGGGCAATCAACGCCCATTCGGCATCAGTAAGGTCGCTTGAATAGCGCAGCTCATCCCGGCAGTATCGCGCACGGGCGGTTTCAGTCCAAGTCATCGTGATTCCGTCAGTTGTGGCAAACCAACAGAATCACAGCCAACTGAAATCGCTCAACTATCTTTTTCGTTCAGGCTCTAAGACGGACGGTATGCGCCCATTATCGCCGCTCCAGGGGACCGGGCACTTTTCCGAAAGCAGCCGCTAAAGTGGTGTTCCTGATATACTCAGTCATTGAGGCAGGGGGGGATCAGTTCAGTCTTGATCCAAGTGTCCAAGGTGTCGATTCGAACAAACTGTGTTGGGACAGGGTAAGGCGGATGAACCATCCAATAGTACACGTCACGACTCACGTAGAGCTCGAAATTTCTGAACGAGACGGTCTCCGATTGCGGCCACGTCAGCAGTTTGAGCAACTTTGAACGGTTCTGTTCAAGAAACTGCCTGCGGCGTAGGATACGGCTGAACTGACCAGCCCTATCGTTCTCAGCCTTGCCAAATATCCTATCACGGAGCCGGCGGCCATCTTTCACCGTAAACGGTGGTTGGTTGTATTTGCACTCAACTGTCACGAGCAGGTTGGTATCTGGCCAGTACGCGAAGACGTCAAAATCACCCACGTCTTCAAATCCCTCGCTTCGGAACCGTTTGAAGAAGTCGATGCCTCGCAGGACAAATTTAGTATGCCGACGAAATATCTCCTCAGTGCGAACCTCCAACCTCTTTTCGATACTCTCCTTAACCTCACGAATGACCGGCTCAACATTAGGCCATCCAAAGTCCGCCGGGAGATAGCCGTCTTGTACAGCTGACATCCAGTTGTACATTGCTCGACTGGCCATCTCGGCTCCCCACCGTAAATCCGTTCCATCGAGCACCAGCGGCCTGATGGCATATCGATGGATTCGCTTGTTGTGCTCCCAGTAAGGAACATCAGCCTCGTCCACATCCCGTCCCGACAGTCTACGAACGCCTGCTTCCGTAATTGTAAGAAATGCCGTGATTTTTGTAGCCTCGGCGAGGTCAAGTCCTTCAATGCTATCAGCTAGTCCCTGTGCGATACGACCTGGAGGTGCAGCATAAGACAGCGCAAGTTCATCGCCAAAACCGTGGCGCTGAGCTTGTGACAAAACTACAAGAGCGGTAAGCATGTTCTGTAGGTCAAAACCCAAATCAATCATGAAAGCGCTCTTGAGTCTCTCTGAGGACAGCAAGTCTTTCGATTCACCCTTTACAGCATCCTCATCGTTTGCACCGAGCCCCAGCCTCGACTTTGCATATTCCCGTAAAAATGCCTCCTCCCGATTGTCGTAACCTTCCGAATAGAAAATCTCTGGAATATACGATTCGTCTATCTTAACGCCTCCCACATCGACGCCGTTATGAAGAGTGTCGCTGGCTCCGGTCAGTACCATGTACCAATCAACCAAACCCACCAGCTCACGCACGATGCCCTCCGTGACTTCGCCATTACTAGTCGCTGATGAGCTGATAGTTTTCTCCAGAAGGTATCTATAGTGGCGAGCCATAGTACCAAACTCTTTGCGCGCACTTTCAACAGCATTTAAGCGGTCGTATTCCACTGCGTGTGCAAGGCTCTGATGGACTCGCTGGATTTTCATTCTCTCGGCAACCAGCAGTGCATCATGTTGCTCTATGAATGTCTGCAGAAGCTGGTGCCTGTTCAGAGATGCAAGTCTCTTCTCTATATGAAGGCGTAGGCTGGCGCTGGCTGGATCGATTCTGGCCTTAGCATCTGATAGATCATATTCCCCTGGAGTTAAGCCAAGCGCCATGATTTCCGCGGCCAGTTGTTTGCGTGCAAGCTTATAATCGGTAGGAGAGGGAATAATCGGATCCACATATAAAGGAACATCTACGTTCTGGGGGGTAATTCTTAAGTGATAACGAGCAGGTTCTACTGCGAAGTGGGACAGCCGCTGTCCAAAATCTTCAGGCAACTCTAAGCCACACACGGCTTGACATTTTTTAATTGTTTCTATTAAACATCTAACTTCGAAAGCTCCATCTTTGGCTGCGTTAAGCCCGGCGAATACAGCGCGTACATCCACATGCAAGCAAAACTGTCCCGGGCGTTTTGTATCCACTTCCACTGAAGTTACTACATGGATAAAGTCGTCTACGGACTGAGGCGAGTCCATCGACTCAGCAAGACTAGAAGAATCTGCAATGCAAGAAAACAGAATATGCGGTTGCCAAAATAATGGGACATCCGGCATTAATTTGCCACAGCGATAGCTACAGTCTGCAATAATCTGAGCGAAAAGATCGATCAGTCGAGCGTCATCACCATGCAGGTTTTTGGATATTTCTAGGGTCAAAACCCAATAACTCTATTGCTATTTCCTTGGTCTGATGATTCGCTGTCCCCGATTCGGGAGGGCACATGCGACGGAATTTATTTTGGTTGTCTGACGAGCAATGGGCGAAGATTGAGCCACTTTTGCCAACTGATGTGCGCGGCAAAGCGCGTGTTGATGACCGGAAAGTACTGAGCGGCATCCTGCATGTGCTGAAAAGCGGTTGCCGCTGGTGCGATTGCCCGCCAGAATATGGCCCTCCGACGACGATTTATAACCGGTTTGTGCGCTGGGCCGAGCGCGGCGTTTGGGAGAGATTGTTTCAAAACCTTGCCAAGCGTGGCCGCTCGACT
>NZ_FQVJ01000029.1 GCF_900129125.1 Acidocella aminolytica 101 = DSM 11237 | reverse complement strand
CTGCGGCGGTCTTACGTGCGGTTGCCGGTTTCTTGGCAACTGCGGCGGTCTTACGCGCGGTTGCCGGTTTCTTGGCAGTTGCGGCGGTCTTGCGTGAGGTTACCGGTTTCTTGGCAGCTGCGGCGGTCTTGCGTGCGGTTGCCGGTTTCTTGGCAGCTGTGGCGGTCTTGCGTGAGGTTACCGGTTTCTTGGCAGCTGTGGCGGCCTTACGCGCGGTTGCCGGCTTTTTGGCAGCTGCGGTGGTTTTACGCGCGGTTGCCGGCTTTTTGGCAGTTGCGGTGGTCTTACGCGCGGTTGCCGGCTTTTTGGCAGCTGCGGCGGTCTTACGCGCGGTTGCCGGCTTCTTGGTGGCGCGTTTCTTCACGGCTGCTTTCTTGGTGGCCGGTTTTTTTGCCGCGGTTTTTGTTGCGGTGGCCCGCACGGCCAACGGCTGCGCCCGCTCGCTGTTGTTCTTGTCTTCAATAGTCACGAAACATGCTCCTTAGCGTTCATAGAGTTATCGTTGAATTCCCGTTGGCACGGACCTGGCACAGAAATCTCTTCCTTACGGCGGCAAGCCGTCCTTCTCAATTTCGCGTGCTGGCATTTTAACCAACAGAACTTCAAGCTTGGCCGCGATGCGAATCGCATACTGCACGCTAGACTCGCTATTCAGCTTCTCACACCGCGCTGTCAATAAAAAGCGTAAGCAAACAGCCGGATTTGCATCATTTTTTTCATAATATTGACGAATGGCCATGCGTAATGAAGACCGCCGCTGTCAAAGCGCCACCTGGAGGACACTTTTTTGCCTCTTTCAAACCATTTCGAGAAAGGATGAAAACAGCGTTGTGCCTTGCTCGTTAAACAGCTTTTTGCGGGTTGTAGTTTGGCACACATGCTGGCGTGAACGCTGTTCCGGCTGCGGAAACCAAAGCTGAAAATGGCCATTTGTCGGCGCTTTCCATAAAGGTTATGGTTACCATGAATGATTGGCGTGGCATTGGGCAGACGCGAAGAAGGCTAGTTTGCACGGCTGATAAGATGATCAGGATTTAAAAAGAGATGGCTGGTACTCTGAATGGCGCGGGAGGCTAACATGGCGGATGCAAAAGGCAGGCTGACGCAGGTGTTTTTGGAGGGAGAAGCGCTGCACCGCATCTCCGCCCTGCAACAGGCCGACCGTGAACAGGCTGTCCTTGATCTAGCGCAGGAAAACGAATTTTATTTGCCGGGCTATTCTGATCTGCAAAGCATCCTGCATCTTTCCATTCAGGAAGGACGGCTAGTGTTCGATGTCCGTGACGCTGAAGACAAGCCCGTGCAGGCCGTGCTGCTGGCGTTGGGGCCGTTTAAAACACTCATCCGTGATTACCGGATGCTGCTAGATTCTTATGCCAGCGCGGTTGCTGAAGGGCGGGAAGCACGGATCCAGGCTATCGATATGGGTCGGCGCGGCCTGCATAATGAAGGCGCTGAACTTATGCTCGAAAGGCTGGCGGGCAAGGTGGTAATTGATTTTCCCACCGCGCGGCGTTTATTCACCCTCGTCTGCGCCTTGCATCAAACACTTTAGGAAACCTTAACATCATGAAAATTGACGGCACCCCATACCGCTCGATCTGGGTGGACGAGACAGATGGCTGGTCTGTCCGCATTATCGACCAGACCAAGCTGCCTTGGAGTGTGGATCTTGTCCGCCTCACCACGCTTGAGGAAATGGCACACGCCATCAAGGCAATGCTAGTGCGCGGCGCACCGTTGATTGGCGCGTCCGCGGCCTATGGTGTGGCCCTGGCAATGCGTACCGATGCGTCAGACGCCGCTTTGGCGCAAGCGCTGGATGTTTTGGGTACCACCCGTCCCACCGCTATCAATCTGCGTTGGGCCTTACAGCGAATGGGTGAGCTGCTGCAGAAGCTCGAACCCTCCGCCCGCATTGGCGCCGCCTATGCCGAAGCCGCGAAAATCTGCGATGAAGATGTCGCGGTGAACGAGGCGATCGGCCGTAACGGTCTGGCGTTGATTCAAGAAAAAGCCAAGACCGGAAAACGGGTTAATGTACTGACCCATTGCAATGCGGGCTGGATTGCAACGGTTGATTGGGGCACCGCCTTGGCGCCGATTTATATGGCTCATGATTCCGGCGTCAATGTACATGTATGGGTGGAAGAAACCCGCCCGCGCAACCAGGGCGCTTCGCTTACTGCGTGGGAGTTGAGCAAGCATGGCGTGCCGCACACCGTCATCGCAGACAATGCAGGTGGTCATTACATGCAACATGGTGAAGTGGATCTGGTGATTGTCGGCACCGACCGCGTGACCCGTCAGGGCGATGTTTGCAATAAAATTGGCACATACTTAAAGGCGTTGGCGGCACGGGATAACGGTGTGCCATTCTGGGTGGCGCTCCCCTCCTCGACAGTCGACTGGACCATCCGCGACGGCGTTTCCGAAATCCCCATTGAGGAACGAGCGGCTTCGGAAGTCACCACCATGACCGGCCGAGCGATGGATGGGTCCATCGCCACCGTGCGCATTGTGCCGACCTCCAGCCCCGCCGCCAATCCGGCGTTCGATGTGACGCCCGCGCGTCTTGTCACTGGGCTGATCACTGAGCGCGGGCTGTGCGACGCAACAGAAGCTGCCCTGACAGAGATGTTTAGCGACCTAGCGTGAAACGTTTCGTTCCGCATAACAAAAAGCTTCCTGCGCCGCTTTTTTCCAAAAAAGCGGCCTTTCTTTTTGGGGGCTTTTTATCCGGCTGTGTGGCGCAAAATCATGCTCCGCCATTCGCCAATGGTCCTTACGAGCCGTTCTCCCGCAGCGCCGCCGTTGCGGTGGCTTTGCGGGAATGGCGGCTCTGGGGAGCTGAAACTTACACATATGGCCAGTCTTACACACAGCATGCAGCCACAATGGCGGAGCGTCAGCAAGGCTTGTGGCAGCGCGTTGGCGAATATTGGTGGGAGGGTATGAACACCAGTCAGCCGGATTCACGTTGGACCGGCAAACATAATGCGCGCGGTCAGATTTTCCCTGTCTCTCGCAACGGCCATTATGCCTGGTCCGCCGCTTTCATCTCTTATGTCATGCGGATCGCCGGTGCCGGGCCAAACTTCCCCTATGCACCCGATCACGCTTTTTATATCGATTATGCCGCGCGCCCTTATCGTCCAGGCAAATTGCTGATCGCTGAGAACCCAAAAGACTACGCCCCCCGCCAGGGCGATCTGGTCTGTTTCGCACGTGGCCGCGCGCGGAACATGGCCTTTAAAGACCTGCCCACAACCGGCTTCTTTCCATCTCACTGCGGTATCGTAACCGGTGGTGGGCCGGGGCGTGTTGATGTTGTCGGCGGGAATGTGGATGATTCGGTGATGATGCAGCCCCTGCACGCCACCGCGCAGGGGCTGCTGTCGGATAATCCTGAAAATTGGTTCGTGGTCGTTAAAGTTCTCTACGCGCGGAACTAAGTGCCTATTTCTGCTTATCCTTGTGGTTGGGTTCAATTTCAACTGTCGCGGTCATGCCTGCCACCAGATGCGTGCCCGTCGGCACATGGTCTATGGCAATCCGCACGGGAATCCGCGCGGCCAGCCGCACCCAGGTAAAGGTCGGATTAACGTCCGCCAGCAGGGTCGGTGCGGCGATGCGCTCATGGTCCGCAATGCCAGCCGCAAAGCCCTGCACATGTCCCAAAATCGGTTTGCCGCCCTGTAGCAGCTGTACCTTCGCCTTGTCTCCAACCTGTATGTGGCGCAGCTTGGTTTCCTCGAAATACCCATCCACATAAAGCGAGTCCGTATCGACAATCGCCATCACCGGCGTTCCCCGGCTCACATAATCACCCGGCTTCATGGAGAAGTTCGTCACCACCCCGTTCACCGTTGAGCGCACGGTGCTGCGTGTCAGGTTTAATTCCGCGACACCAAGATCCGCCTGCGCGGCTGCGGTCGCGGCCTGTGAGGCTTCATAAGCTGCCTTCGCTTCCAGCGATTGGGTCGAAGCATCATCGCGCGAGATCGCGGAGGTCGCACTGTTGGACAGCGCCGCATAGCGCGCTGCGTTCTGCTCGGCGTTCAGCATGGTGGCGTGCGCCTTACTCTCCGCCGCTTTGGCCTGTGCCAGCGCGGCTTTGGCCTGGGCCAGTGCCAAATTGAAGCGCGACGGATCAACTTGGAACAGTGGCTCACCCTCCTGCACGGACTGGTTATCCTGCACGAACACTTTGACCACCGGCCCGGTCACATCTGGTGCCAGAGACACCACATCCGCCCGCACGCGCCCGTCCCGCGTCCAGGGGCTGTCCATATAATAGACCCAGAGTTGCCAGCCGATGAAGCAAGCAATGGCCACGGCCACCAGCGTGACTAGAAAGCGGGGAATGAAGGAGACGGGCTTCATGGAACTCCAGGCTCAAAAAAAACGGTTGGCGGTGAGGCTGATGAGGCCTGTCAGCATAACGAGCAGGCATAGATCAAATAACGGCCGGTGCCAGATAAAACGGTACAGCCCCGCGGCTGCCACCCCACGCCGAATGAGCGTGGAGAGCAGCAGCGCAAGGCCCACCCAGATAAGTAAGGGCGGAAACAGCACGCCATAGATGTTGATTTCACCGATCATGAGGCAACCAGGGCAGGGGTGGGAGAGGCGAATACCGGCGGCGGTGCATCCGGGAACAGCACTGAGCGCAGGCCGGAAATAATCATGAGTGCCGAGCGGTATGCCAACGCATCCTGCATCAGCGGCTGCATGGCCTCATCCAGAGACTGCAACAGCTTGTTGGGCGGCGGCTTGCGCGGGTTGGCGCGGTAATAAGCGGCGATGCACCGGAAGATCGACTGGCTTGCTGTGCACGCTTCAGGCGGCAGGCGCCATTGTTCACGGTGCAGCCCGATGATGTTGAGGCCCACCCGCAAATCCAGAAGCGTCCCGGCCGCCGCGCTATCCGCGCCGGAGGCCACCGCGGCCAGACGTGGCATCATCAGCCCCAGCCGATCCATCATAATGCCGATTAGTGCGGCCCGGTCAGGAGCTGCTCCGGCTTCGGCGGCTGCGGCTACATCCTGCCAGTTAGCGCGCATCAAACGGCCAGCACTCCACGCCGCGCCAACAGATCGGATAAGTTGCGTGATAATCAACGCACTGCCCAACCCGATCAACAGGCTGAAAGACGTGCCGGCGAATTTGAGAAAGTTGATCTGATACCCGTTGCTCATGGCAAGCTGCGTGGCGCCCACCGCGCCTAGCACCATGCCCGTGCCAAATGTCGCGGGACGGGAGACCAACACGCCAATAATCAGCCCGACGGGCAGCAGCACCAGATATAATTCTTCAAACCCAACCACTTTCGGCAGAATGGCGAAGTCATAAACAAAGATGCCAATAATCACGATCGCCGAATTGCGCAGCATCTGCGCGATAGCCGGGGCCGGATCATCCTGCGCAGCAAAAAACGACGTCGCCACCGCCACCATAATCGCCGCCCCCGCACCATAAGCCCAGGCGGTTTCAATCCAGATCGCGCATACCAGCAAAATCGAGAGCGCAGCTGAAAAAGCCGAGAGAAACGCCAGCTTATGGTCACGGTTCTGGCGTATGATGGCGATATATTCCGCTTCCAGCGCCGGGCTGTCCGGGGCGGGCGTGCCGTCCATCACATGGCGGCGCAGCTGGCGGGAGTGCAGTACAATCCGCACCAACTCCTCCAACCGCAAGGCCAGGCTGGTGCGCAGCAGCCCGTTCCAGTTGAGTGGTTCATGCTCCAGCGTCTTAATTTCACGCAGAAGCTCATTCGCGCCTTCGGTCTTTCCGGCCTTCACCCATTCATCGGTATGGGTCAGCACGGTTTGCAAGCCAGGTGTCAGGCCATCAAGCCGCCGCAACTCCGCTACACGCTGGCCGATGGAGCTTAAAATCGGCATCAGGCTGATCACATACATGCGCAGCCTAGTAACTTGCCGCACAGCGGCCTGCATGTAGGAAATGTCATAGCCCAGCTGTGAGACCATCATCGCCGCATCCGTGGCCTCAAACGCCAGCCTCCGTCTTGCTTCCCGCGCGGGCTGGGACTCACCCTCCCCGGCCAGGGCAGCACTTGTCCAATCAACCCCCGGCTTCACCCAGGATGTAATACGCCGCGCTAGCACCGGTCCCATGGCGCGCGGTAAGATCAGTGTTCCAACCAACGTGGTGCAGACAATGCCGAGCGTGATCTCCTCGCACCGCGTTAGCGCGGTTTCAAACACAAAGCTTGGGTTGGTGACGGAGGGAAACCCAATAATCCCCGCTGTATAGCCTGAGAGCATAAAGGTATAGGCCCGCGCTGAACGGTCCATCAATGCGATATAAAGGCAAAGCCCCACCCAAAGCGCCATGCCAATGCACAGCAAGACCGGCGCGTTGACCAGTGTTGTCACCAAAACCACCGCCGCTGTGCCGCCAATCAGCGTACCGAAGAAACGGTAAACAGCCTTTGAGCGCATGGCGCCCGCATAAGGGTGTGAGACAATGAAGGCCGTTGCCATGGACCAATAAGGGTTATCCAGCCCCAGCCAGCAAGAGATATAGAAGGCCAGCATGGCGCCGGTGAAAGTCTTCAGGGCAAAGATGAGTTCTTCCGGCTTCGGCATTGTTCCCTGGAAACATGAAAACGTAGCAGCAAGGTAGACTTAGTTTGCAAGGCCGCCCTGCGAGTCCACGGCCTGGAATTTTATTTGTTTCTCCCATGCCTTCTTAACTTCCCTCTCCATCTCAGGGAAGCGGTTTCAATTCTGACCATGGCTTGTTAGCCTGCCAACTGCTGAAACCAGGAGGGTATAGCTTGAATATCGTGGTGCTGACCGGGGCGGGAATTTCCGCGGAATCCGGTATTTCTACCTTCCGCGCTGCGGACGGGCTGTGGGAAAAGCACCGGATCGAGGATGTCGCCTCGCCAGAGGGGTTTCTCCGCGATCCCTCCTTGGTGCATGACTTTTACAACCGCCGTCGCGCCCAACTGCACCTAGTTGCCCCAAACCCTGCGCATCTGGCCTTGGCGGCGCTGGAACGTGCCTGGCAGGGGCGCGGCAATTTTTTGCTGTTGACGCAGAACGTGGACGACCTGCACGAGCGCGCGGGCAGCCGCGTCCTGCTGCATATGCATGGCGAGCTGCGAAAGCTCGTCTGCGCCTCCTGCGGTGAAACCTGCCACTGGCTGGACGATGCCGGGGTTGAAACGCTTTGCCCGGCTTGCGGCGCCGCCGCTATGCGGCCGGATATCGTCTGGTTCGGCGAAATTCCTTATTATATGGACGAAATCGTAGCTGCTTTGGATGAGGCGGATGTATTCTGCGCCATTGGCACGTCTGGCGTGGTATATCCGGCGGCGGGGTTCGCGGCGGAGGCACGGCGGAACGGGCGCAACTGCTTGCTGTATGAAATCAATCCCACCCCCACCGGCGGGCACGTGTTCGACCATGTGATCGCAGCCCCGGCCAGCCAGGGTGTGCCCGAATTTCTGCGCCGCCTGGGAGTGGAGGAAGCAGCTTAACCCGCTCCATCCCCCAACGCGGCGCGGACCTCCTTGCGGATAACCGCGAAATCAACCGGCGTTGGCCCATCTCCCAGCGCCTCCTTTGCCGGGCGGAAGCGCTTCGGGTTTGGCTGCATGGCGGCAAACCCCCGGCTGGTTTGACGGCGGAAAGTGAATAATTCCGCGTTCCTGAGTTTGTCATCCAGCTTTGCCGCGTCCTGTTCTGCGTCTGGCATCGGCGGCGCGGCGCGCAGAAAATGCCGCAAAGCATCATCAGCGAGGGCTGGCTGGCTTTTACCGCGCAGCACGCTGGCCAGCAAATCCATCCCAATCCCAAGAATACCCAGGCATAGCACTCCCAGCACCACCGCAAGAACAAGACTATCGCGATCCACCTTATCTAGCCTTTCAACGCAGACTGGACGAAGTTTAACTGTATAGAAATTATTTAGAAAGTGTTTTGATTTCACCCCGGCCGGGCGTGAAAATCCGCCAGCTTATAGCGGCTGCCCAGACTATACCGGCTGCCGGGGTGGGTCAGTAAAGATCGCGTGGCGGTTCCTGTCTCGGTCCAGGTACGCCGCAACAAGCACAAACAGGCCTCATGCGGCCCCATCCGCAGCAGGCCCCGCAACCGTTCATCCGCGGTCGTGGCGTGAAGAATATGTTCCACCTCATGCGGTGGCGCGATGGATTGCAGATAGCGGTTGGGCGTGATGGAGCGAAAATCCTGCGCCAGATAGTCCGGCGCAAAAGCGGGCGAAACATAACGCTCTTCCAGCTGTACCGGAATGTCATTCTCAAAATGCAAAATCTCAGAATAAAACAGCCGCGCGCGGGGCCGCAACCCAAACTCCGCCGCGATATCAACTTTGGCGTCCCGTGCCTCGAGCACCAGCACCTCGGCCCGGTGAGTATGGCCGCGCCGGGCAATATCCTCAGCGATGTCATGAATTTCCAGCAACGGAGAGCGCGGGGGAGGGGACTGCACAAAACTTCCCGCCCCTTGCACGCGCATCAGCACCCCCTCGGTGGAAAGCTCTCGCAACGCGCGGTGCACAGTCATGCGCGAGGCCCCCAGCATGTCCATCAGTTCAAACTCTGATGGAATTTTCTCCCCCGCCTTCCAGATTCCCGCCGCAATCCCGTCGCGCAGATAGGTTTTTATCTGCTCATAAAGCCTTTGGGGGCGCATCTCGCTCATGGTCACAGCCGTTTGCGCAGCACGGCATCAAAACCCGCGCAGGCGGCGGTGGCATTTTCATGCCGCCCATTCCACACTCTTTGCCTACCGCGCACCCATACATCGTGTATCCTGGTTTGGCGTGAGGTAAACACGGCCTCTGCCAAGGCTTGCTCCGGGTTGTCGCCCGCAATGGTCACAAAACTGGCGGGGGCACCCACGCTTAGGCCCTGGCGCATCCTCAAAGCCCGCGCGCCCCCATCAAGGGTGCGTTGATAAAGCGCTGTCGCGGTCGGGCGGATCGCCTCAGTGGCCATGACATTACGCTGACGCTGGCCAAGACGCTGCGAATATTCAAGCATCTGTAATTCCCGCCCCACATCGATCAGCACATTCGAATCTGAACCAATGCCATAAGCGCCGCTATAATGCTGTGCAGGAAAAATCCCATCCCCCAGATTTGCCTCTGTGATCGGGCAAAGCCCGGCTACTACCTGGGCTTTTTCCATGCCCAGCGCCTCGGCCCGGGTAATATGGGTGGCATGAACCAAGCACCAGCCCGGCGAAACCGGCGCATTCGCCAGCAAATATTCTACCGGTCGCGCTCCGGAATACGCAATGCACGCCTCCACTTCGGCGGCTTGTTCAGCGATATGAATATGAAACGGCGCGTCGCCATTCAACGCCGCCAAGGCGTCAATTTCCTCCAGCGTGGCTGCACGCAATGAGTGCGGGGCACAACCGGTGGTCGTTAAAGCCCGGCATCGCGCATGAAGTTTCGCGTAGCTGTCGAGTGAATTGATAAACCGCCGCTGCCCTTCGGCGGGCTTTTGCTCACCAAAGCCTGAATGTGCGTAAAATGCAGGCAAAAGCACCAGCTCAATCCCAACCTCATTCGCCGCCTCGGTCAGGCGTGAAGCCATTTCACCAATATCCGCATAAGGCGATCCATCCGGCGCATGATGGAGGTAATGAAACTCTGCTACGGCGGTAAATCCACCCTCCAGCATTTCGGTAAATGCCAATCTGGCTATGGCCTGCACATCATCCGGATCCAGAGACAAGGCCAGCCGATACATCAGTTCCCGCCATGTCCAGAAACTATCCGCAGTCGGCCCACGCAATTCCGCCCGCCCGGCCATGGCGCGTTGAAAGCTATGACTGTGCAGGTTCGGCATGCCGGGTAGGGCAATCGCCGTGCCGCCCGCGACACCGGTCTCAATCTTACTGATCACGCCATTACTCATCGTAAGGGCGACATTCTCTTCCCAGCCACCGGGCAGAAGGGCGTGGCGAAAAATGATGCGTTCGGACACTGGACAGGCCTCCTGAGGATGGATATGTATATACAACTTATCCCACTCAACGCCAAGGTACAGAACATGCGGGCAGAGCGGATTTTTTCCAATGCGAGGCTGGCAACCATGGACCCGGCGCTGCCAGGACTGGGCGTGGTTGAAAATGGAATGGTGGCTGAAGCAGGCGGGCATATCCTCTACGCCGGACCGTCACGAACCATGGACACGGTCGAAATGATAGATTGTGAAGGCCGTTGGATCACCCCCGGCCTCATCGATTGCCACACTCATCTTATCTATGCCGGGGACCGGGCGGCGGAGTTTGAATCACGGCTGAACGGCGCCAGCTATGAGGAAATCGCCCGTGCGGGCGGCGGCATTCTCGGCACCATGAAGGCCACGCGCGAAGCCAGCGCGGCCACGCTGCGTACAGAAGCGCAAAAGCGCATGGCGGCCCTGATTGCCGAAGGTGTTACTACCATCGAAGTCAAATCAGGCTACGGCCTCTCGCCTGAATCGGAGTATAAATGCCTTGAAGTCGCCAAATCATTAAGTGGCGTCGCCGATATTTCCCCTACCTTCCTTGGCGCACACGGTTTCCCGCCAGAGCTTTCCCGTGCCGATTATCTGCGCCTACTCTGCACGGAGATGATCCCCCACGTCGCGGCACACAATCTGGCCGACGCCGTTGACGGGTTTTGCGAAGGCATCTCCTTCTCGCCTGAGGAAATGTCACAGGTTTTCGCCGCCGCCACGCGGCACGGGCTTAAAGTCAAGCTCCACGCAGACCAGCTTTCGAACCTGCACGGTGCAGAACTCGCCGCGCGCTTCGACGCGCTCTCGGCGGATCATCTTGAATATACCAGCGAAGATGCCGCTGCTGCAATGGCCAAATCCGGCACCGTCGCTGTGCTTCTGCCCGGCGCCTTCTTCACCCTGCGCGAAACCAAGCTGCCGCCAGTCGCGGCGTTCCGGAAATATAACGTGCCCATGGCGGTCTCCACGGATCTCAACCCCGGCACCTCGCCGCTTTTCTCCTTGCTGCTGGCAATGAACATGGCGGCCACGCAATTCCGCCTGACGGTCGAGGAATGTCTGCTCGGCGTCACCCGGCACGCCGCCGTCGCGCTGGGCCGCGAGAGGGTAGGCGTATTGAAGGCCGGTGCCAAATGCCATCTTGCCATCTGGAACATCGAACGCCCGGCGGAACTTGTCTATCGCATCGGGTTCAACCCGTTACATCAACGCATCTGGAGTGCCGTATGAAACTCACCCCTGGGGCCATGAGCCTCACCCAATGGCGCGCGATCTATCAAGGCGAATCCATTGAACTTGATGAGCAGGCCCTTCCTTCCATCCAGGACGGGGCCAACGCCGTGGCCGAAATTCTCAGTCGTGGCGAACCGATTTACGGAATCAACACCGGCTTCGGCAAGCTGGCCTCCGTCCGCATTGCGGATGATGATCTTGCCACCTTGCAACGCAATCTCGTCCTCTCCCACGCCGCCGGTGTTGGCGAGCCTATGCCCATCCCTGTCGCGCGGCTGATGCTGGCGCTGAAAATGGGATCGCTCGGCCAGGGCGCATCAGGGGTGCGTGTGGAAACGGTTCGCATGCTGGAAGCCATGCTGGCGAAAAACCTCATTCCCGTGGTGCCCGCGCAAGGTTCTGTTGGCGCCTCAGGTGATCTCGCACCTCTCGCGCACATGACCGCCGCGATGATGGGCGTTGGTGAAATCTACATCAACGGCACTCGCAAAGAGGCTGCCCAAGCCTTGCAAGAGGCCAGTCTCACCGCCCTCGCGCTGGGCCCGAAGGAGGGTTTGGCGCTGCTCAACGGCACTCAATTTTCCACCGCCAACGCCCTCGCGGGGTTGTTCGAGGCCGAGCGTAATTTCCGCGCCGCCCTCGTCACTGGCGCACTCTCCACGGATGCAGCCAAGGGTTCCGACGCACCGTTCGATCCGCGGATCCACGCCGTGCGCAAACATAAAGGCCAGAAGCAGGTTGCGGATGCGCTGCGCAACCTCATGGCCGGGTCTGCTATCCGCGCCTCGCATTTAAAGGGCGATGAACGCGTGCAAGACCCTTATTGCCTGCGTTGTCAGCCGCAGGTCATGGGCGCGGTTTTGGATGTACTGCGCCAAGCCGCCGCCACGCTGGAAACCGAGGCCAACGGCGTAACGGACAATCCCCTGATCTTCACCAACCCCACCGAGGCTCTGTCCGGCGGCAATTTCCATGCCGAGCCCGTGGCCTTCGCGGCGGATATGATCGCCATGGCCATTTGTGAGATCGGCTCATTGACTGAACGTCGCATCTCACTTCTGGTTGATCCTGTTCTTTCCGGCCTTCCCGCGTTCCTGACCCCCAAACCCGGCCTGAATTCCGGCTTCATGATCCCGCAAGTTACGGCCGCTGCCTTGGTTTCCGAGAATAAAGGGCGCGCTTTTCCCGCTTCGGTTGATTCCATCCCCACCTCAGCCAATCAGGAGGATCATGTCTCCATGGCTGCCCATGGCGCGCGCCGTCTGCTGGTCATGAATGAAAATCTCCGTGCCATCATCGCCATTGAATGGCTGGCAGCCTCTCAAGGTTGTGACTTCCACACGCTGAACTCCTCAGCCGTCCTGGAAGATGCCCGCGCCACCCTGCGCCGGGCCGTGCCAAAGCTGGAGGAAGACCGGCATTTCGCGCCTGATATGCAAAAAGCCATCATCCTGCTGCAAGCGGGCGCCCTGGCCTTTGAAACCTTGCCGGGGGTGGCATGAGCTTTTTCACACTGCGCCGGGGCAACGCCCCTGTAATTCTGTCCATCCCTCATGCGGGAACGGAAATCCCAGATGAATTTTCAGGGCTGTTCGTCTCAGACTGGCTCGCTCGCAAGGATGCGGATTGGCATCTGCCCGCCCTCTACAGCTTTGCCGCAACAATGGACGCCACCATTATCGCCGCGCATATCTCCCGTTCGGTGATCGACCTTAACCGCGACCCGTCCGGCGTCTCGCTCTATCCGGGCCAAGCGACCACGGGGCTTTGCCCCACGGAAACCTTTGACGGCGAGCCGCTTTATAAAAGCACTCCACCGGATGAAGCTGAAATCGCCCGCCGTCGCGAAACTTATTTCGTCCCCTACCACGCCGCCTTGCGCGCTGAAATTGAGCGTATCCATGTTTTGCATGGCCGCGCGGTGCTATATGACTGCCACTCCATCCGCAGCCGCATTCGGCGCCTGTTTGATGGCGAGCTGCCGCAGTTCAATATCGGCACCAATAGCGGCCAAAGCTGCGCGCCTACCTTGCAGGCGCAAGTTGAACGCGCCTGCGCCGCCAGCGGTTTTTCCTATACTGTCAATGGCCGTTTCAAAGGCGGCTGGATCACCCGCCATTACGGCGATCCCGCGCGCAACATCCATGCCATCCAAATGGAGCTGGGCTGCCGTGGCTATATGCAGGAGCCGGATCCCGTCACGCCCGAAACGTGGCCAGCCCCTTTGCAAACCCCCGCACCCATCCTCTCCACTCTCGAAACCATCCTGAAAGGCCTCTGCGCATGACCCGTCTCGACAATGCGCGCGTGATCCGCGCGGACCATGGTTCGAAACTTTCCGCGAAAAGCTGGCTCACCGAAGCGCCCTTGCGGATGTTGATGAATAATCTTGACCCGATGGTGGCCGAGCGTCCGGAGGAACTGGTGGTCTATGGCGGCATCGGCCGCGCCGCGCGGGACTGGAACGCGTTTGACCGCATCGTCTCCGCCCTCAAGCGCCTTGAAGACGATCAAAGCCTGCTCATCCAATCTGGCAAACCCGTCGGCATTTTCCGCACCCACCCGGATGCCCCTCGCGTCCTTATTGCCAATTCTAATCTGGTGCCCAACTGGGCTAATTGGTCTCATTTCAACGAGCTCGACCGCAAGGGGCTGATGATGTATGGCCAGATGACGGCCGGCTCCTGGATTTATATTGGCAGCCAGGGAATTGTTCAGGGTACTTACGAAACCTTCGTTGAAGCTGGCCGGCGTCATTATAATGGAGACCTTGCTGGTCGCTGGGTGCTCACCGCCGGTCTGGGCGGCATGGGCGGCGCCCAGCCGCTCGCCGCTACCATGGCAGGAGCCTCCTGCCTTGCCATTGAATGCCAGCAGAGCCGCATCGAAATGCGCCTGAAAACCCGCTATGTTGATGTGCAGGCCAAAGACCTCGACGAAGCGCTGGAAATCATCGACCGTGCCCGTACTGAGAAAAAAGCCGTCTCCGTGGCGCTGCTCGGTAATGCCGCGGAAATTCTGCCGGATCTTCTCAAGCGTGGCGTGAAACCGGACATGGTGACAGACCAAACCTCCGCCCACGACCCGGTCAATGGTTATCTCCCCATCGGATGGAGCGTTGCGGAATGGGAAGCCAAACGCGAAACCGATCCAAAAGCGGTAGAAGATGCCGCTCGCGCCTCCATGGCCCAGCATGTCTGCGCCATGCTTGAGTTTGTGAAGATGGGCGTGCCCACGTTCGATTACGGCAACAACATCCGCCAGCGCGCGAAAGAGCAGGGCGTTTCTCACGCTTTTGAATTCCCTGGCTTTGTGCCCGCTTATATCCGCCCGCTATTCTGCCGTGGCATCGGTCCGTTCCGCTGGGCCGCTCTCTCTGGCGACCCGGAGGATATTTACAAGACCGATCAAAAGGTGAAAGAGCTTCTGCCGCACGACAAACACCTCCATAACTGGCTGGACATGGCGCGGGAGCGTATCTCCTTTCAGGGCCTGCCCGCGCGCATCTGCTGGGTAGGGTTGGGAGACAGGCACCGTCTCGGCCTTGCGTTTAACGAGATGGTCGCGCGCGGCGAGCTTTCCGCCCCGGTTGTAATCGGCCGAGACCATCTTGATTCCGGCTCCGTCGCGTCCCCCAACCGTGAGACGGAATCCATGCTGGACGGCTCGGACGCTGTTTCAGACTGGCCTTTGCTCAACGCTTTGCTCAATTGCGCGTCGGGCGCCACCTGGGTCTCGCTGCATCATGGCGGCGGTGTGGGAATGGGCTTCTCTCAGCATTCCGGCATGGTCATCTGCGCTGACGGCACGCCCGAAGCCGCGAAGCGTCTTGAACGCGTGCTCTGGAACGACCCCGCCACCGGTGTGATGCGTCATGCCGATGCCGGTTATGAAATCGCCCAGGACTGCGCACGGGAATTCAAGCTCGACCTGCCGTCCCTCTGAACGTTTCCGCGGCCGTTGCGCGGTTTTAGCCGTGAAACCGTGCAACTGCTTCGGGCGATCTTATCCAGAAGCTCCGCACTATCGACTTTAAAAAACCAACACCCCTGGCTTAAGGTTACTCTGGCCGTTCCGGCCTGCAGCGGAGCAAGGTATGATTCACAAACGTATTCGCCCCTTCAACACCAAAGACACTTATCCTGAGCAGAATCTCGATAACGATCTCTGCCAGGCAGTTGTCACCGGTAAGACGATCTATCTGCGCGGCCAAGTCCCGCAGGATCTCGACACACGCGAAAACGTCGCGGTAGGGGACCCCGCCGGCCAAGCCGAGAAGGTGATGCAGAATATCGACATGCTGCTGCGTGAATGCGGCGCCACGCTCGAACATATTTGCAAAGTCACTGTCTATCTTACGGACATCCGCCACCGTGAGGCTGTGTACCGCAGCGCCGGGCGCTGGCTGAAAGGCGTTTATCCGGTCTTTACCGGCCTTGTCGTGGTCGCACTCGCCCGCCCGGAATGGCTGGTTGAGATCGACGTCATCGCGGAGCTTCCATGAGCGAGGCACGGCTACGCGGGGAGCTCGCTGCTCTCTGCCGTCTCGCCGCCCGGTTCGACTGGCAGGAAGCCACCGCAAACCACATCTCCCTGGCGGCGTCCGATGACGGCGCGCAATTCCTCATCAATCGCCGCTGGAGGGACTTCGCCACGCTGAAAGCATCCGAGTTGGCACTTCTGGACAGCACGTCCCAGGACTTGCCGGACGATATAGACAGCACCGCCTGGGCTATTCACGGCGCCATTCACCGTCTGCTGCCCCAGGCGCGCTGCGTGGTGCATTTGCACCCTATATACGCCACCGCGCTGTCCTGCCTGAAAGACCCCACCCTCTACCCGGTGGACCAGACCAGCGCACGCTTCTTCAACCGCGTAGCCATCGACGACGCCTATGCTGGCGTCGCCGACCATGTTGCCGAGGGTGAAAGGCTAGCCAAAATTCTGGGTGAAAAGAAAATCCTGATGATGGGCAATCACGGTCTGCTCACAATCGGCGCAAACGCGGCCGACGCTTTCGATGCCTTTTACCATTTCGAGCGCGCGGCCCGCACCTTGCTGCTGGCCTACGGTTCAGGCCAGCCCTTGAACATTCTCAACGACGAGGTCGCGGAAAAAACCGCCCGCGCCTGGGAGAATGAGCCCGAATTCGGCGACGCGCATTTCGCGCATATGCGTAGGCATCTTCCCCCGGACTATCTTTCATAAGCAGAGAGCCGGGGGATTACTCATCCCCCGGTACACCGTAAGAAGGCGCGGCCGTTGGGTTCAGCGCGCGCGTCACATAATCATACATTTGCGGCTGCCAAATTTTCCAAAGCCGGGCAAGTTCATCCAGCGGCGTGTCATGCCAGTCTACCCGCAAATCCGCGACTGGCCAAGCCTCCTTATCCACCACCAAAATCCCGGCGGACTGCAGCGGCCCAGCCTCGCCTCCGGCCGCCAGCCCGGCCCGCATCGCCGCCATCACCCGCGTGCCTAATTCCAAGGCGGGGTCAGAAGCCGCAAACGTCCCCACCACCGCCTGCGGCACATTCTGGTTCGCCAGTAAATTACCAGCGGAAACCGCGTCATGCCCCTGCGCGGCGCCATACACGCCCAGCGTCTTGGCGCCGGAATAAAATGCCGTGCCCCCTTGTGCATCAATCACCGTAAGCTGCCGGTATTCAGAAAAATGCGCCCCGCTAACCGCCTCCTGCAGGGCGGTCTCAGCATTTCGCCCCGTCGTCAGCGCTGCCAGCATCTTCGGCCCCAACCGTGGGTCAGTCACATTCTGCGTGGTCACAGCGCCAATCCCCGCTCGCGCAAAGGCACAGCGCGCCGCCACGGCGGGGGAGGATGACGTGACCGCCACGGCAAATTGCCCTGTGCGCGAGCACCGAGCCACGAGTGAAAAAGTCATGCACTAGCTCCTATCCGGTCATGTCCGGTTTCATGGTTGGTTTTGCTTTTGTAAAATAAAATCTTCTGATAGCCTGATTCAAATTTTTTGAGTTCCTCGACCATGATGCGCTTTACCCTCAAACAAATCACTTATTTCGTCGCCACGGCGGAAACCGGCAGTATCACCTTGGCATCTGAGCGCGTGAATATTTCCCAGCCCTCAATCTCCTCCGCCATCACCGCGTTGGAGGAGGAATTCGGCATCCAGCTTTTCATCCGCCACCACGCCCAGGGCCTTTCCCTCACCGCGGAGGGCCAACGTTTTCTGCGGGAAGCTCGGGCGCTGCTAATGCAAGCCGAGGAAGTGCAGAACGCAGCCTCTCTGATCTCTGCCAAAGTCGCCGGTCCTATTGAAATCGGCTGTCTCTCCACCTTGTTCCCGCTGGCGGTACCTGAGCTGCTCTCGGAGTTCCGCAAGCTTTACCCGGAGGCCCGCGCCAACGCCGTGGCGGGCAATCAGTCGGAGTTGTTTGAAGCTTTGCGTAACGGCCGCATCGCACTGCTGCTGACCTACGACATGAACATCCCGCCGGACTTTGAATTCACGCCGATGGCCCCCCTGCCGCCTTACGCCTTTGTCGGCGCCTCGCACCGTTTCGCACGGCGGCGCTTCATCAGCCTTAAGGAACTGCACGACGAGGATTTTCTGCTGCTCGACCTGCCGATGAGCCGTGACTATTTCCTGTCTCTGTTCCGCGAGGCCGGACTCTCCCCCAACATTGTCGGACGCTACGCTTATATCGATATCATCCGCAGCTTAGTCGCCCGTGGCGAGGGGTACGGCTTGGCCAATGCTCAACCCAAAAACGTCATTACGCTGGACGGCCATAAGCTGTCCTATCTGGCGCTGGAGGACAAGCTCCGCCCCCTCATTTACGGCATCGCCACTTTGAAAGGCCTGCGCCGCACTCCCACGGCGGAAGCCTTCATGGAGCTATGCCGCGATTTGCTGCTGGACAAACCCTTGCCGGGAACCGGCTAACAGTACAGTCCGGCAATCACCCGGTCCAAAAAAGCATCGCAGGCATCAAGTTCGTCCTGCATCACATATTCATCCGGCTTGTGCGCCCGATCTATGCTGCCGGGGCCGCACACCACCACCGGCATTTGCAGCCGCTCCTTAAACAGCCCGCCTTCTGTGCCAAAACTGATCTTGCAGGCGTCGGTTCCCGCTGCCGTTAATATCTTTTGCGCGAAAGCATCGTCACGCGGCGTATCCAACCCCGGATATTCATTGTCCGTTTCGATTTCGATTTTTCCCTTGCTGTGGCGAGCTACAATTTTTTCCGCTCGCTTCCGTAATTTCTCAACCAGTGCGTGCAGATCGTCGCCCGCGACATTGCGGATCTCAAAGCGCATCTCGCAATGGTCGGGCACGATATTCAGCGCGGTGCCACCTTCAATGGTGCCAATATGAACACTCGTGATAGGGAAGGGATAGGCCTCATCATGCGTGCCGCTGGCCTGCAATTCCGTCTGCAACTCTTCGGCCTCGCAAATCATCTCTGCCGCCAATGAAATCGCGTTGCAGCCCAAAGCCGGATTGGCGGAATGCGCGGCCAGCCCCGTGCAGCAGATGCAGCCCGCCAGCTTACCTTTATGTCCCAGCGCCACTTTCAGCTCCGTTGGTTCTCCAATCACGCAGCCTTCGGCCTGAAACCCGTCTTGTACCAGTCGGTCCAGCATATCCCGCACGCCTACGCAGCCAATCTCCTCATCGTAGGAAAAAGCCAGATGCAGCGGGCGGATCAGCCGTTCTTTGTCTGCGCGCGCTGCGGCGGTCAGACAGGCGGCCAAAAAGCCTTTCATGTCGCTGGTGCCGCGGCCATACAGTCTGCCATCCTTGCAGGTCAGCCCAAACGGGTCCGTTGTCCAGGCTTGCCCGGCCACGGGTACCACATCGCTATGGCCGGAAAGCACAATCCCCGTTCCCGTATTGGGCCCAAAACTCGCCAACATATTGAGTTTTCCAGGCTTGGCGCCATCAAGAACTCGAATTCGTCCACCGGCTTCACTAATGCGCGCGGCGCTCCAATGCATCAGCGCCTCATTGCTGTCAGCACTGATGGTGGGAAACGCGATCAACGTGGCGAGGATATCTGCGGTTGTAAGCATGTCACCCTATGTCTAGCGCAGCCTCACCGTTCGGCAACCCCTTTTCCGTCATTGCCTTTGCTGCAGGCGCGAACGCCGGGCATTTGCTTAAATTTTATCCTTATGCACAGAGAAATGGTTATCCGTGCTTCAGTTAATTCGAATTCCGGCCAAGAAAAACTCATGTAAGCTGACAGTAACTTAATAGATGGAGTGTTATCGGTTTGGCGCGAGATCCCCGCTACGATATTTTGTTCGATCAGGTCCGCATAGGGCCAGTGGTGGCGAAAAACCGCTTTTTCCAGGTGCCGCATTGCAACGGCATGGGCTATCGTGACCCTTCGGCGCTGGCCACCATGCGCGCGGTCAAGGCGCAGGGCGGTTGGGGTGTTGTCTGTTCAGAGCAGGCGGAAATCCATCCCAGCGCTGAAATCTGTCCCTTTATAGAGCTGCGCGTCTGGAGTGAACAAGACGTGCCGATGCTCGCCCGCGTCGCGGACTCGATTCATCAATACGACTCTCTCGCGGGCCTGCAGCTTTGTCATAACGGCATGAACGCGCCCAACCTCTATTCGCGAGAAATTCCAATGGGGCCGGCGGATTTGCCGGTTTTCTCGGTTTTTAACGATCCCGTGCAAGCCCGCGCGATGGACAAGCAGGACATCCGTAATCTCCGCAGATGGCACCGCGACGCAGCTTTGCGGGCCAAACGCGCGGGTTATGACATCGTTTATGTCTATGCCGGGAAACTCTTTGGCGGGCCGATGTTCTTTCTCTCTCGCCGCTTTAATCAGCGCACGGATGAATATGGCGGCTGCCTGGAAAACCGCGCCCGCCTGCTGAAAGAGCTGATCGAAGAGGTTAAAGACGCGGTTGGCGATTCCCTAGGCGTAGCTTGCCGGATTTCGGTGGACGAGATGATCGGCGAGGAAGGTTTCCACGCCGCCGAGGCGCGGGATGTCATTTCCCATCTGGCCGAACTGCCAGACCTATGGGATCTCACGCTCTCCTCATGGGATAATGACAGCCAAACCTCCCGCTTCGTCGGGGAGGGGTATCAGGAGCCTTATGTGCGGGGCGTGAAACAACTCACCACCAAGCCGGTTGTTGGCGTCGGCCGTTTCACCTCGCCGGACCTCATGGTGCGCATGGTCAAGCAGGGCGTGCTAGACTGCATCGGCGCCGCACGCCCCTCAATCGCGGACCCGTTCATCCCCGAAAAAATCCGTGAAGGCCGTATCGAGGAGATTCGCGAATGTATCGGCTGCAATATCTGCGTCTCGGGAGATCACACTTCCTCCATCATCCGCTGCACCCAAAACCCGGCCATGGGCGAGGAATGGCGCCGCGGCTGGCACCCTGAATATATCCGCGCCAAAGAGAGCGATGCCCGAGTGCTGGTGGTCGGCGGCGGCCCCGCTGGGCTGGAAGCCGCGATGATGCTGGGCAGGCGCGGCTATGAGGTTGCCTTGGCCGAGCGCGGGCGCGAGCTGGGCGGCCGCCTCATTCACGAACGCCGCCTGCCAGGGCTCTCCGCCTGGGGCCGCGTCGCGGATTACCGCATCGGCCAGATCACGCCGATGACCAATCTCGAGACCTTCTTCGAAAGCGATCTCTCCGCTGAAGACCTGCTGAGTTTCGGCTTCGCGCATATCGTTCTCGCCACCGGCAGTTCCTGGCGGCGCGATACGGTGGCACGGAATATGCTTCATGCCGCTCCATTGGAAGGCGTGGAATGTTTCACGCCGGATGACCTGATGGCCGGTGCAAGGCCAAAGGCAAAGCAGGTGCTGCTTTATGATGACGATCATTACTATATGGGAGGCGTCCTGGCCGAGCTTCTGGCCCAGGAGGGGTACGAGGTTACGCTCGTCACCCCCGCTGCCGGTGCCTCCGCCTGGACCTTCAACACCATGGAACAGCACAAAATCCAGGCTCGTCTGCTGGAGCAAAACATTATCATCCGCGCCAACCGCACCCTGGCGCGGGCGCAAGCCGGGCACGCCACGCTGGCTTGTACCTTCACCGGGCGTGAGGAAACTATTGAGGCCGGTGCCGTGATCCTGGTCACTGCCCGTCTGCCCCTCCTTGGCCTCGCCAAAGCCCTGCGCACCCGAGAGGCCGACTGGGCGGACGCCGGTATTAAAAGCGTCACCGTTATTGGTGATGCGTTGGCCCCCGGCACCATTGCCGCCGCCGTCTGGAGCGGCCGCCGTTATGCCGAGGAATTCGACACCACCCCAGACCCAGACGCCTTGCCCTTCCGCCGGGAAGTAGCGGCGCTTTTGCCTTTTGATTTCAGCGCCGTCATGGCGCACAACCCCCAGCGTTAAGGATACAACCATGGCCACAGAAGCCCCAGCCAAAGTCGAGCAACATACCATATACCAAATACCGCTGGACCAGCGTCACGGCACTTGGCGTGACCTGTTCACCATTTGGTTCGGCTCGAACATCATGATGCTCACCATCATCACCGGCTCACTGGCCACCGCCGTGTTCAAGCTGGACTTCATCAGCGCGGTGCTTTCCATCGCCGTTGGCAATCTCGTCGGCGCCATCTTCATGGCGCTGCACTCCGCGCAGGGCCCGCAGCTAGGCGTGCCGCAAATGGTGCAGACGCGCGGCCAGTTCGGCACGGTAGGGGCGGTGCTAGTGGTGGCCATTGTCATCATCATGTATGTCGGCTTCCTGGCCTCCAATATCGTGCTGGGCGGGCAGTCGCTGCACACCATCGCCTTGGGCATTAACGAGCATGTGCTCATCGTCTTCATCGCCTGTGTCAGCGTCATCGCCACCATTTTCGGGCATGATCTCATTCACGCTTACACGCGTTTCCTCACCTGGGCGTCGGGTCTCGCCTTGCTGCTTACCTTCGCCTGGATTGTCCTGGTGCATGGCTTGCCCAACCAGTTCCTGGCGATGAACAGCTTCAACAGCGCGGGCTTTTTCAGCATGGTCTCGGTCGGCGCGCTCTGGCAGATCGCCTACGCGCCTTACGTCTCTGACTATAGTCGCTACATGCCGCACGACACTGGCGCCAAGCACGCCTTCTGGGCTTCTTACTGGGGCTGCTCGCTGGGCTCCATCCTTCCGATGATCCTGGGCGCCATGCTTGGCCTCGTCGCCGCCAATGGTGATCCGGTCGCCGGCCTCACCGCCTTCACCGGCGTAGCCGCCATCCCCATCGTGATCATTTTCTCCGTGGGCATCGCTGGCACCAACGCAATGAACCTGTATTGCGGCGTGCTCTCCACCATTACACTGATCCATACTTTCATTCCGTCCTGGAAGGCGGGGGCCACGGCGCGCGCAGTCACGGCCATCATTATCACCATTATCGGCCTGTCGATCGCTCTGTTTGCCGCAGGCAATTTCCTGGCTACCTATACCAACTTCATCCTGATGCTGCTCTACGTGCTGGTGCCCTGGACCGCTATCAACCTTGTCGATTTCTACCTCGTTCGCCATGGCGATTACGATGTGAACGCCTTTTTCACCCCTGAAGGCGGCGCCTATGGCCGTTTCAACAAAGCGGCGATCTTCTGCTACATTCTGGGCATCATCATTCAACTCCCCTTCGTCTCCACAGAGCTCTACACCGGCCCAATCGCCAAGGCTTTGGATGGTGTGGATCTGTCCTGGATCGTCGGTCTCTGCGTCATCAGCCCGATCTATTACGTCATCGCGAAGCGCCACTCCGCCAACAAGCTGGCGACGGTCTGATCCATGCGCATCGCCCTTTGGCAAACCACGGGGCGTCTTACGGACAAGGCGGCCAATCTCGCCGCCTTGTCGCGTACGGCCCGCGCCGCCGCCGCCGCCGGGGCGGAGCTTCTGCTCTGTCCAGAATGCTGGCTGGGCGGTTACAACGCAGTCCAGGCCACGCTGGCTGAACCATCAGACGGCCCCGCCGCCACCGCCATCGCCACACTCGCGCGGGAGACCGGCCTCGCCATCGTTTATGGCTTTGCCGAGCAGGATGGCGACGCCATCTATAACAGCGCCATCGCCATCGGGCCGGACGGGGCTCGTCTCGGCCTCTACCGTAAGCTGCATCTCTTCGGTGATTTCGAGCGCGGAGAATATAGCCCCGGCGCCGCCTTCATGTCGCCTTTCACCTATCGCGGCTGGAAAATTGGCCTGCTGATCTGCTACGACGTTGAATTCCCCGAGGCTGTCCGCCACGTTGCCCTCTCTGGCGCAGACCTGCTGCTCATCCCAACCGCTCTCACGCCCGAATATGGCTGTGTGCCTGGCGCGATCGTACCCGCCCGCGCGGTCGAGAACCAGATCTTCGTCGGCTATTGCAACCATGCCGGAGAAGAAGACGGCCTCATTTATCTCGGCGGGTCCTGCATCGCCGGGCCAGACGGCCGCCCACTCGCCGTCGCCGGGGCAGGGGAGGCGCTTTTGCTGGCGGATATTTCCCACGCCACGCTGCAAGCGGCAGCCACGCTCTTCCCCTACCGGCGCGACAGACGGCCGGACCTCTATAACAGCCAAGATTAGGACCCATGTCACGCAAGACTCACCAGGAATGGCAAAGCCTGGCCGCCCAGGCCAAGCTGCCGGTTGACCTGTTCATCAATGGCGCCCCCCGGGCTGCCGCCGCCCGTTTTTCCAAACTCAACCCTGCCACCGGCGCGCTGCTGGGCGAGGTCGCGCAGGGCAGCGCCGCGGATATCGACGCCGCCGTGCAAGCCGCCCGCCTTGCCTTTGAGGACAAACGTTGGCGCGGCAAAGACATGGTCGAACGGCGCGACATCCTGCTCCGCCTGGTCACGCTGATCGAAGCTAATACCGACCGTCTGGCTCTGGCTGAAAGCCTGGACATGGGCAAACCAGTTGAAGAAGCCACCGCCATCGATATTCCTGCCGCGGCCGCCGTCTGGCGTTTCTATGCCGAGGCCATCGACAAGCAATCCGGCGAGGTCGCGTCTACCAATGCGGGAAACCTCGCCTTGGTCACGCGCGAGCCGCTGGGTGTCGTCGGCGCCATCGTGCCCTGGAACTTCCCGTTTGACATGGCGGCATGGAAATGTGCTCCCGCCCTGACGGCGGGCAACAGCGTGGTGCTGAAGCCCTCTGAACGTTCACCCTTCTCGGCCCTCATCCTCGCGGAGCTGGCGCGCGAGGCCGGTCTGCCGGATGGTGTTCTGAATATTGTCACCGGTTTCGGGCACGAGGCCGGCAAAGCCCTGGCCCTGCATAACGATGTGGATTGCCTCGCCTTCACCGGCTCCACCCGCACAGGCCGTACCCTCATGGGCTATTCCGGTGAGAGTAACCTCAAACAGGTTTGGCTCGAACTCGGCGGCAAAAGCCCCAACCTCATCTTTGCGGATTCGGATCTCGACAAAGCTGCGGAAGCGGCGGCCATGGCCATCTTCTTCAATGCTGGTCAGGTCTGCTCCGCCAATTCCCGCCTGCTGGTGGAAAAATCCGTCGCGGAGGAGTTCACCGCCCGTCTGGTGAACCAAGCCGCTGCCTACCAGCCCGGCGACCCGCTGGACCCGCAAACTCGCATGGGCGCGCTGGTGGACGCGGCGCATCTCACCCAGGTGCTGGGCCATGTTGAAAAAGCCAAGGCCAGCGCAACCCTCGCCTGTGGCGGGCAGGCGGCGGCACGGCCGGGGGCGTTCATGCAGCCCACCATCTTCACCGGCCTACCCGCTGATGCCGCCCTGCTGCATGAGGAAGTGTTCGGCCCGGTTCTGGCCGTGGTGCCGTTCGAGACAGAGTTAGAGGCGCTCCACCTCGCCAATGACAGTCTTTACGGCCTTGCCGCCTCGGTCTGGACGCAGGATATCAGCCGCGCTTTGCGTGTTTCATCAGCACTTCGCGTCGGCACGGTCTCAGTCAACACGGTTGATGCGCTCAGCCCGCAAACGCCCTTTGGCGGGGTTCGTCAGTCCGGCTTCGGGCGAGATCTTTCCTTGCACGCGCTGGAGAAATTCTCCGCCCTGAAAACCACCTGGATCAAATATTCCTGATGCTGTCCCGATTGGCGGTTCAGCCGTTCGGCGTCGCTGCCAGCGCCTTGCCTGGATGGTTTGCCGTCAGTGTTCCAAGCTTGCCGCAAGTGGGGCAGGCCGGGCTCCAATCCTCATGCTGTGTCTTGCAAGCGGTGCAGCGCCAAGTGGGAGCCGGAGCCGGAGCAAGGGTATCATCAAGCTTCGCCAAAATCACGGCGGCGCGGCCATCCTCATTTCCCGCCGCCAGCGCGGCGCGGGCGTGGCGCCGCGCCTCACCGGGCAGCTTCGCCGCCAGAGAGGTTTCAGCCAGTAGCAATTCTGATTCCATATGCCCCGGCTGCTGCGCCGCAAGCTGCGCGGCGGCCTGGGCGCGTTCCAGAGCCGTTGCTTCCGGCGACAGCCAAGCCGCCGCCAACAGCTTGTGCGGTGCCACCGCCCAGCCTTTTGACAATATCTTGCGGGCCGCGCGCTCCTTGCCCACGCCGCGCAATGCCTTGGCCAATGCGGCCACCGCCACCGGAGAGGCCGGGTCTGCCTTCACCGCCTGCTTGGCAAATTCCAGCGCCAGCTTGGGTGTTTCCGCTTTTTCCGCCGCCGCCACGGCTAGGGCGGCGCGCTCGCGCGGCTCTTGAGTCAGCCGCAGGGCAGCGGCATAATTCTCTGCCGTCACGGCCAGATGCAGCCTTTGCTGCCGGGCCCACGCCCCTCCGGGATAAGCCTCCTCAGCCGCCGCCACCTGCCGCGCCGCATCATCCATTCGCCCGGCCTTCAGGCTGTCCTGCAACAGCCCTTGATAGCCCAGGAATCGCATCTCCTTGCTTTCGGTCAGCCGTTCAAATGCCTGCCGCGCTTCATCCTGCTGGCCGGAAAGCCGCGCCGCCTCGGCGCTTAGCCATTGCACAAAGGGTGTTTCACCTAGTTTAGCTCGCGCCTTGGCCGCGGCTGTTCTGGCGCCGTTGGCGTCGCCCGCCGCCACGGCCACCAGCCCTCGCTGCAAGGCGACCTCGCCTGCCACCACCCGGCGTTGCCCGCGCCACCCTGCAAATTGTCCCGGCGCGCGCCGCAGCCCGCCCAACACCCGGAAAAATATAATCAACAACCCCACCAGAATCACCAGCAGCAACAGTGCCATCGGCGTGGGGGCGCTTATCTGGTACGCCCCGGCATTGGCCGTCACCTCACCGGGCAGGCTGGCCACCCACCAGGCAACCGCCAGAACAAGGGCGGCGGTGATGCAGAATTTCAGCGCCTTCCACATTCCCTTTATTGCCCTTGCTGCTGGGCCATCTGCACCAGCGCCTTGCGCGCCGCCAGCAATTGCCGCGCGGGGGTCAGCCAGCTTGCCATGGCGGCTTGGGTGGGGGGGGACAACCTGTCCGCCGCTGCCACCGCCGTGGCCAGATCATTATTCGCTAGCGCTGCCTTCATACGCTTCAGTACCGCCGCGGCGGGTGGGCCAAAAATCACATGGTCGCCATCGGCAATGGTGAACAGCCCTTCCAGCCGCAGCTTCACCTTCTGCCAGAACCCGGCTTGCCCGCTATTGGAAAGGCTGGCTGCCTCGGCATTGCGCGCAGCAGAGGGAAAGCTCTCGCGCAGTTGCGCCATGGTGGGCGGCGCGGTATCGGCGAACACCGTCAGAGCGGGCGGCGCGTTTTGAATCACCCCCAGTGGCTGCCCTGCCGCCAGAGCCATGCGTGCCGAGGCTACGGCGTTCAACTGCGCCATTCGCGCGGTCAGCTTGCTGATATCCTGGCTGTTGGTCTGCAAAGCGGCCAGCGCTCCATGGTCAGAGGCCACTTGGCTCTGCATCGCATTCACCTGCGCCGCCAATGCAGCCTGCTTCTGCGCTAGATCCGCCTGGGTGGTGATAAGATTCGCCATCGGCGCGGTCTTTGCGGCTGCTGCGCGCATATCCGCCACCTGGCTTTTTAGTACGGCTAGATCAGCCTTGTCTGCCTGATGCGCCTGCAGTTGCACAAACAAATACCCTTCGCCGCCCGCCAGGACCACAAATCCTAGCCCAAACCAGATTGGCCAACTGCTCCGGCGCGGCTTTTCAGCCTTTGGCGCGGGGGAAGGCAACGGTTCGGCTTTCGGCTCTGGCGTTTCCGGCTTTGTGGCGGGCGCGGGGTCGGGCAAAGGCTGCGGCGCGGTGTCCTGCACCGTTTCGCTCACCGTTTCGTTGGTTTTGCCGTTCGGTTCCGATTCACTCATGCCAGCAATGCCATTAAATCCGCCTCCGTCGGAGCTTGTCCTACATGAATGGCGGCCCAAGGCAGTTCCTGCAACCCCTTAGCGACATTTTGGCTCAGCGCGTAAGCCTGCATCGCTCCGGTTCCGGGCGGGCGTAATTGTGAAAAAGCGCGCGCCGTCTCAGCCGAATAAAACAGCGCGCCGTCAAACTCCCCTGCCGCCAGCGCGGCCCGCACTGCATCAGGCATGTTTTTGAGCTTGGCCACTTTATAAACCCGCCGCCGCAGCACAGAGATCCCGGCCGCGCGCAAATCCGCCGCCAACTTCTGCCCATGCCGCTCCCCCACCGCGAGCACATGCAACCCCGGAACGTTCCTGGCGACAATCAGTTTCGTCAGCGCGACGGCATCGCCATGAGCACTTTCCACACGGGTGAATCCCGCAGCGCGCAGCTTTACCGCCGTTGCATCGCCCACGCAGAACACAGGCACGCCATGTAGCCGCGCCGGCAAGGCAGGCACGGCCTGCCCGCTGGTCACCACCAAGGCGGCTGGGTGTGGCGGAAGGCGCGGTGGCAGAGGGGTTACGGCAAGGCAGGGCAGTAGCACGGGGTCATGCCCCATGGCGGCCAGCCTCGAGGCGGTGGCGCTGGCCCCGGGCTCGGGCCGGGTGACCAGCAGCTTCACGGCTCGAAAATATCGTCGGGTGAATCGGCCTTCAAGGACTCACCCAGCTCGCGTCCCAGCCGCTCAGCATCCGCCACCGCGCCGGTCAGGCTGCGTTTGAGCAAAAAGGTCCCATCCGCCCGCGCCACCAGCCCGGTCAGATGCAGCGCACCATCTTCCAGCAGCCGCGCATAGCCGCCAATTGGCGTCCGACAGGAGCCATCCAGCGCCCCCAATAACGCGCGCTCCGCCCGGCTCACCGCACGGGCCTCCTGGTCCTCAATGCCTGAGAGCAGAGACAGCAGTTCCGTATCCTCAGCGCGCACGGTAATGCCCACAATCCCCTGGCAAGCGGCGGGCACCATCTGTTCCGGGCTCAGCACAAGACTGGCCTTTTCTGCCAGTCCCAGCCGCCGCAGCCCGGCATAGGCCAGCAGCGTCGCATCCAGCGCGCCATTTTCCACCTTGCCCAATCGCGTGCCGACATTGCCGCGTAGCAGCGTGAAGTTCAGGTCTGGCCGGGCATACTTCATTTGCGCCTGCCGCCGCACGCTGGCTGAGCCCACCACGGCCCCCTGCGTCAGCGCGCCGAACGGGTCCGCCGTGTCCACCACGGCGCCGGGGGGCAGAATCAGCGCATCCCGCGCATCCTCGCGTTTGAGCGTGCAGGCCAGGGCAATGCCATCCGGCAGCACGGTCTCTAGATCCTTCAGGCTATGCACCGCGAAATCGATGGTCCCGGCGAGCAATTGCTCGTGGATTTCCTTCGCGAACAGCCCCTTGCCGCCAATCTCGGCCAGAGGCCTGTGCTGCACGGCATCGCCGGTGGTGAGGATAATATGCTCCTCAAACACCTGCATCCCCCGCAGCACGGGGCAGAAGGTGGTGAGCAAATGCAGAAAGGTCTGCGTCTGCTGGCGGGCCAGCGGTGAGCCGCGCGTGCCCACTTGCATCGGCAGGTTGCGCTTATGGGGTTTCACGGATGGGGTGGGGGGCGTTTCGGTTTTCACGCGTGTGGTCTAGAGCGTGAGGCATGGAAAGAAAAGATGCGCCGATTTTGGGCATTGAGAGCTCCTGCGATGAAACAGCTGCCGCGATTCTGGCGCCTGACGGCCAGATTCTAGCGGAACTTGTTCTTAGCCAGATCGCAGACCACGCGGCGTTTGGCGGCGTGGTGCCGGAGATTGCCGCCCGCGCCCATCTCACAGCCCTGGATGCCATGGTCAAAGATGCATTACGCCAGGCGGGGGTAGGGTTCGCGGACTTGGCCGCCATCGCCGCCACGGCGGGGCCGGGGCTTATCGGCGGGCTGCTGGTTGGCACCGGCTATGCCAAGGGCGCGGCCCTGGCAGCTGGTGTGCCCTACCTCGCCATCAATCATCTGGAGGCCCACGCCCTCACCGCGCGCCTGCCCAGCCTTGCCGCGGGGCCGGTTGAATTCCCCTATCTGCTGCTGCTGCTCTCCGGCGGGCACAGCCAGTGCTTGGCGGTGGAAGGGGTGGGAAAATACCGCCTGCTCGGCGCCACGCTGGACGACGCGGTAGGCGAAGCCTTCGATAAAACCGCCAAACTTCTCGGCCTGCCTTATCCCGGAGGCCCGGCGCTGGAGGCCCTGGCCCGCGAGGGCAACGCAAAAGCCTTGCCGCTGCCCCGCCCGCTGCTACACCGGGAGGGGTGTGATTTCTCGTTCTCCGGTCTCAAAACCGCCATCGCCCAGTTGCTCGCGGCGGAGCCCTCCGGCGCGCTGCCCCGCGCCCGCGCGGCGGACATTGCCGCAAGCTTCCAGGCTTCCGTCACGGATATTCTGGGCGACCGACTCAATCATGCCCTGGCCATGCTGCCCGCCGCCAATGCGGTTATTGTCGCGGGCGGTGTGGCGGCCAACCAAGCCATCCGCGCGCGTTTGTCGGAGGTCGCGGGTGAGGCAGGCAAGCTATTGATCGCCCCGCCCTTGCGCCTTTGTACCGATAACGCGGTGATGGTCGCCTGGGCCGCTATCGAGCATCTGCGCCAAGGCGATCTTTCCGCCTTCAACGCCCCCTGTAAACCGCGCTGGCCTTTGGACTCGCTATGAACTACCGCCACATCTACCACGCCGGGAATTTTGCCGACGTGATGAAGCACGCCTTACTGCTGCGCCTGCTGGCCGCCATGCAGCGCAAGCCGAAACCCTTTCTGGTGCTGGACACCCATGCGGGCATCGGCCGTTACGATGTTTCCAGTGAACAGGCCGAGAAAACCGGCGAATGGCGGGAAGGCGTCGGCAAGCTGCTAGAAACTCCGCCCCCGGCTCTGGCTGACTATATAGAGACGGTCAAACGCCTTGGCCTGTATCCCGGCTCTCCGGTTTTTACCGCCGAAGCGCTGCGCCCTACAGACCGTCTGGTCGCCTGCGAACTCCACCCGGAAGACGCTGTCACTCTCCGCCGCACAATGCGCCCTTATGCCAACGCCGCTGTGCATGAGCGTGACGGTTACGGAGCCCTGGGTGCTTTTCTGCCGCCGCTGGAAAAACGCGCCCTTGTTCTCATCGACCCGCCTTTCGAACGCACGGACGAATTCCCAACCCTCGCTAAAAAGCTTGCCACCGCCTCCAAAAAATTCCCTTCGGCGGTGTATGTCATTTGGTATCCCATCAAGCACCGCGCCCCGGTGAGACAATTTTTCGAGGCGTTGAAGCTCGCCGGTCTCAAGGACGTCATCGCCGCCGAGTTGTTGCGCCGGCCGGATACGGACCCCACCAAACTCAACGGCACCGGGCTCGCCATCATCAACCCGCCTTACGGGTTTGAAGACGAGGCCGCCCCCATTCTGCAAGCCTGCTTGGACGCATTCGGTGAAGCCGGGGCCAGCGCCAGCGTAGAGCGGATCATCCATGAATAAATCCATCGCCGTTATCGGCGCCGGAGCCTGGGGCACGGCGCTAGCCATTCTGCTCACCAAAGCCGGGCGGCCTGTCACGCTGTGGGCGCGGGATGCGCAAAAAACCGCCGCCATGCGGCAATCGCGGGAAAATCCACGTCTCCCCGGCGTGGCCCTGCCGCCCGGCCTGCGCGTCACCGCCGAGATGCCGGTCGCGGATATCTTCCTCCTCGCGGTGCCGATGCAGAGCTTGCGCGCCATTTTACTCGCTCTGCCGCCGCAGGCGCCCCTGGTGCTTTGCTGCAAGGGGTTGGAAACCGGCACCAACCTCCTGCCGCCCGAGATCGTTACCACCCGTTCCTGCGCTATTCTTACCGGCCCCAATTTCGCGCATGAGATCGCCGTGGGCCTGCCCGCCGCCGCCGTGCTCGCCACGCCGGACGCCGCCTTGCGGACAAAACTCATCAAGGCCCTGCACACCCCCACCTTCCGCCTCTACGGCTCGCCGGACCATATTGGCGCGGCGCTGGGCGGAGCGGCCAAAAACGTCATTGCCATCGCCGCTGGGGTGGTGATGGGGGCTGGGCTGGGAGAAAATGCCCGCGCCGCGCTTATCACCCGTGGCCTCGCGGAAATCGCCCGTCTCGCCGCAGCGTTGGGCGGCAAGGCGGAAACCATGTCCGGCCTATCCGGCCTGGGGGATCTGCTGCTCACCTGCACTGGCACCAGCAGCCGCAATTATTCGCTGGGATTCGGGCTGGGGCAGGGCCAAGGTCTGCAGGAGATTCTGGGCAGCCGTTCCGCCGTGACCGAAGGGGTCATGACCGCGCCTGCCCTGCTTGCCCGCGCTGCCACGCTGAAAGTGGACATGCCCATTACCCAGGCCGTGACAAAGCTGCTGTCCGGTGAAATGAATGTACGGGAAACCATGGCGGCGCTGATGAGCCGCGCTTTAAAGGATGAATAATGCGGCGTCGTGCCCTCGGCTTTTCCTGCGTCCCCTGGCTTGCGGTCTTCATGGCCGCACCGGCTCTGGCGGAAACGCCGCCCCCCGCCATCGCGGCGTGTGAAAGCCACATCCCCGATATGGCGGTGAAAGGCTGCGACCAGATTCTCGCCGCCGGGCAGGAGATGGAGGCGCTGGATTTTGAAGCCTACAACAACCGCGCTTTGGCCGAGCTGCAACTGCACAAACCCGAAGCCGCGCTGATAGACGCTCAGGAGGGCATTGCCCTCAACCCCGAGAATGGCGGTATCCACGTCACCCTGGCCCGTGCTTACCTCGCTCTGCACCAGGCCCAACCGGCGCTGGAGGCAGTGAATCAGGCCATTGCCCTCATCCCCAACGACCCGCGCCCACTGGTTTTGAGGGGTGAGATCGCGCTTTCCCTTGGCAACTGGCAGGCGGACCTGGCCGACCAGAACGCTGCTTTAACCCATGACCCCAACAGCGCCCCGGCATATCTGGCCCGCGCGTTGGCCGAAATGGTGGGCAGCCAAGGCGCCGCAGCGTTGCAGGATGCCAACAAGGCCGCCAGTTTGGGCAGCCATGACCCGCGTTTGCATCTGGTGCGCGGCCTTGCCGCCGCCGCCGCGTGGGACTGGCAAAAAGCGCTGGCGGAGGAAACACTGCTGCTCAAGGCCGAACCCGACAACCCGCTGGGCCTGGCCGCCCGTGCCGAGGCTGAGGCACGGTTAGGCCATTATAAAGCTGCCATCGCGGACGCGAGCCAAGCTATCACCATCTCCCCGGACGCGCCGGGCGCTTATGTGGACCGGGCTTTCGCGGAAATGCAACTGGGCGAGTTCCCCGCCGCGCTAGCGGACGCCACCGCCGCTCTCAAACGCAACCCGCACGATGCCTCGGCCTATATCAACCGCTCCTTGGCCGAGCTGGCGCTGGAGCGCCCCAAGGCGGCCCTAGCGGATGCCAACCAGGCGATCGCCCTGGCGCCCAACAACCCATCCGGCTATGACGCGCGCGCCTCTGTCGAGGTTTTGCAGCACAACCTCGTCGCCGCACAGGCAGATGAAAGCCAGGCCATCAAACTGGCCCCCGGCAACCCGGCTTTTTACCAGAAACGCGCCCTGATCGAGCTGCGGCAGAACCAGCTTAAACCCGCTTTGGAAGATTTAAGCAGTGCCATCGCCATCGCGCCGGATGAGCCGCGCCTGCGGCTACAGCGCGCGGGGGTTGAGGATGCGCTTCACCAATACCCGGCCGAAATCGCGGACCTCACGGTGGCGATCGATCATGCGGACGATAACCACGAGATGGTTTATCAAGCTTTGCTGCTGCGCGCCGGGACTTATAAACTCAACAACCAGCCCAAGCAGGCTCTAGCGGATGTTAACAGCGCCATCGTCCTGAACCCGAAGGCCCCGCAAGGCTATTCCGCCAGGGCGGAGCTGGCGGAGGAGGATGGGCACATCCAGGAGGCCATCACGGAATCCAGCAAGGCGATCGCGCTCGACCCCAAATATGTTCCTGCTTATCAGGACCGCGCGGTGGCGTACGGCACGTTGCACCAGTATAGCAAAGCCTCGGCGGATGAGGCCAAGATTTTGCGGCTGCAGCCCAACTCCCCGCAGGATTTGAATAATCGCTGCTGGTTTCTGGCGCTGGATGGCAAGCTGAACCAGGCGCTGGGCTATTGCCAGCGGGCGCTTAAGCTCAACCCCGGCGATGCGGCGACGCTGGATTCCACCGGCTATGTTTATCTTATGATGAAAGATAATAAGCAGGCCATTAGTTATTACGATCAGGCGTTGAAGGCCGATCCCAAACTCGCCTCATCGCTTTATGGCCGCGCCTTGGCGGAACAGGCTACCGGCGATCGTAAGGCGGCTGATTCGGACTTTGCCCTGGCCCGGAAATATGATCCGCATATCAAGCAGGAGTTCGGGAGCTGAGATGAGTGGTTTGACCGGAGGCTGCCTGTGTGGCGCCGTGCGTTATGAGGTGAGCGGCGCGCCCGTGGCCGCGCGGCTTTGCTACTGCCGGGTTTGCCAATATCTGGCGTGCGGCGGCCCGGCGGCGAATATCCAGGTCCGCGCGGCGGATGTATCGCTGACCGGGGCGTTGAAGGATTATTGCTCCGTGGCCGATAGCGGCAATGCGATGCGCCGCCGGTTTTGCCCTGAATGTGGAACGCATGTAACCAGCGCGTCCTCCGCGCGGCCAGATTTTCTGGTGCTGCGGGTGGGTACACTGGATGACCCAGAGCAAGGCCGTCCGCAAATGGCCATCTGGACTTCACGCGCGCCACAATGGATGTGCATGGCCCCTGGATTACCGAAATTTGCCGAACAGCCGCCCACCCGCTGAGTTTTTCTTTTCGCCGCTGGCGGCGGCGCTGCTAGTGGTGGCGACCGCTTGGCTGCGCGGCCTGGAATATGAGGAGGGTATTCAATTTTTCTAACGGCGGTTCACACCCGGCCCGCCGGGCCGCAGGGCGTGTTCACCGCAGGGTCTGTCCGTTGGCTTTATGATGGCCATGCCCGGCTGTGGCGGATTGCACTGGTTTTGCGCCGGGGGATGTTTATCCACGGCTTTATTTCTGGATTTCTGGGCGCTGGACGCATGTCGTGTTGTGGCAAGATCGGACTGGTTCACGGCGCGGTTGCTCTCCGTGATGTTCACGCTGGCGGGGCTGTTCGGGCTGTCGCGCATTGCCCGTAGCTCCCGCCTGAAAGTCTGGCCGGTTCTGGTTTTTGCGCTGCTTTCTTACGGGTTTTGCTATACTGGCATTGTGGCGCGGCTATATGCGCTGGTGTAGGGGTAGAATATCGCGGGTGTGGGATCGGCCTTGGTGGCGCTGACGCGTAATGGCGGGGCGGCGTTATTTGGCGGATTATCGGCTTATGCAGGCCGGGCAGCTGGCGTGGTGGCGGAAATCATGAACTGCCTGGTCTGATTTGCGGACCTTAAAAAGCTGCTGCTTTATTCGGGGTTATATTCCGACAAATATAGGTCCCGACCCTCAAACGCGTCGCGGACGCGCAGCAGATCCGCCTCCTGAGACAAGGCGGCCTCGGCGTGGCTTAGGCAGAGCCGGGCATAGCGGCGCACCGCCGGGCGGAATTCAGCGTCGCCAAGTTGGCTGAGGGCGTAAAGACCTTTTTGCAATTTTACCTGCACCTCCACCATTGAGGCGCCATACCGGGCGATGGGCATGAAACCGTCTTCCAGCATGTCCAGGCTTTTTAGCGCGGGCACATGGAGGCGGGGGTGTTTGATGTCCTCTTCTTTGCGGGTCTCGCTGCCTTGGGCCCAGAGTGCCATGAGCCGCGTGATCCGACTGACAACGTCGATGGCGGTGCCGGGGTCGTTCACCGCCGGGGAGAGAGCGCGCGAGGCGATTTCACTCAGCACCACCACGCCAAAGCGCGGGTCTTGGTCGAAGGTGCGGACGCTGTCCAGAGAAAACGCCTTGCGCAGTGCTTCCGTGGGAATGTCCGTGCCTGGTGTTTCAGGTTTGATCCAGGCCAGAACGGTGTAAGGGTAGGCAAAGGCACCGGGATTCACGGTGAGGTAGATTTCCGCCTTGATCTCTTCCGCCAGGGCGGAGAGCGCGCCCATATCGATGTGCTGCACATAGCCGATAATGTCTGAACTCAGCTTGACCGCGCCCGCAGGGATGTCCGCCTCCGGGTCGTGCAGCTTGCGCCCACCCAGATAAGGGTCTTTCAGCCGGGCCGTCAGGGCTTGGCGAGCAGCGTCTTCCACAGCCATCGTGGTTTCCCCCACGCGGCCGAGGCGGGTGAGATGGTCGATCCAGTGCAGGAGGGAGACCACGATCAGCCCGATCACCCCGATGGTGACGATAAACAGCACCACTCTGCCTTGCTCGCCATAAGCCCCGGTTTGCAGCATCACCAGCCCGACAATGCTGAACAGGAATGAGCCGATGAAGGTGGACAGCACGTTTTGCGTGGTGCTGTCTTCCATCAGTAATTTGGTGGCGCGCGGGGTGACCCCGCTGCTGGCCGCGCCATAGGCGGAGGTCATGACGTTGAGTGAGAAAGTGGTCACCGCCAGCATTGAGGAGGCGATGATGTCCAGAATATTCCCAACGGAATTTGCCCCGATCCGCGATGGAAGATAGGCCGGAATGATCGGCCTGATGACCGCCGCCAGCAAGGCGGCAACCACGCTTAGAATCGCGATGAGTGTGGCCCGCACCCAGAGCTTGCGTGAGAGCTGCCGTAAGACCCAAAGCCAGCGCGCCACGGCTTAGCACGCTTCCGCCTGGGGGCGCCTCAGTTAGCCGCTCCGGTCAGACTTTGTAGGGAGAGGCCCGCTTTTTTGAAATTGCTGGCCACGCTGTCTGTCTCGGCGCGGACGCTGGCGTTATATTCATCAGCCGGGGCGTTGGCGGGGAGGTGCTTGCTCAGCACGAAATCCGGGCGGGGGTGGGTGTCGATATACATGGCGACCTGGAAAGCCTCCTGCTCCGTGAGGTGCGGGTTGCCGAGCGGCATGTTGCCCTTCACCCAGGTTGCGAGCTTGACCGGGTTGGCCAGACCAGCCCCGGCATTATAGCTCTTATCGCCCCAGACGGGCGGAAACGTGCCGGGTGTGCCGGCACCCGTGGCGCCATGGCAGGCAGCGCAATTGGTTTTGTAAACCGCCGCACCGGCCACGACATCAGCATGCGTGGCGGTTCTGAGCATGGCGGGGTAGGGGCTGGGTTTGCTGGGCGGCGCGGGCGGGGTTTCAATCGGTTTGCCGCGGTCCAGCCAGTCGATATAGGCGGTCATGTCTACGATCACCTTGCTGTCCGTGCTGGGGCGGATGCCATTCATGCTGCGCATGAAACAGTTTGCGATCCGGTCTTCCAACGTGATCACAGTGTTTTCGCGCTTGGAATAATTCGGAAGTTCTGTGGCAGTTTCGCGGAAATTTCCAGGCGCGGCGGTGTTGCCGCCATTGATGTGGCAGTTGCTGCAGGTGAGGTCGTTGCCGACATAGCGCTTCACCTCCGGGTTGGTGGTGGTGTGCATCATCATGTCATAACCGCTTTGGATGGATTGCCCTAGCGGCCCGGCGGGTAGGCCTTGTAGGCTTTGCGCATGGGCCATGCCTGCCCCGACCAACCCGATAAGCACCGCCGCCGCGAGGTTTCGTTTCATGTGAGTGCTCCTGTCGTTGTTGGCAGTTTTCTATCACGGCGGCGGAAGAAAATGAACGGTTTTCCTGTCGCGGTTGTGTTTGTTAGAAGATTTTTGTCTGGATTAGCCGCGCTCTAGGGTTTCGGCGGTGATTTGGGAGATTTTCGTGACCCCGGTCAGCGCCATGGCGACGCGCATCTCCTTGGCGATGAGGTCCAGCAGCTTAGTGACCCCGGCTTCGCCCGCCGTGGCCAGGGCATACACATAAGCGCGGCCGAGCAGCACTGAATCCGCCCCCAAAGCGAGCATCCGCACCACGTCCAGCCCGGAGCGCACGCCGCCATCGGCAAAGATGGTTAATTCGTCCTTCACGGCGTCCACAATGCGGGGCAGGGCGTGGGCGGAGGAGAGTACGCCGTCCAACTGCCGCCCACCATGGTTGGAGACGATGAGCCCGTCGGCGCCGAATTTCACGGCTTCGCGTGCGTCCTCCGGGTCCAGAATGCCTTTGATGACGATTTTGCCTTTCCAGAATTCGCGCAGCCATTGCAGGTCGTTCCAGGCGATGGCGGGATCGAAATTCGCTCCCAGCCAGGCGATGTAATCCTCCAGCTTGGTGGGCTTGCCGCGATAGGCGGAGATGTTGCCAAGGTCGTGCGGTTTGCCGAACAGCCCGACATCGAAGGCCCAGCCTGGATGCGTCATGGCTTGCAGCACCCGCCGCATGGGGCCGGTGGGGCCGGACATGCCAGAATGAAGGTCACGGTAGCGCGCGCCGGGCACGGGCATATCCACCGTGAAGATGAGCGTGGTGATGCCCGCCGCCCAGGCGCGCTCCAGCGCGTTTTTCATGAAGCCGCGATCTTTCAGTACATAAAGCTGGAACCAGATGGGCTTGCTCACCGCGTTCTGCACTTCCTCGATCGGGCAGACGGAGACGGTGGAGAGCGTGAAGGGAATCCCGGCTTTTTCAGCGGCGCGGGCGGCCTGCACCTCGCCGCGCCGCGCATACATGCCCGCCAAACCCACCGGCGCGATGGCTAACGGCATCGCCATCTCCTGCCCCAGCACGTTTGTGGAGAGAGAAATATCCGCAACGTTTTTCAGAACACGCTGGCGCAACGCGAGATCCGCGAGGTCTGAGACGTTCCGCCGCAGCGTTTGCTCTGCATAGGCGCCGCCATCGGCGTAGTGAAACAGGAATGGCGGCAGGCGGCGGCGGGCGCCTTCGCGGAAATCCGTGGTGGAGGAAATAATCATGGCGTGTCGCCCTCTGTTTGAAATTGCGGGGAGGAAATGCGCAGCAGCCTAGCCTCGTCATCCTCGACGCGTCGCAAGGTGGCGGCGACAAAGTCCAGATGCAGCAGGGCCGCCCTGCGCGCCTGATCCGGCTGGCCGGTGAGAATGGCCTCGATCAGCGCCTTGTGCTGGCGTGCCAGGGTGCGGAATGTTGGAGGGCGGGTGTAGAGTTTTTCAAGACTGTGGGAGATGCTGGCGGCCAGCAGGTCGAACAGGCCCCGCATCATGTGCAACAGCACGAGATTATGGGAGGCTTCCGCGATCAGCAGGTGCAGCGTTGCGTCTGCCCGTGCATCGGCCTGCGGGTCGCCCGCCTCATGTGCGCGGGTGATGGCCTCGCTCTGGGCCGCAAGCTTGGCTTTGTCTGCCTCTGTGGCGCGCATGGCTGCGTAGTAGGCGGCCTCGGCCTCCAGAACGCGGCGGATTTCCATGACATCCTGCCAGTATGACGGGTTCTGGCGCATCAGCCCGGCCAGGGGCGCGGGGGCAGTGTCCAACGTGGTGGCTTGCAGGAAATGTCCGCTGCCCCGTTTGCTGGCGATGCGTCCGGTCTGGGCTAGGCCGTGCAGCGCCTCACGCAGGCTGGCGCGGGAGACGCCGAGCCTCGCCGCCAGCACCCGTTCTGCGGGCAGGCGCTCGCCAGGGCGCAGACCTGTTTCGCGGATCAGCGCCTCCAGCCGTGCCGGAAGTTGTGCCTGTACCATTGGCCGGACCAGTTCCTGTTTTTGGTTCGTACTGCGGAGAATGGCCTGTCCGCTGAAGGGGACGCAAGCGAGATTGGCTGGACCAATTTAAAGAAACAGGAGTCCCGCCAGCGCCCCCGCGCCCAACAGCCAGAGCGGATGCAGCTTGGTCCGCCAAGTGAGCAGGGCGGCCGCCGCGGTGAGCCCCGCGGTGAGCCAGCCAGTGTCTGACTGGCGGGCGAGCAGGCTGGCGGCGGCCAGAACCAGCCCGGCGGTGACCGGCAGCAGCGCCGCTTGGGCCAGGCGCTTCCAGCGCGCATTTTGATGCTTGCTAAACAGCACCGCGACCAGCGCCGCCGTTACGCCCGCGGGCAGCACCATGGCGGCGCTGGCCACCAGCCCGCCTGCCACACCGGCCTGATGCGAGCCGATGAGCGTGACGATTAGCATATTTGGCCCGGGTGCGGTGTTGGCGATGGCGTAGAGCTGCGAAAATTGCGTGGCGCTGAGCCAGTGTTTCTCGGTCACGACAATGCGCGCGAGTTCCGGTAGGGTGCTGTTTACCCCGCCCACCGCCAGCAGGGAGAGTTTGCTGAAAAGCAGTGCAAGATCGGTCAGCATGGTTACGGCACCAGCCGCCAGGAGAGGGCAAGCGAGAGCGGCAACATACCCAGTACGATCAACGGCAGCGAGATATGCAGCCCGAAGGCCAGCCCATAAACTGCAGCAGCCAGCAGCATGTTGCGCGGGACGGTGAGAATGGGCGAGGCGATGCGCAGGGCTGAGCCCAAGGCCAGCCCCGCCGCTGTAGCCGCGAGCCCCAGCAGCGCGTGACGCACCGGCGCCAGCCCGCCAAAGCGCGCATAAAGCCCGGCCAGCACCAGAACGATACTCACCGGCGCGCTCAACAGCCCGGTGACCGCCGCCACGGCGCCGCTGGCCCCACCCTCCCGCGCACCGAAGGCAAAGCTGAGATTCACCACATTCGCGCCGGGCAGGGATTGGCAAAGAGAGAACAACTCGTTGAATTCCGTTTGGGTGAGCCAGCGCCTGTCATCTACCATGACCCGGCGGATGATGGGCAGCACGCCACCGAACCCCATGATTCCGGCCCTGAAAAATCCGCTGAAAAGCTGCTGGCGGGTGAGGTGCGGACGGGCAGGGGGTAGTGGCGCTGTCATGACGTTAGTTAGGCGCGGGGGAGGGGGCTGGCAACGTGCGGCGGCGCGCGCTAGGCAGGGTACATGAGCCTTGATCTGCGAGCCCCGAACTTGACCGCTGCGCAAGTACGCGCCGCCCTCAACCTCGCCCCGCATCCCGAAGGCGGGCATTACCGCGAACTTTGGCGTGATCTGCCGGAGACGGACGGAGCGCGTGGTGCCGCCACCAGTATTTTGTTTCTGCTGGCAGCGGGGGAGCGCTCGCACTGGCACCGTGTGGATGCGGCGGAACTGTGGCTTTGGCAGGGCGGCGCGGCGCTGGAGCTGGGGATCGGCACGCGGACAGTGCGGCTGGGGCCGGATCTGACTGCCGGGGATAGCTTGCAGGCCGTGGTGCCGGCAGGCATTTGGCAGGCCGCACGGCCCTTGGGCGGCTGGGTTTTGGTGGGCTGTGTGGTGGCCCCGGCCTTCCGGTTTGAGGGCTTTGAACTCGCCCCGCCCGGCTGGTCGCCGCATGGCGGTTAAGTCATTGTAATTAGTCTATGCTTGCCCATGGTGCGGGCTGGGCCTAAATGCGGCGTTATATCTGACGGATTACAGGAAACGCACCCATGAGCTACGCCGATCTTCAGGCCAAGCCTTTCACCTTGTTCCAGCCGGACGCGTTGAAGGATGCGCTCGCGGCCAACAGCGTGATTTTGGTGGATGTGCGAGAGCCGGGCGAGTTTGAAGCCGCGCGGATTGAAGGGGCGGTGAATTTGCCGCTTTCTTGCTTTGACGCGTCGGCCCTGCCCGCCGGGGAGGTGGTGCTGCTGTGCGGCGTTGGCAAACGCTCAATGATGGCGGCGAATTTGTGCGCCCAGGCGGGGCTGCCGGTTCTGGGCCATCTAGAGGGCGGGTTGAGCGCCTGGGTGCAGGCCGGACTGCCCGTTCTCAGGGGATAAAAGGCGGCATGGTGCGCGCCAGCTCCAGCAAGGAGGTCGCGGCCTTTGGTTCGTAACGCTCTTTATGCCGCACTGCCTGAAACGGGCGCGGCGAAAGCGAGATGTTGGCGCGCTTTAAAGCCCCAGCCTTAAGGGCGCGGGCGCAGACCAGCGTTGAGAGGCAGGCCGCCCCGGCGCCTTCAGTCACTGCTTCACGCACGGCCTCGTTAGAGGGGAGGGTAAGGGTGATGTTTAAATCTTCCGCCTCCATGCCGCGCGCCGCCAAGGCACCTAGAAATGCTTCGCGTGTGCCGGAGCCTTCTTCCCGGAATACCCACTCCGCTTGACGCAGATGCGTGTTGGTGAGCGCCCGGCCTTTGGCCCAGCCATGGCCAGGGGCGACCACCACCGCCATGCGCTCCTCCGCCACCGGCTCCACCAGCAGGTCCGGCGCGGTGAGGGGGCCTTCAACAAAGCCCAGCTCTGCCGTGCCCGCCATAACCGCCTGGGCCACCTGGGCGGTGTTGCCGATGGCAAGCTCAATGATAAAGCCGGGATGACGCCGCCGGAATTCCACCACAAGCCGGGGCAGGTAATAGCTAGCGATGGTTTGGCTGGCATGAACACGCAGCCGCCCGCGTTTCAGTCCGGCATAGTCGCGTAACGCCGTTTCCGCCGCCACGGCGCGGGCCAGCACGGCGCGTGCTTCCTCCAGAAACAGCCGCCCGGTTTCGGTGAGGGCGATATTCCGTCCCACACGATCAAACAGCTTGATGCCGTGCTGTGATTCCAGGGCGGCGATGGAGGCCGAGACTGCAGCCTGGGTGAGATTGAGCGCGGCGGCGGCGCGGGTCACGTGCTGGCGTTCTGCCACGGCGGCGAAAATGCGTAACTGTTCCAGTGTCATGGGATAATGATAATTCATTTTTGTTAATTTAAAAAGAATAATCAGTTTTTAAAATCAATAAAGACAGCCTAATTCAGGGTTGTCGAAAGGAAGCCCTGACATGTTGTCCAAACCATTTTCTCATCATGAGCATCCGGCCGAAATTGTACGGCAATTCACCCCCAACTGGTTCACCGTGACCATGGGTACAGGTGTGCTGGCGCTTTTGTTGAACCAGATGCCCGGCCCGGCCTGGCTGCCGGAGGTAGCGGCGTTTGTGTGGCGGCTGAATATTGTGCTGTTTTCGCTGTTCACGCTGCTTTATGTCGCACGTTGGCTGTTCTACCCGCGTCAGGCGATGAATATTTTCCGCCACCCGGTCGCACCGATGTTTCTGGGGGCGATTCCGATGGGGTTGGCCACCATTACCAATGGCACCATGCTGTTTGGCCATGATCCGCAACTGGCCTTGCGCTTGTGGGAGGTGGATGCGGTGCTGTCTGTTCTGACCGGGCTGGGCGTGCCCTTTGCCATGGTGGTCAGCCAGAAGCATGTGCTGGAATCCATGACCGGCGTTTGGCTGCTGCCGATTGTGGCCTGCGAGGTGGCGGCGGCCAGCGGAGCGCTGCTGGCGCCGCACATGGTGCCAGCAGTGGCGGCAAATCTGGTGCTGGCGGGGTACGGGCTGTGGGCGCTTTCTGTGCCGTTGGCGATGGGGGTTTTGACTATTCTGTTCCTGCGTCTGGTGCTACATTCCCTGCCGCCGGCGGAGATGGCGGTTTCGTCCTGGCTGGCGCTGGGGCCGCTTGGAACCGGCGCGCTGGGGCTGCTGCTGCTGGGCCATGTGGCGCCTTACGCCTTTACCGGGACAGAGTTGGCGTTTCTGGGGCCAGTGGCGCATGGCATTGGGGTGATTGGTGGTGTGGTGATCTGGGCCTATGGCGCTTGGTGGCTGACCCTGGCCGTGGCGATGACTCTGGCCCAACGCCCGCATAGGTTGCCCTTTAACATGGGTTGGTGGGGCTTCACCTTCCCTCTGGGGGTTTTCATCCTGGCGACCAACGCGCTGGGTGGGCAGACGAAGCTGCTGGCCTTTATCATCGCGGGGTATGTGTTGACGGGGATTTTTGTGGTGTTGTGGAGCATTGTCGCGGTGCGGACGGTTCGTGGGGCTTATCATGGTTCGCTATTTGCCGCGCCTTGCGCGCCCCCCCGGATACGCGCCACGCCGCAGAAAGTTTAAAGACGGCTCTGACGCCGGGCGCCTTGCCGGGGATGCCCCCTGGCAAGGCGCTTTGTTTGGGCAGTTGGGCGGCGCGGCAGGAAACAGAGAAAGCCCTGTTGCTCCGCCAGGCCGATGCGGCTAGAAGGGCCAGACACGGACCCGTAGCTCAGCTGGATAGAGCGTTGCCCTCCGAAGGCAAAGGTCGCGCGTTCGAATCGCGCCGGGTCCGCCAATTTTTTCATGCGGTGTATAAGACGCTGATAGCGAGGCTTCTGTCCGCGCTTGTTTATGAGGCGCTCCCCTTTAGCTGAAACACCAAAACCAAGATGATCCTCCGGGACGCACTTTACACGTTATTTATAGCTGTGAAGGCTCGGTGGAAGTGTGGGGCTGCTTGTTCGCAAACAGTACTCAGTCTTTCGGAGCGGTGTGTGGCATGACGCTAGTTTGTGCTGCAAAAAGCGCGCTGTTGATATGTGAAAATAGTATGCATTTGCAGTCGATCCAGAATTTTTTGGTACTCTTTAAAAGAAGCTATAGGAACAAGCTGTACCAGGATGAGTGACGCGGCCGAATTTCCTTGCCAACACTTATGCATAAGAATATTGTAATGATATAAAAAGTAATCTGCTTTTGCCTTAAAGTAGATTTGGTTTCACGCTTGTCGTGTAACGCAGGCCATAATTAGCCATAATGAATAACAGGTCTCCGCAGAGGGAGTGAATCATGAAATCAAGCGGTTGGTTTGATTTTTTTATGTATTTTGTTGTTGCGTTTTTAACTTTTCCTGTTGCCGCGCAAGCGGCGTCCTGCCCTTCCGGGAATGCCATTTATACAAGCGCTGATGCCACGCAGGGTAGAACAGATTACAATAATGAATGTGCTGCCTGCCATAATGGCGATTTGTCAGGAAATTCAGGGCCTGCTTTGGCTGGCTCAAAATTCGAGTCTTATCTGGAATTTACAAAAATCAGCGCACAGCAACTTTATGGTTTTATCGCCGAGCAGATGCCGGCCAATAATCCAGGCGGCCTGAGTAAGACGCAATATGATGATATTTTCGCTTATATCCTCTCATATAATCACTATCCTTCCGGAGATGTGGGAATCAAGTCACAGGATCTCTCTTGCCTGAGCATGCTTCCCTACCCAAAGGCACAAAACTAAAAACACCAAGAAAAATCGGAGCGAAACATGAAAGCTGTGTATAGATACGGCTGCAAATCAGTCAAAAAGTCATTGCTTGTTAGTTGTTTTTTTTGCTTGAGCATGGGCGTGGCGTATGCAGCCCAGCCTCCTGAGAATCCAGGTGCTGAAACGGGCGGCGGGCAGGGCGCCATGCAAGCGTCAGTGGTTACCGCGGACATGAATGTCACGGATAAAATGGTTGAAGCATCACCAGCCTCTGGCAAGAATTGGTTGGCCAGCGGGCAAGGTTACTCAAACCAGCGTTTTTCCGTGCTGAAGCAAATCAATACGAAGTCAATCAGCCAGCTGACACCCGTAGCCATTGCGCAAACAGGCTATACGGCGAGCTTTGAAACAACGCCGATTGTTGTGAACGGGGTGATGTTTATCACAACCCCGATGGTCAACAGCAAGCAGGCGCTTATTGCCATGAATGCAGTTACCGGGCAGACTTTATGGAAATATGTCTATACGGACGGTCTCACGCAAATCTGCTGCGGACCGGTAAACCGGGGAGCGACCGTTTCAAACGGCAATGTGTATTTCCTGACCGTTGATAACCATCTGGTCGATGTTGACGCCAAAAATGGTAAGGAAGTTTGGATCACCAAAGTTGCGGATGCGCAGGCGGGCTATTCTGAGACAATGGCGCCGCAGGTCTATGATAACCAGGTCATCATTGGCAGTGCGGGTGGGGAATGGCCCATTCGCGGCTTTATTGCAGCCTATGATGCAAATACTGGTAAGCAGAACTGGCGGTTTAACACCACCGACAGTAAAAAATCCTGGGAAGGTGATTCCTGGAAGACCGGCGGTGGCACTGTTTGGACAACGCCAAGCATAGACCCCAAGCTGGGGCTGGTGATTTTTTCAACAGGCAATCCTAATCCGGACCTTGATGGCTCCAAGCGGCTTGGCGACAATCTATATACAGACTCGATTGTTGCCCTGCATCTGAAAGATGGGTCGCTGGCCTGGTATTACCAGGAGGTCAAACATGATGTGTGGGACTATGATGCGGTCAGCAATGTTGTGCTATTCAACACTATGGATCATGGCAAGGTGGTTCCTGCGGCTGGTGAAGCAGGAAAGACGGCGTTTTTCTATATCGTGAATCGCGAAACTGGAAAGTTAATTCGCCGTTCAGAGCCATTTGATATGCAAAAAAACATGTTTACGCCGCCTAGTAAGGAAGGGGTACAAGTTCTTCCTGGGGCCAATGGTGGAACGGACTGGGCACCTCCAGCATACTCGCCGCTGACGCATTATATTTATATCATGGGTATGAACCAACTCATGACATTCAAGACTGACAATAATGCGGGTGACATTCCTGGCCAGATTAGGCTTGGCAGCACCTTCAAGAATGTCGATCATGGGATTCAGAATGGTACCTTCACGGCGATAGATGTAAATACGGGTAAGATTGCCTGGAACGATACGGTTCCACAGCCGACAATGGGCGGCGCCTTGGTGACCGCTGGTAATGTTGCCTTCATGGGGGAGGGGAATGGTTGGTTTGATGCCTTCAATGCCACGACGGGTAAAAAAATCTGGCACTTTTATCTTGGCGCGGGCGTCAATGCGCCGCCTGTTGCTTATGAGGTGGACGGACGCGAATATATTGCCGTTGCCTCGGGGGGTAATTTCCAGATGACATATCCGCTTGGCGATGTGGTCGCAATTTTCGCCTTACCGAAAAGCTCCACATAAAGCGTGGCAAGACGACATGATTTAACCTGAGCTAAACCCTGGCCATGGCGCCGGGGTTTTTCAGTTGCGGGCGTGTTTCAATAGATGTCTCGCAAATAGCGTTTTCGTGCGGTCATTTCATCCAAGAAGGCGGGCTTCGTCCCGCGTCATACCGCCGTGTTGGCTGATAATATTCGGCAATGTGTTATGTACATCTTTTGCAATGCGCGAGGCGTCACCGTAGATGTAAATATAAGCGCCGTCACACAGCCATGCCCATAGCCGCGCACCGTTCTCACGCAGCTTGTCCTGCACATAAATTTTCTGGGCCTGGTCGTGGAAAAAAGCAGTGGAGAGGTTGTAGAGATAGTTGTTGTCTAAAAAAGTCTTGATTTCGCCACGGTAATAGAAATCGCTTGCTTCCCGTTGCTCCCCGAAAATTAACCAGTTTTGGCCTTTGGCGCTGCGCGCTTGGCGTTCCTGCAAAAAGCCGCGGAAGGGTGCGATACCGGTGCCGGCACCTATCATGATGATAGGGACGTCATCTTCCGGCAGATGAAAATCTGCGGAAGGTTGAATGAAAAGTCCGGCTTCTGTTGCCCTGTCAGCCAGGAAGCGGGAACACAGGCCGCCGCTGGCTCGCCCGGCGAAGGGATAGCGCACGATACTCACCGTGAGATGCACATCCCCTGGATGCACGGCTAGGCTGGAGGAAATGGAATATAAGCGTGGCGTGAGCGGCTTTAGAACTTCCAGCCATTCTTCCTGCGTAGCGTTAATATAGTGATTCCCATTAACAACGTTACGCGCTAAACTCTGTCATCTTTAATGGGTTTCGGCGGATGAGCTACAGCGTTGATTTGCGTAAGCGTGTTGTTGATTACGTGCGCCAGGGTGGAGGGTGCACCGAGGCTGCGCGGATTTTTGACGTCAGCCGCATGACCATCCACCGCTGGCTTTGCAGAGAAGATTTGACGCCGAGACCTGCCAAGGAGCGCCGGCGTAAGCTCGATAAAGCGGCTCTGGCGGCGCATGTTCTCGAACATCCCGAGGCCCTTCTGAGGGAGCGGGCCGAGGCGTTTGGGGTGAGCATCAACGCGATCTGGGTGGCCCTGAAGAAATTGAAGATCAT
>NZ_FQVJ01000017.1 GCF_900129125.1 Acidocella aminolytica 101 = DSM 11237 | reverse complement strand
CTCATCGTACAGCCCATCCAGACCATCGCGAGCAAACCGATTGCGCCACACGCCAGCGGTATGGGCGCAGACATTCAGCTTCGTCGCAATATCCTTGTTGGTTAGACCGTCCGCCGCGGCAAGCACGATGCGGGCACGTAATGCCAGCGACTGTGGCGCTCCATGCTTGCGGATCAGAGCCGTCAGGGCAGCTTCCTCAGCATCATCCAACATGACAGCAACCGCACGACCCTTCGACATCCTAGCCTCCCCAAGTTTAAGGTTTAGCCAGAATGTAGACTACTTTCCGATCAGGACACTAGCAGCAAAATCCGTACCCCGCGCCGATACGCCCTGGTGGCACGCTGCACCTGCTCCTTTAGTCCCCGCGGCAAGGCCAACTCCGCTCCATCGGTAACGCGGGAGCCGGCACGGATAGTACGGCGCGGGAGGGGCGGCGTTTCACTTGAGCGAACAATATAAAGCCAATGTCCACGAGCCAACTCGCCACTGGCCAGGACGCGGCGCTGCACCGGCAGAGACCGGCCGTCGGCAATGGAAACTAATCGAGCCCGCCCATCAACACGCCCTTCATCCTCAAGGCTTTCTTCCAGCCGGAACCCGGCTTGGCGGAGGAAATTAGACAGCGGCAGCCGCTCGGCGCCGGCTGCGGGAATGCCCGAGAGCTGCGCCATCGCCGTATTCAAAAACAAAATATTATCATCCGCATCTACGGCCAGAAGCGGATCAGGCAAGGCAGCAGCAAAGATGCGGAACGCAGCCAACCCGAACAAGTCGGTGAGTGTTTCGTCGGATACCGTCTCCTGCCCCCTGATGCCAAGGCGGAAGGGGCTAATCTCGGTGGGGCGGGTCATATTGTTTGAGCCAGCGAAGGGAACAACCGGCAGTTGCCCCAAATACGGTAGAGGAACGCCTCACGGATTTCAGCCCGCACGTCATTCTCCAAATTCACGGTGGTGCCATCATGGCGGCGGTCCGAAGAGATGGCTGCGTCAATGCGATAATTGGCATCGATAATCTGCCCGACAAATGCTTCGTTCTCCGGCGTGCGAGGCCAGTAAAGGCGGACGTCAAAAGAGCGGAACTCACCGGCGTCGGGCAGCGCGTACAGGGCCAGCATGGCCGGGTTGGCTACACGCCAGATCGAACGGTTAGCAAATATCTGGTCTACTACCTCCTCACGTGGGCGGTTGATGTCCACAGGCTCCAGGAACTCAATGCACCAATGTGCCTCGCTAGCATCGGCTATGATGCGGCGGAACAAATCGTTATCAGCTTGGAGATCATCATATACCCGGCCGACATGACCGAGGTTGAGTTTGATAAGCCGGAAACAAGTCTGCCCAGCGTGCGAGAACTTGCGGCAACGCGCCAATGTACGCAAGCGCCGGCCGCTCTGGCCAATAAGGTCCAGTTCCAACGTGGTTATGAACCCGCCAGGAAGAGAGCGGGCGCACAGCTCGCGTAGCGCCTCCGTCGAGGCCGGGGCGTAGTAGGCTTCGATGTTCAGCCCCACCATCTCGGCAGGCAACAACCCTAGGCTCTCGGCCTGCGTGTCGTTCACCCAAACGACACGCCCCGCCGCGTCCACAACATCCACCAACAGATCGCTGATGAAGTCACCCCAGTCTGGCTCGTTCGCCAGCCCGCCATTTTGTCGTGCCGTCAAGCTGCGCCCTTTTCAACCATTCCGCAATATTGCGCTGACCCGTGCGTTTTCGCAACGCGCTTCAAGGGCGTGACGAAGAAAGTTCTCCACCATGCGCTGGCAATCTGGGATAAAACTGTAGCGGCGGGACTGTTCGGGATCGAGTTCGGCCCAGCACGTCGCCATCCGGTCGCAGGTTGTTTCTGGATGAAACTGCACCGAGACCCAACCGCCGCCATAGTCCAGCGCCGCATGAGGCAAACCGTGGCGCATAGCCAAGGTGATAGAGCCTGGTGGGGCATTGTCGACATGTTCGAAATTGCCGAAGAAGAAGGGCGCGTGGTCGCTAAAGCCTTGGAACAGAAAGTGTCGACGCCCAGCCTCGGTGCGGTCGACGGGCAAACTGCCTACCACCGGCCCCTCAGGAATTTTGCCTACATGGCCGCCGAGATTTACGGACATCTGTTGATGTCCGCCGCAAATGCCCATCAATGGCTTGCGCGTGCGACGCCAAGCGGTCAGCCATTTCTGAATCTCGCGCTGCCAGGGGTAATCGTCGGTCACCGAAGCGAAACTGCCGCCAAGCACGGCCACGTCGTAGTCGAGGGAGATAGCCTCGCCCTGATGCGCGGACACGCCGATATATTCGAACGCATCAGCCAACCCAGAAGAGTCTAGAAGCGCCTTGAAGCCAATGGTCTCATCATCGCGGCCCAACACGCGCACCCACTTGGATTGATCGTAAGTGCCAGGATGTGCAAACTGCGCTATATAGGCGAGGCGGGGCTTAGCGGTCATGCTACGCCTCCCCGGCGCTGGAACGTGATGGGCAGTGAGAGGGGGCCGGTATTGCCGCTATCAGGAAGCCACTGACCCGGCCCGTCATTAGCTAGGGCGGTCACCCTCACGGGCCAGACGCGCAGCACCACCGCCATGTCGGACCGCGCCACGGCATGACCTAGACAGTGATGTCCCCCCATACCAAAGCCGAAATGCAGTGGACGGCGGGCAGCGATATCGAAGCCCGGATTCTCGACCATTCGCGGGTCAGAACCAGCGGATTCGGAGAACAAATGCACAGTGGTCCCAGCTTTGATGTTTAGGCCCTGGAATTCGAAATTCTCCACCGCCTCCCGAGTGACCCAGGTGACAGTGGGGCGCGTACGCATCACCTCCTCCACCGCCTGTGCGGAAAGCTCTGGCTGTTTAGCGAGCAAATCCCACTGGTCGGGATGTTCGATGAACATCTGCACGCCAAGACCAAGCTGGTTACGGGTGGTGTCAATGCCGCCGAAGATCGCCAGCACAATAATGTCGAGCAATTCGGCATCGCTTAACGCACCGTCCTTATCTGAAGCCTGGACGAGCTGAGTCAGAAAATCTTCGCCCGGCTTGATGCGACGCTCACGGATTAGTTCACGTGAATAGTCCATCAGCGCCTGGGTTGCAGTGTCCACGACCTTCTGGTCACGCTTATAGTTTACCCCTAGCGCCATGCCCATCTGTGTCGCCCAGTTGGCAATCATACGCCAATCTGCATCCCGCGTGCCTAGCAGCATGCAGATCACACGGGTGGCGTAAGGCTCGGAGAAATCACCCATGAACTCGCAGCGTCCGGTGTCAATGAAGCCATCAAGCAACTCGTTCGCCAGCGCCTCGAAACGCGGGGTAAGCCCCTTAAGCAGCTTGGGTGAGAAAGCGGCCATAATGAGCTTGCGCAGGCGGACGTGATCAGCACCTTCCTTGTTGAGCAAAATATTGTCCCACCAGAGTTTGAAGGCGCCATCGGTTACACCGTTATGTGCAGGCCAGGCGTAGCTGCCCTGACGCAGACGCGTGTCCTTGATCAACGCGTTCACCTCAGCATAGCGCAATATGGCAAGGCCGTAAGGAGTGCGGGCGTACCAATTGCGCTCCCGCGCGTTGCGTACCTCTTGGGAGCGAATGGAAAACGTCGGGTCAGCGACGTTAAGAAAGTCGGCAGCTAATGTGACACTCATCTGTCCGTCCTTATCGATACGAGCCGGGACGGCGCATACCACCCCGGTGCAAACGGGAACATTACGGGACCATTTCAAGATAGCGGTTGAAGTCCCACTCGGTTACGGTGGAGATAAAGCGCTCCCATTCGTCGCGCTTGAGTTCCATATAGACGCGCGCCATTTCACCTGGCAACGCGCTCATCACCACCTCATCCTCCTCCAACGCAGCAATGGCCGTACCGAGATCGGTCGGCAGGCGTTTGACCTGCTTACCCGCCTCCATCGCTTCATATATGTTTCTCTGCTCCGGCTGGCCGGGATCGCGCTGGCTTTTCAAACCATCGTCAAAGGTGCGCAATAGCGCACTGCCCATAAGGTACGGATTCACCAAGCTATCCACTGCACGATATTCCACCCGGCCAGGAGCGGAAACACGGATACCAACGGTACGGTTCTGCATGCCCCAATCAGCATAGATTGGCGCCCAATAGCCAAGATCAGACATACGACGATACGAATTCACGGTCGAAGAGCCAAGCGCGGTGAGTGCGGGCAGATGCTCGATCATACCGCCAATGCAGTGCAGGCCAATTTGAGTTGGCATCCACTCTCCAGTGGGGCGCAGGAACTCATTAGTGCCGCCCTTGCGGTAGCTGAACATCTCGTCCATGCCAGGCAGATCGTCCTCGAACTCCAGCCGGTTCAACCTCTCCTCACCACCTGACCACAGCGACACATTGTGGTGACAGCCATTGGCGGAGGCGCCCATGAACGGTTTGGTCATAAAAGTGGCGATAAGGTTAAACTCACGCGCCACCTGAGCGCAGATCTGCCTGTACGTGATCAGACGGTCAGCGTTGCGCAGCACGTCGTCGTACATGATGTTCAACTCAAGTTGGCCGGGAGCGTCCTCATGGTCGCCCTGAATCATGTCCAGCCCCATGGCACGCGCGTAATCATGAACCCGCATGATTACGGGCGAGAGTTGCTCGAACTGATCAATATGATAGGCGTAGGGTTTGGTTACGCCGCCAGCGGCTTTGCCGTCCTCGCCGCGCTTGAGCCACATCATCTCCGGCTCGCAGCCGACACGTAATTCCATCCCGTACTTTGCCTTAAAATCCTGATGAATGCGGCGAAGATTCCCGCGGCAGTCAGAGGTGAGGAACGCGCCCGCGTCCACATCTTCCTCACGGTGGCGGAATAGGGTGCAGAATACGCGTCCCACGCGCTTGTTCCAGGGCAATTGCACGAATGTCTCAGGGTCAGGCAGCGCCACTAGTTCAGCGGCGTTTGAGGGGTAGCCGATATAATTGCCGCGTCGGTCGGCGCAGACATCAGCCACCGCGCCGTACCAGAGCTGAACGCCCTTATTGGCAATGCTCTCCCAATGCGCAGCAGGCACGGCTTTGCCCATCACGCGTCCTGTGGCGGAGACGAATTGGTAGTACACATGGTCAATTCGTAACGCCTTGATTTTTGCGGAAACCTGCCGAATACGCTCTGCGCGTAGCGGATCGGCGACGAAGGTATCGAGGTCAGATTTACGGGTAAAGGTAACAGCATCCATTTGCGGCGTTCCTCGGTTTAAGCTGATTCGAAATAACGGGACTTTTCGGCTACGCTTACGGCGCGGCGAAGGGCTTCAACCTCATGCAGACGCGACTGCACGAAGCGGTCGATGAATTGCTGACCAAACAGTACGGCGGCGGTATCACTAGCGACCAAAGCCTGAACAGCGGTAAAAAGATCGCGCGGCAGCTCCGCTCGGCCCGGCAACGCCGCTTCATTGCCCGAGGCACGTACGGCCTCGGGCGGTTCAATACGATTTGCGATACCCCACAGGCCAGCACCTAGGAAAAAGCCTAAACCTAACCAGGGGTTCACATCGGCAGCGGGAATACGGAATTCGAGGCGCGGAGCGGCCAACGGTTCGGTAACGGCGCGGATGGCCGTGGTATAGCCGCCCCGGCTCCAGGTGGCGGTGCGCGGTGCCCAATTGCCTGGCGTCATGCGACGATAGGCGTTCACCGTATGCGCAGACAGCGCCAGCGCCTCTGGCAACAGTTTCAGTACGCCGCCGACGAAATGCTGCCCCGCCTCGGTGAGTTCGCCCGGTCCGGCGGCGAAGATATTTTTGCCTGATGCGTCCAACATGGAAAGCTGGATATGACCTGACAAACCAGGAGCGGTTGCGTCCGACTGCGCCATGAAGCAGGCGGACATCCCCCGTTGACGGAAAAATGCTTTGGTGACGGCCTTGAAGAATACCGCATCATCGGCGGCGCGCAGCGGGCTAGTATGGTGCAGCGTGGCTTCCATGCAACCTTTGCCCAATTCCATACCTAACCCGGCAGTGGTGACATCCGCCGAGCACAGCACAGCATCTAACGCCGCAATCAGGTCGGCATTGGCTGCACCGGAGAGCGTATCCCAGCAGCGATTATCAACGGCAAATGGTTTCAACCCTTCATAGTTCTTAGCGCGTAGGCTGGCCGCATTTTCCTCGAATACCAGCCACTCGAACTCGAAAGCCGCCTGTATGGAAAAACCAAGCTTTGTCGCTTTCTCAATCTGCCGGATCAGCACGTTACGGGTGCTGGTCTCTGCAGAAGGGCCGGTAAAGTCGGTGACCACCCAAGCCGCATTGGGTTCGAACGGATAAGGTCTATAGGATGCCTCGTCTACGGCCACCGTCTCGCTCTCGAACGGTGCGTTACCGAACACATTATCGACCGCATCCCATTTGTGCAGCACGTTGCAGAAGCTGCCTCCGCTACGCACGATAGTGGAGAATGTCTCGCGGGAGATGCGACGCTCACGCAAGCCACCATCGATATCGGGCAGAACGACATGGAAACAAGCCGCGCCTCGCGGATCCGGAGCTATAGCCCCGGCCGTCAGTTCAGTCATCATTTTTATAATCTTTTAGCTAGAGGATCAGGATCAGCGTAGGCGCTTGTGCAATTCCGCCGCATCGCCATAGGGCGCGGAGCCGCGCTCATACGGCCGCCCGGCCAGCATGTAGAAAACGCCGGCCCCACCGATGATCACCACCGTGAGAGGCATAGACCAGTTCAGGTACCAGGCTTCGGAAGGCGTGCGTGGCCAAGCCATGTTGACAATGGCGGAAACGCCATATCCGAGCGCCAGGATGTTCACGGGCCAGGCCCAGGCTCCAAGGCGGAAGTGACCACCCGGTTGCCAGCCGCGGGCACGGGCATACAGGGCTGCGACGACTACCATTTGGAAGGACAGATAGATGCCAATCACCGCAAAGTTTAGAACCGTAGCCAGAGCGTTTTGCAGGAAATAGCCAATGACGACGATGGCTGCCGGAACCAGACCGGCCACCAGTAACGCCCCCTCGGGTACATGAGCATGCTTGGCCAAACGGGTGAGAAAGGTGCTGCCGACGATCATTCTATCGCGCGCATAGGCAAAGAGCAGACGGCTGACGGCGGCCTGCAGACTGAGCACGCATGACATAAACGAGACCATTACCACTACGATAACCGCCTTTGCGCCAATTGGACCGAACGCGTTGGCAAGCACTTCGCCGATCGGATCAGCGACCTTACCAGAGATGACGTCGCCCATGTTAGGGATCGCCATAATCAACGCCAAGCAGACGAAGATGGAAGCACCAACGCCAACATAAATTGTCATTCGCATGGCTTTGGGAATCTTAACGCCCGGGTTCGGGGTCTCTTCCGCTACATCCCCACAAGCTTCGAAGCCGTAGCAGCAGAACAACCCAACCAATGCTGCCGCGAGAAACGCAGGCCAGTAGGAACCCGTTCCCTGAATACCGAAGGTATTAAACACAACTGATAGCGGCTGCTCACGGTGCATCGTAAATAAATCTACTCCCACCACGATCGCGCCAACCAACTCGCATATGAAGCCGAACATCGCCACTTGGGCGAGCAACTTGGTACCGCGCATGTTGATAACAGTGGACAACCCAAGTAACGCCAGGGCCGCAATGGTGGTAAAAATCGGAGTATTATTGACCCCGAATAGGGTAGCCAGAAACGGTCCAGCTCCCAGAGTAACAGCAGCGATGGTCGTGAATAGCGCCCAACCGTAGAGCCAGCCTGCCATCCAAGCCCAGCGCCGCCCAACCAGACGGCGCGCCCAGGGGTATAGCCCACCTGAGATAGGAAATTGTGAGACGACCTCACCAAACACCAGGGCCACCAGAAACTGGCCAAGACCGGCAATGACGTAAGACCAGATCATCGGTGGACCGCCAGCCTGCAGTCCAAAAGCGAATACAGAATAAACACCGACGACCGGTGAAAGATACGTGAAGCCCAGGGCAAAATTCTGCCATACGGACATGGTGCGGTCGAAATTCGAACTATATCCAAGCGCTGCCAATTGCACGTCGTCTGATGCGACGTGAATGGCATCTGCGCGATGCTCATGTGGTTCCATCAACAACTCCCTTGAACATTAGACATCAAAAAACCGCTCATTCCTTGAGCCGTGTGATTTGCGTCTCCCCTCCGCGCCGGGTTTTATTGGACCGGTCATGGCGGGGATCTTCCCGTGCCCATCGCAAGATGAACATGGGGGGGATGAGCAACCATCGTGCCAAAAATAACTTACTGAAGTTTATGGTTTTATTTTTCTTGCTGAGTTTATTTTGCAAAAACGCCGAAGAGTGTCGCGCAAATTTGCAACTGTAGTGGTTGTGCCTCTCAGGATAATGTACATAGCTGTCAACCTGCTCGCCTCCGCAAACCTCAAGGCATTTCACAGCAGCTAGCCAGCGTCAGCTCTAAAGCTTTTTGTTGCGATACACAAACACCAAGAAAGATGCTTAGCGACTACGCAGAATAGGATTAAATTTATCGGCACATCCGCCAGAGGAACCGTGCCATCTAATTATATCGACAAGATAGACCGACAACGGTCTGGCAGCTTTGGAGCAGGAAATAAGATTAACTACGATCAACGGGCGCCGGTCGTACTGGCGGGAGACGACCGAGGCTGTGCAAATTCGCGTTTTTTGTTAGCATATTCCAAGCGGACTTGCTTCACGAAAGTGGAGCCCCTTATTGTATAGAAGGGCAACTCCCTCATGGCGCAACGGTATATCCGGGACGTTGAAGATGGGGCGGTTCGGCTGGTCCGCACGAGCGGGTACACTCGCCGGGCGATAGCCGAGGATCTTGGTATCGGCATATCACCGCTGACAAGGTGGCTCTGCCAGAGGCGGGAAAATGAGAACCTCCGCCAGGAGAGATGGCGTGGCCCCCCTAGCGGCATCGATGTGCAGTGGAGCGGCAGGCCAGCAAGCTTGTGCTGCTTATTCGGTAAGGTAGAAGGAGGCTTTCTGAAATCGTAGGTAGGCGGCATTACCCCGTCCCCCAACATGCCCTCATCTTTAAGTTAGGACCGTGGATTGATATATGCCTAGCTTGCGTGTCGAACCAAAGCCTCTGGCGTCATGCCGCCAAGGCTGATGTGTGGTCTGACAGCATTATAGTCGCCTCGATGACAGACCAGGCGTGACCCAGGTTGCTCAATAGGGACACGTTGAGGCATTCATCACGGAATCGACCGTTGAAGCTATCTACAACCGCATTCTGCTGCGGCTTACCGGGACTATCCTGAATTTTGTGCGCTGACGTGGTAACGACTTGAATAGGAGATTCACGTATGAGCATCGACAAAGACCTTCTGGATCAGCTGATGGCTGGGCGTTCGCCGATCTGGTTGAGTTCGCGACCGAGCCTTTCTCCTGACAGAGAGGTGTCGGCCACCAGCGCCAGGTATTCGCGCATAGAGTCATCCACCACCGTCAAACCGCGGAAGCTCCGTCCATTGTTCAGCGCGTCCGACACGAAACCCAGGCCCAGCGCTGGTTCGGCTGATCGAACACCATAATTGGTGAGCGTGTGCCCACCGCCCGTTTGCGCCGGCCACGCTTGCGGACCAGCGCAGTCAGGGCTGCTTTCTGAGCAGCATCCAGGATGATAGCAACAGCAGGCCCCTTCACCATCGCCGTCTTCCCAAGTTCAAGGTTCCACCAGAATGTAAACTACCTGTCGATCAGTGCACTATTTTTATCCTTCAATTTTGGGCAAAGCATCCACTCAGCCAACCTCCTCCTGTGCCTCACACAATTTCAGAAACGCTTTCATAGCACTGGAAGTGTAGGTATCCTTCCGTCGAATAAAGAGCGTTTCCGCATGCGATTGTATTTGCGGTAGCGCATGCGCCAAAACTTTGTTTTCTTTCACCGCATGGGCGACAACCCTCCTGGGCAAAAGCGTCACCCCCACCCCTACGGAAACACAGGCTATCATTGCGTCGAGCGAACCGAGCTCAAGCGGTTTAGCGTTGGCGATGCCCATGCTGGACAAGATTGCTTCCAGTTTCTGCCGGTAGGAGCAGCCATACTGAAAAACGATGGTCCGCAATGTACCGCTCTTCGCCAGCGCCTGGGGGACGGTGACAGTGGGTGGCGTAACGAGAACCAACTCCTCCGTGAAAGCCACCTGCCGCTCCAAGTCTGGGTGCTCTATCGGCCCTACGGCAAAAGCACCATCCACCCTGTATTCCAGTACGTCTGTTACCAACCGTGCGGTTGTGCCGGTAGTCACGACGAGCTGGACTTCGGGATAAGCAAGAGTGAAGCGACTAAGCAGCGGAGCTAGGCGCAGGGCTGTTGTCGTCTCCAGACTGCCGATTTGTAGCGGCCCGTTTGGCATACCGTCATCCTTCGCCGCCGCCCGCGCATCGGCCAGCAACTTCGCCACCCGCCCGGCAAAGGGCAGCATACGCTGCCCCGGCCCGGTTGCCTTGACGCCTCGTGCATGGCGCTGAAACAAGGATAGACCGAGATCATCCTCCAGCGCCTTGATCCGGGCCGTCACGTTAGATTGGACCGTATTCAGCTCCTCAGCGGCACGCTTCATGCTGCCCAACCGAGCGACGGCTTCAAAAATTTTCAGATCGGATGCATCCATAGCCAACACAACATATCACAAAACTAGATAGATTGTATCTTATAAATTCGTTTTATAAGATTCTTTGCCGTGGCTATCTCAACGCAATTCGACGCTCAAGAGGTAGTTATGGATGCATCAACCACCAAGGATCAGACCACCATCCGGGCAAACCGCGCTTGGATGGGGATTTTATCGGGCTTCTGCGCAAGCCTAGTCGGGATCGGCTTGGCTCGGTTCGCCTATACGCCCCTGCTGCCTGCCATCATTGGGGCACATTGGTTTCAGCCTTCAGCGGCAGTGTATCTAGGGGCGGCAAATCTCGCAGGATATCTGGCAGGCGCGCTCGCGGGCCGGCCGCTCGCGGCGCGGATGACAGCCACTTCAACACTTAGGACGATGATGGGATTGGCGACTTTGTCCTTCTTCTCCTGCGCCTATCCACTTGATTTTTCGTGGTTTTTCATCTGGCGCTTCTGCGCTGGACTTGCTGGCGGTGTACTGATGGTTCTTGCAGCCCCCACTGTATTGCCACATCTGCCACCATCCCGACGTGGCCTTGCCGGGGGCGTTATCTTTATGGGCGTTGGCGCGGGCATCGCTGCCTCTGGCACGCTCGTGCCATTACTCTTGAGCCAGGGGCTACGGCAAAGCTGGATGGGGCTTGGCGCCATCTCCCTGCTGCTGACACTAGTTTCATGGCGTGGGTGGCCCGCGGAACAAAAAGCGCCTCAAACAAAGCCTCGTAAAACGCCTAACTCGCTTGCTTTGCGGGCGCTCTATGCCGAATATGCGCTCAACGCAGTGGGGCTGGTGCCGCATATGCTGTTCCTGGTCGATTTCATCGCACGGGGGCTGGGGCTAGGATTGCGTACTGGCGCGGAATACTGGGTATTATTTGGACTAGGCGCCGTGGTCGGCCCAATCCTAAACGGGCACGTGGCGGACCGGTTGGGGTTTGCGCGTGTTCTGCGCGTCACGTATCTCATTGAAGCTGGCGCTGTTCTGTTACCTACTTTGAGTGGTGGAGCGTCCTCACTCATGCTGTCCAGCGTCATCGTCGGCGCGTTTACGCCGGGTATCGTGCCGTTGGTGCTCGGGCGTGTGCACGAACTGCTTGCTCATCACCCGGCCGAGCAAAAGGCCGCCTGGAGCAAGGCGACGGTGAGCTTTGCGATTTTCCAGGCCGCCGCTGCCTATGGCCTGTCGTATATCTTCTCTCGGACCGGTGATTACCAGTTACTTTTCATCGTCGGCACGCTAGCTATGATATTCGCTTTCGTCATCGATCTTACTGCCGGATGCAGAAATGAATGAGCCCCTGGAACTGTTGGACAGCGCTGGGAACGTCACTCAAGCGGCAACGACCCGCACCTCAACAAAAACTTTGGCAACGGCGCTTTCCAATTTTGGTGGGCCTGACTCCATCGGTCTTGGTGCAATAAAAGCGCTAAATACGCGCGCCGTTCACCGTGCTTGCGTTATGCCATCCGTCCGGTTCACAGAAAAAAGCCTGACAACTTCCGCAATGCGAACAGCATTATAGGTCCTTCCGTCTCGCCGCCCAGCGAACCACAGTAGCATCTGCCTTTAAAAGAAGAATACTATATGTGGGCGTTTCCGCTGCCACTACAATTTCGGCGGGATTGAAAGAACTTTCATCACCGAAACTCCAGTCTCCCTGGCGATACGCGTACCACACAAACAGGCGACGAATCGATATATTCGCATAAGAATTGAATGACCGTCGTAAAACAACACGCGGCATGGGCAACCAAGAAGGCTAGCCGTGTTATTGGACCTCCTCTGCAGCCAGCACAAAATCGCCATATAAAACTCCAGTTGGCTGGAATGTGGCACCTTATTATCGCACGCCTCCGGTCGGGAGCCTTAAAAGGTGCGCCGCTAGCTCAAGCCAGCAATGCTCAACAGCCCTTCTTCCTGGTTATTCGGGAGAAAATCTTTGTTTTGAGACAAATCGCTGCCATGCGACAATATTAAAGACAAAGCGTAAGTCAGCCGTCGGCGTATAGAAAGACTAACGCCCCCGAACCCGCGACGGCTCTGGTCACTCCCCATGCTCACTCCAACCGGCTTGTCGAAAAAATGGCCGAAGCCGAGGTTAGACAAAACCACAAGCAGAACCGCTTCACCTCATCCATTCATTTTTATAAATTATATCATATACTTAGACAAAACCTCGTTAGAGGAGGCCATGGTACCGCCTCACAGTGTCAAAGTTTTTTCAGCTCTACCACCAATTTCAGGTCATATTCTGCATGCAACCGTCAGGCGGAAGGGGGGCGCCTACCAAAATGCCTGACGGAGAAGCCTTAACCTATGGAGAGATGCAATGAACTTCGTTGATTTTACCACTGTATCCAGCCTTCAGAACGCGACCTCCTCCTGCCAGCAGAACAAGGATATATACCAGCTTTCATTTCAAGACCTTCTTACGCGGCGCTTCGACAATCTCCGGCTGGAACTGGATATGCCCAGCAGCGCCTGCTGGTGCTTCATGCAGCCGCAGGGGCGGCCCTCTTATACTCACGAACTCATGCAAGATATCGGCGAGATGCAGAATTTGATCACCTCGTCCTTCGCCCGGTCTCCACGCCGGGAAGACATGCCGTTTTCATGGTTTGTGATGGCGTCGGCAGTTCCGGGCATTTATAACCTTGGTGGCGATCTCGGCCATTTCGCACAGCGCATCCGTCAGGGGGATTTAGAGGCACTGCGCCATTATGGGCACGTTGCAGTGAAAGCGATCCACCGCAACGCAATTGCCTTTGATGTTCCTGTTATTACCATGGCGTTGGTGCAGGGTGATGCCCTCGGCGGCGGTTTTGAGCACGCTTTGTCCTTCGACATGATCGTCGCGGAACGCAGCGCCAAACTTGGCCTCCCCGAAATCCTGTTCAATATGTTTCCCGGCATGGGGGCTTACAGCTTCCTTTCCCGCCGGATCGACCGCAAGCGCGCGGAAGAAATGATCCTCTCCGGCCGGATTTATTCAGCTGAAGAGTTGTTCGAGATCGGTGTGGTCGATGTATTGGCGGAAGATGGGCAAGGTGAGCAGACCATACAGGATTATATCTCCCATCATAACCGGAAATTTAACGCCCATATGTCCACCTACCGCGCGCGGCGCAGGGTCAACCCGGTGACGCTGGAGGAGTTGATCGATGTGGTCGATATCTGGGCGGAAGCCGCCTTGAACCTGACGGAAGCGGACCTGCGTAAGATGGACAGACTCTGCGCAGCACAGGACCGCCGCTTGGCGGCGATGCTTCCTCAGCCATCCATAATCATGGCTGCAGAGTAATAGCCGAGGCTACGAACAAGCGGGGTATAAAATCATTGATTATTTACCCTGCGGATCGTGCCCAAGGCCATAACGGCCTGCCTAGTCATCTTCAATTCAACATCCGCACGGGCGGCAAACGATGCCGCCTGTGCTCTCAGTTCAGTCCCCCGCAGCCCGTGCCAGTTGGTGCATAGCTCCCCCAACCCCTTAGCGCCGACATTTGCAGCACTACTCCGCAAAGCATGAGCATGGTTACGAAATTCCGGGCTGTCGCCGCGCGCCGCGTCAGCGACCAACTGATCGATCAGGTTCTCCGCATCGGCAAGAAAGTCAGAAAGCAGCTCATGCAGGAATTGGCTATCTCCTAACTGCCGCAGATTGGCGATGATCGCCTCATCCAAAGCTGGGATGTTCTGCTTGGCCCGCGCCTCAACGGGCGCAGCGGATGATTGCCCCTGACGCACACGGGCCATTTTTTCAACTACCGCCACCAAATCCTGTGGTGCCACAGGCTTCACTAGGCAGTCATCCATATCGGCATTACGCCAATCCCCGTTCGCCTGGGCAAAGGCATCCGCTGTCAGACCAATAATCGGCAATCGTGTCTGGCCAAGTGACATCAATCGATACAACTTGGTCACTTCCAGCCCGTCCATGCCGGGCATATTGAAGTCCATCAGAACAATATCAAATCGTTCCCCCTCACGCTCCAGCATATCGATGGCGCGGTTACCGTCATCCGCCACTGTCACCTTATGTCCCGCGGCTTCCAGAATACGGGTGAACACGCGCTGATTAATGCGGTTATCATCCACCAACAGCACATCACGACTGATGAGAGAGACTGGCAAAGGCGGCAGCACTGGCGCCGTTAGTATCTCACCCTCCCGAGAGGCGCTCATCTCAGACACACTGAACCGGCTAGCGATAAGCAGTGCCTGCTGCAATTCCTGATCCGAGAAATCGTCTGACAGCAGAGTCACGCAGCGCTGCCGAATGGCACGCTCCGGTAGCCCCGGCGCTGCGGATGGCTGGATAAGAATTGTCCGAGGGAGCCCCCCGCTCGGCATGTCCACCATCTCGCCATCGGCGTAATATTCCACAACCATGCTTACACCGCTTTCCTCAGCGGACGCGGCGTTGGCCGGCTTCATCAACTCCACCTTCACACCCATAGCGGTGAGGGTTGTGCGCAATAGGGACCTCTTCAGCGGGTTACGTACGTGCAGCCCGACCTTACCGGCGGGCGGCTGCCAAGCCTCCTCGGTGGCGCGGAGGGCCTTAATATGGAACCTAAACAGGCTCCCCTCCCCGACCTTGCTTTCAACCGTGATATCACCACCCAAAATTCCGACTAGGCGGCGGGTGATCGCCAACCCCAGGCCGGTTCCGCCGAACTTGTTGAGGATCGAGGCATCGCCTTGGGTAAAGCTCTCAAAGATACGGGCCTGCGCTTCAACCGGAATGCCAATCCCTGTATCCGCTATCTCTCCCCTCAAGGTCAGTTCGCCTTCACTTCCCTCCATAAGCTGGCCGTCCAGCGCGATCTCGACACTGCCGGCTTCGGTGAATTTCACGGCATTACCGACCAAATTCACCAATATCTCCTGCAATTGCAGACGACTGGTCTTTACACGAAGCGGCGTACGCGGCGTGACATGAATCGTGAATGCCAAATTTTTTTCCCGAACTTGGCTTTCGACGATGCGCCGTACGTCAATCAGCAAGGTCAGCAGATCGAATTCCTCGATCGTGCTGGTCATTTGTCCAGCTTCAATACGGGAGAAATCAAGCAATTGGTTGATCAGCGTCTGCAGGGAGCGGCTCGCGACGTCCACCGTCTCGACCATCTCCCTCTGGGCGCTACCGAGCGCGGTGGTGCGCAACATCTGGTTCATGCCGATAATAGCCGTTAAAGGCGTGCGCAACTCGTGACTAACGCTAGCTAAGAACAAGCTCTTAGCCTTATTGGCTTTCTCCGCCGCCAGGGTGGCCAGAGAAAGCTTCTTGATCAAAGTGCCCGCATAGGCCGGCAGGATAACGAGCCCAATGAGCAGTCCAGCGGAAAGATGCGGCTGTGAAAACCAGAATGGCGTACTGAGCACGACCAGCAGAAAGCTGAGTGTGGCAACCGGCACTGCGAGAAGCAGAAACTTGATGCCGAACCGAAAACTATTCCCAAAAATGACCCAAAGATAGACGGGATAAAACAACGCCACCCGCTCACCGCCTAGATGCAACTGCCAGGAAAGAAAGCCGCAATCTAACAACAGCGCGTAAACTCTGCGCGCCTGGCAAATGCCAGGGCGCCAGATGATGTGAGCCAACCCGCCAAATGCCAGGACAAAATAAACAACCATCCAGGCCAGCGCGAGATGAGAACTGGCGCTGCCTGTCCCAGGCAACAGAATAAGGACGATGAGCCCCGCAAAAACCAAGCGATTGAAACTCATCTCATGTTCGCTGTCTGGCCGACCTCGCAGACGCTTCGCAAGAATACGAGCCCCATTCCGTATCCGGCTAGCAGCACGTGTCAGCCAACTCATCTTACCGTCCGCTTTGAATTCAGGAGCGAGACTTGAGTGCCCTGGCAGTAAAACTCTTTTAGAAAACGCTCAGGCGGCAGCGCCTTGCCTAATAGAAAGCCTTGCCCTTCGTCACAGCCTTCAGCTTGCAGCAGAGCAAGCTGAGCACTAGTCTCAACTCCCTCCGCGAGCACACTCAGCTTTAGGATGTGGCCAAGATCAATGATTGTACGCACGATAGCGAGGTCATTCTTGTTCTCGGCCAATCGTTGAATAAAGGAACGGTCTACCTTCAGTCGGTCGAGAGGAAATTTCTGGATATAGCTGAGCGAGGAATAGCCGGTCCCAAAATCATCGAGGGATAAAGTAACCCCGAGGCCGCGCAAGGCGTCAAGCTGGGCAATAGTGTCATCAACATCGCGCAGCAAAATCCCTTCGGTCAGTTCCAAATCAAGAGATTTCGGATTGATCCCCGCTTCGGCGATCGCATTAGAGACTGTCTGGAAAATCGTCCGGCGGCGAAACTGGATAGAGGAGATATTAAGCCCCACCCGCAATTCAACCCCCTGCTTCTCCCAGGTCGAAATCTGACGACAGGTCTCATTTATGACCCATTCATTGATTGGCAGTATAAGGCCGGTTTCCTCAGCAAGACTCAGGAAAAGATTAGGGTAGACTAGCCCCAAATCCGGGCGCTTCCAGCGCAGCAGCGCCTCCGCCCCCAACAGCGCGCCGCTGCGCAGATCAAATTGCGGCTGATAATTGATAATGAATTCCTGCTGAGTGATGGCGTTGCGCAGGTCGCGTTCCAGATTCACCACTTCACCGGAGGTGGCTCCCATCTCGGCAGCAAAAAAACGCCACATATTACCGCCCGCTAGCTTCGCGGCATACATGGCTTGGTCAGAGTTCTTCATCAGCGCCTCGGCATCCTGCGCATCCAGCGGCGCGATGGAAATACCGATGCTCGCACCAACATTCAGGGGATCTGGGGACTGCTCACTCTCATTTAACCGCGCAATGATGGTGCCCGCGAGGCTCGCCATATCGTCAGGCCCGGTAATGTTGGTTTGCAGCACGGCGAACTCATCACCCCCGATGCGCGCGACGGTATCGCCTTCATTCACCACGTCAGTCAGCATATCCGCTATGCGACGCAGCAGCCTATCGCCCTGCAAATGCCCCTGCGAATCGTTAATGGCCTTAAAGCGGTCCAGATCAATAAAGTGTAGCGCAAAATGCTGATCGCCTCGGCGCCCACGGGCGAACTCCCGTTGAATTCGCTCACGCAGTAGTGCACGGTTGGGCAATTCGGTCAGCGGATCATGACTAGCTAGATATTCCAGGCGTCTTTCAGCATTCCGCCGCTCGGTGATATCAACCGAGGTCGTGAGAACCGCGATCGCAACCCCATTTCTGTCGCGTAGCGGTACCTTAGTGGTGAGATAAACATGAGTGTCACCAGAATCGGTCAACACCTCCTCTTCTCTGGATGGTAAGGCTTGACCGGTTTCCAGCACCAGCCGATCGAGCCGCCGGCTTGAGGCGCCGCGTTCCCACCCCAACAATGCTTCCACTGGCTGCCCGACGAGATCCGCTGGAATCCCACCAGCAACCGCGGCCTGCAGCGCATTCACGAAAATGCAGTTGCCTGCCCGGTCCGCTGCGCTGATCATGGCTGGCACCGTATCGATCACCTGAGCCAATGCCTCGCGGCTATCCAGCACAAATAAGTCTTGCGCGTTGATACCCGAAGCAAGGCGCCGTTCAAGCATTTCCGCCCTGCGCGCGGTGATTTGCTGGTGTGAACGGAGTCTGAGCAGGTTGCGCGCGCGGGTTACAAACTCGACATGATCTACAGGGCTGAGCAGGAAATCCGTGGCGCCTGCATCCAGGCACGCCACCCGATAGCTGCGGTCATTATAAGCCGTCACGACAATCACCGGGATATTGGGGTCGAAGGCGCGGATATGGGTCACCAGCTTATCCCCGGTCATGATCGGCATCTTATAGTCAGTGATGATCAGATCGACCCGATTATTTGGAAGCCAGTCAAGCACTTGTGCGGGATTTTCGAACGTCTTGACCTGGACCTCAAAACCCAGATTCCGGGACAAACGAGCATAAATCCGCCTGTTCGTGGGGCTGTCATCAACAATGACAATCACCGGTTTGGAAAGCTGCATCAGCCCATCTCATCCCCTGCTGGGAGCAATTCAAACATGCCAAGCCCTTGAAAGGAGACGCCACAAGGCCGAAAACTAGGGTACTGGGACAGGCTCGCGCTTCCCCCCCCTATAAGTTGACCGCCCATTTGTGAATACGCCCCCTACCCTCACATCAAAGCAAGACTTTATTACAAAACCCTCTCTGGTTCCACCTGGTATCGAATTTGACGAAAAGTTGAAGGTAAGACAGAATAAGAACGACGTAGCAAAGGCATCAATAATGCGGGCGACACAGGCAAACTCTTGCCAGGTTGAGATGCAAATAAAATCGCCATGCCACAACATATTCGGAGCCGGCGGGCGAAACCGGCGGTTGGGCTGGTCCAGCAGACGGGGCGCGGCTGGCCTTACTCCTGCTTCGTACACGATACCATCCAGTTGACATAGAACCGTCCAACCCCGAGGGTTAATCGGATAAACCGGCTCCCAGAAGCTTAATACACCTTCCTCCTTCCGCTCCGCGCGAGCCGGTATGAATCCCCCCTTAAGTAGCTTCAAAATACAATACTTGAGTGATAGCCATCTTAAAAACGAGATCTGAATAGCACCTAATTTTCTAGACGCCTTTCGCTTTCAAAAACTATTGTTCTCGAACCCGACGGGTGGCAGCACTCTGCTCCTGACGTGCTCGGACAGGGGATTGTAGAACATCTCGATCTAGTCGAACACGTCCCACCGGATTTCTCCACGCATTTTGTAGGTGTCGTGCCAAGTTCACTCACGCTTTAGCGACGAGAATAAGCTCTCGGCGACGAAATTGTCATGGCAGTTGCCGCTTCGGCCCATCGAGTGCTCAAGATTGTGAGCCCGGATGAACGCAGCCCAGTCTATGCTGGTGAACCGCGCGCCCTGATCGGAATGGATCAGCACTCGGTGCTTCGACTTGCGCCGCCATACCGCCAAGTGCACCGCTTGCAATACCCTAGCGGTGGTCTACCGACTTTGCATCAACCAATCCACAACACGGCGAAAATAGAGAACGATCACGAGGGTCAGATAGAAAAACCTTCCAAAGTGCCAAAGTAGGTGATGTCCGTTACCCAAGCTTGCTCGGGCGCAGCAACGTCTAACTGACGATCGAGAGGGTTTTTCGACTGCCAGAGACAGCTTACCACTATAGCTTCCCGGTCGGCTCTTGTAGCCGATTTACGCCTTGATACCCTCCAGCTCGGTCAATCGGGCAATGCTGTTGGACAGCATGTCTCGCCGCGATCCAGGAGGTCATCCTGCAGCTTTCGATAGCCATAAACCTTATTTCTGTCGTTCGAGGCTTTTCGGATTAGCTCCGTGTATTGAGCGTCTTTCTAGGCGCTGGCTCACCGGGCTCTTCAGCAAAGCAAAAGCCGTTGGGCTGGATATGCAGCCCCCGACACATCGATCGAACCTGGAACTGGTCATGGTGCGCGGCAATAAACGCGTTTCTCACTTTGCCGCCCGAGCCAAATACACGGTGGCCTTTTCCAATGTCGTGCTTCTCGGTCACCTGGGGCAGTTCACGCTGTAGCTGACGGATCTCGGCATCTTCGCCAGTATCGCCCCGCACCACCTTCGCCAGTTGGCGCTTCCAGGCACACCGTGAATGCTGACTGACGCCGAGGCGCTGAGACACCTCCGCTGCCGGATAACCACGCTCGGTAATCTTGGGCACTGCATCACGCCTGGACTCATCTCTGAACTTGGGCTTTCTCCTCGTCTCCTCCTGTCTTCAAAATTGGGATTGAAGGCGTTCATAAATCTGGGGTCTATTCATAAATGACCACCCAGCTGCGTTTAGACATCGGGCCGATCTGCTGCGAATGCGACATCATGCTGACCTTCAATAGATGACAGTCGAGCAGCGAGTGCTTTCGAGATGGATTGATAAGCCGCGCTTCCCAAGGCAAGACGCAGCTCCGGTTTTTCTCTGTCAGCCGTCGAAATGATGGCCGCGGCAGTTCGTGCCGCATCGCCCTTCAGGACGAAGGCGCCGGTTTGGATTAACCGCCGAATCTGCCCCGCAGGCGTATCATCATATACTGCCATACTTTCAGCATGCACCAAGCCTTCCCGGAATTTCGTCGCCGTTGGACCTGGTTCGGCAATCACGAAATCAATTCCGAACGGCGCCACTTCTTGACATACCGCTTCAATGAAGCCTTCTATTCCCCATTTGCTTGCGTGATAAAGACTAAAGTTGGGGTAAGCGATTTGCCCTCCCTCCGATGATATCTGAACAATGCGCCCACCGCCTTGCGTCCGCATATGCGGCAATGCGGCGCGGATGAGCTGTATGCAGCCTACCAAATTGGTTGCGATCTGCTGATCAATCTGTGCATCTGAGAGTTCCTCCGCAGCTCCCACGAGGCCGTAGCCGGCATTGCTTACCACAACGTCTATGGTCCCAAGCTCCTCGAATGCCGCATCTACTGCCGCGCGAATGCTTTTGACGTCTGTCAGTTCAAGCTTAAGGACAAGGAGAGTTTCTCGATATTTCTCCTCTAAATTAGCGAGTGCGCCGTCGCGGCGTGACGTCCCAGCAACCGCGTCCCCGCGCGCAAGAAGCTGCTGGGTCATCTCCAGTCCGAGACCGGAGGCGGCACCAGAAATGAACCAAGTCTTTGTCATAGAATCTACCTTTCGCGATTCGTCACGCTAGATCTACGCACGGCCGATTGGTGGTATAAGACTCCAGAACTCGACCGACCTAGTGTGGATTTTGCACCAATGACGAGACCGACCCTGAATGAGCTTGAAGCCTTTGCAGCCGTTGCGCGCCATCTTAGCTTTCAAAAGGCGGCCGATGCGTTGGGCATATCGCGTTCCGCGCTCAGTCACACGTTAATTGGACTCGAGAGACACCTCGGGGTCCGCCTGCTCAACCGGACAACACGTAGCGTCGCACCAACAAATGCTGGCTTGCGACTACTCGAGCGTCTGACACCGATAATGAAAGGCTTAGATGCCGCTATCGACGGGCTGGCCGAGGCGCGTGGCGAGCCAAGTGGTTTGTTGAGGATCAACGCCAATAAACGGGCCGCACAGCTTCTCCTCGGCGCTGTCGTCCCTCGTTTCTTGGCCCGCTATCCCCAGGTGGAATTAGACCTCGTTTCGGAGGGACGCCTTGTGGATATTGTTGCGGAGAATTTTGACGCGGGGGTGCGGCTTTACGACGCGGTACCCGCAGACATGATTGCTGTCCGCTTTGGCGGTGATGTTCGTTTCATCGCAATAGCCTCCACGGACTATCTGAAAGGACGCCTGCCGGTGACGACGCCGGATGATCTCACCCATCACACCTGCATCCGCCAGAGACTCCCCAGTGGAAAGCGTTATCGCTGGGAATTCAGCCGGCTCGGCGAGGAATTCGTGCTCGACCCGCCGGGCGCTCTGACGCTTGACGATAATGATCTCCTGGTTCAGGCGGCGATGGCCGGACTTGGTATTGCCTATGTGCCAGAATCTTTTGCCCAAGCAGGGTTGTCTTCCCGCCGGCTGGTCCGGTTACTCCCAGACTGGTGTCCTCCGTCGCCCGGATTGGCCCTGTACTACCCGGGAAACCGCTACATTCCGGCAACGCTTCGGGCATTTATCGATATTCTGAAGGAAGAATCCAATGGTGCTGACCTTGCCAGCGAATAAGGGAGAAATGTCCACTTTCGTGGTCCAACATTCTTAAAGCGATCCCTCCGCCGTCGGCCACCTCCTCACCGAGCAATACCCGAGATAGTTGATTGCAAGGAGAGCATTAGAGTCAGAGCTTATGACTTCAGGCGGTATCCTGTGCGGAAAACCCACGAGAGCAGGGCCAGACAACAAACCATAAACGTGATGACGAAGATCAAGCTCGCCGCGACGCCGACATCTCCAGACCCATAAAAGCTCCAGCGAAACCCGCTCACAAGATAAACCACGGGGTTGAACAGGCTGACCGTCCGCCATGGCTGGGGTAACATGTCGATCGAATAAAAAGCACCACCCAAGAATGTGAGGGGTGTGACCACCAACGACGGAATCACCGCCAGTTGCTCGAAGCTATCGGCCCAAATGCCGATAAGGAAGCCAAACAGGCTAAAGGTCAGAGCGGTGAGCACGAGGAAGGCGATCATCCAAGCCGGATGCATAATTTGCACGGGAACGAAGAACGTTGCCGTGACGAGGATGATCAAGCCAATTAGGATCGCTTTCGTTGCGGCGGCTCCGACATAAGCCAAAACCACCTCCATGCTCGAGATCGGTGCCGATAAAATCTCGAATATCGTGCGGGTGAATTTCGGAAAATAGATCGCAATCGATGCATTGGAAATGCCCTGCGTTAGCAGGGTAAGCATGATCAATCCCGGCACGATAAAGGCTCCGTAGCTGACGCCAGCCACCTGGTGCATACGCGAGCCAATCGCGCTACCGAACACAATGAAATAGAGCACTGTGGTAATCACAGGGGTTGCCACGCTCTGCAGTATCGTCCGCCGTGTTCTCGCCATCTCGGTGCGGTAGATAGCCCAGATGCCAGGCAAATTGAAACCACTCATATCTGCCCCTCCAGCAGCCCGACGAAAATATCCTCGAGCGTACTCCGGCTGGTCTCAAGGTCGGTATAGTCGATTCCAGCGGCGCCAATATCGCGTAGCAGGTGGGGTATGCTAGTGTCCGATGCGTTAGCGTCGAATTCATAGACAAGGCGGCTGCCTTCGGCGTCAAGCTGTAGCGGCCAATGGGCGAGTGCGGGCGGGATCGTCATCAGAGGTTGGTGCAATAGGATTGTCAGTCGCCGTTTGCCAAGCTTGTGCATTAGTGTCGCGGTCCCCTCTATAAGCATGAGCCGACCTCTGTCGATGACGCCAACGCGGTCTGCCATCTCCTCAGCCTCCTCGATATAATGGGTGGTAAGGATGATGGTGACACCGCGATCACGCAACCGGCGCACAAGGTCCCACATGTCACGGCGGAGATTGACGTCAACACCGGCGGTTGGTTCGTCGAGGAACAAAATGTCCGGCTCATGGCTCAACGCTTTGGCGATCATCACTCGGCGCTTCATTCCACCCGATAGCTCGTTGAGACGTGCGCTACGCTTTTCCCAGAGCGAAAGATCACGTAGTAGTTGTTCGATATAGTCAGGGGCATTCGGCTTTCCGAACAAACCGCGGCTGAATCGCACGGTATCCTCGACTGTCGTGAAGATATCGAGTGAAATCTCCTGAGGGACGAGGCCGATTATGGCGCGCGCGGAGCGATAATCCTTGATAATGTCGTACCCATTGACGGAAACATGCCCGGTGGTCATCGAGACCAAACCGCAGATGATGCTAATAAGCGTCGTCTTGCCCGCTCCGTTGGGGCCGAGTAGCGCGAATATCTCGCCCTTCTCTATCACAAGATCGATCTCATGCAACGCGGTTTGGCCTGATTTATATATTTTTGTTACACTCGAAAGCGATAAAACTGTCGGCATAAACGTTCCTACCTGGGGAAAGACTGTTCTGAAATTACGACCGGTGGTCTCATAGCCAGTTCCGAGTTGGCAGCTGTGGTCGGGCAACCTGAAATTCTTACCTTGTCTGGTTCTATTGGGTGTCGCGTGCGCAGGTATTCAAGATTGCTAAAATTAAGCCAGGAAAGCGACCTTCAACCTCGCAACAGCGCGACTTATTACGCATCTCGACACCGTGACGTCCTGAACGGATCAACCCCGCTTCGCGAAGAATTTTTGAATGCTGGGACAGAAAGGTTTTTGGGAATCACCCGATCGCCCATGCACGCAAAAGCCAAGCAAGTCTGGGAATTGCCCGCACTGGCTATTTTGGCGACGACAATAGCCGGACTCGGGTCAGAAAGGGCGTACAAAATCGCCTCCAGCCGGATTTTCTGCGTTGGTGGGTGAAATAGGAGTCCCATTTTTTGTACATAAGAGGACTCGATGCCTTGTTCAATAGTTCCACTCTCTAGTACCAGCGGATTGAGGCGCACCATGTTGGTGTTTGGTCCGGTCCTTTCAGGGAGCGGGTCTTGTCGAAACCTGCAGGTAAAGTCGCTGTGGTAACAGGAGCATCCAAGGGAATTGGTGCTGCCATCGTTAAGGCGCGTCCTGCAGACAGCGTCATTGACACGGCGGTGAAAGCTTTTGGCCGGCTCGACGTGCTGCTGAATATTTCTGGCGTCTACGAGATACAGTCGATCGAGGCCGTGACGGAGGACTATTATCATAAGATATTCGACGTTAATGAGCTCAGCGCGCTGCTCACTATGCGTGCTGCGGTGAGGTATCTTGGGGAAGGTGAAAGCATGATCAACATCTCCTTAGTCGTAACCAGCATTCCGCCCCTGCAGTCTGTGGTCTAAACTGCGACCAAGGGCGCTGTAGACGCTATTACCGGCGTGTTGGTTGCGGAACTGTGCGCCCGCAAATCCACGTCAACGCGATCAACCCTGGTATTGTCGAGACGGAGGGAACGCATACCGCTGGCTTTATTAGCGCGGAGTTCTTTTGCAATGCGCAGCGCAAAAGCCACTTGGGCTCGTTGGTCAGCCCGGCGACATTTCTGGTATTGCAGTCTTTTTGGCCTGCCATGACGCACGCGGGCATATAAATGATCAGGCGATGGTGGTGAGGACCTTATGAATATCGATGCGGCGTTCGTATCGAATAGTCAGCCTTCGGAATCGGTTTATCCAGGCGAAGCTTCGTTCGATGCCCTACAGGTGCTTTCCACTGGTTGCGCCGATTGAATCTTGGCACCCTCCGCCCATCTATGACGACCGACTTTCTGCGAGGTATCCTGGTCTCTTCGGGCAATGCACGGTTTGATATTGCGACGCTTGCAGGCGTAGCGGCAGCGTCCGTGATCGTAACCTTTATCGGTGTGCAGCTTGTCCGATTCCAGACACCACAGCAAACAACCGTACCTTGAGTTGGTGGTTCAGCTCAGAGCGGGGAAGTCGCACGGTCGGCCAACTTAAGCTTCTGAACCAACCAATTTTCATAAAGTCACTATTTCAGGATAATTAATAATTTTTGAATCCGAAGCAAAACGATCTATGTCAATGTGGTTTTTGAAGCCATTGCCATAAAAAGAACGGAGAAATCACGCAGATCAGCAGAGAGGGGACACAGTATGGTGACCAAGCGCGAACTGCTTCAATCAGGAACATTGGCAACAATCGCGGCGGCGGGTGGCGCACCAGGAGTGGCGCTGGCGCAACTGCTCTCCGGCGCACCAGCAGATGCCGATCTAAAATACTCAACACCGACGCCACGCGACGTGAGTGTCCCGGAGGAGATCGAAACGCGCCTGGGGACACTTCACTTCGACGGCGGCGTTCCGGATGCGGCCACTACCGAAATACTCTACCACAATCTCGATTTCCAGCGCGCAGTGCAAGCGTACCTGCTCGGTCTACCTCCGGTCAATCAGTTGGCGAACAAGAGCGCAATCCTGACTGTGGGACCAGCGAACAAGACCGTGCCGATTTGGGAGCAGTTAGTTGACTCCCGCACCGTTGAACTAACTGCGAACGACAATACGGCTTACTCGTGGTTCTGGCTGGATCTTCGCAATGGACCATTGGTTCTGGAAGTCCCACCGAATGTGCTCGGACTGATCGATGACATGTGGTATCACTGGGTCGGAGACCTGGGTATCACAGGCCCAGACGAGGGACGCGGCGGCAAGTATCTGCTGCTCCCCCCAGGTCACAAGGGCCAGGTACCGAAAGGCTACCATGTCGTGCGATGCCCGACATACAGCATCTGGCCCGTCTGGCGCAGTTTCCTTGTCCATGGCGACCCTAAACCGGGCGTGGATCTGGTCAAAAAGTTTACGAGGATCTACCCGCTCTCGCAGGCCGCCTATCCGACGACGCCCAACTTCGTCGATATGTCAGGCAAGCCGTTCAATATGGTCGGGCCTGCTGGGTACCAGTTCTGGGAAATGCTCAATCAGGTCGTGCAGGAGGAGCCGATCGATTCCGTCGATCCGACCACCCTGGGGTTCTGGGCGTCAATTGGCATCCTGAAAGGTAAGACGTTCGCGCCAGACGCACGCATGAAGAAGATCCTCACCGAAGCTGCGGCCGTAGGCGACGCCACCGCCCGGGCAATCAGCTATCGACTGCGCGGGAAAGAAGGATACTTCTTCGACGACTCAAACTGGCGGCTGGCCTTCTTTGGCGGTTACAAATTCGAGTGGCAGCCTGGCGTGGCCAACCTCGATGCGGCAGCCTTCTTCTTCTTCCTGGCAACGGGTGTCACCCCGGCGATGGATACTAAGATCGTTGGCGAGGGTTCCACCTATCCATGGTCAGCTCTCGACGCCAACAACAACGCGCTGGATGGCGGAAAAACTTACAAGCTGCACCTGCCACCGCACGTCCCCGTCAAGACGTTCTGGTCGGTGATCGTATACAGCACCCAAACACGGTCGATGCTACAAACCAACCAACGCTTCCCTAGCGTGAGCAGCCAGAAGAATGACCTACTGGTGAACGGCGACGATTCGGTTGATGTGTATTTCGGACCCAAGCCGCCTCCCGGCAAGGAACCCAACTGGGTACAGACGATTCCCGGCCAGACTTGGTTTACCATTTTGCGGCTCTACGGGCCCCTTGAGGCTTGGTTCAACAAATCCTGGCGGCCGGGAGAAATTGAACCACAACCTTAGAGCGAGCACCAAAGCGGCCTCTTTCAAGATCGCCGACTTTGCGCAGGAATGCCCTGGTTGGGGATATCGGGGGGCGATCCAAAGGAGCCTATATGGACGGATATTGTTGATTTAATCGACAATTGGCGCACAATTCTTTGGTCGAGCAACTGGCTCCCGGCGTCGGTGTCTACTTCACGTCCTTCGTAGTGCGCTATCTCGGACTATGTTGTGGCTGGGCGCATGCCACCCGCTCTCATTGGCCTAAGCTTCGTGAGTTTCCATAGATCTTGAGCTGTCGCGGCCGGTAAGAATTCGTCACAGGTACCTGAAGGGCCTCGAAGCCTCAGTCTACCGAGATTCAGGATACGGTTGAGATGCGCGAACAGAATTTCGGCTTTCTTTCTCCAACAGCGGGTTCTCTTATACTAAGGTGTTTTGCATATGGCGCGTGCCAAATCGCGCTGTCTTCATTCAAATCGCGTAGTATTTCGCGCGCGGGCGCGTTGGGGCAGCAGCGTGATTTTGAGGAACAAATGAAACAATTTTTTGAAGGGGCGAGATAACGGCGAAAGCTATCCTGGTCTATGCCAATTCGGGGCGTCGTATATGTCCGACGATATTGAACGAGTGTTTTTCCTTCTGCGCAGATGTAGCGGCCATTTTTGCCGTACCATGTAAAGTCTCTGCGGGATTAGGTGTCATCTGTCCGCTGCGATTTATCAAAGATCAGGATGTACGATGCGAACTTTTTTTTGCTTCACAAGCCAAGCCGAATTGGCGGCCGAACCATAAGCACTGTCGGCGGCCACCCACGCGGGTTTCAGGCCGAACATTTCTTTGACCCCAATTAGCATGGTGCGGGATGCGCCAACCTCGGCCCGGCGAACCGCTCTGGTAGCCTCGATGTCAAGGATGATCGCGCTCTCGACGTCGATCAGATAATTGGTAGCGTATGTGAAAAGCAGGCCCTTTGAGCGCGCCGGTCCATTGAGATGCCGAGTCACTGGAAAGTACGAATTTTGGCGTCACCTCGGTTGCCGATCCAAACGCGGCATCGTTCAGCTTACCGAGATATTCCTGCACCGCCCGCACCGCTTCACTTGGCGAAAACCGGCAAAGCTCGGTACCGCACGATCACCACTGCCGCATGCGTTAAGTGAAGCGCGGCCATCGCGGGGTTACAAAGAAATAAGCAGGGCCTTTTCAACAATATCGGCTCCATCCCGCCCATAATCAGCCGCTACTTGTCTATAAGAGAGCTCGGTTTGCATGCGAAGAGGGCTGTCGGCACTTCTTACAGCCAGGAAACACCCAATCAGTTTGAGAGCCAACTGGCAATATCTTCAGCTTTTGGTACCCCGCCTGCATGGACGACCTTGCCATCAATGACAACGCCCGGGGTCGAGAGCACGCCATATCCAGCGATAGTCACATAATCCGTTACCTTCTCAACGCTGACAGGAATACCTAGCCGCGCTGCCTCAGCTTGCACTAGTTCGGCTGTGGCCACACAACGCTTGCAGCCGGAACCGAGAATTTTAACGTCTTTCACGAGCAGAATCCGATGTTAGGAGAACAAGGCATTGAAAATATAGCCGACGGCGATGATGCCAACCGCAACAACAGCGATGTAGATAGTGATCAACCGCAGAGAGAGCACTTTGCGAAGAATCACCATCTCCGGCGCCGAAAGGGCCGTGACTGACATCATGAAGGCGAGAACCGTACCCAAGGCTGCCCCCTTGCCGAGCAACGCCAGGATGACGGGGAATATGCCAGCCGCGTTAGAATAGATCGGCACGCCGATGAGTACGACCATTAGAACAGACCACCAATGGTCACGCCCCATGAGGCCAGAGAGCATCTCGGTTGGGACGTAGCCATGGATGAAGGCGCCAGCTGTGATGCCAGCAATAATCCACATCCAAACTCGGCCAAAAATGTCGCGCATGGCATCAATGCCCGCGTGGATTCGCTCGGCCATACTCATCCCTTTGGCTTCTGCTGCCACCGTGCTACCGCGGATTTCGCGCACCCATGGCTCCAGCCACCCTTCCAGATGCAACCTTCCAATGATCCATCCGGCACTGATAGCTACCACCAGCCCGAATGCGAGATAGGTGAGTGCGACTTGCCAGCTAATCATGGCAAAGAGCAGCCCCAAAGCCACCTCGTTGATCATCGGCGAAGCAATCAGGAAAGAGAAGGTCACCCCCAGCGGCACACCCGCTGAGACGAAACCGACAAATAAGGGCACAGCCGAGCATGAACAGAACGGCGTGACAACGCCCAGACTGGCGGCCGCGATATTCCCCAATCCTTCGCGCTTACCGGCCAGAAAGGCGCGCGTACGATCGGGTGAGAAATAGCTCCGCACCACCCCCATGCCGAATACAACTAGCGCAAGCAGCATCAGAACTTTCGGTGTATCAAAAACAAAAAAGGCCAGAGCTTCATCTAGGTGTCCGCCATGCGGGATGGGCAGTATAGAGACCACCCAAACCGAGAAAGACTGTAGTTGCCAATAGACTATGATCCAAAGCGCAATGGCGAGAATTGTGCCTATGATAAGCCATACCTCACTAGGCGCCTTTTTCCGTGGCTTTTCATGGTTCATGATTGTAACGGTCATGCGGCGATCCGGTCTGCTTGGGTAGACAAGATGAGTACTGCCTCAATGATCCCCTCGATTTCAACCGGGATGGCAGCAGCGCGGCGGTAGCGTACCCATTGAGCATCTCTACGGTCCGTTACTAGCCGAGCAGCTTTTAGCACCGCCATGTGACGGGACATGCGCGATTGAGTGACACTAAGCCGCTGCATCAGCTCGCACACGCAACGCTCCTGGCCATCCCAAAGCACCCGCATGGCGGCTAAGCGGGTGGGTTCGGCAAGGGCTTTAAGGATGCTGCATACTTCGCTCATGATTTGCATATGCGCATGAACGCATATATGTATGCTTTGATATGCATCAATCGCTACGTCTTTATAGACGAAAAATTGCCGCGTCCTTAAGCCAATTCTTAGCCAGTCTAGCCACTTTCGACAGCATCAAGAGTTTTATTTTACGATACTCTAGGTCTTCCATCACATTTCCACACGATAGCATTTAAATAATTCCCGATCTATAAATTACTTTTCCCTATAAATTTATCGTTCTATATACGACGATGAATATTTCATCTCTATCTTGGGATAAAAAGCTTCATATTCGAATCTAAATGATCGGTCAGGAGCAGGGCGAGTTATTCGAATTCACCTCGATTGCGCCTTTGATGCTTCTTCCAAACACAATATTTTTCATGCATAAATTTTGGAATATTTCTGCGCTCACCTACTGAAGCGGAACAAGGAATTGACAGACATTAAGTGTATAAGTATTTCAAATAATTGATGCAGGTATTGAATAACAAGAAAAAAATATCGTACCATATATGAAGTTTGAAATTTTCTTCATTTTTTGTTAGGAGAATCCTATTGGCCCGCGCGTCGACAACAACCAAAAAGCGAATCACTACGGCCCGAGGTACGGTCACAGCAAAACGAAAGCCCGTGGCCAGGAGAAAAAAGGCGGACATCGTTACAGACGACGCCGCTAAATCCAACAGGGCGGGAAGCAATCGCCGAAAAACTTTAACAGGAACACGCCGCCTGAAGAGCGCCGCCAAAGCCGCTCCTGCTAGAAAGCCCGTCACTTCCAGGACCAAAGCGAAAGAACCGGCGGATCCTTTCAAAGGTCTGAAAGTCGTCGATTTGAAGGCACTCGCTACCCGTCAAGCAAAATCACTCGATCGCGCTAAACTGCGCGCAAAGACGATGAAGCTTGAACTAACGCAGGCAAATAAGCATGTGGCAGAACTAGAAGCTGAAGTTATTCAGCTCAACAAAAAACTAAAAAAAGCTGAATCTGTTGCCAACAAAGAGACCGACAGAGTAAAGCCAAAGCGGCAAAAGAAGCCTATCCTCTCTGAAGCTAAATCGGCTCCCTTTGAAACAATGCTTGAAACTCATGAGGAAATTTCAACTGATGGGGCATTTGAAGAAAATCTAGATCAGGAGTGAAAGGCTAAGGTGAGTGACAATGCAGAGCAGCGTTGCCACTCACCATTGTATATCTTCTTAGTGAGCGTCATAGAGCGCTCAGGCCGCTCTCGTACCCATCGCGCCCGCCCCTGCCGATTTCGTACGTCATTGCGCCACCTCCAACAACTGGGCGTGATTATTTCTAGAGCTGTTTACGTGCCGTCTAACCGGCCAGGCTTTGAGGTTGGTTTCTTCCGCCGGGCGCAGCAACACCCGCACATTGCCCTTTGCGTCTGCAAGCCATAGGGGCTAATTTTCGTTCTCCACAGTCACCGGCATGCGATCATAGCAGGGTCGGACGATATTATTGGACTCAGTTGTGATCAGGGTGAAGCTGCGGTGCTTCCCTCCATCTGTGCCCTTCCATATATCCCACAGCTCTACGAACATCATCGGTACCCCGTCCCGGCGGGCTAAGGTGTAGGGATGCTGGCCATACGGCTGTATCCGCAACTCAAAATAGGCATCGGCTAGAATTGGACAGCGATTATGGACAAAAGCCGCCCGAAACATGGGGGCGTCGCCAACGTCTCCGCCCTGGCATTGAACAGCTTGCATTCAGTGCGCAGGTCATCTTCCCAATACTGCAGAGAGCTCTAGCTTACCTGATCCCAATGACGTCCCGAGACTAGACAACACACTAAAATAATAAATGTAAAAGTCCTTGATCGTTTCAATTTTTGACTCAAAAAGTCCTAATGGGCTGGCCTAAACACAATCCTTCACCATTTCACTCGAAGCGTACCCAAACCACCCATTTGCGTCACAACAGCGCCGGGTGGGCTGTAGGATGTCACCTCACAAAATGGGCGTGAACAATCTGGCCTCGTTTGCTTCCGCCCACTTCACCATTCTTTCAACCGAAAAACCTCTCCTGTCCCATCATCACGGACTAGATCAGCGCGAACACCATCCCAGTGATAATCAAGATGGCGCCATTGCACAGGCGGCGAGGCTAGATCCGGGTAAAACAGCCCGACACAAACACCAGCAGGGGCACGCCTGCTCGGGTAGACCAGCCCATGAGATCCGCTGTCCCGCAACGCCGCGGCCAGTTGTTGCGCCGCAGTATTGCAATTCGGGTCCAGTGTGGATGCGAATGCGTCAATCCCACCCCACAGGTCATGGAGTGAAGCCAGAATATCGCGCACAAGCACCCGGAATTGCGAGGTCCAGCCAGGCGGTTGGCCGGTCTGTGCCATGAAGCGGGCATGATGATGAATGGTTTCAAGCAAGGCCGTCTCATATGTCCGCGCGGCGTACAGCACACCATAGGTGCCTGCGCCGAACCGGCTCGGCCGCTCAGGGTAGACATGCGTGAACGGGGCCATGAGATAACTCGCTCCAGGCCCGGAAACGCGCCGCGTCACCGGTACGAGATCAAAGGTACCGATCGTTTCCATTAGGCGCGGATTGGTCTTCTGCTCGGCGGCAATCAACAAGGGCCAATCTTCTGGATCGGCGATATCCTCAAATAAATTGATCGGCGGATACAGGCTGCGGATGATCCGCCTGGCGCCAACCCAATGAACCGGCGAGATGGGGACGATCGACGGGTCGATCAGCAGACGCCACGCTCCGCGTCCAGATAATTCCGCACGCGCATGAGATCGGCTAATTCACCATGGAGCATAACATCCAAAGCCGAGCGGCCACTAAATGGCTTTGATCCAGCCATAGCCGCGCGCCGGCTCCTTGAAAATGATCCGCAAGGCTTTGTGGATCCCCAAGATATTGGAGAGCTTGGCCTTGCCGTCACGGCCAATCCGACCAACCTCGCTTGCCTTCCAGCGGGCGAAGGTACGGCGCGGCAAATCGAGGATGATCGCGGCCTGATCGTCTGTCACCCCCCATAGGCGGAAGAGATTCAAGGCCGTACGGAACATGGCACCTGCCTCTTCAGCGGTGATCGGGGCAGGTGAAAAGGGTTTCGACGCAACGATGATCTGGCTGAGCACGGACATGGACAGCTCCTGTCATATGACTATATACGCGTAACGCATCGCCATATGACAATAACTTCTCTCCTCTGGCGGCACTTACCAAAGTCGATCCTTAGAATTATACGCCCCTGGGGCCATGCGGTGTCCATCCAATGTCACCTTGTCTTGCATGGTTGGATTTGACCTGAAGAGCCATGCTGGCACAGTGCACTTCTTGAACCTGTATCGCACCGAACATCAAAATAACCAATTGATCGTATTTGCTTTAGTCAGTCAACCCCTGGATCACCCAGATCACGCCCTTGAATTTGGTATTGAGCAGACCGTCTTAACGCCCAGGCCCGACAGACAGAAAGTTACGCGCAATCACCCCGCTTCCGATTCAAACACCGCTACCGCTCTCGTCCAGCCAGCGGAACCATTTTTAATTTTTGTTGGAAAGCAGATGACATCAAAGCCAAATGGCGGCAGTTCCTCCAGGCGAGCGAGCTTTTCCAAGTGACAATAGCCGATCTTGGCACCGGCCTTGTGCCCTTCCCAGATCAACGACGCATCGCCGGTCTCGGCGAAACGCCTGGCGGTGTAAGGAAAGGGCGCGTCCCAACTCCAGGCATCTGTGCCGGTGACACGCACTCCCCTTTCCAGCAAATATAAAGTGGCCTCGCGGCCAATTCCGCAGCCTTTGCCCAGATAAGTCGGCGTGCCGTAAGCCTCGCCGGCGGCGGTGTTGATCACCACGATATCCAGCGGCTGTAACGTATAACCGATCCGCTGCAACTCCGCCTCGATATCCGCCGCAGTTGCCACATAGCCGTCTTCCAGATGCCGGAAATCCAACTTGACGCCGGGACGATAGCACCAATCCAACGGCACTTCGTCGATCGTGATCGCGCGCTCGCCGCCATTCATCGTCGGATGATAATGCCAGGGCGCGTCCAGATGAGTGCCGTTATGGGCTGTGATGTGCAATTCTTCCACCGCCCAGCCGGCACTATCCGGCAATTGCCCAGACGTGAGGCCGGGGAAGAACCCCAACATTTCCGCTACGCTTTGCGCATGATCCTGATACCGGATTTTTGGGCGTAGGGGCGGCGGGTCTGCAGGAGTATCGTTATCAATAGCCACCGAGAGATCGAGAAAGCATCTCATCATGTTCACTCCGGAAAGGAATATCTATAGGCTGGCGCGAGTGCGATCAGTCGGCGGCCGGTACCGCGGCGGTTCGCACACGGTTGGCCAGAGGCGCGAACAGCCCAGGCAAAATTAACGCAACTAGCGCCCAGCCGCAAAGGGCCAAGGCGTTCACCAAGCTGACGCCGGCATGTCGCAACACTAGGATGACCAGAGGGCTGAGGAATTCACCCAGGAAAACGCAGGCATTGAACCCGCCCGCGCCGATGCCGCGAACCTTCGCCGGCAACGCCGCCAAAGCCCAGGTAATCAATCCTACAAGCAACAAGCCACACCCCAAACCGTTCAAACAACCACCCAGAAGCAAACCGCCCTGCCCTTTGCTGACCGAGACCAGGAGCAGCCCGACGCCTGCCGCGAAAAACCCGCCCCCGAAAACAGGCACATAGCCAAAGCGCACCAGCAAACGAAACAACAAAGCGCCGGCCAGCACCGAGGCTTGGTTGCCGGCGGAGAGCAGCCCCGCCGTCGCTGGCGAATCGAGCCCTAGCCCATGTAGAATGAAGCTGAGCTGAATGGGCACCATTAACAGTGCGATGCCCGTGACCAATGCGAAAGGATACGCGACAGCAAGTACCCGCCAGGGAAGTTTCTGCTCGCCTAGATGCACTGCGAAGGCATGCGGTTTGGCTGGCTCCCACAATAGCTTCAAGGCAAAGGGAAACATCAGGATTCCGGCGACGTAGAGCCAGAACGGCGTGCGCCAGCCAAATTCCCCCAGCGCGCCCCCGAGCCCAAAAAACACGGCGGCAGCGAACGACGCAACCGCCCCCTGCATAGAGAGCCAAAACTCGCGCCTATTACCTTCGAAATAATCGCCAATGAGCGCGGTGCAGATGGTCATCACTACCGCCTCTGTCAGCCCCAGCCCCGCGCGGGATAGCACGATCGCCTGCAAACTCGGCAGATAAAGCGGCGCCGTACCAAACAGCGTGTAGACCAGCAGGCCGACGAGTAGTAATCGACGCCTGCCGAACCTGTCCGCGAGCCAGCCGGCCAATGGCGAAAATACCGCGATCATCAGGGCCGGAATGGTGAGCATCACCGGCGTCAGGGTCGCGACGTCGGGGGATGTAATGAAATGCGTCTGCACGTCGGCCAGCACCGGCCCAAGCAAGACCGCGCCCAGAATTGGCAGGCACGACCCGCATAGCAACAAGATACCTTGGCCGTTTCCGGCTTGGCGTTGCGTCTCGCTCATCGTCTGTTCCTTCAACTTGACTGTACCGGCGGGGCCGGCGGCGGCGGCGCGAATAGCGGAAAGCCGATATTCACCCAGAAATTATTTTCCTTCGGCGCATTTTTTGAAATCACGTCGAACTGGTCGTTGACGTTGACGATGAAGGGGATCTTGCCCAGGAACCGGCCGCTATAAGTAATGGATGGGCCGATCCTGAAAATCTCCTGGCGCGAGCCGGGAATCGCGGCGCCATACTGGCTATCGCGCTGATATTCCTGCAGCCAGCCGCCGGTCACGCCTAGCTCGACATGCCCGATGTTCCAGCCGGCGATATAATCCGCCATATAGGCGTCGCCGGAATGGTAATTGGTGCGCGTATTGGTGGCGTTGAAGAACAGACGGTTGGAAACGCCAATATCCAGCCCCCGCGGATTGTTGTAGCGCAGCGAGAGCACTGGCGAGTAGGTGGTATAGCCGGAGGCGATGGCGGGCTTACTGGCGCTGTAGGCGCCGGTGGGCAGAATGAAGTCGAACCCGCTGGCGATTTTGAAATTCCGTGTCACGCTCCATTGGCCAAGAAACGGCGTGATGGTGAAATTCGCCACACCGGCAGTATGAAATTTCTGCCCGAACACTTCCGTGTTCAGAAACACGATCGGCGGGACGATTTGCGTGTAGAGACGCCCATTGCCCGGCAATGTCACCGGCCAACTGATCAGGATGCGCGGGGTGGTTGATACTGAATGCACCTTGAAGGGAGGGATCTCCTTCTTGTTGCCGTGGCTATCCGTGAGGTAGCCAGCGCCGGCGACGTCGGTTTGGTCCAACAGAAAAACACCCGGAATGGGCGGCAAGGAGGCAATGCCGATCGAGGTGGTGCCGACGGGATAGGGGGCGCTGTCATTTTCGAACGCCAAGGCCGGTGCCGCCGCGAGGCAGCATAAGAGGGCCACAGATGTTTTTAGGATTTTTTTCATTTCCCCAAACTTTCTCGTTATAAAGGCGCTTTGCGCGCTGCTTGGACGGCTGCGATCAATCCATAATCATGGATGTTTGAAAAATTTAGTTTTTATATGGCTCCCATTGAGCGTCTCTATCGCCATGGAAAATTCGATAAGACGGCTGCGAAATCAGGGTATTTCCTGACGCTGCGCGGCGACGACACGTTGTGACAGAGCGCCAAATGGCGCATGGCCTTCGGCGTCATAAGCTGTCATCGCGACCTCATCGCCAAACTTCAGGAAGGCGGTTCGCGGTTCGCCGTGCAGGATCATCTCGCCACCGCGCATCTCCGCGATGCAAGCACTCCCCACACGCTGCGGCGCCCCTTCCGAAACGGTTCCCGATCCCAGTAACGTGCCAGCGCAGAGGCGGCGTGTGCGTGCCGCGTGGCAGATCAGCTCCGGAAAGCCGTAATCCATCGCCGCGCCATCGGGCTTGCCGAACAGCGCGCCGTTCAGGCTCACCGAGAGGCGCAATTTCACCCGTCCCTGGTCCCAGGCCCGCCCCAGCTCATCTGGCGTGATCGCCACCGGCGCGAAGCTGGTAGAGGGCTTGCATTGCAGCCAGCCAAAGCCAGTGGCCATCTCCCGCACGGCAAGCGTCCGCAAGCTCCAATCATTGGCGATTGTCAGCAAGCGGATCGCCTGTTCCGCCTCCTCCTGGGTTGCCCCCATCGGCACATCGCCCAGGCACACGGCAAACTCGCCCTCGAAGTCGATTCCCAACCCTTCCGAGGGGAATGGCACATCCTCGCACGGGCCGAGCAGGCTATCCGATCCGCCCTGGTAAATCAGCGGTACATCGCCTTGCACATTCTTCTCCAGGCGCAGCGCCCTGGTCATCAACGCGCCATGCGCCAGGAAGGCGGATGCATCCAGCCATTGAAAACTACGCGGCAGCGGCGCCATCGCTTGGCCGGGGTCGAAGGCGAAACTTTCGAGCTTACCTTCGTTCAAGGCTTGATACAGGCGGCGCAGCACTGGCTCCTGCGCCACCCACTGGTCCATGAGCGCCAGCATGGTGGGCACGGGCGCCAGGCAGGCGCGGGAGAGATCACGCGAGACCACGGCCAGCCGCCCATCGCGGCTGCCGTCACGCAAACTGGCCAGCTTCATGAGTGAGACCCTTTCCTCATATCGGCGCCGCCAGCGCTTGGTGGCTGGCCTGCATGATCTGCGCATGTTCCGCCTTATCGCCTCCCGTCCGCTCAATCACGCCAAGCCGTGCTGAGTTTTCCACCACCATGCGGCAGCGTTCCCAGCGCCGAGCCTGGAAACGCGAGAGTGCCGCCTCGATGCCGCCGCCAACGGCAAGTTCCTCGGCCAGCACGATGCCGTCCTCAATCCCGATACAGGCGCCGGAGGCCAGATGCGGGGTCGTAGCGTGCACGGCATCGCCCACCAGCACCACCCTGCCCTGATACCAGGTCTTCAGCAGCAGCCCTTCCAGTGGCCGGTAGATGATCTGCGACTGCGTCCCCAACTGCGCCCTGATCGCCTGCAAAACCGGAGCCGGGAATGGCGCCAGCAAGCCGCGCAGATGATCGACGAAGCCGGCCGGATCCAGACGCTCATGCGCCGCGCGGTCTTCGGTGACGAAAAGATACATCTCCTCGGCGGAAACCGGATTCACCCCCGGCTTGACCATATCGCCCATCCACATCGTGCAGCGCTCGATCTCGGACGGGCGCGGCAGCACCGCCCGCCACACACCCTGGCCACTATAGGCTGGCGCCGGCGCGTCCGGGAATAATGCCGTGCGTACCTTGGAATAAAGCCCATCGGCGCCGATCAGCAGATCATACCGGCCTGTCCCACCATCGGTGAAGGCAACCTCCACGCCGGCTTCGTTCTGGGTGATGCTGGAAAATGTAACACCCAGCCGCACCGCCACACCGGCCTCGCGCGTGGCGGAGGCGAGAATGCCAGCCAAGACCGGCCGCATCACGCCAGCACCGCCCGGCACCTCCTGCCCCGCCAGGCGGGGGGTTGGCAACTGGCTGATCAGCCCCCCGGCCGGGGTGCAGATATCCACGCCATCCGAGGCGTGGGCGGCGCGCAAAAACCTATCGAGAATGCCCAAGGTTTGTAATGCCCGCAATGTCGCCCCGCCCAGGCTGATGCCGGCACCATAGGCGCGCCAGCCCGGATCGATCTCAACCAGTTCGACCTGCATGCCCCGCTTGGCCAACTCAATCGCCGCGGCCATGCCCGCGAACCCGCCGCCAATGACGAGAACCTTCTTCGCCATTTCACTCATTTCGAAATATCCTTTGAGGTCAGGGGCGCAGGTTGAATAGGCATGAGCCGCACCAAACCCTGCGCTGTCAGCTCCACCGGCAGGGCGCTGAGCGACAAGCCGGCGCAAGGCCCCGAAAGGCAATCGCCGGTTTCAATATCAAACAGGGCCCCGTGACCGTGGCAGACGATATGCGCGCCGTCCGCGTCCAGATATTCATGGCGCCTCCAGGCCATGCGCGCCCCTGGCCAATGCGGACAGGAATCGCGGTAGGCATAGACACGCCCGGCGCGGCGGACCAGAAAAATCGTATCGTGCCCGTCTTCGCCAGGCTCGACACCGATGGCGCCCGCATCCGGAATCTCTGAAATATGACAGAGCACCGTCATGCTCAGCTGGCCGGCCGGGCATTTGGCGGCGGCCCGCCGGGCGCCCATTTTTCACGAAACTGGAAAAGGTAAGCCTGGCTGGCCTCGGCCCCCATCGCCGTGGCACGGGGCACCCAATGATCGTCATGCTGATCCATGTCCGCGTCGAATTCGGCATGGCAGCCCATTGGGCAATTAAAATACCAGAACCAGTTGCTGCCGAAATGATGCCGCCCCGGCCCCCAGAAACTCTGAAAGCCGCGCTTTACCATCTGCGTTCCCGCCGCCAGAACCTGCGAGGGGCTGGCCATGTGGAAGGCGAAATGTTCGATGCCTTTGATATGCGGCGGGCTTTGGATCAAGAACAAGGCATGATGATCCGCCATGCCGGCCGGGCGCAGGAAGGGTCCGACATCGGTGAAGCGATCCGTGCAACGAAATCCTAGACGCTCCGTATAAAACGCTTCGGCCGCCGCGACATCGGGAACGAAATACACTACGTGGGACAATGTGCGCGGCTGCGCCGCAGGCGCGCCCGGCGTGACACCCGTGACATTCAACCCACGGCTTTGCGTGGAATTTGGAACGTTGAGCATCACCTCCGCCGGCACCTCCAGCGGCTTGCGGGTCGAGAGACAAATCCGCAAGGCAAACCCCAGATCATCGTAAAATCCGATGCTGCCATCGGCATGCCGGGTGACCTCACGGTCACGCGCCATCTCCTTGGCAACCGCCTCGATCGTGTCCGCGTCGGCGGCGCCGTAGACGGTCTCGCGCAACATGGAACCGGTCTCCAGCGGTGCGGGCAGGCTCTCATCCATACGCGGACGAGTGCTGATCCAGGTTCCATCCTCGGCGAAGAAACGCCCGCCGCCACCGCTACGCTCAACAGCTTCAAGTCCCATATTGGCGAGGAACTCGTTGCAGGCGCCAACATCGTCAACACCGAAAACAAGCCCCTCGAGGCTGGTGATGTTCATGACTATCTCCGTGATATCGGTTCAGGCCAGACGGCCGCCGAGGGTTTGCGCCACCCAATCGGCGATATAGTGGCCGGCATTGATGGAATTATCGAAACTTGAGTGCTGCACGCCACCTTCGCGGTCGGTGAAAATCTTCAGCTCACGCCTGGGGCTGTTGACTAGCGCATCATACGTGCGGCGCGCCATGTCCAGCGGAATTTGTGAATCCTTCTCGCCATGCGTGACCAAAAACGGCACCTTGATGCGGTCCAGAATCCCGTCGAGATGCACATTCTCAGCAATGGTCATGAATTCATCGATATTCGCGGCACCCCAGACCCAGCAGACATGCTCCCAGTAATGCGGCACCGGAAAGCTTCCCTCTTTTGCCAGACGGCGCTTCTGCACCTCCCGCCAATCATGATTCGCACCCCAGGCCACACCCATGGCAAAGCGCGGCTCGAAGGCCAAGGCGCGCGGACAATAATAGCCGCCCAGCGACACGCCCTCCATGCCGATCCGCTTGGGGTCGATCTCTGGCTGGGCTTCCAGCCAATCTACCACCACGCTGGCCCAATGCTCGGAATCATAACGTGCTGTTAGGTTATGCAAGCGCAACGCCTCGCCTGTGCCGGGCTGATCGATCACCAGCGAGGACACCCCCCGCCGCGCCAGCCACGCCGGAAGGCCGACGCGGTATTTCATCTCTTTCGTCGAATCCAGGCCGTTGACCTGCAACAGCACGGGCGCGGGGCCGCTGACCCCTTCCGCCTGCACGAACAAGCCGGAAATCACCTTGCCCTCGTAAGGTATTTCCACGAGCCGGCAATTCTCCCGCGAGAGCGCAACGCCCTTTTTGAAAACCGCCAGAACATTTTTATAAAGGTCGAGCCGGCCAGGCGCGTCACGCGACTGCAGGCGCTCGCAGGTCAGCAAATATATGGCGGCGCGATTGAGCTTTTCACCAGCGGATAGAAGCCGCCCCGCGGATTCGTCTTCCTGCGCGAGCTCGACCAGCTTGCCGGCCATTTTTTCCCAGGCTTCGCGGAACGCCCGCGTGCCAGCGGCATCGGGGGATTTCGCCGCCTCCAGTAAAGGCGCACACATCTCCTCGATCTCGCCGATCCTTGCACCCATCTCGAAGGCAAGATCAACAGAAAGATTCCAAACATAATTGGTAGGAAAATAGCGAAACATGCATATCTCCGCGCATACCCAGCCACTGTGCGAGGGTTACGTCTGATGAGAGTCAAAACAGAAATCGAGCCCGTTCACCCGGGCCATGACGCGAATAAATTATCCGCTCGGCAAAGACGAAATCCCCTCACAAATTTTCTTGTGCATTCATTGAGCCAGGGGAGACGGCCGATCAAATCATCGTTTTGAATGAAAGCAATAAGGATTGTCTATGAATGGGAAAACGCCGCGTCGATCAGGGCTTGCAGCCTTTGCGCCTTATCCTTGACCAGCCCGCGCAACCACTGATTGCCGGGATCGTCATTGAGATGAGCTGGCCAGCACATCACTTCTGGCAGCGTGGGGAAGGTGAAATCGGGCTTCACCACCCGAAGTCCTTTGCCGACCCAATGGCGTGCCAGCAGCCAAGGCAGGCTTGCCAGCAAAGGCGTGCCTATGACGGCCGCCGCCAGATTGATATAGTTGGGCAGACGAAGACGAATATTCCGGGTAATGCCCGCGCGCGAAAAATAAAGATCAGACTGGCTGATATGGGAGGATTCGCCAAATTCGATGGCCGCATAGGGCATCGATTGAAACGCGGCTAGCGGCAATGTTGCGCCGATCGCGTCATTTCCCTCCCAGATCACCGGGACAAACTTATCTTCGAACACGCGTTCGAAATAGTCATTCGTGTTAACGAATTCGGGTGGATGAAACATGAGATCCATCTGGCCATCGGCAAATCGCTGCCTTGCCGGGGCTGAAACACTGACGATCTGGGTATTGATTCGTGGCGCGCGATGCAGCAACTCCCGCTGAACATCGAGCATCAAGGCGTCGACGACATAGTCCGAAGCGGCAATGGCAATATCTGTCTCGGCTTCCGCGGGATCGAAGTTGGAGCGGGTAAGCGCCACGCGCTGAGCCTGCCGCAACAACTCCGAAACCGGATCGCGCAGCCGGTTGGCCAAAGGCGTTGGCACCATGCGCCGCCCGAGCATCACCAAAAGCTCGTCCTTGAAATGCAGCCTTAATCGGGAGAGCGCATTACTGATCGTCGGCTGCGTCACATTCAACTGCTCCGCGACGCGGGTAACATTTTCGTGCGTCAGCAGCGCATCGAGGACGATAAGCAGATTCAAGTCCAGGCTATTGATCCGCATCGGTTCCTCCCCCCCCTTCTAAACCTATATGAAGATACGGCAAATCTGGAGCCCTACCCCCTCTGCATGGAAATTTAAGGTACATAAGCGGCCTGTCCGACTTGCTGATCAACTACGTAGAAAACCTCACCTTGAAGTTGCTTCGGAAAAGTGAAACGCCTCTAATGTTATAGGGAATTTTTTCATCTATGGCGCAACGGCATAGTCGTGACATTGAAGATGAGGCGGTTCGATTGGTCTGCACGAGTGGTCGCGCTCACTAGCCCCCATAATCAACAACGCCCCACCAAAGCAACAATTTTTTAGAATCAATTAGGTGATGAACAGAGGCAGCAATACGTGAGAAAACTAGGCTATGGAGAGCTTGCTCTCTTCTCTAAAACCGAGCGAGCCAATACCCATCCGGATGCGCCGCGCGATATTTTTCCCACAGCACCATCAGATCCACGCCAGCACGTACCGCCCGCGGTGCCGCTGCGGGCACACAGACGCGCCTCCTGCAGCCCCGTCGGCCAGGTCAGTCCCACCGCCTGCGCGCTTCAGATTATCCCGGCAGGAGAGGGGAAGCGGCGTCGGTCTGGTTTGGGTGACGAGCTTTTCAGTTTTGTTCGGCTTGAGGAGCCTGTGCCTTCGGATCATCCATTGCGGGTGATCCGAGCGCTGGCGGATGAAATTCTTGCAGGCTTGAGCAGTAGTTTTTCGGGGCTTTATGCGTATACCGGCCGACCCTCGATCCCGCCTGAAATGCTGCTGCGGGCGACGCTTTTGCAAGCGTTGTACTCTGTGCGCTCGGAGCGGATGCTGATGGAGCAGATGAACTATAATCTGCTGTTCCGCTGGTTTGTCGGGCTCTCGATGGATGCGCCCGTGTGGCACCCGACGGGCTTCACCCATAATCGCGACCGACTGCTGCAGGCTGATGTGGCACGGGCCTTCCTGCAAGGGCGCTGGCGCTGCCCCGGGTCAAACGCCTGCTGTCGTCGGAACATTTCTCTGAAGATGGCACACTGATTGATGCGTGGGCGGAGCAGCCAAGGTTTCATTGATGCATTGTATCAATGGAAAGCTGCGGAGGTCAGCATGAAGAGTTTTGTGCCCAAGGATCAGGATGAGCCTCCGGCACGGCCCACGGAGCACAATGTCGGGCGGAATTTCCGCGGCGAGACACGTTCGAACGAGACCTATGCCCCAACCACCGACCCGGACGCCAGGCTGTACCGCAAGAGTATGGGATTCTTGCCTTGTGTGCTGGGCGCTGCAAACGGCAAAACCACCCGCGGGTCTGCGGACGGTTTTTTGTTCCGTTTTCACAATTTAATTTGGTTGCAGGGGCACGCAACAACCGAGAGTTTACGCTAATCCGGCAGTGTTAATGCTCATTCTTCAGCCTTGAACTCCTAAACGTCGGCTAAATAGCCGATCATTGATTAGATAAAACCCTTTTAAAATCAATGGTATTTCAAGGAAAAATTTAGGGATACCACGAAAAATACCACACTCAGCCAAAGCGTTCTTTTTAGGTCAGTAGCAGGGCGGTCTCACCCTGCTTGGATAGCAGCGTGACCGCCTTCTTGTCGAAGGACACGAAGGTTTCGCCTCCCAGCCATTTGCCCTCATGGGCCATGATACCATCGGCGAAGTCTCCACCTGCTTCCAGCAGAGCAAGCCCGGCCTCCACGGCGGGGCGATTCATGACCACGTTTCCGGCGTCCAAGAGGGCCCGGATGGCTACTGCCACATCCTCTTTCGACAACTTGGCACCCTGCCGCAGCAACCACACCAGCTCGCACAGGGAGGGCAGCGACACGGCGATCAGAGTGGCGTCCTTGAGCGACTTGCGCGCGGTACGGCATTGTGCGGCGTCGTCTTGCAGGATGGCGCGGGCCAGCACATTGGTGTCGGCGGTGATCTTCATTCGTCGCCTAGCTCACCCGCCCAGCCAGCGGCGATGATGTCGTTCATCTCCTCGATGCTGAGCGGCTTATTCAGCTTCACCTTGCCGTCCAGCGCATGGAAGAAGCCGTCAATTGTTCCGCTTGGCCGTGCCGCGCGCACCTTCAGCTCGCCGCCCGGCAGCTTTTCAAACTCAACCCTCTCTCCCGGCTTGATGCCGAGGTGCTGCAGCAAGTCCCGCTTCAACGTGACCTGCCCTTTCACTGTGACCGCAAGCGATGCCATCAAAGCCTCCTTAGCCCGTCCCTTTAAATTGTAAGGAGTTTTTTCATTACCGTCAAGATGAAGCGTCTGGGCAGGTCACTCAATGTTCGCGCGCCGTTTGGGATGCGAGCTAGATTGGCCATATTCCTGTGAAGCGGGGTAGCGCGGGCATGCTAAAATCAGGCCGCTTGAATGTCGATGTTAAGAATGCGTTTGAGGTTATAAGCGATGGCGGTGAGACAGACCTGAACAACGGATTTAGCAAGACCACATCATCGCATTCGTCGTAATCTATAGCTTTGTTTCCAAGTACCGAAGATTTTTCGATTCTGCCACGTACGTGATGTATGGCGCGGTTGTGAGTATTCATGCGGGCCAAAATCCTCTCCTCGTCCTGGGTACCTACCCATACATGAAGCAGATCAAGTTTCGCGCCCATACATCTGTCGCTTGATAAGTTTGAGGCGCGTGATCTGCCCCTCAGTCTGTCCGTTCGACCATGGCGAGACGATCGCGTTTCTGACAGCCGTCTGGTCCTTTTCGACGTCATTGACGAATGACCCGATGAGGCTGCCTTTGGCAATCGCCAGCCAGTCATCGAGATCGTCTGAACAGGACACGTACCTGAATTCAACCAGCGCAGGCAAAAAACAGCGAGCCAGCGTTTACCGCTTCTTCCTCCACCTAGCTATTTCCACTTCCTCCGCAGCGGCGTACCGTCAGGCAATGTCCGACACACTTCCCTCTCCCCTCGGAAGGATGCTCGTAGATGCTCTGCATGCGGTAACGCTGCCGCCCAGCGCCGCCGAGCGTCTGCATGTCACAGGCGGTGAGAGCCTGCATTCTTGCTTCGCGGTGACCGATCTTGCGGTGGCGGCTATCGCGACTGCCGGATTGGCCTTGTCGGAACTTCTGGGCCTGGACGGAGCGGCGACGCCCGTCACGGTCGACAGGCATCTGGCATCGGCATGGTTCCAGTGGTCGCTGAGCCCGGAGGGGTGGAAGCTCCCCGTTCCCTGGGACCCGATCGCCGGTGATTATGAGACGGCCGACGGATGGATCAGGCTTCACACAAACGCCCCACACCATCGCGCGGTGGCGCTGGCCGTACTCGGCTGCGCCGGCGATCGGGATTCAGTGACCGAGGCCGTTGCACGGCGCGGTACGGACGAGTTGGAGGCGGCAGTTATCGGCGCCGGCGGCTGCGCGGCTACGATGCGTTCGCTGGATGCGTGGCGAGTTCATGAGCAGGGCCGCGCGGTGGCGGCGGAACCGCTGATCGCCACGGCGCAAACCCAGCCCGGCATGCGTCGGCGATGGCGCCTGCACCCGTCCCGCCCGCTTTCCGGGATCAAGGTGCTTGACCTGACCCGCGTGCTGGCGGGACCGATCTCGACGCGCTTTCTGGCCGGGCTGGGCGCGGAGGTGCTGCGGATCGATCCGCCTAGCTGGGACGAACCCGGCGTGGTGCCGGAGGTCACCCTTGGCAAACGCTGCGCGCGGCTCAACCTTCATCAGACGGCAGATCGTTGCGTTTTCGAGGATTTTCTGGAAGAAGCCGACATTCTGGTGCACGGCTACCGCCCCGGCGCGCTCGAAGGGCTCGGCTATGGCGAGGCGCAGCGCCGCGCGATCAGCCCCGGCCTGATCGATGTTTCCCTTTGTGCCTATGGCTGGACCGGGCCTTGGGCGGGCAGGCGCGGGTTCGACAGCCTCGTGCAGATGTCGTCTGGCATCGCGGATGAAGGAATGCGCTGGCGACAGGCCGAACGGCCCGTGCCGCTTCCCGCCCAGGCGCTGGACCACGCCACCGGCTACCTCATGGCGGCCGCGGCGATCCGCGGGCTGATTGCACGGGTGCGCGATGAAGCCGCGTTCACCGCACGGCTCTCCCTGGCGCGCACCGCCGCGCTGCTGGTGAACGGCGGCGAGCCCCAGGCCGAAGCCGCCTTCAGCACGCTGCGAGACGAGGATTACACACCCGAGACGGAGCACACTGCATGGGGACCGGCGCGCCGGCTGCGGTCTCCCATCCTGATCGGCGGCAGCCCCTTGCACTGGGATTTGCCCGCCTCGCCACTTGGATCGGCGAAGGCGGCTTGGGGGGCAATGACAGGTTAACCCGCCTCCTCTTGCACCCTGGCGTCAGGTCGGAGATCGGCGAATAGCGCCGCGACTGTGAACCGGCACTGAAGTGGTCCCCCTCCCGGTACTAACACAATCCATTGAAATACATAAAAGAATTAGTGCCTAGCAGGGGTCCCGATCGGCGCAGATCGGGCCCCTCTCAAATTTTGTTTATGTTTGGATTTCAGCCACTTGAAGCGATTTTCGGAGGGGGCCCACTTCGGCGCCAATTCACAGCCAACACCGTCTCCGCGCGAATCGCCCATCTGCTGAAGCAGCACACCACCCTGACCCGCCCGCAGATCGCCGTCCTCCTGGCCGCGGAAAATGCCGGTGAGGTGCCGCTCGGTTCCATCTCCGCCGCGCTGTCGAAGCTGTACGCGGAAGGCTGGATCGGGGGCGGGCGGATGGGCTGGTGGCTGGCCGGCGAGGACGCCGACGCGGCCGAGTGAACCGCAGGGCGTCATCCATATCCTGAAGATCAAGTAACCGGGCACCTGGGCCGAAACGGTCCAGGTGCCCTTCCCGCGCCGGGCCTACGCCGCCGCGCGGCGCTTGATCTCGTCCAGCACGGCCAGCAGCGCGTCCGCCGCCTCGCCGCCGAACAGCCCGTCCAGCCCTTGATCGTTGAGGTCGGTATAGGGCGACTCATACAGCCGCGCCGGGTCCATCACGCCGCTCTCGGTCAGCTGCTCCACGATCATGTCGATGAATTCGATCTGGTTGGCGCTCAGCGCGCGCCCGGCCATGAAAGCCGAGAACGCCGCCTTGGCCGCACCGCGGTCCAGCCCTACCAGTGAGCGCACGAAAAGCCCAAGCCCAGCGGCTGAGGCTTTCGCTTGCTCAATGTCGTCCGCGGTGCCGGTGCCGCTTTCGCGCAGCATGCGCTCCAACTCGTCCAGATCGGTCTGGGTGAGCTGGTTGTTGGTGCGCAGCTTGTGCACAGCGATGTGGTCCTCGTGCTGGCGCAGGAAGAAGCGCGCCTTCGCCTTGAACTTCTCGAAGGAATCCGGCGGGCCGAATTGCTCGAACGGCACAAGCTCGCCCTCGCCGAGCTCGTCCTCGAAATCCGTGTAGATGATCGCGCGCTTGCGCTTCTCGATCAGGTGGACGAGGCCGCGCAGGTGCCGGCGCACATGCTCCAGCATCTCCACCGTCACGTCCTGCCACCAGGCATCGGTCTGGATGTCGTGGATCAGCGCCAGCTCGGCCTGGATGATGGGGATGCTGGCCTGCGCCTCAAGTGCTGCGGCAATCTCCTCCGCCTGCTTGCGCAGCTTCACGAAGCCAGGCTGGCGCTTGAGCACGCAGAGCTGCAGGTTCAGCACCAGCATGTCGAACTGCTTGGCTTCCAGCCGCTCCGGGTCCAGCTCGGCGGGCAGGTTGGCGACTTCCTCGGCCAGCACGTGGCGGGCATCATCGTCCAGCTGCTCCCACGCCTCCGGCTTCGAGTAAGTCTCCACCAGCTTGCGCTTCGGCCGCACGATGAAATTGTCGAGGTTCATCGCCGCCACCTCGCGCTGCAGCTGGGCGGCGACATCGCCGCGCAGGCCGGCATGCGCGCCATCCTCTTCCCTTCCCTCATCCAGCGCGCCGACCAGCTTCAGGCGCGTCTTGAACAGCCGGGCCGAGAGGCTGTCCGCCACGTTGCCTTCCGCCTGCGCCTCGGGCTGGCTGAAAAATTCCAAATTCTGGCAGAAATCGAAGACGTAGAAGAATTTCTTGTCCTGCCCCGGGCCGAACAGGTCCGGGCATAACCGCGTCCCGCGCCCGATCATCTGCCAGAATTTGGTCTTGGAGCGCACCAGCTTGAAGAAGACGAGGTTGACCACTTCGGGCACGTCGATGCCGGTATCCAGCATGTCCACGCTGATGGCGATGTGCGGCGCCTTGGAGGCGATGGAAAAACTGTCGATCAGGCTCTGCGCGTAATCGATCTGGAAGTCGATCACCCGGGCGAAGCTGCCCTTGAGGTGAGGGTAATTGGCGTCGAAACGTTCCTGGATGAATTCGGCATGCTTGTGGTTCTTGGCGAAGATGATGGTCTTGCCCAGCCTGTCCCCGCCCTCCACGCGCTGGCCGTGGGTCATCAGGTGCATGAGCACCTTGTCCACCGTGTCGGCGTTGAAGAGCCATTTATTCACCGCCTGCGGGTCCACACTCTCCGGCGGGCCGTCTTCCTCGTCCCATTCCAGCGCGTCCCAATCTTCCTTCTCCTCCTCGGAGAGGTCGGCGTAGCGTATGCCCTGGCGGGGGTATTTCAGCGGCACGGAGATGGCCTGCATCGGCACCAGCACCTTGTCCGCCACCGCCTGCTCCAGCGGGTAGGCGTCGGTCGGCACGCCGTTCTCCAGCTCGAAGAGCCGGTAGGTGTTGCGGTCGATCTCGTCCTTCGGCGTGGCGGTGAGGCCGACCAGCAAGCTGTCGAACCAGTCGAAGATGGCGCTGTATTTGCGGTAGATGGAGCGGTGCGCCTCGTCCACGATCACGAGGTCGAAATGCCCGGTGCCGAAGCGGCGGGCGGCGCCATCCTGCTCGTCGATCAGCTTCATCATGGTGGGGTAGGTGGAGACGAAGACGCGGCCCTCGCTGTGCTTATCCGTCACCAGATTCACCGGCGACGAGGAGGGCAGGTTTTTCGAGAAGGCGCGCACGGCCTGGTTTACCAGGGAGACGCGGTCTGCCAGGAAGAGCACGCGCTTGGCCCAGTTGGCGCGCATCAGCATGTCCGCCAGGGCGATGACCGTGCGGGTCTTGCCCGCACCCGTGGCCATCACCACCAGGGCCTTGCGCTGGTGGTGATCCTCGAAAGTTTCGGCGATGCGGCGGATGGCGCGTTGCTGGTAGTAGCGGCCGGCGATCTCTTCGTCCGGCTGGGCCTCGGCCAGGGGGCGGCGGGTGGTGCGGCGCTGGATCAGCAGCTCCAGCTCGTCCTTCTTGTAGAAACCCTGCACCTCGCGGGGCGGATAGGCGGTGTCATCCCAAATCCAATGCTCATAGCCGTTGGAGCAGAAGATGATGGGGCGCTGGCCGGTCATCGCCTCCAGGCAGTCGGCATAAAGTTTTGCCTGCTGCTGGCCTTTCAGGGCGGCGTGGCGGGTGGCCTTGGCTTCCACCAGGGCCAGCGGCTTGCCGTCATCGCCCCAGAGCACGTAATCCACGAAGCCCTGGCGGCTGGTGGTGGGCATGCCGGTGACTTCATACTCCGCCACGTTCGGCGCGTTCGGGTTCCAGCCGGCTTCGCGCAGCAGCAGGTCGATGAAATTGTCGCGGGTGGCGGCTTCGCCATAATCGTGATGGTCAGGCACGGCCATATTGGCGGTGCGGGCGGCGGCGACTTCGGCGCGCAGGCGGGCCAGTTCTTCGTCCAGATGCGCCTTGTCCGCCAGCAGGGTGGCGAGTTTTTCGTCGCGCTCCTGCAACTCGGCCTCTCGGCGGCGCAACTGGTCCAGCGTGATTTTGGCCACCTGGGCCATCGGGCGGGGAAGTTTTGAAGCGTCGAAGGCCATGCTGTCCGCCGGCTTGGGGCCGCGGGCGTAATGGCGGGCGAGCCAGAAGCAGAGGTGGAACAGCTCCGCCAGGGCCGTGCGCGCTTCCGTTTCGGAGAAGGGCTTGTCGCTGTGCACGGCCTTGTTGCCGACATCCTTGAGGTAGCGGGCTTTGGCGAAGATCGCCTGACCCGCCACGGTCCGGAAACTCGGCTCGTGGATGAGGGCGTTGAGATTATCCTGGTAGGGCAGATTCAACCGCGCATCGGCCTTGTAGAGCCAAGCCATCACCAGCTCCAGAGTGCGGCGGGCGTAGAAGGCGGCGGCGCGCGGGTCTGACAGCGCCTGCGCCTCGGCGCGCGCGGCCGCACCAAAAATGTCCGGCCATTCTGGTTGGAGAAAGCCGAACTGCGACATGGCTACAGGGTCCCTGTGAAGGCGCGGTGTTGGAGGGAGGCAAAAAATGAATCCGCTTCAATGGCAAAAAAGGATTGCCGCACCTTCACCGATTGAAGCTCACGCAGGCGTTTGGTGAATTCGCGCTGCTTTGTTAGCGGAGGTAGAATCGTCGGCAGAGCCAGCAGCTTCCCCTGAGAGATATTTTTCATAGAACCACTCGTTCCCGTCGCCCGGCGTTCAATTTCATCGCGCACGGCAGGAGTCTGGAATAATGCCCATATGAACAAAGGGTCTACTGATAGCGGTTTACGGAACACAAACCGCCACAACTTGTCGGGCAAAACAAGGTTTGGTGGCGTCTCTTCAACATAGGCGACAGCACCGACAAGCTCTGTTGTATTGGCCCGGCTGAACAGCAGGTCACCAGGGCGCACAAAATGCTCTGAAGGTGGTTCGTAATCGTCCGTCAGAGGTTTGCATTCTGTCGGACGAAACATCATTCCAGTAACCGCACTTATCTTGAGGACGCGATACTTTGCGGATATTTCGTCGCCATTCGCCTCAAGGCTTTTCCCACCCTGAAACTCAGAAACGTAATGTGATACTGGATAAATTGGCCACTTCAGCGCATTTTCACGAAGATCACCAAACATCTCCACGAAAATGGCCTGGGCCATTTCGTCGAGCATGGCCAACGCCTCGCGCCGCTTCACCCTCAGCGCATCAGCCTGGTCGAGAATGGCCGCAATCCGGCGCTGCTCGGGGAGTGGGGGGAGTGGGATTAGGGATTCCTGGACAATGCGGTCAGAGACGGCGGGATAACTCGCACCGGTTGCTTTCCGTATCATGTCCGCGACGAAAGCCGGAGATTGAACCCACTGAAAAAGAAAGACTGGATCAAGAAGCTTTCTATTTGGGCGCAGCACGCAAAAGCCGGTCGAGGCAATCGCACCGTCGTAATCCTCGGGAACCAGCGCAACCCCATTCAGGTTCGGGCGCACAGTGGACACCAGAACATCGTCCGCGCAGATGACTTGTCTGGCGCGGCTCGGTGCCTCGCTACCTACGAGAGCACGCGCGCCCACGATGGCTTTCCGCTCCTGATCGACGGCACTGAGATCGACATATGTGAAAGTCTCGTTTGGCTTTGTGCCGGGGTTTCGCGTCGTCACGTCCAGTACCAGCGTGGCAAGCGGCACATGCTGGATGGTCGGCGAAGGGTGGACCTTCTGGAGCATCAGCTAAGCATCTCCTCGAGCTTCTGCATCCCCGCGCGGATGTCGTCTTCGAGCTTCATCAACTCGGCCAAAATCTCCTTCGGTGCGCGGTGCTGCACATCCTCGCGCACGATCTCCTTGTACCGGTTCAGGGACAAATCCCAGCCCGCCGCCGCGATGTCGGCCTTGGGCACGACAAAGCTCTGCGCCGTGCGCGGGCGTTTCTTCTCCGCCCCGTCGCGCGCGCGCCAGCGGGCCAGCACGTCTGGCAGGTTATTCTTCGCGTGCTCGGCCTCGTCCAATTTCTGCGCTGGCGCCACGCCCAGTTTTTGCTCCGGCAGCAGCGGCTGGCGTTTGTCGTCCAGGCTAAAACCGTCCGCCTGCATGTCGTAGAACCACACCCCATCCGTGCCGCCGGAATCGGTGCGGGTGAAGAGCAGGATGGCGGTGGAGACGCCGGCATAGGGGCGGAAGGTGCCCGAGGGCAGCGAGACCACCCCGTCCAGTTTCTGCTCCTCCACCAGCATGCGGCGCAGCTCCTTATGCGCCTTGGAGGAGCCGAACAGCACACCATCCGGCACGATCACCGCAGCACGTCCGCCGGGTTTGAGCAGCCGCAGGAAGAGAGCGAGGAAGAGAAGCTCGGTCTTGCGTGTTTTGACGATGGCGGTGAGGTCCTTGGCCACCGCCTCGGCATCCAGCGCGCCGGCGAAAGGCGGGTTGGCCAGCACCAGGGAGTAACGCTCCGCATCCTCGGTATGCTCCTGGGCCAAGCTGTCGCGGTAGCGAATGTCGGGATTGTCCACGCCGTGGAGCATCATGTTCATGCTGCCGATGCGCAGCATGGTGCCGTCGAAATCGAAGCCGTGGAACATGCCGTGGTGGAAATGCGCGCGCAGCTTGTCGTCGCGCAGCACTTCGGGGTGGTGGTGGCGTATGTATTCGCCCGCCGCCACCAGGAAGCCGGCGGTGCCGCAGGCAGGGTCGACGATCACGTCCTTCGGTGTGGGGGCCGTCAGCTCGACCATCAGCTGGATGATGTGGCGCGGCGTGCGGAACTGCCCGTTCTGGCCGGCGGTGGCGATCTTGCCCAGCATGTATTCGTAGAGGTCACCCTTGGTGTCGCGGTCCTCCATCGGCACCTTGTCGATGCCTTCCACCACCTTCACCAGCAAGCCCGGCGTGGGGATGGTGAAGCGGGCGTCGCGCATGTGGTGGGCGTAGGTGGAGCCGTCGCCGCCCAGGGTGCGCAGGAAGGGGAAGACGTGCTCCGCCACCACTTCGTACATCTCCTGGGGCGAGCCGAGGTTGCGGAATTTCGACCAGCGCATGCTCTCATAGGGGCAGCCCTTGTCGTCCACGCCCTCGGGGAAGATGCGACGCGCCATGGGCTTCTTCAGCCGGTTGGCCATAGCCTCTTCGCGGGCGTGCTCCTCATCCAGCCGGCGGATGAAGAGCAGGTAGGTGAATTGCTCGATGACCTCGAGCGGGTTGGAGATGCCGCCGGTCCAGAAATTATTCCAAATCTGGTCGACCTGGTTGCGGATCTCACCTGTCAGCATTCGTCTCTCTTCTTCGTCACTCTGTCTATGGCCCGATTTTTGGCCGATCGGGTGGGGGATGGCAACCGGGCGGCGGAGGCGCAACAGGCGCCTTCGCCACCAGCTGGGCGCCTCAGGATCGCCGGCTCCCTGGTTCGCGTGGGCTATTCGCCGCAGATTGTGCGGAGAATAGCCCGGTTAATCTCCGCAACGCCTGATCACGTTGCGGGTAGACGCTACTCATCCGCCAGCAGCCCTTCCGCATCGCGCCCGCCGTACAGGATTCGGTCGATGACGACGGCGGCCGGGGTGAGGTGGAAGGCGATGGTGACGCGCTGCTCAAACCTCACAAGCCGCAACCCTGGCCGCAGGTCATCCCGGCGGATGCCGCGCTCCGGGAAGGTCTCGAAGGCAAGGCAATAGGACCTGATTCGCTCGGCGTAGCCGTACGCATGGTCAGGGCCGGACCGATCGGCGATGAAGTCGTAGAGTTGGAGAAGGTCGTCTTCGGCTTCCGGCGCGAAAATGACGGCCCGCGTCACGCGCGGTCTTTTTTCAGGCGCTGTTCATGATGGGCGCGCAGGCGATCCGCCACCTGTGCGGCGGACCGCCCCCGGCCGGGATCGGCCTGCATGGCGTCATAGACGGGGACCACCGCGTCGCGCAGCCAGCGCTCCACCGCCGCGTCGCGCTCCTGCAGCGCGCGTAACCCGGCTCGGACAACCTCGCTCGCCGACGCGTAGCCGCCGGAGGCGACCAGGGCATCGATATAGCTTGCCTGCTCCGCCGGCAGGCTGATGGTGCGCTTCTCGATGGATGATGCCGTTCGGCCGGCCATGGTCGGGGCTCCTGTAGTTCGGTATGATAATTTCATACTTTTTTGGCGCGACAGTCAACCTGAAATGGGCACGTGGCAGCACAACGCCCGCTCCAGTCCGAGGTTTGTCGCGTCTTTCCGCACCGTTTTGGGAAGCGATCTTGTCGTCCCTGCAACCCTTGGTTAACCTTCCAAAATATTCGAGAGGGGAGCTACAGGACGTGTCGCTTGAGGGTCTCACTGGGCAGCTTCTCGCGGATTTGCGCATCCGTCTCCTGGACCTGCGCAACAGCAACAAGCTGCTTAACTACACGCATTCTGACCGGGCAAAAACCCAAGTCCGTATCATCGACGCGCAACCAGACTTTCTCCATGAATGCCTTACCTCAGGTAAGAGCCTCTCGTTCCGCCCCTTGCCCGAGCCAGAAGGGGAATTACCCGATGAGAGGTCAGATGCCTTTCTGATGGCGTTGGATGAGGCTCGCCGCTTGGATCCCGCATGGATTGCACTCGGCCAAGAGGAAGAGGACGTCACCTCTGACAAGTCCCTCCGACTGGACCGCACAATCCGTGATCGTGTACGTTCCGAAATGGGGCTGCCGCCTGCCAAAGGAGGCCGTTTGGCTTCCATCGCCGACTGGGCCCGCCTCAATGGCATTGAACCGACCTTCGACCTACCACATCCCGTGATCGATGAGGATGAAAGTGACGACGCCGACAAAGAAATCCAGACCCTACTCTTACCCGACAATCTGCAAGGTAAGCTCGCTGGTGTCTTGGACGAGACCCGTACTGCGCAGCAGGAGATGGGGGTCAACTTGCTCCATCTGGCAATCGGCTTTCTCGAATGGGTAGAAACACCCCAGGCGGAGAAGTCGATGATTGCGCCCCTCTTGCTCTACCCGGTTGAGCTTGATCGCAAGCCGATGAAGGCAAAGGGGCAATACCGCTACTACCTTCGCGGTGATGCCGAACCGATGATCAATATCACCCTGCTCCAGCGTTTGGCACAGGATTACAACCTCATCGTCCCTCCACTTGAGGAAGGAGACACCGCTGAGTCCTACATGGCACGGATGACCAAAGTAATCGAAGGTCTGCCACGTTGGCGTGTTCGTCGTTTCTCCACACTGGGCCTATTTTCCTTCTCCCGCCTCGTGATGTTCAATGATCTTGCCCCTGAACGTTGGGGGGGGTGAAGGTGGGTTGGCCAAGGCAGGCGTATTAGGCGAAGTATTCGGGCGCAAGGAGGCCGGCGACCCCACGGCCGAGACCCACGACATCGAGGACCCCGCGGTGGAGGCTGAAGTGCCTCTGCTTATTCGTGATGCAGATTCGTCTCAGCACCAGGCTATCATCGACGTCATGCGCGGGCGGAATCTGGTCATCAAAGGTCCTCCCGGAACGGGCAAATCACAGACGATCGCCAATGTTATCGCAGCAGCCTTGGCGAAGCGTCGGAAGGTCCTATTTGTTGCAGAAAAGACCGCGGCCCTCGACGTGGTGAAGAAGCGTCTCGATGATGCCGGACTCGGCGAATTCTGCTTTGAACTACATTCGACCAAGGCCAAAAAGTCGGAAGTGCTGGCCGGCCTCGAACGTCGTCTCAATCTCACCGCCACAAGAACGGTCTCCTCCATCACGGCGTCCCTGGACGAATTGCAGTCGCTGCGTAAACGCCTCACCAAACATGCCGTGACAATGAATCGGCCTTTCAGCGCCCTGGAAGTGTGTGACCGGGGTATTTGGCGCAAGATGACCATCCACGACATCCTCTGGGCGGAGCAGCGCACACGCGCCATCGTTCCGCGTTTCCAGGGGCTAGACCGGGTATTCTTGCCCGACGCCATAGTGACAGCCAGATTTGACGCCGAGCGCCGACGCGACCGCCTTCTGGCCATTGAGCAAATCGTCTCTGAGACGATCGAGCGGTTCGGTGGTGTCAATGCTCACCCTTGGTCTTTCGTTACGCGTCCTAGCCTCCAAGTTCTCGACGTGCCCGAGGTTGTCGATGCGGTGGGTCGCGCCAAATTGACCCTTGAACTTCTGTCTCGTGCCACCACACTGCTCGGCGCCCTCAAACTGCAAGTCCCAGAAACCCTTGCAGACTTAAGGGTATTTGGGGCGGTACTGTCCTCTCTTCCGTTGCCAGAACCCATGGCAGAGGACCATGTGGTGCGCCTCATCTTGAGGGACCCGACTTGCGAGGAGGCCGTCCGTGCCGTCATCGCCGATCTTTTGGCACGTACTGAAGCGTTGGCCGAGCGTGACCAACTGCTGGTATCCAGTACCACAACCCTCAGCAGAGAGGCTGCTGCCAGTCTAGCCAGCCGAGCGAAGGTTCTGGGCCTTTCAGATATGACCCTAAGCCAGATTGCCGAAAAGGCCGTGCAGGCCCGCAGTGAGCTGGCACGCCTGAATAGCGTAGTCATGCTAGCTAAGAGCCTTTTCGATGCCTTGGGAATTCAGGGGCTGATTTCGCCTAGAACGCTGCGTCTTGCCGTGCAGGCGACCGATCTCATCGCCCGTACAGATCGCAACGTGTTACTTGGCCGTATCCCCTCGGTAGTCGAAGAAACGTCGCATGTTGCACTTGAACGGGCACATGGGCGTCTATCGCACCTGCGTGCCAAGGATGCAGAGTTGCGGGAGAGATTCGTTTTCGACGCCAGCCTATCGGTGATTGATCTGCGTCGTCACGCGGGTGTACTCAAAACAACAGGTACACTCGGCAAATTTGGCGGTGAGTTCAAGACAGCCAAGAAGACTGCTTTGGCAATGCTCAAGGGTAGCGAGAAGTATACGGAAGCGAGGCTAGCTGAACTTCTCATCGAAATAGCTGAGCATCTCGAGGCTCGACAAGCATTCGATGGCGATCAAGCTCTACGCGCCATCTGTCAGCATCGTTTCGTTGGGCTGGAGACAGACATCGGCTCGCTCTTAGCCGCCAACCGTTTTGCAACCGATGTCCGTTCAGTTTTTGCTGGCCTTGGGGATGCGGAGACCGCCATCCGTCGTTTCTTACTTCACAGCGACGTTGAAAGCCTGGATGGCCTGAAGGCGATGGCTGCCGATGATCACTTCGGCGAACTACGTCAACTCGCCAGCGATGCTACGCATTTGGACGTGGATCTTGCAGAACGCTGCTCCGCCCTGGAACGCCTCGGGCTTGAGGCCGACGTATTGTGCAATGCCTTCTCGGCCGGCGGTGTACGTGCCGACGCTACCCCTACTCAGGCCGAAGGGGTCATGTCCATCCTGGCACGCATCGAGGAGATCGATACGCGCCTTGTGACGTCCAAAGGGCCAGCCTTGCTTGGCACAGCATGGCATGGCGGCGAGACTGACTCGGCCGCTCTCGAAGCCGCTCTTCGTTCTGCGAACGCTCTGTATACTCATGCCTCCGACGATACGGTGTGCCAAGCCATCGCGGCGCAGCTCAACGCCTCTGAGACGGTGCAGACCCTGCGCGAGGTGGGTAACGAGTTGAAAGAACGAGCGAGGGACGCCTCGTCCGAGCTCTCTGCCATGTTAGGGGTCGTGATAGAGGAGCACCTTATAGACCACGAGGTTGGCGTATTCGCAGCCAAGCCTACCTCAGAAGTGGTCGGCCTTCTGCGTAGGGCTGGTGAGGAACGAGACGAGTTGATGCGCTGGGTCACGCTCCGGAGAGGCATCACAGATGCAAGGGCCGACGGCCTTGGGCCTCTGCTAGATGCCTATGACGAGGCCAATGAGCCTTACCAGAGAACAGCCGATGCATATGATCGGATTCTCCACCGCTCATTGGCCAGGCGAGTCATGGAGCAATACCCTGAACTTGGATCAGCATCCGCGCTTTCGCTAGATGATCTTCGCCGCCGGTTTCAAGAGCTTGACAGGCGCATAATGGACATGCGTCGGCTTGAGCTGGTCAGTTCGCTGGCTGCTGCCCCTGTCCCGCAAGGCATACAATCACCCAAGAAAGGTGAGTGTACGGAAGCGAGTTTGGTACGTAACGAGATAGCGAAAAAAAAGAGGCATATTCCCCTACGCGATCTCCTGGATCGGGCGCAGGGGGCAATCAGAGCTCTGAAGCCTTGCACTATGATGTCTCCTGCCTCTGTGGCGCAATTTCTCAAGGCCGGTCAAACCTTCGACCTTGTGATCATCGACGAGGCCTCGCAGATGCGCCCCGAAGAGGCCATCTCGACGCTCGCCCGTGCGAAGCAGGCCGTCATTGTTGGTGATTCTCAGCAGTTGCCGCCATCGAATCACTTCGCCCGCCAGGGTGTAGACGGTCAGTCGGATAGGGAGGAGGAGTTCGAGAAGGTTGTCGCAGAGAGCATCCTGGATGTGGCCAGCACTGCTTTCCAACCACTACGGGAGCTGCTGTGGCACTATCGTTCCCGCCACGGCTCGCTCATAGCGTTCTCCAATCGCCACTTTTATGGGGATCGTCTCATTGTCTTCCCTTCACCCCAAGAGGGTCATCCACAGTACGGGGTCAAGTTCGTACCGGTCTCAGGACAATATCGCGCCAGCGTCAACGTACCCGAAGTCAATGTGGTTGCCCAAGCGGCGGTCGATTTCATGGCCAAGAATCCGGACAAAAGCCTGGGCATCGTTGCGCTCAACCAACCTCAGCGCGACCTTATATTGGCCGAAATGGACCGTCTGTTCGTGCGCAACACGGTGGCCGAGTACTACCGAGCACGATGGGCGTCTGGCCTGGAGCCTTTCTTCGTCAAGAATCTTGAGAACGTCCAAGGAGATGAGCGCGACGTCATTTTCATCTCAACCGTCTATGGCCCCGACGAGCAGGGTAATCTCATGCAACGGTTTGGTGACATTGTAGGTGGCGCCGGCGATCGCCGTCTCAACGTACTCTTTTCACGAGCCAAGCATGGAGTGACAGTGTTCTCCTCCATGCGCCCCGATCAGATACGAGTTGGGGTCGACACCCCCCGTGGAACGCGGTTGCTTAAGGACTATCTCCAGTTCGCCGCGACCGGCCGACTAGACAGCGGTACGGTGGGAGTTCACCAAGAGTGTGACAGCGACTTCGAACGCTTCGTGAAGGAACGTTTGGAAGCGAAGGGTTACGAGGTCGTTGCGCAAGTCGGCGTGGCAGGTTTCCGAATTGATCTTGGCGTACGCCACCCCGAATGGCCATACGGCTTCTTGGTCGGTATCGAGTGTGATGGAGCAGCCTACCACTCCAGTCTGTCAGCACGTGACCGTGATCGCCTACGCCAGCAGATTCTCGAAAGCCTCGGTTGGACCATCTACCGTGTTTGGTCGACGGACTGGTTCAGGGACCAGAACCGAGAGATGGCCAAGATGTCCGCTTTCATTGAGCAGACCTTGCGAGAGTCTCTGTCACGCCGCGTAGAGGAGCAGGCTCGGCGTGACGCTCAGGTACTTGCCCAAGGACAAGAGTCGGAAATCGAGGACATCAGCTCACCGTTCACCGAATCTGATGGCGAGGACGAAGGCGAAGATGAGATGGAAGAAAATCCTGAAGTCCTCCACCATGCATTCCCAAGCGGCAGTGCCATCCGGCCTTAGTCGACTTTTAAAGAAAACGCCTCCCTTGACATATGCCGCGACATATGCCTGCTATGCACCATGGAACCCACCCGCCACGTCAAACTCTTCAAGAACGGCCGGAATCAGGCCGTGCGCATCCCCCGGGAGTTCGAGCTGCCGGGCGAGGACGCCGTCATGCACAAGGAGGGCAACCGGCTGATCATCGAGCCGGTGGCACCCAGGTCGCTGCTGGCTCTGCTGGCCACCCTCCCCGCCCTGGACGAGGATTTCGCGCCGATCGAGGATCTGCCGCCGGACGACGTGGCGCTCTGATGCGCTACTTGCTGGACACCAACATCCTCTCCGACCTCATCCGGCATCCGCAAGGGCGCGTCGCCGAGCAGATCAGGCGCGTTGGGGAAGCCGAAGTCTGCACCAGCATCATTGTCGCGGCGGAGCTGCGCTTCGGCGCCGCCAAGCGCGGCTCCGCGCGGCTGGCGCAGCAGCTCGAAACGGTGCTGTCCGTGCTGGACGTGGCGCCATTCGAGCAACCGGCAGACGAGGCCTACGGCGCCATCCGGGCGCAGCTGGAGCTGGCCGGCACGCCCATCGGCGGCAACGACCTGCTGATCGCGGCCCAGGCCAAGGCGCTGGGCTGCACCGTAGTGACGGACAATGAGCGGGAGTTCGGCCGGGTCGACGGGCTCGCGTGCGAGAACTGGCTGCGGGGATCGTAGGCACGGCGGAGGCTTGGCATTTCACGCCGGGCAAGAGGTTACCCCCTTGCGTAGCTCAAACCACTGGCAACTCGGGACCCATTGTGCTACAATGCACATCTCTTGTAACACATGGTGGTGGCACGATGAGCGAAGCAACCTTCACCTTCCGGGTCGACGAGGCTCTGAAAAACGAATTCTCCAAGGCGGCCAAGATGCGGGACCGCTCCGGCGCCCAGTTGCTGCGTGATTTCATGCGCGATTACGTGCAGCAGCAGCTTAACGCCGCCGACCACGATACGTGGTTCCGCGAGCAGGTCCAACTTGGCTTGGACGCGGCCAATGCCGGCCGTCTGGTCCCCTCCGCCGATGTCGAAGCGCGCTTCGCCGCACGCCGCGCCGCCACGCGCCGCAAGCTTGAAACCGGCGAATGAGGACGCTGTACTGGACGACCGAGGCCATCCAAGACCGCGACATCATCTACGATCACATCGAAGCGGACAATCCGATCGCCGCGCTGGCTCTGGACGAACTCCTGGCTGAAAAGGCGGCGCGTCTGATTGACCATCCAAGCCAGGGCCGCATTGGCCGCGTCGCCGGTACGCGCGAGCTCGTGGCGCACCAGAATTACATCCTGGTCTATCAGGTCACCACGGACGCCGTCGTCATTCTGCGCGTGCTGCACGCTGCCCAGCGTTGGCCCTGACCAAGCTGGAAGCATGCGGTTCACACCGCATCTTCCCACCAGCTTCCCCTCACAATCCCCTCGGGCGGACGACGGTGAGGAGCGGCGGTTCAGGGCATGCAGGGGGTGCCGCCCGCATCCAACATGACCGCCGGCATGGCCAAGCGGGGTCATGCGCGGCCCGCAGAGGCGAGCAAGGGACCTCGGAATTTCGTTTCGAACCTACTACGAATCTGAGGGTCAGGAGTGCCGCCTTCGTGTGAGAATCCGCAATTATGGAAAGAGCCGGCCGAGGCCCTATTCACCGCAGGTTGCGTCTTTTTTGCACATAGAGTGAAAGCATGGTATGTAGATAAGCGTATAAGCGCCTATTGTCAGGAGTCAGCCATGCCCAACGACACCACGACCCGGTGGACGGTATCTGTGTCGAAGGATACCGATATCTCGGTCCGCAGCTTCCTTGCCCAGCGGGGGATGAAGAAGGGGGATTTGTCCAAATTCATCGAGGACGCCGTCAAATGGCGGGTTCTGGAGCAGACCATGGCCGAGGCGCGGGATAAGTTCTCTGATCTGGAACCGGGCGAGCTGGACGACTTGCTCGAAGAAGCCGTCGCGGCAGCACGTGAGGAGACATCTGCGAAAAGCGCCGGCTGACCCGTGCGTCTTGTCATCGACACCAACGTGCTCATCAGCGCATTGCTCGCGGGCACGTCGCTACCGGCCCATCTGATCGTGCTCTGGCGCCAAGGGCGGTTCGATCTTCTGACCTCCGCCGGTCAACTCGACGAATTGAGGCGCGTGACACGCTATCCGAAAATCCGCGAACGGCTGGCCCCGGCGCTGGCTGGGCGCCTTATCAACGAGCTGCGCGACCTTGCGGTGGTGGTCAATGACCGCCCGGTCATCTCCGTCTCCCCTGATCCGAACGACGATTACCTGCTGGCGATTGCCGCGGCGGGCGCGGCCGATTTTCTGGTGACGGGTGACAAACGCGATCTGCTGGCCCTGCGGCTGTACGAAGGCACGAAGATCGTGACCGTGCGCGATTTCCTGGCCCTGCATCGGCGGTGATGGGGTGGTCTAATTGCTGGCAGGAGTTTCATCTTGCCTCACCCCGAACTGGGCTAGATACTGGCATTGTGATGGGCCGTACCCCTTGCTCGTCAGCGAGTTGACCTATGGACCAACCGGACACACTAGCAGCGCTGCAGGCAGAGAACGCTCGCCTGATCGCGCTGCTTGAAGCTCATGGCGTCGCTTGGCGGCAGCCACCTCCATCTGCCCCAACGGTAGGAGAACCGGAATCGTCGCACCTTTCCACGGAGGAGAAGGTCGCTCTGTTCCGTCGCCTTTTCCGCGGTCGCACCGACGTCTACCCCATCCGCTGGGAAAGCAAGAATTCCGGAAGATCCGGCTACGCCCCAGCCTGCGCCAATGAATGGCGGCCCGGAATTTGCGAAAAGCCGCGCATCAAATGTGGTGATTGCACCAACCGCTTACTGAGTCCGCTGTCCGACACTGTAATTTATGACCACTTGGCTGGCCAGCATACGATCGGTCTGTATCCCCTATTGGAAGATGATACCTGTTATTTTCTGGCAGCAGATTTCGACGAAGCCGAATGGCGGGATGATGCGCGCGCTTTCATGCAATCTTGCAGCGAGCTCGGCGTCCCGTCTGTTCTGGAAGTTTCGCGGTCCGGCAACGGCGCGCATGTTTGGATTTTTTTCGCTAATCGCGTACCGGCGCGGGATGCCCGCCGTCTTGGCACGGCCATCATCAGCCATACCTGCTCGCGCACGCGGCAACTGAAGCTGACCTCCTATGACCGGCTTTTCCCCAACCAGGATACGATGCCCAAGGGTGGCTTCGGCAATTTGATCGCATTGCCGCTGCAGAAGAAGCCCCGTGAGAAGGGCGGAAGTGTGTTCGTCGATACCAACCTCCAGCCGTACCCCGATCAATGGGCATTCCTGGCTGCCATTGCGCCGATGCCGGTCGAGGATATCGAGCCCACCATCCTGCGCGCCACGGGCGGCGTTCATCCGCTGGATGTCACCTTCATCGACGACGAGGATTTGGCTACCCCATGGCGGCGTGAAAGCGCGGCGCCCCAGAAAAAATTGGCCGGGCCCATGCCAACGTCACTGACCGTGACATTGGCCAATCTGGTCTATTTCGAGAAGGACCAACTGCCGCAAGCTTTGGCCAATCGCCTGATCCGGCTCGCGGCCTTCCAGAACCCTGAATTCTACAAAGCCCAGGCGATGAGGATGTCTGTCTGGGACAAGCCTCGCGTCATTGGCAGCGCCGAGAACTATCCGCGGCATATTGCTTTGCCGCGCGGCTGTCTTGAGGCCGCACTCGTCCTTCTGCGTGAGAATGACATAGCGTACGAATTGCATGACGAGCGCGTGGATGGTGACCCGACCGACATCGCCTTCGTGGGCACCCTGCGTCCCGACCAGGAGACAGCCGCTTCGGCCATGCTGAATCACGAGGCAGGTGTGCTGTGCGCGCCGACAGCCTTCGGCAAGACGGTTACGGCCGCGGCGATCATCGCGCGCCGTGCTGTTAGCACACTGGTACTGGTGCACCGCACCGAGCTGCTCAAACAGTGGCAGGAGCGCCTGCAAGCGTTTCTGGGCGTCGGCAAAGAGACGGTCGGCATCATTGGCGGCGGCAAGGCCAAGCCCACGGGCAAGATCGACATCGCCGTGATGCAATCGCTGTCACGGCGCGGTGAGGTCAACCCGTTGGTCGAGGGTTACGGTCAGGTCATCGTGGACGAGTGCCACCATGTGGGTGCGGTTTCTTTCGATGCCATTCTGAAACGCGCGAAGGCGAAGTATGTGCTTGGCCTGACGGCAACGCCAATTCGCCGCGATGGTCAGCAGCCGATCATCTTCATGCAGTGTGGGCCGATCCGGCACAAGGCGGCGAAACCTGCTGGCGCACCTCACGACATGGCAATGATACCGAGGTCGCGTTTCTCGCGGATTGACCTGCCCTCCGACGCTGGAATCCAAGACGTATTCCGGCATCTCGCCACTGACCAGGCCCGCACTGAGGCCATCGCGGCCGAAGTGCACGATGCGTTTCGGCAGGGGCGCAAGGTGCTGGTGTTGACCGAACGCACCGAGCATCTCGACGCCATCCGGGCAGCAGTGACGGGCGTTGTCTCCGATCCATTCGTGCTGCATGGCCGCATGTCCAGGAAGCAGCGTGCGGCGCTGATCGCAGCGCTCGATGCCTTGCCGCCTGATGCGCCGCGCGTGCTGCTGGCCACAGGCAAGCTGGTGGGAGAAGGATTCGACCATCCGCCTCTCGACACCCTGGTGCTGGCCATGCCGATCTCCTGGACTGGAACGTTGCAGCAATATGCGGGCCGTCTGCACCGGGAGCATGCGCACAAGGTCGATGTCCGCATCATTGATTTCGTCGACACCGGACATCCTGCGCTTCTGCGGATGTGGGACAAGCGGCGGCGTGGCTATCGGGCGATGGGGTATCGAATGGCGACCGAGATTGAGGATCAGGGGTGAGACGAGAACGCGCCAAGTTGCACGCTCCCCAAGGGCGTAATCTACACGCCCTCGCGTAGCTTGAACCTCATTGGCAACCCGCTTCGGGCGTGCTACGTTGTACACCTCTTGTAATACATGGGCGTGGGGGCACGATGAGCGAAGCAACCTTCACCTTCCGGGTCGACGAGGCCCTGAAAAACGAATTCTCCAAAGCGGCCAAGATGCGAGACCGCTCCGGCGCCCAGCTGCTGCGTGATTTCATGCGCGATTACGTGCAGCAGCAGCTTCACGCCGCTGACCACGATACGTGGTTCCGCGAGCAGGTCCAACTTGGCTTGGAGTCGGCCAGCGCTGGCCGTCTGGTCCCCGCCGCCGATGTCGAAGCGCGCTTCGCCGCACGCCGCGCCGCCACGCGCCGCAAACTTGAAACCGGCGAATGAGGGCGCTGTACTGGACGCCAGAAGCCATCCAGGACCGCGACATCATCTACGATCATATCGAGGCGGACAATCCGATCGCCGCGCTGGCGCTGGACGAGCTCCTGGCTGAAAAGGCGGCACGTCTGGTTGACCACCCAAGCCAGGGCCGCATTGGCCGCGTCGCCAGCACGCGCGAGCTCGTGGCGCACCAGAATTACATCCTGATCTATCAGGTCGCCACGAACGCCGTCGCCATTCTGCGCGTGCTGCACGCGGCCCAGCGCTGGCCCTGACCAGCGGGAAGCACGCGGTTCGCACCGCATCTTCCCACCAGCTTCCCCTCACAATCCTCTCGGACGTGGGACGGCGAAGAGCGGCGGATTGGGGTCAATAAGGGGCTCTGACTCATTTTTGCTGCTGTTTAGGTGTTATCGTTTGACCGCGTCATTGGGAGTATCTGCCATGCACGGTCGATTTCAACGCGCAAACCTCGCACCAGAAGGCTTCATTGTTGTCTCAGTACAGAATGTCGGCGAAGGTGTCGAAATCCTGCTGCGCTCACGGCATGGTTCTGGGACTTGCCCCGATTGCGGGCGGCGGAGTTACCGTGTTCAGAGCAGATATATCCGCCGACCATTGGATCTTCCTCTGGGTGGCCGCCGCGCCTTTCTTGCGATCAGGGCGCGCCGGTTCTGGTGTGACACGGCTATTTGCCGGCGGCGTATCTTCTGCGAGCAGTTCGATCATGGCGTTCTGTCTTGCTATGCTCGACGCACTCAGCGGCTTGAAACAATTGTCCATCATCTCGGGCTGGCGTTGGGTGGCAGACCTGGGGCGGCTTTCGCCACTCGGCTCATGATGCCGGTTAGCAAGGACACCTTGCTGCGCGTGGTGCGCCGGCGTGCGGTTGATCAGACTGATGAGCTTCGTGTCATAGGCATTGACGATTTCGCTTTCCGGCGAGGCCAGAGCTATGGGACGATCATTTGCGATCTGGAGCGCCGGAAGCCTGTTACCCTATTGCCGGACCGAACGCTGGAAACGTCTCGAGCCTGGCTTGCTAACCGCCCGTCGATATCGATCGTTGCCCGTGACCGGGGCGGCGGATATGGCGAGGCAATTGCAAAAGGGCGGCCTGAAGCCCAGCAGGTTGCCGATCGTTGGCATCTTATGGAGAATTCGAGCCGAGCTTTTCTGGACGCCGTCAACAAGTCCATGCGGCAGATCAGGCAGTCGGTTGGCGGCAATGACATCGATCCCAAGCTTCTGACCTATGCTGAGAAGCTGCAATACGAAGGCTACCGGCGACGGCAGGAAACAAACGAAGCGATCTTGAAGCTGGCGAACAACGGGACGTCCATCAGGCAGATTGTCCGGCAAACAGGTCATAGCAGAAAGCTCGTTCGCAACGGTTTGCGCGGACAGCGACTGGACGTTTTCCGCACCCGGCCAAGCTCTCTGGACAGCTGGTTGCCGTGGTTAAACAACAGATGGGAAAGCGGTGCCCGCAATGCTCTGGCGCTCTGGCGTGAGATGCGCGCGGAAGGCTTTGTCGGCCAGAGCGGTGTCGTCTCGCAATGGGCACAGCGCCGGCGCCTCGCTGAAAAGGCCAATCAAAGTGGATTTGCACGCACGCCCTCAGCCAAGGTCATTGCCCGCCTGATGACCTCGGCACGGGATGGGCTTGTTAAATCCGAAGCGATCCTGGTGGCAGCCATCGAGGCAAGCGTCCCTGAATTGGTCGCGGCGCGCAAAGCGATTGGGGACTTCCAATCCATGATCCGCTCAAGATCAGCGGCAAAGCTCGTTGACTGGCTGGCGATTGCCAAAGGCAGCCTCATCGGGTCATTCGCCAGTGGCGTCGAAAAGGACCAGACGGCTGTCAGAAACGCGATCGTCTCGCCATGGTCGAACGGACAGACTGAGGGGCAACTCACGCGCCTCAAACTTATCAAGCGACAGATGTATGGGCGCCCGAAACTTGACCTGCTTCAGGCGCGCGTAGTCGGCGCATGAGCATCGCCAGCAGCAAATGTGAGTCAGAGCCAGACCTCAGCGGAAATCGACAATTTTGATGTCTTTGCGCGACTATTAAGTATATTTTTGTAGCACAAAGCTTACAAAATATCCAGTGCCAACCGGTCACGTGCTTCCACGGGATCGCTCCAAGCCAGGCCAACCTGGCCAAGCGTCAGGTTGGCCTTTGGTCCCGGGCGGCTCATGTGCGACTCGCGGTCTGCTTGCTATACAAAAGCGGTCAACAGAGGAGTTGCCAATGTCGCGTGCCGCTACTGCCACATCGTCCTCCGAGGAGGTTTGTCACCTGATTGACGGCCTGATTGAGGCGGCGGCGAAATTTGTGGCGCGCGAGCGTGGCGATGGCATCGTCCGCAAATGGTTGCCCCAGCGCGAGCGGGATGTGCAGGATATGTCCGAGGAGCGGATGCTCGCCATGATGGCGGACGCCGTGCTGCTTTCGTCCGATTTGTTGCTCTCGCAGCCTTCCGCCAGTGGCGCAACCGCGTTTGATCGCCTTGCCAGGAGTTGGGGGAATGCCCCGGTGGCGGAGAGGGAGGCGGTGGCGGCCCTTTGCCGGGCGCGATTCCGCTTGCTGCGTCTGGAGCAAGGCGCTGACGGTGCCGGGATCAGAGTGCGGGATGTTGTCACGGGTGAGGTGTTGCGTCTGGCGGATGCGGAGCTTTTGCCCCTGCTGGACGGTACGACCCTATTCGGCCGCGTGGTGACGCTGCCCGGCGGAGTTGGTTGCCTGGCGGGTGCGGCAACGCCGCTCGATGTTGCTGCCCTGGCGGTGGCGGCCGGCCATCCGGCGGCAGGTGCCTCGGCTGCAAGCGCCAATGTGCGCTGGGCGGAGGCGGTTTATGCCCATGTGGTCCGCCATGGCACGCTGGATGTCCCGGGCCTGAATCGGCCGATGGGCGAGGCTGGCGGCGTGGGGCTGTTTGAAGAAGAGCAAAGCGAGTTGGAAGACCTCGCCATGGCGTGGCTGGCGCTGGACGCGCGGGCACCGGACGCGAATTTGCTTCAGCGCACGCGGCAAACGGCCAGTCTGGCGAATATACTCGATACATTGGCCGCCGCCGTACTGTCCCGCGATGGCGGCAGGGATGATGTTGCCGCGGCCATTGAGCGTTTGCTTTTGGTGCAGTTGGAGGTGGCGCAGCACCGAGAGCGCCATGGCGTTGGCGGGCTTACCCTGGCTTTGATTGCCTCCGGGCTTGCCGATGTCGTTGCCAAACAAGGCTGGCCGCAGCGGGTGCGCACGCTTTTTGAGACGTTGCGGGCAAAACTGACAGGTGGGCGCGTGGCGGAAGACCCCGAGTTGGAACGGCTGGTGCAGCGCATCCAGGCGTTGCGCGCCAAAACCGTGGCGCAAGGTTGCACGGAACATGAAGCGCTGGCAGCGGCGGAAAAGGTGGCCGAGTTATTGGACCGCTACGGTCTGTCACTCGGTGAACTTGAATTTAGGGCACAGTCTTGCGAGGGCATTGGTATCCAGACCAACCGCCGCCGCATCGCACCGATTGATGAATGCATCCCAGCAATTGCGAATTTTTTTGACTGCCGCGTCTGGGCGGAGCGCGCCGAGGCTGCGCCGTTACGCTATATCTTCTTCGGCCTGCGTGGTGATGTGACGGCGGCACGGTATCTCTACGAGATGGTTGAGCGTGCGTTTGAGACAGAGACCAACGCGTTCCGCGCCAGCGATATTTATTTCGAGATGGCCGGTGAACGGCGAGCCGCGACAAACTCGTTCCAGACCGGCTTGGCGCGGGGCATTTCCGGCAAGCTCCATGCTATCCGCGCCACGCGCGAGGCCACCATGCGCGGTGGCTCGGGCCGTGATCTGGTGCCGGCCAAGGCGGCGATGGTGGAGCAGGAGATGGATAAACTGGGCCTTAGCCTCAGTTCCCGTGCACTCGGCCGCGGCAAGCTGGTTCTTAGCGATGCGTTCGCGGCGGGCGAAGCGGCCGGACAGCGATTTGAATATGCCCCGGGGATTGCCGCGACGGCGTAAGTTCGGACATCACGCCGGCTGCTGCGTGATTGAAGGTCTGACGCCAAGCGCGCTGAGCATTCACGCCCATGAATATTGTTGAATTGAAGTCAGAGTCTGAGTATATCCTGACGGGATATACTCAGGAGTTTTCTCATGCTGGCGCGCACATCCCTGTTCCTCTCCAACCGCTCACAAGCAGTGCGGCTGCCCAAGGCCTTGGCCTTTGCTGATGAGGTGCGCGAAGTGGTCATAGTCCCTGATGGCCCGCGTCGGATCATCGCGCCTGCTGGTACGGCCTGGGATGATTTCTTTGACGCGCCGGGGATTGACCTGAACGGGCGCGAGCAGCCGGCGATGCAGGAACGTGAGCGCTTCTGATGCTGCGCTATCTGCTGGACACTAATCTTTGCATCCGTGTGCTGCGCGACCGGCCGCAGGGCTTGCGGGCGAGGTTCAATGCGAATGCCGAGGCACTTTGTCTCTCTGATGTGGTGCTCTATGAATTGCTGTACGGGGCCGAGCGATCGAACGACCCGCCCCGCATTCGCCGCGATGTGGAGCATTTTTCCGGGCGACTGACGGTTCTGCCGTTTGACAGTGATGCGGCGGCGCACACCGCCGAAATCAGGGCTGAACTTGAGATGCGGGGCTGCGTGATCGGCCCGTATGACCTTATGATCGCCGGGCATGCCCGCAGCCGGGGCTTGGTTGTTGTCACGGGTAATTTGGGCGAGTTCCAACGAGTTCAGGGGTTGAGATGCGAGGATTGGTTGGTATGAGCACCAGTTCCGGCTGTGTTGGGCAGTTGTTCAGGGGGCGTGCTGAAACCATTTCGCCTATGATGAGTGCGATTAGCACTTTTTTCACGATTTACCGTAATGACTTCGCTAAATCTATCACATATATTATCACACAAACGAAAAATTCTAAAAATTATTCATATTTTTCAGTTTATTATTAGGGTCCAGACTCATAAAATCCACCAGACGATGGCGGCAACCAGGTATATTGATGCGGCGAAATTGACTTCGAGCCGGTCGTAACGTGTTGCGATACGTCTGAAGTCTTTCAGGCGACAGAAGGCATTTTCGATGAGGTGTCGATCCCTGTAGGCTTTTTTGCTGAAGCTGAAGGGCTTCTTGCGGTTGCACTTATTTGGAATAACCGGCTTTGTGCCGCGCTTTTTCAGTACCTTGCGTAATTCGGCGCTGTCATAAGCTTTGTCGGCGAGGAATTTCTTGGGCACCTTGGTTGTGTTGATCAGCGGTTCAGCG
>NZ_FQVJ01000011.1 GCF_900129125.1 Acidocella aminolytica 101 = DSM 11237 | reverse complement strand
TGGCCATCCAAGACACCAGCGAGATTGTGCTGGGCGGGCCGAAGGTCCGTCAGGCGGGCTTTGGCCCAGTTGGCCGTGGCGGCTTTCTGGGTGGGGTCCTGCTCCATCCCGTGCTGGTGGTTGATGCCATGAGCGGTGAACTTGTGGGGGCTTGCTGATTTTGCCCTGTGGAACCGCGACAAGCAAAATGAATTGCACCACGCCAGGCGGCCGCTGGAGCAAAAGGAATCCCGGAAATGGCTGAATGGCGTAAGATGTGCCAGCGATACGCTTGGCAAGGCTCGACGCATCACGGTCGTGTCGGACCGGGAAAGCGATCTCTATGAGGACTTCGCGCTCAAACCCGTGAATGTCCACGTGCTGATCCGGGCCAGTTCCAACCGCAATCTTGTGAACGGATACAAACTCTTTGACCATGCGGATGGCTTGCCAGAAGCGGGGCGCATGACGGTGAATATTCCGGCCAGCCCTGGCAAATCCGCCAGGCAAGCCCGTCTGGCGTTGCGCTTTGGCCCGGTAACAATCAAGCGGCCGGAACGCGGCATGCCTAGTCCTGATCTGAAACGTTTGCCCCAGACGGTTGGGCTTCATCTGGTTGATATCCGCGAAGTTGATGCCCCAAAAGGCGTAGACCCCATCCACTGGCGTTTGCTTACCAGCCATGTCATCGAAGACTTTGGCGCGGCCCGTCTGATGCTGGATTTTTACCGCAAGCGCCGGATCATTGAGGACTATTTCCGAACCCTGAAATCGGCGGGCTTTAAGGTTGAGGATGCAAGGATGACCAATCCCGCCAGCTTCATGAACTTCGTTGCCCTGGCCGCCATAGCCGCCGTGACCGTCACCCAGATGCTGCGATCCCGCAACAATCCTTCCGGCCAGCCATTGGCCGACGCCTTTGATCCCGATGATAAACCGTTACTTATGGCCCTTTGTAAGGACTACGAAGGCGAAGCCCCAACTGAGCGTCAGAAAAATCCACATCCGCCCGATACACTGGCTTTCGCCGCATGGATAATCGCCCGCCTCGGTGCCTGGACCGGCTATTATGGCAAGCCCGGCCCCGTCACACTCTCACGCGGTCTGCGGCGCTATCATGAAATCAAATACGGCGCGCGAGTAGCAGCCGGAATTGAGTGAAGCGGATAGCGCGTGGCCGGGCGGACCACGATATCGGGTCGCATTGCGGCGAAGTGTGCCGCCAGCCGCGCACCAGCATGGGCCACAAACCCCACACCCACATTAATCAGCATCATGAGCGCAATGCTGAAAGCGGGCTTGTTGGCGACGATCAGCAGATCAACCACCTAGCCCTCTATATCAATATTAATTTTTTGTCCGGTAAATGAATCTGCGTCCAAAAAACGCCCCTGCGAAACGCGCTGGCGGCCCTACTGCCCCAGCCCCGGCAATATGAAATGCAGCAATAGCACCGCGGCAAACAAAAGGGCCACCCAGCCAAATAAACCGCCCAGAGTGCGCATTACCACCATGACCATCAGCGCCGTCAAAATCAGCATGACGCAAAGTTGCCATTGAGGCGCAACCACACCCAAAGCCACCATTATAGCAACCAAAGCGGCATCAATCTCGGCTGCAACCCCTATCACGGCGGTGGCGAAATTTGCAATCAAACCGTTAAATGCCCCCTCGCCGCCCATCGCATTCTCCCTCACGCGCCAGCGCAAAGAACTGCCCAACGCCGTCTAAGAATTAACGAATTATTCTAGTTTTTCAACGTTTTTTAATGTTGGAAACAATTTGATCCACAACATCGCCACGGCAATGGTGCCCAGGCCGCCCAGCACAACTGCAGGCACAGCGCCAAATAATGCGGCAGTCAGGCCACTTTCAAACTCACCGAGTTGATTGGACGCGCTGACAAACAAAAAGTTCACCGCCCCGACCCGACCGCGCATTTCATCCGGCGTCTGCAACTGCACCAGCGACAAGCGAATGACCACACTAATCGTATCGGACGCCCCCATGATCGCCAGTGCCAGCATAGAGAGCAGAATGGAATCAGAGAGGCCAAACACCACCGTCCCGACACCGAAAATGATCACCGCCTGGAACATCCGCATGCCCACTTTGCTGTTGATGGGGTAACGCGCCAGCCAGATTGTCATGAGCAATGCCCCCACGGCGGGCGCACCACGCAGCACGCCCAGCCCCCAAGGGCCGGTATGCAGCACGTCCTTGGCATAAACCGGCAACAGCGCCGTAGCGCCGCCTAGCAGCACGGCAAACAAATCAAGCGAGATTGTACCCAAAATCATTGGGTTACGGCGCACGTATCCCACTCCGGCGAACAAGGCCCGTAATGAGGGAGGCGCCTTTGCCACGGCGGGCCTGTCTAGTCGGATGCCGCAGACGCAAAGCGCGGCGCCGGCCCACCCCGCCGCCATGGCCGCATAGGGCCAAGCCGGAGACAGCGCGTAAATAAACCCGCCCAGCGCAGGGCCAAGAATGGTGGCAAGCTGAAACACGCCTGAGGACATGGCAGTGCCCTTTTGCAGCATCCCCTCCGGCGCAACAGCGGGCAGCAATGCGCCCATGGCCGGATTCTCAAAGGCACGTGCCGCGCTCATCACCATCACGGCCGAAAAAATCACCGGCACACTGGCCCAGTGCCCAAAGCTGGCCAGCGCCAACACCAGCGCCGTAGTGCTTTCCACCAGCTGACAGACGGTGACGACATATTTACGCGGATATCTATCCGCCACATGCCCCGCGAAGAACACCAGCCCCGCCGAGGGCAAAAACTGTACCAACCCCACCATGCCAAGCAGAAAAGCACTGTGAGCCAGGGCATAAATCTGCCAGCCTACGGCCACCGCCGCCATCTGATACGCAAAGCTGGCCATGCCTCGAGCTAGAAAAAACCGGAGAAAAGAAAGATGCCGCAGCAATGTGCTGGCGGGCGCGGAAAGAATTTCTGCGGAACCGGAACTCATGCCCAGCCTATACCCAGCCTGCCCCTGCCGCACTTATGCTATTCGCGCATGGCGCTTGCACCTGACCGCATTTGGCCCTAACCCCTGGCATCCAGTCTTAGATTTTTTGGGAGTTTTCGTCATGTCCTACAAGGTTGCGGTCGTTGGTGCCACCGGTGCGGTCGGGCGAGAGATTCTCAAAACCCTGGCCCAACGCAACTTCCCCGTTTCTGAGGTTGCCGCCCTAGCCTCAGGTCGCTCCGCCGGACAGGAAGTCTCCTTCGGTGACGACAAGGTGCTGAAGGTCCAGAATCTTGAGACCTTCGATTTCACCGGCTGGGATATCGCCCTGTTCTCGCCGGGCGCTTCCGTCTCTGCCGTTCATGCCCCGCGCGCGGGTGCCGCTGGCTGCGTGGTGATCGACAATACCTCGCAGTTCCGCATGGACCCGGATGTGCCGCTGGTGGTGCCTGAGGTGAACCCGCAGGATGTCGCGAAGTTCGCCAAGAAGAATATCATTGCCAACCCGAACTGCTCCACCATCCAGATGGTCGTGGCGTTGAAGCCCCTGCATGACCGCTTCAAGCTGAAGCGCGTGGTGGTTTCCACTTACCAGTCCGTCTCCGGCGCGGGGAAGGAAGGCATGGATGAGCTGTATAATAACACCAAGGTCTCCTTCGTGAACGAGAAGGGTAAAGCGCAGGTGTTCCAGAAGGACATCGCCTTTAACTGCATCCCGCAGATCGACGTGTTCATGGATGACGGCGCCACCAAGGAAGAGTGGAAGATGGCCGTCGAGACCAAGAAGATCCTGGACCCCAACGTGCCGGTTATCGCCACCTGCGTGCGCGTGCCGGTGTTCGTCGGCCATTCCGAGGCTGTTTATGCCGAATTCGAGAACCCGGTGACCGTAAAGGAAGCCCGCGATGTGCTGGCCAAGGCGCCGGGCATTGTGGTCGAGGACCAGCACGTGCCGGGCGGTTACATCACCCCCATCGAATGTGTGGGTGAGGACGCCACATTCGTCTCGCGTATCCGCAAGGATCCGACGGTTGAGAATGGCCTTGCGTTCTGGTGCGTCTCTGACAATCTGCGCAAGGGCGCGGCCTTGAACGCGGTACAGATCGCGGAAGTGGTCGTCGCGCAGAATCTGCTGAAAAAGGCCGCTTGACCCTAAAAGCTGGACTGTGCCTCACCGGGCGCTCCACCGCTTTTTTCCCGGCCGGCCTGATTCTGCTGCTTCTTGCGGGGCAGGCCGCCGGAATTGTGGCGGGGCAAGCCTTTTTGCCCCAGCATAGCCATGGCCGCTCGCGGAGCGGCTGCTTTCCTGGGATGGCCGGTTTTATTTCGGTATCATGCGGCGGGGCTATGAGTGGGCGCCCGCCAACCTGAAACAAACCCAGAATATCGCCTTTTTTCCAGCCCAGGCTTTGTTGAATTGGCTGGGCTCCCTGTTCACCAAGCCCAACAATCCGCTGCCCGCTTTGTTGATGTCCCTTAGTTTTGGGGCAGCGTCGATCTTTGCTTTTCATGCTTTAGCCAGCCGCGTTCTGGCCACGCGGGATGCTGGCTTCGCTGCAGCTTTGTTCGCATTTTGGCCCGCTAGCAGCTTCTTTATCATGGGTTACCCGACCGGCCTCATCTCCCTTTGCATCATCGGCGCGCTGGGCGCGCATGTGCGTGGGCAATATTGGCGTTCAGCCTTGTGGTGCGGGCTGGGCAGCGCGGCCGCGCCAACGGTCATGTTTGTGGTTGCCGCGTCATATCTGGACCGTGGGATTACCCTGCTGCGCCAAGGCATCACAGCGCGCAGGTCGCTGCATCTGGCCCTTTGGGTGTTGCTCTGCGCCAGTGGGCTGCTGAGCTTCATGATTTATCAGCGAATCCGGTTCCACGATGCCCTGGCCTTTAACGCGGCGCAGTCAGCCTGGGGTAAGGCCCCTGGCCTTAGCCAACGCCTGCACAGGTTTGAGGATTGGCACTGGTATATCCAACAGGCCCAAAGCGAACGGCAAGAGATCGCGCATGGTCTGGCGCTTTGGCGGCAAGACCACCTTTTACCGGGCATGACCGGGATTGAGGCCGGAGTGCAGCGTTGGGTCAGTAGCCTCAGTATGACCCTTGTGACCGTTGGGCTGGCTGCCGCCAGCTTTGGCCTTTGGCGGCGCGCGGCGATTCTGCCCTTTGCGGGCTGGTGCGTGTTTGTGGGCTATATGTGGTTCATTTTTACCACCAGCCAGCACTTGCTTTGCGTACCGCGCCTGCTTTCCCCCGCTATTGCGCTGTTTCTTGGATTTGGTCTTCTTGCCGGGCGGCTGCCTGGGATCGTGGGCAGCGCGATGCTATTGCTCGCGCTGCTGACTAGCGCATTGGAGCCGCCTTCGTCACAAGCGGCTATTGGGTTGTCTAAGAAGCCGGGTCCAGCTCTATCTTCGCAGTGACATGAGCTGTCATTCTGACTTTATCCGGGGCGGATTGCGGTGCGGGCGCAGCGGCCAGCGCCATCACCCGCGGCGCCGGCGGCAGCAGCCCACCTCCGCTATTCACGTTCAACGTCTTCAACGCCCCCACTTTCTTGTGCAGCGTAACGGCGATGGCCTTGGCTTGCGAACGCAGCTGCACCAGCGCATCACGAATCGCTGCCTGTTGCAGCATGTCTTGCCCCGCCTCTGAGAGTTCCCCGCTCAGCCCGTTCAACAACAGACCATCCGCCTGCAATTTGGCCAGCAGATCGGTAAAGGCCTTGTCCGGCACGCCGTCCTTGGCAGGTTGTACTAGCGTCAGGCTTTGGCGTGCGGTGAATTGCGGCTTGGTTTGCCCATCCGGCGTGCTGGAATAGCTGTCATAGCTGCCCGTGGTCACAACCACGCCCGGCACAGCATGGGCAGCCACCATGGCCTTGGCCACCGCCTGATTCACGGCCCCTTGCGCGTTGGACGCATTTGGCTTCACGGCCTGCACATTGAAATTCGCCACTGCCTCATCCGGTTCAGCCTGGGCCGCGCCATTCGCGCTCAAGGTCAATTCTGTCTGCGCCAAGGCGGGCAGCGCCAAGCCTGTGAGAACGGGAACCAGAAACCAAATGCCTCTTGCCATTTTCTTCTCCTCCTGGCTGATTTTAGCCTTGCAGCATTGCCTCCGCACGCGCCAGATCGGCCGGGGTGGTGATCTTGAAATTATCTTCTGTTCCCTCAACCATCTCCACCCGCAATCCGGCATGTTCGGCGATCATAGCGTCATCGGTGAAATCCATCTCTGGCGCGGTCAGCACTGCGTGGCGGTGGGCACGCAGAATATCCTGGAACTGGAACCCCTGCGGTGTTTGCGCCCGCCAAAGCCCGACACGGCTCACTGTACCCGTCACCACGTCATTTTCCACGCGTTTGAGCGTATCGGCCAGTTTTACCCCCACGATCGCGGCGTGTCCGCGTGCTAAAATCTCCAGCACGGCGAAAATTGTCTCCTCTGCAATGAACGGACGCACAGCATCGTGAATCAACACCTTATCCGGATTCAGGCCTGAAATCGCTTCCAGCCCCAAACGTACCGAATCCTGCCGCTCCTTACCGCCGAACCGTACCGGAAGAAGCTTTTCCAGCCCCTCGGTCGCTGAATCATAAAGCGCTTGATCATCCGGGTGGATCAGCACCTGCACGGCATCAATCGCAGGGTGCCGGGTCAGCGCCTGGATGGTGTGGCGCAGAATCGGTTGGCCCGCGAGCTTGAGATATTGCTTGGGTAGCGGCCCGCCGACACGGTAGCCCCGGCCCGCCGCGACGATCAGCGCGATATTCATACTTACCTCTTAGCCCAAAGCGGCTTTCTGTGCGGCGAAAAGTTCCATCGTGCCTTTCCGCGCTAGCCCCAGCAGCGCGTTGAAAGAGGCTTCATCGAACGTGTATTTTTCGGCAGTAGCTTGAATTTCCACAATTCCTCCGGCGGCGGTGAGGATAAAATTCGCATCCGCATCCGCGCCCGAATCCTCGGCATAGTCCAGGTCCAGCACCGGATTGCCTTGGAAAATACCACAGGAAACCGCCGCCACCTGCCCGATCATCGGCATGGATTTAATGACGTTATTGGTACGCAGCTTTCTGAAGGCCATGACCATCGCCACATAAGCACCAGTGATAGAAGCGCAGCGCGTACCGCCATCGGCATTCAGCACGTCGCAATCCAACGTCACAGTAATCTCGCCCATTGCTTTGCGGTCCACCACGGCCCGCAGGCTACGGCCGATCAGGCGTTGAATCTCTTGAGTCCGGCCGGATTGCTTGCCGCGCGCCGCCTCACGGTCGCCGCGCGTATGGGTGGCGCGGGGCAACATGCCATATTCCGCCGTCACCCAGCCCTCGCCCTGGCCGCGCATGAAAGGCGGCACCCGCCCCTCAACACTGGCGGTGCAGAGTACTTCCGTGTTCCCCATGCGGATCAACGCCGACCCCTCGGCATGGCGGGAAAAGCCCGTTTCGATGGATACTTGGCGCAGCGCGTTAAAATCTCTGCCGGAGGGCCGCATACTCATACTCCTTTGTTCATCTTAGCCGTGCTAATATCTGAGCAACGCCCGATGGACCATAGACAGAAACCACCTCAGCCCCGCTTACCGCCAGGGCTCGATATCCGCTCCGCCGCCGTCTTGCGCGAGATCGTGGAGCAATATGTGGAAACCGGTGAACCGGTGGGAAGCCGTACGCTCTCCCGCCTGCTGCCGCACAAACTTTCTCCCGCCACCATCCGCAACGTGATGGCGGACCTCACGGAAGCCGGGCTGCTCTTCTCGCCTCATACATCCGCCGGGCGCCTGCCGACAGACCGGGGGCTGCGCTTGTTTGTCGACGGGCTGCTGCAATTTGGCGAATTGTCGGAGGAGGAGCGGACCAACATCAACCTCTCTCTCGCGCATTCCGGGCGTTCCATGCAGGATACGCTGGCCCATGCGTCCTCGCTGCTTTCCGGGCTTTCCGCCGCAGCGGGGCTGGTGCTGGCCCCGAAGGGCGAGGGGCCGGTGAAGCATATCGAGTTCGTGCCACTTTCACCGGGCCGCGCGCTGGTTGTGTTGGTGTCGGCGGATGGGCAGGTGGAAAATCGCATCATCGAAACCCCTCCCGGCCTGCCTCCTAGCGCCTTGCAACAAGCGAGCAATTTCCTGAACGCACAGCTTTCGGGCCTGACCCTGTCGGAATTGCGCGCCCGCGTCCATTCCGAACTCTCCGCCGACCGCACCGCGCTGGATGAACTCACCAGCACCGTTATTGAGGCAGGCTTGGCCACATGGGGGCAAGAAGGCCGGTCGGGTTCTCTGATTCTACGTGGTCAGGGTCGGTTGCTGGAAGATATCGACCAGCTTGAAAAGCTCAGCATCATCCAGGCTTTGTTCGAGCGGCTGGAAACCGAGGAAACATTGCTGAAACTGCTTGATCTGGCCGAGGAATCAGACGGGGTGAGGATTTTCATCGGCGCCGAATCTGGGCTTTTCGGTACGGCAGGTGTTTCGACCATCGTGGCCCCGGCACGCAATGCGCAAGGCCGAATCGTCGGCGCCATTGGCGTCATCGGTCCCACGAGGATAAATTACGGCAAGATTATCCCGGTCGTGGACTACACCGCCCGTGTGATCGGGCGGCTGTTAGGGTAAGCGGGGCTTCGCTGAGCCCCGCTTTTCGTCGCCTTATTTGTCTTTGTTGTTCAGCGTGATGCCAACAAACAAAGCCTGTCCCTGACGGACAATGCGCAGTGCCACCGCACCGGCGCCCGCCTTGCGCGCGGCCTTGATGGCAGCCACCGCTTCATCCGGAGAGGAAACATCAACGGCGCCCACGCCCACCAGCAGATCGCCCTGCTGCAGACCGGCCTGATCCGCCAGAGAGCCCGGCTTCACATCCATGATCACAGCGCCCGTCGCGTCATTCGGCAGGTTAAGTTGGTTACGCAGATCCGGCGTCAACGGCGCCAGCGTAATACCCAGTTGCCCCTGCTGGGCATTCTGGTGGCTACCGGAGCCGTTCATCTGGAAGCTGGCGTCCGGATTCTTCGGCATTTCCTCCACCGCCACGGAGACATCCTTCTTCTCACCATCGCGGATAAACGTGATGTCCGCATTATGAGAAGGGTCGATGTCGGCAATGTCGCTGGCCAGATCGCTGGGGTCGGTCACTTTTTGGCCGTTTACGGCCACGATCACATCACCCGGCTTCAACCCCGCTTTCGCGGCCGGGCTGTTGGGGGCCACCGCTGCAACCAGCGCACCATCGGCATTAGGGTTGACTTTCGGCAGTTTCAGCGCCTGCGCCATCTGCGGCGAAACCATCTGCGCCGAAACACCCAGGAAGCCGCGTGTCACTTTGCCATGGGCGATCAACTGCGAAACCACGCGCTTGACCATATCCGAGGTGATGGAGAACCCAATACCCACCGAACCGCCGGACGGAGACAGAATGGCGGTGTTCACGCCAATGACCTGCCCTTGCTGGTTAAATAGCGGCCCGCCGGAATTGCCTTCATTGATTGGCGCATCGGTCTGGATGAAGCGGTCATAAGGGCCGTCACCAATATTACGCCCCAACGCGGAAACGATGCCAGCCGTAACGGTATTACCCAGGCCGAACGGATTACCCATGGCCACAACCCACTGGCCGGGCTTCACATCCTTGGAGTCACCAAGCTCAACATACGGCAAGGACTTACCAGCATCGATTTTCAACACCGCGAGATCGGTCTTGGGGTCCGTACCAAGGATCTTGGCCGGGTAGGTGTCGCCGTTGGAGAGCGTGACAGTAACCGTCTTGGCCCCTTTCACCACGTGGTTGTTGGTGACAATGGTCCCGTTCGCGTTAATGATAAAACCAGAGCCCTTGGCCTCAACTGCCTGCGGCTGCTGGGGGGCGCCAAAGCTGAACGGGAAGCCCGGCGGGAAGCCGGGGATCTGCGGGAACCCCGGCGGCAAGCCATTCCGCCCCTGATCGCCATTGCTATCATCCGAGGTCTGGTCCGTTTTCAGCTTCACCGTCACCGAAACCACAGCCGGGGTAACCTTTTGTACCAGAGACGAGAAATCCGGAACTGGGGTGAAGCTCTGCTCCACGGCCTTGGTTGCATCAAGCGAGGTATCCGCCGCATGGGCCGGCATCACGCTGACCGCAACCAGTGCGGTTGCTCCTAACAGGGCAAATGTGGACGCCACGCCACGGGAACGGAACTTCTTCATGATGTTAACTCCTGCGTCTGACTGGGACCGTACTTCTTCGCCGTTTGGCGGCTGTGACTTAAATGACACAGGGATATGGCGATCTCAATTGTAACAGCCCCAGAGGTTACACTTCTTCACCGCCAGTGCAAAGGCGTTTCAATCTGCGGCAAGATTGTTTCGTTTCTTCCTCTGTTTACGCCGCTGCAGCTTCAACCAGCACAATTTCCGCACCTTCTGAGGTAGTAATCCGCAGCTCAGTTTCGGCCTGAATCGCCGCGCCATTACGCTCGCCAAGCTGCACGCCGTTCACAGACGCGTTGCCCGCCGACACCACCAGGTAAGGAAGTCAGAGGGTAAGTCACGCTCTCGCTAGCGCCGAGCTTGGCCACGAGCAGCGCCGCATCCGCATATAAGGGCAGCGCCTCGCTGTCCTGGTCGGACTTGCACCCATTTGCCAACACCTGCAGCCCCTGCCCCGTCTCGCGCGGAAACTCACGCATCCCCAGCCAGGCGTCACATTCTCCCGGTCTGGCAAAATCCAGATCTGGAACAGGCGCGTCGGCTCATCCCCAGGATTGACCTCGGAATGCACGATGCCGCTACCAGCATGCATCACCTGCACATCTCCAACCCCGGTTACACCATGGTTGCCGGTGGAATCCTTGTGGGTAATTGCCCCCCTGCCGAACGTAGGTAATGATCTCCATATTGTCATGCGGGTGGGCGCCAAAACCCATTTTGGGAGCGATTTCGTCGTCATTCCAGACGAGAATCCGGCCAAAGCCCATGCCCGCCGGGTTATGATAGCGCGAGAAGCTGAAGTGGTAATGGGCATTCAGCCATTCATTTTGAAAACGGCCAAGACTGAAGAGGGGACGGTATCAATCATAATTCACCGCAGATGGTGCCCCTGGTGCCGGAATAAAGAGTTCAGCGGTTCATCAGAACGCAAATCTCCGCATTCTCCAGCACATGGCGCGTGATGCCGCCCAGAATAAGCTGCCGCAGACGTGAGGCAGTAGAGTATGCCCCCATCACCATTAAATCCGCCCCGAATGCACCCGCCGCCGCCAACAGCCCGGCACCGATATTGCGGTCAACGGAACGGAAGCGCGCAATATCCGCCTCCACCCCATGATGGGAGATATATTCGCGCACATCCTCCGGGCTGGGGCCAGGACGGCAATATTCCTCGGATGACAGGACGCACACCGAATCCCCCTGACGGATAAACGCCATGGCGGAAGCCAGCGCTGAAGCCGCGTTGGCCGTACCGTTCCAGGCAATGGCTATACGCTTACCAATATGTAGCGGCGGCGCAACCGGGGCCAGCAGCACTGGCCGCCCGGAATCAAACAGCACCGCATGCAGGGCTTCCGCCGCCGCCACGTCCTCCCCCGCCAGTGGATGTGGCACGATGGTCAAATCCGCCAGCCGGGCTTTGTGCGCCACCAGCATCTCCTCCCGCCCGGTGAGCGTGGTGAAGCTGGCGCTAGGCTCATCAGCCCCGCGATGCGCGGCCCCCACCGGCACGGCGGCGTGGTCTGTCGCAGCGCGGAAAAGTTCCTGCAGGCTCTGCGCCCGCGCACCGCCTTCGCGCTCCGTCGCGGTCATCATGTCCTCGATCAGCGCGCTGGAAAGCCCTTCCCCCGCGAACGGCGCGATCTCTCGTGTGTCGGACTGGACATACAGCACCTCCAGATGCGCGTTCCACATCCGGGCCAACAAAAGCCCGGCCTGGAGCGCTGCCTCGGCAGACGCCGTGCTGCTGACAGGAAGCAGGAATTTGCGAACCGACATGAGACTCTGCCTTTACCTAACGCTCTTACCGGCCATTCTGCACCGGCACCGACAAAAGGCAAACTACAACATGTCTCGTAGACGGAACCATGTCGTCGCCAGCACCAAAGCCGGGGTGCGGAAGAGTTGCCCACCCGGAAAACGCGCATGAGGAATCCCCGCGAACACGTCGAACCGTTCCGACTGCCCGGCCACAGCCTCCGCTGCCAGTTTGCCAGCCAACCCGGTAAGCGACAGCCCATGCCCGGAAAACCCTTGCAGGAACAAAATATTGTCCGCAAGCCTGCCAAAATGCGGCGCCCGGTTGCGGGTAATATCAACAAAACCGCCCCAGGCGAATTCCACCTTGGCGTCTTTGAGTTGCGGGAACACCGCAACCGCCCGGCGCAACATGGCCGCGCCTAAATTCGGCGGCGGCAACTTGGAGTAAGACACGCGTCCGCCAAACAGCATACGGTCATCCGCCGAACGCCGGAAATAATCCAGAACGAAATTCACATCCGCCACGGCTTCATTATGCGGGATCAAGTCACGTACATCCGCCCGCGGCTCGGTGGCCATGATGTAAGTGCCAACGGGCATGATATAGCCGTCGATCTTCTGTTCCAGTCCGTTCAGATACGCCCCGCCCGCGATGATGAGATATTTCGCGCGGACTTTATGCGCCCCTACATGCAGCGTGACCGTCTTGCCATGCTCCACTCTCGAAACGGGAGAATGTTCAAACAACCACGCTCCCGCCTGCCGCGCCGCCAGAGCCAAGCCCAGATTATAATTCAGCGGATGAATATGCCCCGCCAGCTTATCTTCAAGAGCGGCGATATAGCGCGGGCTATTGAGGCGCGAACGCAACGCGCCACCTTCCAGTAGCCGCCCCACGGGCGCGCCCAGTTTGGCAAGTTCTTCCTGTTCCTCGCGCAGTTCCCGTACTTGGCGCGGCTTCAACGCGGCGTGCAGATAACCAAGCTGCGGATCACACGGAATTGCGTATTGCTGGATACGTTCATGCAACAAATCCACCGCTTCCACTGACATATCCCAAAGCTTTTTAGCCTCGGTGGCACCAACAAGTTTGGTGATGGTGTGCATGGATGCGCCAAACCCCGCCAAGGCCTGCCCACCATTGCGCCCGGATGCGCCCCAGCCAATGCTTTGCGCTTCCAGCAGTACCGGCTTGTAGCCACGCTCCGCCAGATGAAGCGCCGCCGACACACCGGAAATACCACCGCCGACGATGGCAATATCGGTTTCAATATCCTGATCGAGCGCAGGCGCGGAAAAATCCACGCGGCGCGTCGCCTGATAGTAATTGTTCTCCATGAGGAACCTATATTTTCAGAATGTTTCTGGCGTGGCTTGTTTCTGAAACAGCCGAAAATATGCAGCTTTTCAGAGAAAGCTGCACCAGAAACGTTGTTTATTCAGGCCGGCGTGCTAGTGCCGGCCCAGCCCGAGGCTCAGACGTTCAGAAGCAGATGCTCTCGCTCCCAAGAGGAGATCACCCGCAGATAGGTTTCGTATTCCAGCCGCTTCACCGCAACCAGAACATCAACCATCCTGTCGCCAAGAATCTCACGGATCTCCGCTGACTCGTCCATCAATTCGAGAGCATGGGAAAGTTCGCGCGGCAGCGTGTAGTCGCCAGTATAGGCGGAGCCAATTTGCTCCGGCGGGGCCTCAAGGTTTTGCACCATGCCCAGATAGCCGCAAGCCAGCGTCGCCGCGAAGGCGAGATACGGGTTGGCATCCGCCCCCGGCACACGGTTTTCCACGCGCATTGCAGCCGGGTCGCCAAAGGGCACACGCAAGCCGCAGGTCCGGTTGTCATACCCCCATTGTAGGTTAATCGGCGCGTTGGAGAAACGTGTGAGCCTGCGATAGGAATTCACATTCGGCGCGAAAATCGGCATTACCGAGGGAATGTATTTCTGCAAGCCCGCCAGATAGCTCTTGAAGAGCGGGCTGGCCTTGCCATCGGGTCCGGCAAACAGGTTTTCACCAGTTTTAGGGTTCACGATACTCTGATGCACATGCATGGCACTGCCCGGCTCACCACTCATCGGCTTGGCCATGAAAGTAGCATAGATGTTGTGGCGCAGCGCCACTTCGCGCACCGTGCGCTTGAACATGAACACCTGGTCTGCCAAAGCCAGCGGATTGCCGTGCAGGAAGTTAATTTCCACCTGCGCCGCGCCTTCCTCATGGATCAGCGTATCGAGATCCATCTCCTGCATATCGCAGAAATCATACATATCCTCGAACAGCGGATCGAATTCATTAACCGCGTCGATAGAATAGCTCTGCCGCCCGCTTTCCTGCCGACCGGAACGCCCCACGGGCGGCACCAACGGGTAGTCAGGGTCGGTGTTGCGGCCCACGAGGTAGAATTCCAGTTCGGGCGCCAAAACCGGCTTCCAGCCCTTATCCTCATAGAGCTTGAGCACGCGTTGCAGCACTTGCCGAGGCGCGATCGGCACCGGCGTGCCGTTCGCGTATTGGCAATCATGGATAATCTGCGCGGTCGGCTCATGCGCCCAGGGCACAAGGCGGACAGTGGAAACATCCGGGATAAGCTTAATGTCGATGATCGCGGGATCTGTCAGCTTGTCCGTCGGATCGTCAGGATATTCACCCGTCACAGACTGAACAAAAATGGCTTCCGGCAAGCGCGGCGCGCCGCCTTTAATGAATTTCTCAGCAGGCATGATCTTGCCACGCGGAATGCCGCTGATATCAGGAACGAGGCATTCAACCTCAGTAATACGATGTTCTTCGAACCATTCTTTTAAATTGATCTGTTCACTCATGTTGTCCTCGGGAAAAGGCGCGACGCCAAAAACAGCATCACGCGCAAGATTTATTACAGCACACTAGCCAAAACCTGTTTGAAAAACTCATATTTTTCCTGTCCAACGCACCAGAAAGATGAAATATCCTGATCCGGGGCAGGGTTGGATTGCACAAAGCCTCCCGCTTAATAACCATAATTGTTGTTTTTTCAGATCAAAAAAAGCAACAACCGCCAGCCCCTTACTGATACGGAACCAAGCATTTATCACCAGAATTATAATTGAGTTTTTGAACGCTGATACAACGTTTTTTAGAGCGGCCATGCTTTACGCCATCTCCCCTCTGTAACCGCAATCCGGCTACCAGCTCCGCCTTTTTGACCCGTGCATGGCCCCAAATAAAGAGTATAGCCTGCAGGTCCCGTCCAGATGAAATAACACCGCTCTGGCCGGGTTTGCTGTGGGTGGAGTTGACGACAAAGGCTGAGGGCATCAGAAACGCCCCTCCTTTCCAACCTTCAAAATATTATTCTTGTCCGGCCCGATGAACCACCGCACGCAAATCCTCGATTTACTGTTACTCGCTCAGTCTCGCTCAGCTTCACAAGAGGCGTCAAGAATATTCGTACGAAGTTTTCACTCAAAACATCCATTTTTCTTGCAGACGAATGAAACCTACGGTTAAATTGTTGAAAATTCTAAACGCAAAGGCTTAACTTGACATGTCATTGGCATTGCAAGACGCGGGGATGACCGATGATATCGGCACCAGGCTGAAGCTGGTCCGGCAGATTTTCGGGCTGACCCAGCGCGAGTTGGCACGCCGCGCTGGGGTAACCAACGGGGCTATTTCGCTCATTGAACAAAACCGGGTCAGCCCCTCTATTTCCTCCCTTAAAAAAATCCTCGACGGTATTCCCTTATCCCTGGCGGATTTTTTCACGCTAAACTTCTCCCCTTCGGACGACGTGTTTTTCACGGCGGACGAACTGCCCAAAATCACCCACCAGCCGGAGATTTCTTGGCGTTTGGTAGGGCGCAAGACCAAAGGCCGAGCCCTGGGCATGTTGCAGGAGGTTTATCAACCTGGTGCCGATACGGGCGACACCATGCTGCGCCATGAAGGTGAGGAATGCGGCATCGTGGTATCCGGCAGCATCACGGTCACGGTGGGTGTGCAGGAAAAAACCCTCAATCCCGGCGATGCCTATTACTTTAAATCAGACATTCCGCATCGCTTCCGCAATCTGGGAGATGAGCCGTGCGTGCTCATCAGTGCCAACTCCCCCCCCACCTTCTAACCATGTCAAACCTTCTCACCGGCGGCTGCCTATGCGGCGCCATCACCTACCAGTTGGAGCATGAGCCGGATGATGTAGCGGATATCTGCTTCTGCCGCGAATGCCGCAAAGCCAGCGGCGCTGGCACCCTGCCCTGGGTTCAGGTCCCACCCGAGCGCTTTGCCCTCATCAAAGGGACGGCAAAGCCCTTTGCCTCATCTGCGGCCGCAACGCGCTGGTTCTGCCCTGATTGCGGCACACCGCTTTACATGACAGACCAAGAAGGCCGTTCAATCGGGGTCACGCTAGGCTCGCTGGATGACCCGGAGCACATCCGTCCGACAACGCAAGGCTGGGTATGCGAACGCGTGTCCTGGCAAGGGCTGGATGCTGCCCTGCCCACTTACAGCAAATCACCGCCTTACGATTTATAACGCCGCGCGAGCCTCAGCCAGACCGGCGCCGCCAGCAGCAAAGCCGCGACGTTCCAGAAAAGGAACTCCAGATTTTGCGGCCCTTCAACAACTATATCCGCCAGCGCCAACACCACCAGGGCCAGGGCGGCGGCTATCTCCTCCCAGTTCAAAGCAGGCCAGTCACGGGTCCATATCCGCAAGGCCGAAGCGATTACCGGCACAATGAACACCGCCATTGGCGCATCCCGGTAACGCCCATCAAAAACCAGCAACGCCTCGAACACCACCGCCGAGACCAGAAACAGGAACCAGAGCGTACCGTAATCGAAGCTGAAACGCAGCCGGCGCAGCTCCGCGAACATCTCCGCCCCGCCGCACGTGGCGGTCAGCTTCTGTCCCCCCTGCAAGGCCCCCGCCCGCCGGATAGCGATGAATGCCAGCAAGGCTTGCAATGGCAAATTCACCAGCGCATCTAGCAGCATCCAGCTATTGAACGGCAGATTAAAGGTGGTTGAGGACACCAGCATCCCCAAATGAGACGGGCTAAAATAAAGCAGCGGCAGCGTGCCGATACATGCCACGGCAAACCCATTCGCCAACAAAAAGGCCGGTACAGCCAGCCGCGCCTTACGGAACCCGGCCACGCCAAACAACAACCAGCCGCTTAAAATCGCCAATCCCGCATACCAGGGCCATGAGGGGTGCTCCACGACCGGTCCATTCAAAGGAAATTTCTGCACCCGGCTTGCATTCCAGATGCCCCAATTCCCCCCGGCCACGCCTTCATCCTGCGCCTTCCAATTTTGGTCGAAGGCTTCAATGAGATTGTAATCCACTCCCTCCTTATCCGCGAGGGCCACGAAGCGCCGCAGAAATACAGCCTCATTCACTCGCGACGGGGCGGCAGGGCCACGCCAGCGTCCGCGTGAGGGCCACCCCGTCTCGCCAATGGAAATCTGCTTGCCTGGAAACAGCTTTTTGAATTTTTCAATCGTGGCGCCAATCTCCGCCAGCGCCCCGTTCACTGAAAGCGGCTTATTCTCCCAGTAGGGCAGAAAATGAAGCATCACGATATCCACATTCGGTGCCACCTGCGGAAATTGCGCCCAAAAATCCGTGACATCGGCATATGCGACCGGCTGCTTCACCCTGACGCGCACATAATTGATGTCTTTGATCAGATCATCCACGGAAAGATCGCGCCGCAGCAGCACCTCATTACCCACCACAACGCGCGTCACGGTACTGGGGTAGGCGTTGGCCTCGGCAATACCTGCCGCCATCTCCTTTGCGTTATCCGCCGGGCTGGAACTCAGCCAGATCCCCAGCCAAACCTTAAGCCCCGCCTTCTTGGCCAAGCCAGCGACATCCGTCCCCGCCTTAATCCGCGTCAATGTTTCAGGCAGCGTTCCCTCTATCGCGGAATAGGTGCGAATGCCATTGGCCTGCCCCTTAACCAGCGCGAGATCCTTGGATATCTCCTCCGGAGTTGGGAATTTTTTGTCCATTGGTGACTGCCAGGCCTGATAGGGCGCGTAAGACAATGAATTGAATTTGCCGGATGGCATGCCCACATCGCCAGCCTGAGGCTGATTTGGCACCCACCATAAAATGACGGTGAGCAGGCTGAGCAGCAGACAGGCGGAAAGACCTTTGATCATGCTTTTAGGCTTAACCAAAGGCCGTGGAATGGAAAAGAGACATGACAGACCAGACCAGCAATAAGGACCTTACGGCCATTCTCACCACCAATCGCCGAATCGCGCTGGTTGGGGCATCCGCCAAACCGGACAGGCCGTCTTACGGCGTCATGAAATTCTTATTGAATCACGGCTATGAGGTTATTCCAGTCAATCCCACACTGGCTGGTACGGAAATTCACGGCCGCCGCGTTGTGGCCACGCTGGCTGAAGCCGCACCTTTTGACATGCTGGATCTTTTTCGCCGTCCCACGGAAGTTCTAGCGCCGGTACGGGAAGCCATTCAACTAGGGGCCAAAACCATCTGGATGCAGCTTGGCGTGATCAATGAGGACGCCGCGCACGAGGCCGAGAATGCCGGTCTGACCGTTATCATGAACCGCTGCCCGGCCATTGAAATTCCCCGCCTTCACATCAGCGGCCCGACACCATAGGCACAAAAAAATGACCCGGCGGCCTGCTTAGGAGTTTTTGTTCAGCTTTGGACTGCCTTGAAAATTTTTTGGTGGGTGCACAAGGATTCGAACCTTGGACCTACTGATTAAGAGTCAGCTGCTCTACCAACTGAGCTATGCACCCAACCCATAGCGCCGTGTGACGCGTCGGTGGCGCCGTATAACCACTGTTGCTGAACTTGAAAAGCCCTGGGAGAAAAATTTTTGAAATTTCTTCCTGTCCAGCCCCCGGCCCGCCGTAGGCTGGCGCTCAACCTTCGCCCTCCGGCACAAAGCCGCCAGGACGAAACAGCAGAGGACACGGCGATGCAAGAGACTCAAAACGCGTTGACCGTCCCCCGGCCAGTCTTTGAAATCTTCCGCCTTTTCCTGAAGCTCGGCCTTAACTGCTCCGGCGGACCAATCGTCCATATCGGCTATTTCCGCAATGAGTTCATCACCCGCCGCCAATGGCTGAACGACCAGTCTTATTCGGACCTTGTAGGGCTGTGCCAGTTTCTCCCCGGACCGGCCAGCGGTCAGGTTGGATTTTCCATCGTGCTCATGCGCGGCGGACTCGCGGCCTGGGCAGGTTTCATCCTTCCCTCTGCCATCTTGTTAACGCTGTTCGCTTTCAGGGCCAGCCCCCTGACTGGCCCCGCCGGAACCGGCTTATTACATGGCCCGAAACTCACCGCTGTCGCCATCGTCGCGCAAGCCGTCTGGGGCATGGTGCGGTCTTTACTGCCCTGACAAACCACGCTCCAGCCTCGCGATTCCGGCCACGCTTATCATGCTGTTCACCGGCGGCGCGGCGGCACAGATCGGCGTTATTCTGCTCGACTGGATTGGCGGGCTTTGGCTTTGCCGTGAGGCACCCAGCCAGCCGGCGATTTATTATTATGCCCTATTTCCCGTAAAGCCGGCTTGTTTGCCCTGGCCGCCTAAGCGTTGCTTCTGCTTGGCCTACCGCTTGTGCTGGCACTTACCCAGTTGCCGGCCCTAGCCATGTTCTCCGCCTTCTACCACGCGGGCGCGCTGGTTTTTGGTGGCGGCCACGTGGTCCTGCCCTTGCTGCACGATGCTTTTGTCACGCCCGGCGGGGTACAGAACAATATTTTCCTTGCCGGATACGGCGCGGCACAGGCCATCCCAGGGCCACTTTTCACTTTCGCGGCCTATCTCGGCGCCGTCGCCACTCCATCGCCGCACGGCATCGCGGGGGCAGCGCTGGGCCTGTTTGGCATTTTTTTGCCGGGCATTCTGATTTTGCTTAGCGCGTTACCTTTCTGGGATGGTTTCCGCCAACAGCCCCGTGCCTAGGCCGCCATGCGCTGCGTTAATGCGGCGGTGGTTGGGCTGTTGGGGGGGCGCTTTTAACCCACTCTGGACCTCATCCGTCCAGACCGCCGGAGATTTCGGAATTGCCCTGCTTGGCTTTGGGCTACTCACGGTCTGGAAGGCCCCCCTCTGGCCGCCGTGGCATTAAGCGCCTTAGGCGGCATGGCCCCTCCTTGCTTTAATCACGTTGCTTTAATCGCGGCGATACGGCCCCTCTTTCACCATCTCCTCCAATACCCGAAAAACCTCCTCGCGCTCCACGTCCAAAAACCGCGCCACGGCCTCCCTCAATCCCGGATGCGCTATGTAATGCGCGGAATAAGTCGGCTTCGGCAGATAACCGCGCTGGATCTTATGCTCCCCTTGCGCGCCCGCCTCCACACGCCGAAACCCCTGAGCAATGGCGTACTCAATCGCCTGATAATAACAAAGTTCGAAGTGCAGAAAGGGCACATCCTCCGTACAGCCCCAATTACGGCCATACAGCACGCCATCTCCAACCAGGTTCAGCGCCCCTGCAATCGGCCGGCCATTCCGCTCGGCCAGCATCAACACCACTTTTTCACCCAGATACTTCCCCAGCAGCGGAAAAAATTCCGGCGTCAGATACGCCCCTCCCCATTTGCGCTCCACAGTGGATAAATAGAATTCATAAAACCGCTTCCACACGCCGGGCGTCAGTTCAGCGCCGCTCAGCGCCCGGAACTGTAAGCCCGCCTGGGCCTCCCGGCGCTCTCGCCGAATCGCCTTGCGCTTGCGTGAGGACAACGCCGCCAAAAAATCCTCAAAACTCTCATAACCTGGATTTTCCCAATGGAACTGCGTGCCCAGCCGTTGCAGCCACCCGGCCTGCCCCAGCCCATCCCACTCATCCTCGGTACAGAATGTGACATGCACCGAGGAACAGCCCGAGGCCTCACACGCCGCCTCCAGCGCCGCCGCCATTGTGCCCAGGCTAGGCCCGTGCGTCAGCAGCCTTGGGCCCGGAACCGGCGAAAACGGCGCCGCAACCTGTAATTTTGGGTAATATTGACCACCCGCTCGCTCAAACGCATTGGCCCAGCCATGGTCGAACACATATTCCCCATAGGAGTGGGTTTTGGCGTAAACAGGCGCCACCGCCTGTACCTTACCCCCCGCATCCCGCACCACCAGATAGCGCGGATACCAGCCTGTGCGCCCGCCCACCGATCCACTTTGCTCCAACGCCAACAAAAACGCATAGGAAACAAATGGATTGCAATCTCCCGCGCACGCATCCCATACCTCTTGCCCGACCTCGGCAAGGCGTGAAAAATTTTCTACTTGAAGAGGTGTCTCATCCGCCATGACCTACCATATGTGCGGCGGCAGGCATTTCACCAGAAGGAACAGGACGAGATTGTGATGGCTGATGAACAAATCCCCTCCCGCAACCCGGTAAATCTGGCCGATTACCGCGCTCCTGCTTATCAGGTGGAGCATGTGGCGCTGGATTTTGAGCTTGCCCCCGAGGCCACCATCGTCAAAGCCCGGCTGCAACTGCGCCGCAACGCCCCGGGCCCCCTAAAGCTGGATGGCCGAAAGCTGGAATTGCTTTCCGTCTCCCTGAACGGCGAACCGCTGGGCGACAACCGCTACACGCTGGATGAGGACAGCCTCACCATCCAGGACGTTCCCGACCAAGCGGTGTTGGAGACCAGCGTACGGATCAACCCCGCCGCCAATAGCGAACTTTCCGGGCTTTATACGTCCGGTTCCGGCTTATTCACCCAATGCGAGCCCGAGGGCTTCCGCAAAGTCACCTTCTTCCCGGACCGGCCGGATGTGATGGCCCGCTACCGCGTGCGGATGCGGGCGGATGCCGCTAAATTCCCCATTCTGCTCTCCAACGGCAACAAGCTCTCCAGCGGAGTGGAAAACGGCATCGCCCATGCCGAGTGGGAAGACCCGCACCCCAAACCCTCTTACCTCTTCGCCCTGGTGGCGGCGGACCTTGTTTCCCTGAAAGATGAATTCACCACCCGCTCCGGCCGCAAGGTGGATCTCGGCATCTGGGTTGAGCGCGGCGATGAAGCGCGTTGCGCACACGCCATGGGCGCCCTCAAACGCTCGATGAAATGGGACGAAGACATTTTCGGTCTCGAATATGACCTCGATATCTTCAACATTGCCGCCGTGTCGGACTTCAATGCCGGGGCGATGGAAAATAAGGGCCTCAACATTTTCAACACCGCCTATGTGCTGGCCGACGCCAACAGCGCCACGGACATGGATTTCCAGAATGTCGAGCGCGTCATCGCCCATGAGTATTTCCATAACTGGACCGGAGACCGCGTCACCTGCCGAGATTGGTTCCAGCTTTCCCTGAAGGAAGGCCTGACCGTTTTCCGCGACCAGGAGTATATGTCGGACCAGTTCTCCGCGGCGGTGAAACGCATTGCCGATGTGCGCCTGCTACGTGCCACACAGTTCCGTGACGATGCCGGACCACTTGCCCATCCTGTCCGCCCGGCGAGCTATCTCGAAATCAACAATTTCTACACCACCACAATCTACGAAAAAGGCGCGGAGGTGGTGCGCATGTACCGCACCATCATCGGGCGTGAGGCCTTCCGCCGCGGCATGGAGGCATATATCGCCAAAAACGATAACGCCGCCGCGACGGTCGAGGATTTCTGGGCGGCCATGCAGTCAATCACAGACATCGACCTCAAACAGTTCATGCTGTGGTATGAGCAAGCTGGCACGCCCGAGATCACCTTCGATGAATCCTGGGACGATGCCGCACAAACCTTCACCCTCACTTTACGCCAGCGCACCGCCCCCACGCCGGGCCAGCCGGAAAAGCAACCGCTGCTGATCCCCGTCGCCATCGGGCTGCTGAACCAGACCGGGGAAGAAATTCATGCCGAAACCTTGCTGCTGCGTGAGACGGAACAAAGCTTCACCTTCAAGCTGCCGCAAAAACCTGGAGCCGTCTCCTTGTTCCGGCATTTCTCAGCGCCCGTCAAACTAAAAGGCCAAAGCCGCGCACGCCTCGCCTTTCTGGCCGCGCATGACAGCGACCTGTTCAACCGTTGGGATGCGCTTCAGCAATATGCCTCCGCCGTGCTGCTGGATTCCGTGGCCACACACCAAATCGGCCAACCTTTTACATTGGATGAAGGACTGAAAGACGCTATCGCCGCCACGCTGCGGGATGCCACGCGCGACCCGGCCTTTGCTGCTGAGGCGTTGATACTGCCCATGGAATCGCTGCTGGCTGACGACATGACCGTGGTTGACCCGGACGCCATTCATCTCGTCCGCGAGGCAGCCCGCAAGGCGCTGGGCCAAGCGCTGAGCGCTGAATTCCATGCGGTTTACGAGCAATTCGCTAACGCCGCGCCAGATGACGTCTCCGGCCCCGCCATGGGTGCCCGCGCCTTGCGCAACGCCGCGCTTAGCTATCTCACCGCTGCCGAAGGCCCGGCCTTTGCCGCGGCACAATTCACCGCGGCAGGCAACATGACGGAGAAACTCGCCGCCCTCACCAATCTGGTTGATGAGCCCGGCCCCGCGCGGGAGAGCGCATTGCACGCTTTCTACACAGAATGGGAACATAACAGGCTGGTGCTGGATAAATGGTTTTCCGTGCAAGCACGTTCCAACGCGTCGGATACGCTCACCCGCGTGCAGGCGCTGGCCAGCCATGCCGCCATGGATCTGCGCAATCCAAACCGCGTCCGCGCGCTGATTGGCGCCTTCACCGCCAACCCGTGGAAATTCCACGACAAATCCGGCGCAGGTTACAAACTCTTGGCGGATTTTGTCTTGCGGTTGGACGAAACCAACCCGCAAATCGCCGCCCGCTTCGTCACCGCGCTCGGCCTTTGGCGGCGCTTTGACACAAAGCGGCAAGGCCTCATGAAAGCAGAGCTTGAGCGTATCCTGGCGCGCGAACAACTCAGCCGTAATACTTACGAACTCGCCTCCAAGGCGCTGGCATAAGGAGATTTTGAATGATTGAGCTTTATTACTGGACCACGCCGAACGGCCATAAGGTCACCATCTTCCTTGAGGAAACCGGGCTGGATTATAAAATCTTCCCCATTAACATTTCCAAGGGCGATCAATTCAACCCAGACTTTCTAAAGTTCGCGCCAAATAACCGCATCCCCGCCATCCGCGACCTTGCCCCCGCTGATGGTGGCGCGCCGCTTGGAATTTTTGAATCCGGTGCCATTCTTGAATATCTGGCGGACAAAACCGGCCAGTTCCTGCCCAAAGAAGCTCGCCAACGCTTCAATGTTCAACAATGGCTTTATTGGCAAATGGGCGGCCTTGGCCCCATGGCCGGGCAAAATCATCATTTCGTGCAATACGCGCCGGAGCGGATTCCTTATGCGATGGAGCGCTACGTCAAAGAAACAAACCGCCTCTATGGCGTGCTGAACAAGCAGCTTGAAGGCAAAGACTATATCGCGGGCGATTATTCGATTGCCGACATGGCCAGCTATCCCTGGGTTGTGCCTTACGAACGCCAGCAGCAAAAGCTTGAGGATTTCCCAAATTTGAGAACTTGGTTCGAACGCATGGCCGCCCGCCCCGCCGTGCAGCGCGCTTATGCCAAAGCCAAAGAAGTGAACAGCACCCCCACGGTTTCCGAAGACGCAAAGAAAGTCCTTTTCGGCCAAACAGCCCGATGACACGCACGCTTTACGATCTCGCGGCGGCGGACGGCACGCGCTTCAGCCCCTATTGCTGGCGCGTGAAGCTCGCGCTCGCGCACAAGAGGCTGGATTACGAAACCGTCCCCTGGCACTTCACCGAGAAGGCGGCCATCGCTGCGTCCGGCCAGAGTAAGGTTCCGGTTCTTGTTGATGGCGCGCGCATTGTTTCAGACAGCCAAACCATCGCCGCCTATCTGGAACAAACTTATCCCAATAGCCCGGCTTTGTTTGGTGACGCGCAAACCCAAGCGCTCACTCTGTTTATTAAAGACTGGACGGAGACCATCCTGCACCCGGCCATCGCCGCCACCGTTCTGGGCGATATCTACCGTTGTCTGTGCCCGGAAGATCAGCCCTATTTCCGTGAAACCCGTGAAGCTGCTTTCAACCGCAGCATCGAAGACATCGACGCCAACCGCCAACAGGCCGAGGCGCATCTCTACGCCATGCTGAAACCGCTACAAAAGCGACTATCGGCGCAAACCTTCATCGCCGGAGACAGCCCTTCCTGGGCGGATCATCTCGTTTTTGGCGCGCTGCAATGGGGCAAGCTTGTTTCCGCCACACCGTTACTGGCGCAGGACGACTCCATCTCCATCTGGATGGACAAGGTTCTATCGACTTACAATCTACAGACTGTTTAACCTTAGAAACGCTCAGGGGATGTGAGAGCTTTTCAGAAACGTCAGCACCAGAACATTTAAACGCCGCGTACCGCCGCCACGAAGGCCTTGATCAGATCCGGGTCTTTCTCGCCAGGGGCGCGTTCCACGCCAGAGGACACATCCGCCCCCGGCGCGCCAGTCTGGCGCAATCCGTCCGCGACATTCCCGGGCTTTAACCCGCCCGCCAGCAGCCAGGGCTTTGCCGGCCTGAAACGCGACAACAAATCCCAATTCGCCCGCACGGCGTTACCGCCCGGCCTCGTTGCGCTTTTTGGCGGCTTAGCTTCCACAATAAAGCCGTCAGCTACCTCATCGGGCGCCGGAAAATCTGATACGCTTTCCACGCCAACCTGCCGCCACACCGGCCGCCCGAACCGGTCCCGCAGGGCCGCAACCAAATCCGGGGCGCCATGGACCTGCAAGACATCCAGCGAGACATTCCTAAGAATATCATCCACCTCACCCAGGCTGGGATTCACAAACAAACCCACGCGCTTTGGCCCGCCCGCATACCGCTCGGATAAAAGCTTCGCCGCCACGCTGGTGACGTAACGCGGCGAGGGCGGAAAAAACACGAACCCCACATAATCCGCACCCGCCTTCACAACCGCGTCAAACCCCGCCGCATCCTTGATACCGCAGATTTTAACTAACCGGCTCACGCGATGGACGCCGCAATCGCCGCTGCCGCCACGCCAGGGTTAGCCGCCCCGGTAATCGGCCGCCCGACCACAATATAATCAGCACCTGCTTCTACGGCCTGCTCGGCCGTCATCACCCGCGCCTGGTCCCCCAGCGCGGCGCCAGCCGGGCGAATCCCCGGCACCACCAACAGCGGCCTTTCACCAAACGCATCCCGCAAGACCGCAATTTCGTGCGCCGAGCATACCAGCCCATCCGCCCCGGCCCCCAATGCCAGCCGCGCGAGCCGCAACACCTGCTGAGACGTGCCACCCGAAACCCCCGTTTCCGCCAACCCCGCCGCGTCAAAGCTGGTTAACACCGTCACCGCCAGAATTTTTGGCCGCGCCTCTCCGGCCGTCGCGGCGGCCTCAGCGGCTGCGGCCACCATCTTGGCCCCGCCACCAGCATGAACCGTCATCAGCCTTGGCGCCAGCGGCAATATAGACCGCACCGCCCCCGCAACTGTATTCGGAATGTCATGAAGCTTGAGGTCCAGGAATACATCCGCCCCGTGCGCGGCGTCTCTATATCCACCCGGCCCATGACGCAAAAAAAATTCCAGCCCCAACTTCACCAACCCGCAATGCGGCGCCACCTCCCGCACCAAATCACGCGCGTGCGGCAGCTCCGGCGTATCAATTGCCGCGATTAAACGACCCGTCATCTCACTCTCACTTAATAATTGTTGGCGCCGAAGCAGAAATGGAAGGCGTCAGTTCAGCCACGCGCTTCTCCGCGTTCCTGGCACGGCGGCGCCAATGCAACTGCCTGGGCATCGCCACAAATAACCCTGCGAAGAACCCAATCCCCAACGCCACAATGGCCACTGGCCCCAGCCAAGCGGACATGCTGCCAAGGGGCCAGAATCCCACCTGCACCGGCACGCGGTTGGACAGCACAAAAATAACCAGCGCCAGAATCACCATGAATCCGACGATGAGTTTCAGGGATTTCAGCTCTTCTCTCCGCCACTTTTCTTTGCCGCCTGGGAAGACGCGGCGGGCTTGTTGATTCGCTCGCGCAATTCCTTACCCGCCTTGAAGAAAGGCACGGATTTCTGCGCCACTTCAACGGTCTCGCCTGTACGCGGGTTGCGCCCGGAGCGCGCCTGACGATGCTTCACGGTAAATGCGCCGAACCCCCGCAGCTCCACCCGTTCTCCACGCGCCAGGGCGGCGGTCATTTCGTTGAACAGGGTCGAGACGATTTTCTCCACGTCCGTCATTGTCAGATGCGGGTTATCCTCGGCCAATCCTGCGATCAATTCCGAACGTGTCATGATGTCCCCCAGCGCATGAGGATGCCAGCATACAACAATCTGGTCAATAAAACCTAGCTGAAAACCCGACCGAACCTGTTGTTTTTCCACCCGTTCAGGGTGAAAATCAGCATTTTGTTGTGGAGCCACCCTGGCCGTTGGCACTTGCATCCTCCCAAGGCCTGCTTGTGCAGGTGGGCACCAGATATTCAGACCACGGCCTGAACAGAGCCAGTTCCCAAGGGAAGTTGCTTAACGGCCCAGGGGATGTCTTGCCTGACGCACCGGGCAGCTCCTGCGCGTATTTAGGCAGGAACTCGTCCGTCCGCAATCTCTGTTTGATGCAATATCTTAAAGATCCAATAGGTCGGAGGCGATTTCTTCTGCCCGGGCCGCCACGCGGCGCAGCCGGGCCCGGCGTTCGCCATCTTCCTTGGCGGGCACTGGAGGCGGGGTGATCTGTGCGCCCCCGTTGGTTTTCACGTCGTGCAACTCATCCGCCAGCAACAAGGAGGCCAACATCAGCAGCCGCGCCTCACCAGACTGCCCTCCGATCGCCTTGATATGCGTAACACGCTGTTCCACCTCGCCCGCCATCTTGGCCAGATGTTCTTCCTGCCCATCTTCGCAACCAACCGTATAGGCATAGCCATTGATGCGAATGGTGACCTGTGCCATGGAGTTACTCCGTTGTGGGGGGCTGCGGCGGCGTCAGCTCGCCGCGTAGCCGGGCGATCACGCTGTCCAGCGTCGCCACCAGGGCCTCGCGGTCCAGCGGCAGATCGCCCACCGGCGCGGGCTTGCTCGCCTCGGTCACACTTGCGATCTTGCGCAGCGCTTCCTCAATACGATCCAGGATTTCGTCTTCAGATTCCGACTCGGACATAGGCTTTATTCAACCCGAGCCCACCCTGTAAGGTCAAGGAATAAGCCTTGCCATGATCGAAGAGTTCTCAAACCCCTTCCTGCCGCCCGCCGTCATTGTGCACGGGCTGAGCCACGCCATACGGGCCGTGGCCTCAGCCCTGCCCGTCACCTTGCTCTCAGCCCCCGGCGCGGGGGCGGCCTGGGGCTGCCTATGGTGGCAAGAACTGCTGGCAGCCACCGGCCATCATGGCCCGGCATTGCTGGACTGCGCCGCCTCCCCCGGCCGCGCGGCCGAGGCTCTGGCCATCGGCCTGAACGGCATCGTCCTCACTCCCGGCGCATCATGGTCGGAAATCGCCGCGCTGGCGGCGCAAAGCAGCGCCTTGCTGTTGCCCAAACGGCCCACGGCGCTGGATTTAGGGTTAAAGCGCAATGAAAGACGGCTGATCCCCTGGCTTGGCGGATGACATGGAAGCCGCCATGCGTTACATGGCCGCCAGTTTCCTGAAGGAGGACTGGTTCAGATGGCGATGACCGAAACGGTTAAAAAAATCCTGTCGCACTATGAGAGCGACAATCCCGGCACCAAGGCGAATCTCGCCCGCATCCTGATGCAGGGCAAGCTAGCCGGCACCGGCAAGCTGGTCATTCTGCCCGTGGACCAAGGGTTCGAGCACGGCCCTGCCCGCTCCTTCGCGCCGAATCCGGCTGCTTATGACCCGTACTACCACTACCAACTCGCCATTGATGCCGGGCTGTCCGCCTATGCCGCCCCTCTCGGCATGCTGGAAGTCGGCGCGGCGGAGTTTGCCGGGCAAATCCCGACGATCCTGAAGGTGAACTCTTCCAACTCCCTGGCCACCGACAAGAACCAAGCCATCACCGGCTCGGTGTCGGACGCGCTGCGTCTGGGTTGCTCCGCCATCGGCTTCACCATCTATCCGGGTTCCGAATTCGCGTTCGACCTGATGGAAGAAATCCGTGAAATGGCTGAGGAAGCGAAGTCCGTTGGCCTCGCCGTGGTCATCTGGTCCTATCCGCGCGGCCCGATGCTGGACAAAGCTGGCGAAACCGCGCTCGATATCTGCGCCTATGCCGCCCACATGGCCGCGCTGCTGGGTGCTCACATCATCAAGGTCAAGCCTCCCACGGACGTCATCTCCCTGGAAGCCGCGAAGAAATCCTATGCCGGATTCGACGCCTCCACCATGGCCAAGCGCGTCAAGCATGTGGTTAACAGCTGCTTCGCGGGCAAGCGCATTGTGGTGTTCTCCGGCGGCGAAGCCAAGAGTCTGGAAGGGCTTTACCAGGAAATCCGTGGCCTGCGCGATGGCGGCGCCAATGGCTCCATCATCGGTCGCAACACCTTCCAGCGCCCACGCGAGGAGGCCCTGGCCATGCTGCAGACCATCACCGACATTTACCTGAACAAGGCCTGAAATACGGGCGGGAGGCCCCCCTCCGGCCCATCTTTCAAATCTTTCGAAGCGCCCTTTATAATAACGGGCGCTTCTTTATTTCACCGTCTTTTGCAAAAAGCGGTATCGAACCCACTTGGATTTTAACGCCAGCCATGACCGCCGATTGCCGCCTATACCTCATCACCCCGCCCGTGCTGCCCGCTGATTTTGAACATACGCTGGCCAGCGCGCTGGATGCAGGCGATATTGCTGCGCTGCAACTGCGCCTGAAAAACGTTCCGGAGGACGAGTTGCTGCGGATAATCGACCGGCTGCGTCCTATCGTCCAAAGCCGCGAAGTCGCCTTTTTACTCAATGACGATCCGGCCCTCGCGGTCAAATCCGGCTGCGACGGCGCCCATGTCGGCCAAACCGACATGCCTGCTAAAGAAGCCCGTAAAGTCCTGGGCGACCTTACGCTGGGCGTCACTTGCCACAACTCCCGCCATCTTGCGATGGAGGCCGGAGAGGCCGGAGCGGATTATGTCGCCTTCGGTGCTTTCTTCCCCACCACCACCAAGGAACCGCCGGAAATGGCGGAGATCTACACACTGCGGATCTGGGCGGAGATGATGGAAATTCCCTGCGTTGCCATCGGCGGCATCAATGCGGAAAATTGTGCGCCTCTGGTGCGGGCCGGGGCGGAGTTTCTGGCCGTCTCCGGCACGGTCTGGGGCCACCAGGATGGCGCGGCGGCAGGCGTGCAGGCCATGCTGCGCGCCATCGCAGCGGTTTCTTGAAAGTCAGCTGCAGTCATTTCCCCGCAGGGTGAAGCTCTGCACCCTGTCCTTGACCACGGCAAACGTCGCCTCACAAGACCAAACCTGCACATTCTGCGGCATGGGCTGGGTCACAAACCCCGGTCCCCATACAGGCCCCCAATACGGGCCTGTGGATATGGTCTGCGCCTGATAGGTCATCTGATAAGCGAGATATTTCACACCATCCACGTTGATCTGACGGGCGGGCACCCCAAAATCCTTCACCAGCGTAGCCTCCGGGGCGCCGATATAGGCGGCCAAACGTGATTGCAAACCAGGGCCCGTGACGCATCCGCTCAGTGCCAGAACCACCCCAAGAGCCAAAATCGTACGCATCCTGACCTCTCCTTACCCGACCTCTTAAGCGACTGCTCTTATATCAGTAGTGTAATATCTTTATTTAAATGGCTCCGGTAGCCAAAGCACATCTGCGATGCGTCTTGCATTGGTGGCCAGTATCGCAAGCCGGTCAAACCCCAGCGCGATTCCGGCGCAGGCGGGCAAGGCTTCCACAGCCGCCAGAAAATCCTCATCCATGGCCCAATCCGCTCCATAAAGCGCATGGCGCCGCGCCCGGTCCTCGATAATACGCGCCCGCTGCTCAGCTGCGTCCGTCAGCTCGACAAAGGCGTTGGCCAGTTCCATCCCGCAGACATAAAGCTCAAACCGCTCCGCCACCCTCGAATCTGTCGGGCAACGGCGAGCCAAAGCCGCCTGAGCCGCAGGCCAATGGGTCAAAAACGTCGCCCGTTCCCGTCCCAAATGCGGCTCCACCCTTTCCAGCATCAGCCGGAAGAACAGATCCTCCCAATCTTCGCCCCAGCGCAGCGTTGTCCCGGCCTGCCCCGCCAGCGCCGCCGCATCTCCCGACGTACCCAGCACATCCGCCCCCACATAGCGGGTAAAGGCCTCCGCCACTGTCAGATATTCCGGTTCATCCAGCCTCGTGGTGATGCCCTTGCAACTTACCTCCGGCGGCAGTGTGGCTTGCAGCAAGGCAAAAGTCTCACGCATCAGACGCCCCATATCGTCATGCAGGTCATACCATTCCAGCATGGTGAATTCTGGCGCATGGGTATCTGACCACGGCTCCTCCCGCCAGACCCGCGCCAGTTGAAAAATCGGCCCCGACCCACCGGCCAGCAGCTTCTTCATGGAAAACTCCGGCGAGGTGTTCAGCCATTTATCCCCCGCCGAGCGGGCGCATAGATGCACCTCCTCCCCTGGTGCGACTACCGCGTAAGGAGTTTCCACCTCCATGTAGCCGCGCGCGGTGAAGAAGGCCCGCACGGCGGCGGTCAGCAAGTTCCTCCGGCGCAGAAGCGCCATGCGGTCGGGCAGGGTCTGCCAGGGTTGAGAGCTCATGACGCCGGGTTTACACGCTTCCGATGCCAGACGGAATTTCCTCCCCCAAACAACGCACGCTGCGCACCCCGCAAGAACTGGTGCAGGCTGGGCTGCTGCGCCCGGAGGACCTGCCGGGTGCCGAGGCTGTTGCCGCCCGCTATGCCATTGCCGTTCCCCCGGCCCTCGCCACGCGCATCGAAACGCAAGACGACCCGCTCGGCTTGCAATTCCTGCCCAACCCATCGGAACTCATCACCACTCCGCATGAAGATGTGGACCCGATCGCGGATGAAGCCCTCTCCCCCATCCCCGGTATAGTCCACCGCTACCCGGACCGCGCGCTCCTCAAACCGCTTCTGGCGTGCCCGGTCTATTGCCGCTTCTGCTTCCGGCGCGAGCAGGTAGGGCCTGATGGCGGCCTGCTCACCGCTGAGCAACTCGATGCCGCCTATGCCTATATCGCCGCCCGCCCCGCCATCCGTGAGGTTATTCTCACCGGCGGCGACCCGCTGATTCTCTCGCCGCGCCGCCTGGGCGAAATCCTGCGCCGCCTTGAGGCCATTCCCCATGTCGAGCTGCTGCGCATCCATAGCCGCGTGCCCGTGGCGGACCCCAGCCTCATCAACGAGTCGCTGCTCACCACGCTGGATATACAAAAGCCGCTCTATATTGCCGTCCACGCCAACCATGCGCGCGAGTTTGGCACCGCCACCAACGCAGCTCTTCGCCAACTCTCCCGCCTTGGCATCCCGCTTCTCGGCCAATCCGTACTGCTGGCTGGGGTCAATGACTCAGAGGCCACCCTGGCCGATCTTTTCCACGCTATGCTCCGAGCCCGGGTGAAGCCATATTATTTACACCAGCTCGACCCTGCCCCCGGCACCGCGCGGTTTCATGTGCCACCTGAACGCGGGCGCGCGCTGCTCGCCAACCTGCGCGGCCAGCTTAGCGGCACCGCCTTTCCCACCTATATTCTTGACCGCCCCGGCGGCCTGGGTAAAATTCCGCTTTGACCCCTTTAAATCGGTTTTTTCCGATTTAAATATCGGCCAATGACGAAAGAAAGCCTCCCTGCTTTGGACGATATTTTGAAAGCCCTCTCCAATCCGGTGCGGTTGAAGATTTTACGTGGCCTGCGCACCCCGGCCGAGAATTTCCCCGGCCAGGAGCACCCTTATGAATGGGGCGTATGCGCCAACAAGATCGAAACCATTTGCGGCCTTTCGCAATCCTCCGTCTCCGGCCATCTCTCGATCTTGCATCAGGCGGGTCTCGTGACCGCCAAAAAGGTCGGTCAATGGATTTTCTACCAACGCAACGAGGCCGCCATCGCTCAATTCCTTGCCGATTTGAAGGATAATCTATGAGCGGACAAAAACTCCCCGCCCCTCTGCTGGCCCTCAGCCTGAGCGCCTTTGCCATCGGCACCACCGAGTTCGTAATCATGGGGTTGCGATCGCAAGTGGCGCAATCCCTCACCGTCTCCATCCCCAAAGCTGGCTGGCTATTACGTGCTATGCGCTGGGCGTTTGTCTCGACGGGCCGGTCATGGCTGTGCTCACCCAGAAATTGCCGCCACGTAACGCGCTGATTGTGCTGATGAGTTTCTTCATCCTGGGCAATCTATTATGCACCCTGTTGCCCTCTTACGACTTTCTGATACTGGCCCGGATCGTCACGGATATCTGCCACTGTGCCTTCTTCTGCATCGGCACAGTGGAAGCCGCCGCTCTGGTGCCCCCCACCCGCCGCGCCCAGGCGGTCGCGCTGATGTTTACGGGCCTGACAATCGCCATTGTTCTCGGCGTGCCTTTGGGTGCGGCGCTAGGTCAGGAGTCTGGCTGGCGTGCCATGTTCTGGGCTATCACCGCCATCGGCATTGCCGCGCTAGGCGGGCTTTACCTTCTGCTGCCCAAACATACGGGCTTTCATGAGTGCCCGGACATGCTACGCGAATTCCTCCGCATCCGACTGCCGGTCTGGATCGCGCTCAGCGTCAGGGTCATGTTTTCCGCTTCGGCGTTTTCCATCTTCACCTATGTCGCGCCGCTTTTGAATCAGGTCACGCACATCTCCCCGCGCGACGTTACTTATACGCTGTTCCTGATCTACGCTGTTCCTGATCGGCATTGGCCTGACCATTGGGAACTGGATTGGCGGCAAGCTGGCGGATTGGCGCATCACCACCACGCTGACCCTGGTGTTCATTGCCTTCACCATCATCCTCGCCGCCTTTACCGGCACGGCAGATCATCTGCTGGAAGCCGAGATCACGCTAGCCTTGTGGGCGGTTTGCTCCTTTGCTTCCATTCCCGCTATGCAAATCAACCTGGTCAATCTCGGCAAGGCCCTGCCGAACCTCATTTCAACCCTTAACATCTCCGCTTTCAATGCTAGCAACGCGCTTGGCTCCTGGGTCGGCGGGGTTGTCATCTCGCATGGTCTCGGCCTTACCGCGGTGCCACCTACAGCCGCGCTGCCACCCGTTTTATTCGTGAAGTTTCTAACCAAGAAGGACCTGCATTATGCCCAGCCTGTTTGATCCGCTGGAACTTGGCGATCTAACTCTGCCCAACCGCATCATCATGGCGCCGCTCACACGCTGCCGTGCCTCCGATGGCCGTGTGCCCAACGCGTTGATGGCCGAATATTACGCCCAACGCGCCGATGCCGGGCTCATCATCTCTGAAGCCACCGCCGTCACCCCGATGGGCGTTGGCTATCCCGACACTCCGGGCCTCTGGTCGCAAGAGCAAGTCGAAGGCTGGAAGCTCATCACCAAGGCCGTGCATAACAAAGGCGGGCGCATCTTCGCCCAGCTTTGGCATGTGGGCCGTATCTCAGCGCCACTTTATCTGAATGGCGAACTGCCGGTGGCGCCTTCCGCCATCGCCGCCGAGGGGCATGTGAGCCTCGTGCGCCCGATGCAGAATTTTACTACCCCCCGCGCGCTGGAGACCAGCGAGATTCCCGGAATCATCGAATGCTACCGCAAAGCGGCGATGAACGCGCAAATGGCCGGGTTTGACGGTGTGGAAGTCCATGGCGCCAATGGCTATCTGTTGGATCAGTTCCTGCAGGACTCCACCAACAAGCGCACCGACGAATATGGCGGCTCCATTGCCAACCGCGCGCGGCTTCTGCTGGAAGTCACAGACGCCGTCTCCTCCGTCTTCGGGCCTGAGCTGGTGGGTGTGCATCTCGCTCCACGCGGCGACGCGCATACGATGGGCGATTCAACCCCCCTCGCCACCTTTACCTATGTGGCGCAGGAACTACGTGACAAAGGCATCGCCTTCATCTGTTCCCGTGAGCATCAAGCAGACGATTCCATCGGCCCGCAGATCAAAAAAGCTTTCGGCGGCATTTATATCGCCAATGAGGGCTTCACCAAGGAGAGCGCCGAGGCCGCTTTGGCCACCGGTACCGCCGATGCCGTGGCCTGGGGTAAAGCGTTCATCGCCAACCCGGACCTCGTCACGCGCTTCGCCCAGAACGCGCCGCTGAACGAGTTGGACACTAGCACCATGTATGGCCAAGGCCCCAAGGGCTACACGGACTATCCGGTGCTGGAAACTGTGGCCTGATTAGCTTGATCAAAAAAACGCGGGGGCGGCACAGCAAGCCCCCGCGTGCATACCCGCCTAAAACAGCTCGAAACCGCCGCCGACCTTCTTGGCACCAGCCAACACACCTTCCCGCACCAGCCATTCATGGCAATGCACCTGATTCCGCCCGGTCTGCTTGGCCACATAGAGCGCCTCATCCGCCCGGCCAAACACGGCTGACGCATCATCAAACTGCCGCACGGCAGAAAACCCGATACTCACACTCACCTGCCCGACCTGGGGAAACGATGTCCGCGCAACCTTGGCGCGGAAGGCCTCCAGCCCCTTAGCAGCGCCTTCCAGCCCCGTATTGCGCATGACGATCACGAATTCCTCTCCGCCAAAGCGGAAAATCCCATCGGCCTCCCGAAAGGCGCTACGCATCAGCCGGGCCATGAGAATCAGCACCTCATCCCCGTAAAGATGCCCAAATTCATCGTTGATGCGCTTGAAATGGTCGATATCCGCCACGCCAATCACGGTGCGGCCCGCCCCGCAGCCCAAAAGCTGTTTGAACTCACTATTAAACCCGCGCCGGTTCCGCAGCCCTGTCAGCTCATCACGTTCGCCGTAATTCAACAGCCCCGTATGGTTGCCAAACAACCGGGCCAGCAACGCCACCGTCCGCGCTGTTTCCGGGTCTAGCCGCTCAGCCACCAACAAATCAATCAGCGCGGCCACACGGTGGTTCTCACTGACCGGGAAAAAATAACGCAGCCCTTTCCCCCCCGGCATGGCACGCCGGCAAAGCGGCTTCTGCTCCTCCTGCAGCAACGCGCAATCCTGTAAGGAGGGCGCCTCGCTCGCAAGCGACGCGCCAACTTCAGGCAGCGTCACGCGCTTTTGCAGGGTCAGGGGGCCCAGCCCTTCCTCCAAACGCCACAAAACGGCGCACGCTGCCTTGGCGACCTGGCAGACGAGTTCAGTAAACCCCGCTTCCAACTCGTTCAGGTTTCTTAGATCGGTTAGGTTTCCGAGGGTGCTGAGAAGATAAGACATTGGCTTACCGCCCTATCATTCCGCATCCGGGTAAAAGAAACGCTAACTCAATGGACTTTCGTGTTAAGTCTTGCGCTCAGCAAGATCAGCAGCACCGCCACCACCATGGCTGCCGCGCCAATGGCAAAAAGCAGCCCGTAGCTACCGGTGATATGAAACAAATTGGAGAACATGGCCGCCACCAGCGCCTGCATCACTGCATAAACCATGGTGGCCAAGCCCCAATCGCCCGGCAGCCGGGCCGCGGGCACCATGCCCGCAATAGCGCCCGCCACCAGCATCACCGCGCCCAGCGCCACCGCCCCCACCGCAATGGCCGAGCAGATCAAGGCGAACTGGGCATCCACCAGCAATGGCAACGCCACGGCACAGCCCATCACCACATAGCCAATGCCCAGCGTGGGCAAAAACCCGAATCGGTCTGCCACCCGCCCCAGAACAGGCGGTCCCAGCATCGCGGCTATTCCCAGCCATGCCGCCACCTGCGCCCCCGCCGCCACACCGCGATGCAGCCCCAGCGCGGCGAAGCTGGAAAGAAACAGCATATGCGGTACAAACCCTAAGGCTGTCAGCGCATAGGCGCCGATCATCAGCAAAACCGGGCGTGGCGGCAGCCCCTTGGATTCGTGGCGAGCAGACGGTTCAATCCGCGCGGCTGGCATCATCACCGCAACCGCCAGCGTGGCCAGTACACAAACTAGCCCCAGCAACATCCAGGTAAAAACCAGCCCCTTCGCCAATAGCAACGGCACCAGAATCGCGCTGAACGCCGTGCCCGCCCCCATCCCGGCGAAGGTAATGCCGGAAACCCGGCCACGCGCGGCAGATGGCGCGCGCCCCACCACGGCGGCGGCCATCAACACCATCAAAATCCCGCCGGTAATGCCGGAAACCAGCCGCCAGAACCCAAACCACCCCCAGCCCCAGTTCAATGCCGAGCCCAGCGTGGCGGCGGAGGTCAGCCCCATGAACAGCAGTACGACAGGCTTGGCGGGAAAAGGCCGCCTCCAGACGCGCATAACCGCCGCCCCAAAAAAATATCCCGCGAGATTCACCGTGCCAAGCCAGAACGCCCCCGCCGCGCTGTACCAATGCGCCTTGGCCAAGGCGGGCACCAGAGGCGCAAAACCAAACCGGGCCACGCCAATGCTGACAAACATGGCAAGAAGTCCACTCAACGCGGCACGTGTAATCGGAAATGGCGGGGCTTTTTGCATGGTAACAAGACAAATACCCTGCCCAACATTTTTGCACACGCCCGCCCAGGGCTTGCCCCCCATGCGGCCGCCCCCATGGTATTCATTGGACTCTGTTGGTATAGACCGGCTCCGTAAAATTTCGAAGGTTGTGATCCATGGCCCGCCGCCGCCAGCTCTATGAAGGCAAAGCAAAAATCCTGTTCGAAGGTCCCGAGCCCGGCACACTCGTGCAATATTTCAAGGACGACGCCACCGCGTTCAACGCCCAGAAAAAAGGTACGATTACCGGCAAAGGTGTGCTGAACAACCGGATCAGCGAATTCCTGATGACGAAGCTGGCGGAGATCAACATCCCCACCCACTTCATCCGCCGCCTGAACATGCGCGAGCAACTTATTAAGGAAGTTGAGATCATCCCCATTGAGGTGGTGGTACGCAACATCGCAGCAGGCAGCTTGGCGCAGCGCCTTGGCATCCCGGAAGGAACCCGCCTGCCGCGCTCCATCGTCGAGTATTATTACAAAAACGACCAGCTCAACGACCCGATGGTGGCTGAGGAACACATCACCGCCTTTGGCTGGGCCAGCGCGCAGGATGTGGATGACATCGTGCACTACACCCTGCGCATCAACGACTTTCTGACCGGGCTGTTCCTTGGTGTTGGCATCACTCTGGTTGATTTCAAGCTGGAATTCGGCCGTCTATACGAGAATGACGAGATGCGCGTGGTCCTGGCCGATGAAATCAGCCCGGATAATTGCCGCCTCTGGGATGCGAAGACCAACGAGAAGATGGACAAGGACCGTTTCCGCCGTGATCTTGGTAAGATCGAGGAGGCTTATCAGGAAGTCGCCCGCCGCCTGGGGATTCTGCCCGAGGCAGGGTCGCGCGACATGAAGGGCCCGGAGACGATGCAATAACACCTATCGCCTATCAGTCAGCGTTCTTCAATAAAAAGGTTTTGTGATTCATGAAGGCCATCGTCACCATCATGCTGAAAAATGGCGTGCTCGACCCGCAGGGCAAGGCCATTGGCCATGCCCTGAACAATCTGGGCTTTGACCAAGTTGGAGAGGTCCGCATGGGCAAGGTCATCGAGCTTGAACTGACCGAGACCGACGCCGCCAATGCCAAGGAAGCCGCCGAGGAAATGGCCCGCAAGCTGCTGGCCAACACGGTTATCGAAAGCTTCAAGGTTGAAATCGTCGGCTAAGCCCACCAGAGGGGCGCTTTACATCAGCACCCCGCACCCCCAAACATAAGGGCATGGCTGTCCTGTCCCTTTTTTTGGCCGCATGACGGCATTTCATCGCCTTGACGGCGGGATTGCCTGGCTACGGCGGTTGGCTTTGCGGGTTTACCGCCGCGCGCGCCTGGATCTTTGGTTTCCACAGCTGCCCCTGGCGGTTGCTGTCGGCGGGGCAGGGCTTTTGGCGCTGCTACCCAGCATCCGGCAATACGCCTCTGAGTATCTGCATCTGAAGCTGGATGGCTTGTTCGACGCGCTGCACCCGCTGAACGCCAGCGTTCCGGCGCTGATTCTGCGCGGCGTGCCCACGGCCATGATCGGGCTGTTGCAGATTTTTGTGGCCATCGGGTTGCTTGTTCGTTCGCGTATGGCGTGGATCTCCGCCCTGTTGATGACCTTCACCCAGGGCGCCCTGGCAATAGGTTACACGCATCAGCGGTTTTTCTCCGGACCGGTTATTTATATCGTCGTTCTGTTCCTGCTGCTAAGCGTCTCCGGGCAGAGTTTCCGGCGGTCCTCTCTGGCGGCGGGGTCGCTGTTTGCCATTGCCGCCACGGTGCTGCTGCTAACATACGGCGTGCTCGGCTCGTTGATTCTGGGGGAAGGCTTCTCCCCACCCATCGTAACCCTACCGCAGGCGGCCTATTTTACCGTCGTCACCATGTCCACCGTCGGCTATGGTGACATCTCACCCAAGAGCGACGAGGCACGCTTGTTCGTGATGTCGCTGATCGTAGTGGGGATCACGGTGTTCGTCACCTCGCTCAGCGCCGTGGTCGGGCCGCTTGTACAAGGGCGGCTCAGCCGCATCATCGAACCGCAGAGGAAGCGCATGAAACGGGTAAACCATTACATCATCGCGGGTACCGGGCCGCTGGCGCACAATACCGCGCGGGAATTGCTGGCGCGGGATAAATCCGTGATCGTGATTAACGATATGGATGAGGATTTCGGTGACGCCGAAGTGATCCGCGGCGATGCGACAGAATTGGATGTACTGCGCCGGGCCGGGGCGGAAACCGCCCATGCCGTGCTCGCCCTCTCACCGGACGATGCTGAGAATGCCTTCGTGATTCTTGCCCTGCGGGAGATCACGACTGAAGCCAAGAAGGTGGCGGCGGTAAGCAACCGCAAGAATCTGGAACGGGTACGCCGGGTGCAGCCGGATATGATTCTGGCCCCCAACGTATTTGGCGGCGAGGTGCTGGCCATGGCGCTGACAGAGGAAAAAATCGACGGAAACAGCTTGGTCGAGAAGCTGTTGGAGGCTGGCACAAAGCCGGCTTGAAGAAAGCGATATTGCTTGGCCGGATGAGTTCCGGCAGAAGCGGGCCATGCAAGCCGCCATCCTTCTGTTTCCCGGCATCAACCGGGAACGCGACATGATCCTGGCCGTGCGCCAGAGCTTTGGCCGTGAACCGGCGATCGTCTGGCACAAGGAGACCGAGTTGCCCGCGGGCACGGATCTTGTGATCCTGCCGGGCGGGTTCTCCTTCGGCGACTATCTGCGCTGCGGCGCGATGGCGGCACAAAGCCCCATCATGCGCGCGGTGAAGGCCCATGCCGAGCGCGGCGGGTATGTTCTGGGTGTATGCAATGGTTTCCAGATCATTACCGAAACCGGGCTGCTACCGGGCGTGCTGCTGCGCAATGCGGGCTTGCGCTTCCTGTCCATGGACACGATGCTGAGGGTTGAGCGGAACGACACGGTGTTCACCGCCAAATGGGAAAAAGGCGCAGAGTTCCGTGCCCCGATGGCCCATGGCGATGGCAACTACACCGCCGATGAAGACACGCTGGACCGACTGGAAGGGGAAGGGCTGGTGGCGTTCCGTTACAGCGACATCAACCGCAACGGCTCGGCACGGAGCATCGCGGGCATTTTCTCGCCCAATCTGCGGGTCCTGGGGCTAATGCCCCACCCGGAAAACCTCGTTGACCCGCTCATGGGCGGCACCGACGGCAAACCACTCTTTGACTCCCTGGCGGCCGCATGACTGACGTAAATCTGACCCTTGCCAAATCCTTCGGCTTAAATGAGGAGGAATGGGGCAAAGTTCTTGAGATTATGGGCCGCACGCCCTCGCTCACGGAGCTTGGCATCTTCTCCGTCATGTGGTCGGAGCATTGTTCCTACAAATCCAGCCGCGTCTGGTTGAAGGAACTGCCAACCAAGGCACCCTGGGTGATCCATGGCCCCGGCGAGAATGCCGGCGTGATCGATATTGGAGATGGTCTGGCAGCGATCTTCAAAATGGAGTCGCATAACCACCCGAGCTTCATCGAACCTTACCAGGGTGCCGCGACCGGTGTGGGCGGTATTCTGCGCGATGTGTTCACCATGGGCGCCCGCCCCATCGCCAACCTGAACGCGCTGCGTTTTGGCGACCCTGCCCTGCCCGTGACCAAGCGGGTTGTGGACGGCGTGGTACGCGGCATTGGCGGTTACGGCAACTGCGTGGGCGTGCCGACCGTAGGCGGTGAGGTAAATTTCCACCCGGCCTATAACGGCAACCCGCTGGTGAACGCGATGACCGTGGGCATTGCGCATCAGGATAGAATTTTCCTCTCCGCTGCCGCGGGGGTGGGCAACCCGGTGGTTTATGTCGGCTCCAAGACCGGCCGTGACGGCATTCATGGCGCGACCATGGCCTCAACCGAGTTCGACGCTGCCTCCGAGGATAAGCGCCCCACCGTGCAGGTGGGTGACCCGTTCACAGAGAAGCTGTTGATCGAAGCCTGCCTGGAGCTGATGCAAACGGATGCGATTGTCGCGATTCAGGACATGGGCGCGGCGGGCCTAACCTCCTCCTCCGTAGAAATGGCGGGCAAAGGCGGGGTTGGCATCGAACTGAACCTGGACGATGTACCCCAGCGCGAAACCGGCATGAGCGCTTATGAGATGATGCTCTCCGAAAGCCAGGAACGCATGTTGCTAGTGCTCAAGCCCGAGCGTTCAAACATGGCACGCGCGATCATTGAGAAATGGGACCTGGATTATGCGGTGATCGGCCATATCACCGATACCGGACGGATCGTGGTGAAGCATAAGGGCCAGACCGAGGCGGATATTCCCCTCAGCCCGCTGGCGGATGCCGCGCCGCTTTACAACCGCCCGATCGCGGAAACACTAAAGCCCGCGAAGCTCGGCCCCATCACCAGCCACGCGCCGCTGGACCAGGCGCTGATGAAGCTGGTCGGCTCGCCTGATCTGTGCTCGCGGCGCTGGATTTTCGACCAGTACGATTCGAGCGTGGGCGGCCAGACGGTGAAGCGCCCCGCCCAGGCGGATGCCGCCATCGTGCGGCTGGACGGTTCCAACCGCGCTTTGGCCATCACCACGGACGTTACCCCACGCTATTGCGTGGCGGACGCGGAAGTGGGCGGCGCCCAAGCGGTTGCTGAAGCTTGGCGCAACATCACTGCCACGGGCGCGAAACCGCTGGCGATTACCGACAACATGAATTTCGGCAATCCCGAGAAGCCGGAGATTATGGGCCAGTTCGCCAGCGCCATCAAAGGCATGGCGGCTGCCTGCAAGGCGCTGGATTTCCCGGTCGTCTCGGGCAATGTCTCGCTTTATAATGAGACCGAGGGCAAGCCGATCCTGCCGACCCCGGCAATTGGCGCCGTGGGTGTGCTGGCGGATGCGGCTCAGGCTGTCGGCTATGGGCTGGTCAGCGGCCTATCCCTGGTCGCCGTAGGTGACACCAAAGGCGAGCTGGGTTGCTCGCTTTATCTACGCGAGTTGCTGAACCGCGAAGAAGGCGCTCCCCCGCCGGTTGATCTAGTCGTTGAACGCCGCAATGGTGACTTCGTACGGGCGCAGATTCTGAGCGGTGAGGTGCAGGCCTGCCACGACGTCTCTGATGGCGGGCTGCTCGTGGCCGTGGCCGAAATGGCCCTGGCTGGGGATTGTGGCGCGGAACTCACTGGCGCTGGCGCCGCCGAATATTGGTTCGGCGAAGATCAGGGCCGCTATATCCTGGCCGTGAAGGACGCCCACAAGCTGCTGGCCGCCGCCGCCGCCGCCGGTATTCCGGCGCAGCATATCGGCCGTTCGTCTGACGAGAAAAAATTGACTCTGCCAGATGGTCTTGCCATATCTCTGCCTCAATTGCGCGAAGCCCACGAGGGTTTTTTCCCTCGCTGGTTCGCCTGAAGAGGATTACACGACATGGCCATGCCAGCGGGCGAGATCGAGGCTTTGATCAAGGCCGCCTTCCCTGACGCCAAGATCCATATTGAGGATCTGGCCGGTGATAATGACCATTATGCCGCGACCGTGGTGTCTGAAGCATTCCGGGGCGTGCCCCGGGTACGACAGCATCAGATGGTTTATGCGGCTCTTCAGGGCCGGATGGGCGCCGAGCTTCATGCCCTGGCGCTGCAAACCTCAGCGCCAGAATAAGGATTGTGAACCCTATGGAAAATCCCGTTTTCGTCGAAATTCAGAAGCATATCGACGGCGCTCCCGTGATGCTGTTCATGAAAGGTACCCCGCTCTTTCCGCAATGCGGCTTTTCGGCCCGCGTTGTACAAATTCTGAAACATGCCGGCGTGCCCTTCTCATCCGTCAATGTACTGGAGGACCAGGAGATCCGTGAGGGGATCAAACAATTCTCCAACTGGCCGACCATTCCGCAGCTTTATGTGAAGGGTGAGTTCGTCGGAGGGTGCGATATCGTGACCGAGATGTATCAGAGTGGCGAATTGCAGAGCCTGCTGACTGAAAAGGGCATCTCCCAGGACGCGGCCTAATCGCATTTAAGGGCAGGTGATCGTCTTTATTACAGACCAACTGCCCCGGGCAGGTGCAGCAGGCCATCTGGCGCCTAATGACGCCATTATAGATTGACTAAGAGCACAAGGGCATGAGGTGAGGCTGCTGCTCACCAGTGCCCGGCTTTCCACCCCCATAGAACGCTACGATCTGGCCCGACTCGCCGGCCCGCATATCACGCGGATCGGCCAGTATGCCGTGGCTGCATCGCCCTTGACGGCAGGCGGATACGGTGCTGGGCGGTTTTATCTCGAGGCTGAACAGCGCTGGTGCGCCCGGCATATCGCCGCCATCCAGCCCGAGGAAGCCGCGCTGGTTAGCCCGATGTGCCCCAACACAAATATCTTTATTGCCCCCATACCCGCATTGCCACGCCCGCCCCCGCCAGGAACGGCCAAGCTACCGGGACGGCTGATATTTATGGGCAGCGACTCGTTACCTACTCTGGATGGGCTGCGCTGCTTCTTCGAGGAAATGTGGTCCGCCTTACGCGGCCAGGGCGTCAGCCTGGACCTAGTTGGCGATTGCGGTTTGGCGATGCGCCACTTGCCGCCGGAGGTAACCTTGCATGGGTGGGTACGTGACCCCGCCTTGCTGCTGCACAGTGCTTTCCTGGCCATCGCACAGCTCCGCGCCAGATTCGGCCTGAAAATCAAGCTGTTGGATTATGCCCGGCACGGGCTACTGACCATCGCCACCCCGCCCAGCCTGCAAGGATTCGCTGCACTGGCCGAAGCGCCTTTTGTCATCGCGGGCACCCGGCATATTCGCCGCCGACATTCTGCGTCACTTGACCTCCCCGCCCCCACCGGATGAAGCGCTGGATTACGTCACGCATTATTAAGCGGTAAGACGTGCCTTTGCTGGGTTGGACCGCGCGCTGGCGCAAACGCCCCTGATAACACCGCCATAAGATTCTATATCGAGCAAAACCTCCCGATCTTTCCTAAAAAAAGAAAAATTTAATTGGTCCACTATTAAGATTCGACCGGCAAAGTTCTCAAAATGTCATCCGCGCTTTGCCATGCCAAACCATAAACTTCTCCTCCACACCATCCCGCCGGACGAGCCGGCTGACCAGCCTTCGGGCCTCTCACAGCCCAGCGAACGGATGCTGCGTCAGAACCATGCTCGCCACCGAATCACGGAACGAAGGCGCGTGATTCAGAAGCTCCGGCAAGCACTAGCAACGGACGGGCTAGCCCTGCATTTCCAGCCCATTCTGTCGCTCAGTTCCGGGCTGGCGCGCGGCGCGGAGGCCCAATTAAGGCTTCGCCATTCACGGCGCGGCTTAATTCCCATCGGGCATTTCCTACCCATGGTCGAGCAATCGGACGTGATTATCGATGTTGGCGGATGGATGCTACGCGCCGCCTGCACCCAGGCCGCGGCTCTGCCAGGGAATTTCAGCATTGCGCTGGCGCTCTCACAGCGGCATCTGCAAAGCGGCAAGCTGGTCAAGCAGCTCCTGGAAGCGCTGAATGCAGTTAATCTGAACCCTGACAGGCTGGAATTACTGATCACCGAGGCCATGCTGCTGGACGAAAACGAGGATACAATCTTCGCTCTCAAAGCGGTACGCGGGCTAGGGGTGAGGCTGGCGCTCGACCATTTCGGCGCGGGATATGCCTCCCTTACACCTTTGAAACGCCTGCCTTTCTCAACGTTGCGCCTGGACCGCTCGTTAACACAAAGCCTGTCAGAAGGCGGGACATTTACCGCTATCACCCATGCCGCGGTAGAGGCCGGGCACGCTTTGGGCTGTATTGTGCTGGCGGATGGCGTAGAAAGCGCGGTACAATATGAGCTATTGCGTCAGGTGAAAGTAGATGAAGCCCAGGGCAGCTTCTTCGGCGCGCCCATCTCCGGCCCGGAACTGGGCGCGATGTTTGGCGCGGTCTAAGACAGGCGGCAACGTAACTTTGCAAAATGAAATCTGTTGCCCGTTTGAAGCAAACAAAGGTTCAGGCATAAGTCTGCGGTCATGACCGCAGATCCCGCAGAACAGGCCATTCTCGATACGCTCGCCATACGCGGGCCACAGAAATCCATTTGCCCCACCGAAGCAGCGCTTGCTTTGGCGGGCAATCCGCCGGATGAAAGTTGGCGGCGCAGCTTGGCGCCCATAAAGCTGGCCGCGCAACGCCTGGCACGGGCCGGGCAAATCGAAATTCTCCGCAAGGGCAAACCGATTGACCCGGAAACACTGCACGGCGTCATCCGCTTGCGCCTGAAAAGCCAGGAGTCCTGAACCTTGCGCAGAGTGATGACGAATTTCTTCATCGGATTCGCCGAGGGCTGGAGTCTGGCAAAGCCTTACTTCAAATCCGAGGAAAAATGGACGGCATGGGGGCTTCTAGGCACGGTCATTGGCCTTAACCTGCTGCTGGTCGGGCTGAATGTGGTGCTAACCTACTGGAACAACGACTTCTTCAACGCCATCCAGGTCTATGACGTCAAAACGGTACTGACGCTGCTTTATATGCCGCTGGTGCATATCAAAGGCAAAGGTCCTATGCCGGGCTTCGCAGAGCTGGTGATTATTTACGTGCTCATCGCGGTCTATGCCACCTATCTGAGCCAGATGCTGCAGATCAAATGGCGGCAATGGATGACCGTGCATTATGTCGAGAACTGGCTGCGCGACCGGGCCTATTACAATATCAGCCTCGCCCACGCGCCGAGCGACGTGGTAGACAACCCGGACCAGCGTATTTCCGAGGATTTGAATAATTTCACAGCCAATACGCTGTCTCTGGGTACGGATTTCATCACCAATGTGGTGACGCTGTTCAGCTTCATCTTCGTGCTCTACGCTATTTCCGGGTCGATCACGCTGCTGGGTGTGACCATCCATGGCTATATGCTGTGGGTCGCGGTGTTGTATTCGCTAGTCGGCACGGGGCTAACGCATCTCATCGGCCGCAAGCTGGTGCCGCTCTCCTTCAATCAGCAGAAGCTGGAAGCGAATTTCCGCTACCGTCTAGTGCGCGTGCGCGAAAACCCAGAAGCCATCGCACTCTCCCATGGCGAGGTTGAAGAGCGCGCCGAGCTGAATTCCAGCTTCCAATTCGTGCGGGATAATTTCTGGGCGATCATGCGCCGGACTAAGGCGCTGAATTTTTTTACCATCAGCTTCACGCAGATTGCCAATATTTTCCCGTTGGTGGTGATTCTGCCGCGCTATTTCGCCAAGGAGATCGGGCTGGGCGGATTGAGCCAGATCCCGATGGTGTTCGGGCAAGTGCAGGGGGCACTCTCCTGGTTCATCGGCTCTTATACCAACCTCGTAACCTGGCGTGCGACTGTTTCGCGTCTTTACGGCTTCCGCGAGGCGATGGAGACCGCCCGCGCCCTGGCTTCGGGAGGGCCGCGCTTGGCACAGGCCGGCGACCGGCTGACGCTAAAGGACCTGACCCTGACCTTGCCGGATGGGCGCAAGCTGCTTGACCACGCCTCCCTGACGCTGACGCCGGGTGAGTTGGTGACCATTTCCGGCCCGTCTGGCGCGGGCAAATCCACCTTGTTTCGTGCCATTGCGGGAATCTGGCCGTTTGGCACGGGCGAGATCGAGCGCCCGACCGGACGGCTACTGTTCCTGCCACAAAAGCCCTATTTTCCGCTCGGTACATTGAAGCGGAATCTCGCTTATCCCGACAATGCCGACAGGCTGGAAACCAAAATGGCGACGGAAACGCTCAGCGCCGTGGGGCTCGGGCATCTCGCCAACCGGCTTGATGAGGTGGCGAATTGGGGGCTGGCGCTCTCCGGCGGTGAGCAGCAACGCTTGGCACTGGCTAGAGCCATACTGGCCAAGCCGGACTGGCTGTTTCTGGATGAAGCCACCTCGGCGCTGGACAAGAAGCTGGCGGACGATGTGCGAGCTGTGTTGCTGACGCATCTACCGGCCACAACGATTGTGGCGATCAGCCATCACGAAACCAGCAACCGGCGTATCCGGCTAGAAGAAGGCACTCTGGCGGCAGCCCTTTAAGGGTTAAAGGCCGTTAGAGAGCCGCAGCCCGGTCTGGCGGGCGGCTATGCGGGCGGGGATTTCCTCCAGCTTCGGCCCCTGGGTGCAAAGCGGCGCAAAGCCTTCCGCTTCACGCGATGCCGCATCGCCTCCGGCAAGGCCACGATTTGCGCCAACGCATTGTCGAAAATGCCACGATGGCCGTTATCAAGGAAGGATTCCATCGCAGTTCCCTCTGCGAATAACGCCCCATAGCGTGGCAGTTCAATATGGTAACAGGCCACACGGGCAGGAAGCGGATCCTGGCGGATGGAGTTCCAGTTGATCAAAGCCTTGGCCGGGACCAGAACACCTTCCAGATACAAAGCATGATCCGGTGAGAGGCACAGGCAGCGGGCAGGCAGACCATCCGCCAGCGCATCGGGCTCGATAATATCCGGACGCAGAACCTCCGGCCGTAAAGCAGCAGCAAGGTCAATCTCCCGATGGCCGATCCAGATAATCTCGCATTCATCGCCTTCCGTGGGTAATGGCATTATCACCCGGCGACAGCGTTTTCACCGGCACGTCACCGCGCGGGGTTAGAATCAACGTACCCGCCACAAAGCACGGATTGATCGGCGTATCGGCGGTAACAATCGCGTCAACGAATGGGTTGTTGCTGTTGGGGTTGGTGCGCTCAGCAAAAGCAATTTCCGGCGTGCCCTGGTTGGCCACGGTACCGAACAGTCCCAACATCATCTCATCAACAATCGTCTTTTCGTTGGCGTTGAGGGTGAAGGGCCTGCTGGTCCTCATCTCCACCGTACCGTTGGTGATGAGGATATGTTCTTCACTCAACGCCGCAAGGGTAACTTAATTACTGAAAGAGGCATTATCCGCGCTGGCGTTACCTGCGATGTCCAGCGCGTCAAACAAGGTCTGCACCGACTGGATGCTGATCTCATCCCCTACAAACCCGTAATTACTATAACGCTGAGGAACATATTGGCGATGATGCCGCCGCCAAAATCGGCCACCGAGCTCAGAGTGCCGTTAATGGTTTCTGTGCCCGCCGAGATGCCTGTGCAAGACAAGATGATAACGCCGCCTTGTGTCCCCTCATTCGCGAAGGTGAGATTGGTGGCGACGCTATAAGGCGAGGTGATAGCCAGCGTTTCTCCCGTGGAGACCACAGAATTATAGCTTAAACCCGATATGATGCTTCCCCAATCTGACGCGTCGTCAGGGCGTCGCGTCAGATTGGAAAAGCGGTTAATTTCGTAATAAAGACGAGGCGTTAGATAATAAAACCGCCACCAAGAATTCGTGAACCCTCATAAAACACCGCCGCCTGTCCTGGCGCGGCCAAGGCTGGCTCTTCAAGCTCCAGCATGGCGCCCTGCCCGTCCGGGCGGATGGTGGCTGCGCGCAGGCTGTCGCGCGCGCGCAGCTTCACGCTGGCACGCAATTCCTCCGAAGCGGTGAGCCAGTTTACATCACGCAACCTGATGATACGGCTTTGCGTGCCGCGTGGGCCAACGACAATGCGTTTGGTGCCGGGTTCGATGGATTTCACCACCATATGCGCCGCCTTGTCCGGTAGGCGCTTGGCTTGGCCGATGGTGTAACGAGCAATACCCTGATGGGTCCCGAGCACACGGCCATCCTCGGAGACGACTTCGCCTTCCTCCAGCGCATCGGGGCGCAATTTCTCGACAATACCGACATAGGTGCCGGACGGAACAAAGCAGATATCCTGGCTGTCGGCTTTCTCCGCCACGGCAAGGCCCATCTCCGCCGCCACGACGCGGACCTCAGCCTTGGAGGCATAGGCACCGAGCGGGAAACGGCAGAAATCAAGCTGTTCCTGGGTAGTGGCGAACAAAAACCAGCTCTGGTCACGGGTTTCATCCACGGCCTTGTGCATCTCAGCCCCGTTTGGGCCTTCGAGACGGCGGACATAATGGCCGGTGGCCAGCGCATCGGCGCCAAGACCCTTGGCCATTTCCAGCAGATCACCGAATTTCAGGTGCTGGTTGCAAGCGATGCAGGGCACCGGCGTTTCACCCTGCGCATAAGCATCGGCAAAGGCGGAGATCACGCTATCCTTAAAACGGGTTTCGCTGTCGATCACATAATGGGCAATACCGAGCCTGTCCGCGACGCGCTTGGCGTCGTGAATATCCTGCCCGGCGCAACATGCGCCCTTACGCCCCACCGCAGCCCCATGGTCATAAAGTTGGAGCGTGACGCCGATCACCTCGTGCCCCTCACGCGCCATCAGCCCGGCCACCACCGAACTATCGACGCCACCGGACATGGCGACCACCACCTTCATATTACTTGCCCGCGTTCCGGGTGGCGGCTGGCAGCTTCACCACCAGCCCGTCCAACGCCTCGGTGATGACGATCTGGCAACCGAGACGGGAGGTTTTTTCCAGCCCGAAGGCGAGGTCGAGCATGTCCTCTTCATCTTCTGAAGGGCCTTTGAGCTTGCCGAACCACTCCGAATCCACGATGACATGGCAGGTGGAGCAGGCAAGCGAGCCTTCGCAAGCACCTTCAATATCAATGCCATGCTTATGGGCGACCTCAAGCACGGAAAGTCCCACCGGGGCCTCAACCTCGCGGCAGGTTCCGTCGCGTTCGATGAAAGTCATTTTCGGCATAACTGATCCTTGAATTCCTCGGCCGATGGTTAAGCCGATTGAGGGGCGCTCCGCAAGGCGCGCCGGGCCATCGCCTCATAGGCCGCCTTGAATTTTAGTACCATCGCCGCCTCCGCATTCCAGGGCAGAGAGACGCGGATAGCCTGCCCGGCCAAGTCTCCAAGCCCCATGGCCAGCAGCACATGGCTGGCCGTGACCTTGCCCGATGAACATGCCGAGCCGGAGGAAACACAAATCCCCGCCATATCCAGCGTGATAAGCTGAATGTCCGCCCGCACACCCGGCAGCGCCAAGCAAAGCGTGTTAGGCAGGCGCGGCGCCCCTGCCCCAACGGAAACCGCCCCCTGAGTAACACAAAACGCCTCGATCTCATCACGCCAGGCGGCAATTTGGCCGGCGAAGTAAGGCTTGCCGAGGGCTGCCGCCAAACCAGCAATGGCGGGAAGCGCAGGTGTTCCCCCACGCCGCCCCAACTCCTGCCCCCCCCCTCTAATAAGGGCCTTGATCTCCAGATAGGGGCGCGTCACCAGCGCTCCGGCACCAGGCGGGCCGCCAAATTTATGGCCCGAAAGCGCGAAGCTGGCTGCCCCCAAAGCAAGCCAGTCCTGATTACAGCGGCCAACGGCCTGCACCGCGTCCACATGCAGCAACGCCCCCGCCTCAGCACAGAGTTTGGCAGCTGACTCAATATCATGCAGCACGCCAGTCTCGTTATTCGCGGCCATCAGGCAGACCAGCGCGCCCGGGTGGGCAGTGAGATGGGCCTGCAATGCCACCAAATCAACCTGCCCATTGGGATGAACCGGGAGGGGGAGCGCGTGAGGCGCGGCGGCGCGGATGGCGTCGTGTTCCGTAGCGCCGATAAGAACAGACCGCCCAGCACCAAGCGCATGGATCGCCAGGGCGTTCGCCTCGGTTGCGCCGGCACAAAAAACCACATCCGCCGGGCGAGCATGGGTCAGGTCGGCCACGCGCTCACGCGCCGCTTCCAGGATTTTCCGGGCGGCGCGCCCGGCTTGATGCACGGAAGACGGGTTTCCACCTGTTTCCATGGTGGCCAGAGCAGCATCGCGCGCCTCTGGGCGCAAAGGCTCGGTGGCATTGGCGTCGAGATAAATCATTTGTGACCGGAAACAGGTTCCTCAACTTGCGGGGTGCGGGCCTGCACGCGCTCTTCCAGCGCCGTCAACTCGCCGCGCAGCAGCTCAATTTCATGGAAAAGCGGGTCGACGCAGGGGTCACAGGGGGTGCCATACGCATCGAAACGGGGTTTGCTTCTGCCGCGTTCAACCGGGCGGGCGGGAATGCCCACCATGGTCGTGCCCGCCGGAACCTCCGCCACCACCACGGCATTGGCGCCAATACGCGCGCCTTCGCCTACATTGATGGCACCCAGTACCTTCGCCCCGGCACCGATAATGACATTATTGCCAATGGTCGGGTGGCGCTTGCCCTGGGCGGAACTGGTGCCGCCAAGCGTAACCTGATGATATATATAGACGTCATCGCCAATCTCAGCCGTCTCTCCAATCACCACGCCCAGCCCGTGGTCAATTACGAAACGCCGCCCCAGCTTGGCGCCGGGGTGGATTTCAATGCCCGTTAGAAACCGCCCGATATGAGAAATAACGCGTCCAGACGTGTCAAACCCCGCCCGCCAGAGCCTCCCAGCCAGGCGATGGATAAGCACCGCGTGCAAGCCAGGATAGCACAGCAGAACCTCAAGATTCGACCGGGCGGCGGGGTCCCGCTCCCGGTAGGCTCGTATCGTCTCGCGCAAAAACATAAGGGGCATGCGAATTTCCGTGGATAAACAGCCCAGAAGCAGTCTATATTAAGAGACCTGAAGAGAATGACGATGAAACAGTGATCCGCGATGTCAGTCACAGTCTTGAAGGAGCATTTAAGTATCTGGACCTTTAGGGTCAACTTTTTCGGCTGAAAACAACAGGTAGATATTTTTTGTCCCGCAGACTGTCCGCACAAAAATTGTTCACTAAATATGCATCCTTGCAAGAGATGAGGGACCCCTATCCCCTTGTTGGGCTGCATTATTAAGCGATGAAAGACGAGTTCGAGTATGCCTGAAGTGATGTTTGCCGGCCCGGAGGGCCGTCTTGAGGGCCGTTATCATCACGCCAAGGAGCGTGGTGCCCCGCTGGCCCTGGTGCTGCACCCCCACCCGCTGCATGGCGGCACCATGAATAACCGCATCACCTATACTATGTACCAGGTGTTTCAGCGCCTTGGCTTTTCGGTCATGCGGTTTAATTTCCGTGGTGTTGGCCGCAGCCAAAGCAAGTTCGACGGCGGTATGGGCGAGATCAATGACGCCGCTGCCGCGCTGGATTGGATGCAGGCGCTGAATCCTGGCCATGGTGGGCTGTGGATTTCCGGCTATTCCTTCGGTGCCTTCGTGGGTATGCAATTACTTATGCGCCGCCCGGAGGTCTCCGGCTGGGTTTCCGTGGCGCTGCCCGCCGCAGGCTATGATTTCGGCTTCCTGGCCCCCTGCCCCACTGGCGGGCTGATTATCCACGGCGACGCAGACGAGCTGGTTCCGGAAAACTCCGTGCGCAAGCTGGTGGACAAGCTGAACCAGCAAAAAGGTGTAGCCATTGACTACCGCGTGTTTGAAGGGGCGGACCATGTGTTCGCCAACCATGCGGAAAAGGTTTCCGAAGCAGTGGAAAGCTATGTCAGCCAGTCCCTCGCCCGGAAGCAAATGGCCTTAGCCGCGGACTAAGAGGCTGCGGCACCAATCAAAAAAGGCGGCCTAAAAAGCCGCCCAGACTGCTGACAAACCGCTGGCGTAAGCCGGGGGGCGGCGGCTGACGGACGCGGCGATTGACGCCGACCGCGCCGCACACGGCAAGTCGCCGCTGAAACGAAACCGAAGGAGCACAAGCCCGAAGAGAAGGAGACCAAAAATCTCCCGCACCGATCCGCAGAGTGGCTACATAATGCGCAACGGTAAGCCCACGGGCTTCTTCTACCTCAATCATCGCACGGAGGATGGGCGCCACGCCATCATCACCGACACCTACACCACGCCGGCAAATGTGCATGACAGCATCGCCTATCTCGGCCGGCTTGATCGCCAGCGTCAACGTTTTGACTTTGATGTGAAGGCCGTGGGACTGGATGCCGGCTATGCCACCGCGGGCATCGCCAAGGGGCTTGAAGACCGCAATATTCCCGGCGTTACCGGCTATCACCGTCCCACCCCGCCCAAGCCGGGGATGCTGGGGCCGAAGGATTTTGTCTATCACGACAACCCGGAGGGCTATATTTGCCCGCAAGGCCAAGTGCGGACCTATGCCACGACGTATCGTGACGGCTACCGACACTATAAATCAGCCCCCGCCATTTGCCGAAGCTGCCCGCTGCTGGCTTCCCGCACGGCCAACGCCAAGTGCACGCGCAGCATCAACCGCTATGTCTGGCGCGGCGCCCGCGAGCGTACCGACGCCAACCGCCTCACCGCATGGGGCAAGGCCGTCTATAAGCGGCGAAAAGAGACAGTCGAGCGATCCTTCGCCGATGCCAAGCAGCTTCTCGGCCACTGCTAGGTCAGGTTCAGAGGCTTGATCGGCGTCACCTGCCAATGCCTCCTCGCCGCCGCCACACAAAATATCAAGAAAATCGCAATGGTGCTCACCAAAAGGCCACATCCAACCATGGTATGAGGGCAGGCCCCCCCCTCACAAATCAGACAATCCACAGCGTCAGATCGGAGATAAAACAAAACCCCGCTCGAAAACGAGCAGGGTTTGTCAGCGGTCTGGCTGGCCTAAAAGGCTGCCTTTTTTGTGTCCTGCGTTCAGGCCGCAGCTTTTTCGGCCATGTCCTGAAGCTGCTCATCCGGGATGACCGACGGAACGGAGAGGATGCTGATAATGCGGCTCTCCATCATAACCAGCCCTTCAACAAAGGATTTCGGCATCTCACTGCCGGTTTCAGGCGTATGTTGGCGCATTTCTTCTGTCACGGTGATGATGTCGCAAACCGCATCAACCAGCAGCCCGGCCGCCCGGTCGCCATATTCAACCACTACCACAACCGAGGCCGGGTTGGGCTCGGCTGCGGGCAAGCCAAGGCGACGGGCAAGATCAACCACCACCAGAACGCTGCCCCGCAGATTGATCATGCCTTTAATGAAATCCGGCGCATAAGGCAGGTGGGTGGAGGCAATCCAGCCCCTGATTTCACGGATGGAGCGAATATCGATCGCATATTCCTGACTGCCCAACCGAACGGACAGAAATTCAGCGCGATGTTCAGTGCCCTTCAAATCAGTCCTGTGCGGCATGGTTTGTTAATCTCCCATTTCAATAAGGCAAGCCAGCTCTGATTTACCGCCCAAGGGCTTAAGATTTGGTAGCCAGCATCACGGCTAGAACAATTCCAACTCACCCGAGATATGCCCTTGCTCCTGCGGCAGAGGTGCGCCTTTCAAACGATATTGCAGCTCAGATAGCGTAATGGAAGCCAGCGCGCGGCGTGAATCCAGCAGCAGATCCTCCGGGAGAAGATCACTGATTTCAAGGATATAACCAGACAATGCCGCCAGTCTTTGCGCGAGCAGATCCAGCGACTGCACGTCACGATGGCATTGTTCATCCAGCGCCAAGCGGCGCACGGCTGGGCTGAGGGTCAGTTGAAAACGCTCTGTAAACTCTCCTAGCTCCCTGAACTCGTCACCAATCGCTGAAAGTATCAGGCGCAGCGGCATGTGATGATCCTTCCCGCTTTTCATGGTTTGCGTCATGCCAGCCCCTTTCCAAACAGTCAGCGTATAAGATGCAGTTTCTATCCTGCCGGTTTATAAAACCTTTCTAAAAATAGGCAGGAAATTTAAAATAGCTCCACTTGGCCAGCCGCGGGCTGAATCGCCGGACGACGAGCAGATTCCTCGCGCATGATGGACTCAGTTTCTTGCGTCAGCAAAGCCTGCCGGGCGCGTCCCCCAACAGGCCAAAACTGGACACGCCGCCCATGCACACCACGCAAACTGCCCCCGACAAGCTCGATACCTTCTTCTTTCAGGAAACGCTCGGCAAAAATGGCGTTGAGTGCGCCAATATCCGTTAGCCCCTTAATCATCGCAGCACCGCCAAAGAGCTTTGCTTTCAACCGCGACTTCACCGCGCCGTGAGACAGCAGATCGTTGATGAGCAACTCCATCAAGTTCACGCCATAACGCTGCGCATCTGCCTTTGGCGCCTGCCCTTTCGCAGTGCTGTCTCCTGGAAGAAGAAAATGGTTCATCCCGCCAACGTTGGCGACAGGGTCCCACAAACAAGCCGCGATGCAGGAGCCTAAAATCGTCGTCAGAACAGTGTGCGGATTATTATCAACATAGTGATGTCCCTGCACAATATTAACGCGCTTATCAGCCGCTAACGGAGAATAAAGCTGAGAGGAATTCATGCGATAGGCACCTTTTGCCGCGCATTAGTTAAATTGAGAATTTGTAGTCCAATCTTTTCTAACGGCCACTGCCGCATAACGGCCCCCAACTCAAATGCGGCACGAGGCATGCCGTAAACAACAGAACTTGCCGCGTCCTGGCCGATTGTTTGCGCCCCCGCCTCACGTAGCGCCAACAAGCCTTGCGCGCCATCGGCCCCCAGCCCGGTAAGAATTACCCCCAAAGCCTGCGCCCCCGCTACTCGAGCCACCGAATAAAACATCACATCCACGGAAGGACGATGCCCATTCACTTTTCCCGCATGGCTTAGATTGATACTATGCAAAGAGCGGCCTGTGATTTCGAGATGCTGATCGCCAGGGGCCAAATAAATATGCCCCACCTCAAGCCGTTGCCCTGTTTCCGCCTCCCGCACACTTGGATGGCAAAGCTTGTCCAGTCGCGCGGCAAAGCTTTTTGTGAATGTAGGCGGCATGTGCTGGCTAATGATCGTCGGCGGACAATTTCTTGGAAATTTCGAAAGAATTTCAATGAGCGCCTCAACTCCACCGGTCGAGGAACCAATTGCCACAATCCGTCCATCTGGGGCATAATTTTGCAATCCAGCCGCTTCACGCGGGCGAGCCAGCGGACGCGGCTTCCGACCCGCCTGCGCAGCAGCTTTTACCCTATCCGCCAATACTGTGAAACTATCCGGTACAGCAGCGGAGGGTTTGGCAACACAGTCAAAGGCGCCAATTTCCAACGCACGCAGGCTGGTTTCAGCCCCAGCTTGCGTTAAGGTCGAGACCATAACAACAGGAGTGGGACGCAACCGCATGATCTTCTCCAAAAAGGATAGACCATCCATATTCGGCATCTCTATATCAAGCGTGATAACATCAGGAGAAAGCAACTTGATAAGTTGCCGCGCTTCATGTGGGTCGGCTGCCTCTCCCACAACTTCAATCTCGGGGTCTGAGCGCAACGTGGCGGAAATGACCGCACGCATGGTGGCTGAATCATCAACAATAACGGCACGGACTGTCATTTTAAACTTCGTCCTCCAGATTTTTTATAGACGGTGACGCCGTCATTCACGACGCAAGACGCCGCTGCACCAGATACGCGCTCCGAATGTCCGATATAGAGCGCCGCGTCATCTTCCAGAAGTGGCATGAAACGAGACCAAACTCGTTCCTGCATCTGATTATCAAAGTAAATAACGACATTCCGACAGAAAATAACCCAAAATTTTCCTTTCATTGGCCAATTACCGATGAGATTTAAATGGCGGAAAGCAATAAGACGGCGTAGTTCGTCCTTAACCTGAAACCGGTCCGTACCGTCATTCAACGGCTTGAACCAGCTACGCCGCATGCCCTCAGGAACAGGCTCCAGCAATGCTGGTTCGTAAATACCTGATGCCGCAACAGCTAAAACATTCGGATCTATGTCTGTTGCCAAAATACGAATATCATATTTGCTGGCATCCGGCATCTCCTTCAACAAAGTCAACGCCATTGAATATGGCTCAGGCCCTGTCGAGCATGCCGCAGACCACATGCGAATACGCTCTCCCGCCTTCGCACGTTCAATAAGTTGTGGCAGAACCTTCGTACGCAGATGTTCAAAATGGTGGGGCTCACGGAAAAAACTGGTCACGTTAGTTGTTAACGCAGCAACCATTTCCTTGCATTCGTCTACTCCGGCGGACGATTGAATTAGCGAACAATAATCATGAAAGCCGGATAGACCAAGTTTGCGAATGCGTTTTGCAAGCCTTGAGTAAATCAAGCTAGCCTTGGCCTGCGACAATGCGATGCCAGCTTCTTGCATCATAATCTCTGAAATAACCTTTAGATCATCTACCGTAAGCCGAAATTCTGCATTCTCAATCAAGCTTCCAACATTTCTCGTTTTTGTAACGCCCGGCGGCATCAAGCCGCCTCCAACTCTTCAGGCGGAAGAACACGATCCAGGGCAATCAGACTAACCATGCGGCCATCCATTGGCAGCAATCCTTTGACAAAGCTTTTCACAAGATCAGACGTAACATCTGGCAAAGGCTGAATAACCGCGCCATTCGCCGCAAGAATATCAGAAACCGCATCAACCAGGATACCAACCTGACGATGCGACAACTGCACAACGATAATAACATTACGTGCCGTTGGCTCACTACCGGGCATACCAAGCCGAATGGCAAGATCAATAATTGGCAACACCGCACCACGCAGATTGATAACGCCTTTCACATATCGCGGTGCTCTCGGCAGAGTGGTCGCAGCTGTCCAGCCTCTAATCTCCCGAACCATCATGACATTGATACAAAATTCCTGCCGCCCTACGCGGAACGCGATCAGCTCATGCCCATCTGAAAGGCTTTGCACCACATCTTCCATCAGGCAGCTCCCCCGCTTATTTCGAGATTGTTCAGTTCTGCCGTATGTGCATTCGATTCAGCACCAGCATTTTGTACCACCGCATCCACATCCACAATCAAAGCCACACGCCCATCACCCATCACTGTTGCAGCGGCAATGCCGGGCACGGCTCTGTAATTTGCCTCCAGACTCTTGATAACAACCTGCCTCTGGCCATGAATGGCATCTACCAAAAGCACGGCGCGGGCACCGCCTTCACCTTCCACCAGCAAGGCAACACTCTGTTCCGGTTCGGCGTGTTGAACGCTGTAACCTAGGCAATGTGCCACATCGACAACTGGAACATACCCACCTCGCAAAGCCAACATGTTTAGGTCTCCATCAAGGGGAAATACGTCTTCAGCGCGCGGCTTTAGAGTTTCCATGATCGCGCCGAGAGGAATAATCAGCGTGTGGTTGTGGGCCGACACCACCATGCCATCCAAAACCGCCAACGTCAGCGGCAAAGACAAAGTGAATGTTGACCCATATCCTGGCCTTGAGGAAATGGAAATGCGTCCACCGAGCGCTTGAATAGATTGACGCACCACGTCCATCCCAACGCCCCGTCCCGAAATATCAGAAACCTTTGCGGCCGTTGAAAATCCCGGCAGGAAGATTAGATTGTCAATCTCTTCATCGCTCAACTGAGCATCCGGCAAGATCAAACCATTTTCAACAGCCTTCTGCCGGACACGCGACCGGTTGATACCCCCGCCATCATCCGCTACCTCAAGTACAATCCGCCCAGAGCGATGCACCGCCGTCAACCGCACCGTTCCTTCCGCCGGTTTACCCGCGGCAATTCTCGATTCTGTAGATTCCAAGCCATGATCTATGGCATTACGAATCATGTGGGTTAACGGATCGGCAATGCGCTCAATAACCGTTTTATCAACTTCAGTCGCCTCGCCTTCAGTAACCAGCCGAACCTGCTTGCCCGTCATCGCGGCAACTTCACGCACAAGACGCGGCATACGCTGGAACACGGAGCGTACCGGCTGAGCGCGAATTGCCATCACGCTGTCCTGGATTTCTCTTGTTAAATGCTCAAGCTCTTCCAACGCCATCGCAACACCGGAAGCACGGTTTATCCCAGCCTCTAACACGCGCTGACTCAGCATTGCCTCATTGATGACAAGCTCGCCAACCAGATCGATCATCCTATCCACACGATCGAGATCGACACGGATGGTCGGCGCAACTGAGTTGGCGGTCTCGGCTTTTGTCACCATGGCCTGAACAGCCGACGCATGAACTAAAGCCTGCTCTACTGGCTTTGGTGCAGCTTCTTCTTTCTTTTTCTCAACAACCTTTACTTCCGTCTCTTCTTCAATTTCCTCCTCCATCGGGGGAAAAAACTCGAATTTAAATCCATTATCTCCGGTGATTACTGTCCCCGGCGCAAACCCTTCCGTTTCCGAGCGGCCAATTTCCAGGCGGCAATCATCTTCAACGAACTCAAATAGTTCGCGAATATCACTTTCTTCGCAATCACTCTTTAGAGTAATCAACCAAGTAAGATAAGCACCTTCGGGATCAAGCTCAAGCAGCTCGGGCAAAAGGCTAGTATCAAGCTTTATCTCTGTTTCACCCAAACGGTTCAATTCACGCAGTAAGAGCGCGGCTTCATTTGCCTTTGCATACAGTGCGGGATAAGGCGTAAACGTAACTTCCCAAACATTATCTTGAGCTTCAGACGGGTCAGCAACCATCTCCTCTTCATGAGACCCCGGTATTTCTTTCTGACCTTCAATTTCGTCGAATGCTTTGACAACATCGGCAACTCGTGCCTGGTCAACAGCACCACCGTCACGTGCGGCACGGACAAGATCAGCCAATATATCGGCAGCACGCAGGAAGATAGCGACGACTGGCGGTGTTGCCTCAAGAGAGCCGGACCTAACCTTATCCAGCGCCGTCTCAAATACGTGTGCGAAGCGAACCAGCTCATCCAACGCAAATATACCTGCACCACCTTTCATGGAGTGCACAGCGCGGAATACGGCGTTAACCGTCTCTGATTCCGCCGTGCCGTTTTCCATGGCGATTAGCCCGCTTTCCAACTCGGAAAGCTGTTCTTCACACTCTTGAAAAAATGTAACACGGATGGCGGCCAAAGGATCTTCCATGATGTCCTCCTTTGCTTCAGGCTGCGACGCGGCGAATGGCATCCACCAGCTTCACCGGATCAAACGGCTTCACAATCCATCCTGTCGCTCCGGCCTCGCGGGCACGGTTCTTTTTTTCGACATCAACTTCAGTAGTGAGAACCAGAACTGGCGTAGCGCGGCGTGCCTCATCCTGACGGACAGCTTGGATAAACCCAAATCCATCCATGCGCGGCATATTTATATCAGTAACAATAACATCAGGCGCTTCAGCAGCCAAAACTTCAAGCCCATGCAGGCCATCTTCTGCTTGGATCACCCGGAACCCCGCCGCAACAAGGGAATGACGAAGCATGTCCCGCATTGCGCGCGAATCATCAACAGTCAGGATCGTCATGCTCATTGCTCGGTCTCCCCGTTTTTGGCACTAACGTGATGCGTTAGCTCGTCGGGTGAAAGCCCCATCAGTGCCAACATATCAATGAAGGGTTCGGAAGGATTCTGCAGAAGCAGGTTATGTCCATCTGCTGCCCAGGCTGCGTGTGCCGCAAGCAGAACCTGCAAACACTGCCCACCCACGCGCTGCACTTGTCCGGCGTCCAAGATCAAATCATGCCCACGCCTTTGTAGAAAATTTTCTAGCAAGCCGGGTGCGGCAACAAGATCCAGTACCGAAGGCAATTCAATCGCGTCTGTCATATTTCCGACCTTCGCTGCCATTTCATAATGTTACGTTAAAAAATACTAGAACTCGTCCCAGTCATCTCCACTTGCGGCAACGGGGACCAGAGTTTTCACCGCAGGCACCTTATTGGCCAGCCTGGCCACAGCCTTTGTCTGACGCGGCACAACACTCCGCGCGGATTTTCTGTTTTCACCAATGCGAAACTGCCCAACCAAACGGGCCAATTCACCCGCTTCGGTTGCCAAGGCATGGCTGGCGGCCGTACTTTCTTCAACCATCGCGGCATTTTGTTGCGTCACCTGATCCATCTGATTCACCGCGCCATTCACTTCAGCCAAGGCTGTCGCCTGTTCCTGTGCGGAACCGGCAATATCGGAAATTAGCACGCTCAATCTGGTAACCTGCTCAACAATCCGGTTAAGCGACTGGCCTGTTTCATTCACCAAACGCACGCCACTTTGCACCTGCACACCAGAGGCACCAATAAGCGTTTTGATCTCCTTGGCCGCATCGGCGGAACGCTGCGCCAAGGCTCGCACTTCCGTGGCGACCACAGCAAATCCACGCCCGGCATCCCCAGCACGCGCGGCTTCCACCCCGGCATTGAGCGCCAAAAGATTGGTTTGGAAAGCAATCTCGTCGATTACGCCAATGATATTGGCAATTTTTTTTGAAGAACTTTCGATCTCTCCCATCGCGGTAACTGTTTCAGTCACCACCGCACCAGATCGTTCAGCATCGCCCTTGGCTTCATTGGCAAGTCCGCGCGCCTCATTCGCACCTTCTGAGGCTTTGCGTACCGTCGCTGTCACTTCATCCAACGCAGCGGCGGTCTGTTCAAGACTGGCCGCCTGCTGTTCCGTCCTGCGGGACAAATCATCAGCACTTTGCGTAATTTCACCAGCGCTGGAGCGTACCCCTTCTGCGTTGGAAGAAATCTGCCGCATGGTCTGCTGCAACACATCCATCGCCCGATTGAAGTCAGCCCGCAGCTTTTCATACTCCGCGGTAAATTCATGATTAATTCGGAACATTAGATCCCCAGAGGAGAGCCGCTCCAGACCATCCGCCAGACTTTCAACCACACGCGCCTGCACGGCGGCGGCGGCTTCACGCGCAGACTCATTACGGACCCGATCAGCCTCGGTTTCAGCCTCGGCGCGTTTGGCAGCTTGCTCTATCCGTTGCTTCTCAATTCCAGCATCTTTAAAAATTTGTAGAGTTCGCGCTATCTGGCCAATTTCGTCTTTGCGGTCCGCGTCAGGTACTGTGAGGGTTAACTCCCCTCCAGCCAAACGTTCCACAACAGAACGCAAGCGGTTAAGCGGAGTGGAAATCCAAAATTTTACGGCAAAGAAAGCTCCAGCCAAACCCAATGCCAAAGCCAAAACACTTAAAATAGAACTAAATTTTGCAACCCGTCTTCCTGCTTCATTAACAGCCATCTGTTTTTTCGCAGCAAACGCAACCAATGATTCTCGGAGAGCAGTAAAATTCTCTGAAATTTTGGGAATATTTGGTTGGCATGAATTTATAAATTCACTTTGCGCCGCAAAATTCCCGGCCAATGATGTTGCATTTTTTGCAAGCGTGATTGATTTGGCACAATCAACCGATATTAGCTTTTGAGTTCTGTTTAACAGATCATTTATTCTCGTCGAGAAATCGGGCGCCAATGGACTGGCTTGCGTCAGATTATATGTAATTTCTTTTCGCGCTGTCTGTATGTCGGCTTCCGCGATCTGATTTTGATCTCCCAATTGAGAAACAAATGTTCCATAAAGCCCCGAAACAAGCTCTCGTTCAGCAGCATAGGCATTTTCTACATTGGCCGCGGCCTGAAGGACGGTATGCTGCAATTTTTTGCTATTCGAAATAGCATCGTTCAGTTGTATTGCCATGAAAATAGTGACTGCAACTGAAATTAGTCCCACGCCCCCCAAAAGCGTCAGGATTTTTATAAAAATCGGTTGGTTTCGCATGGACGACCCTTCTGAACAGAACTGGCGGGGTCACTCGCCCCGCCACGCCCAGCTTGGGCGCTGCTGTTCTTATGGCCGTTGGAATTTAATGATTGGTTTCCAACGCCATGGCCTGCCCCACCAAAACTAACACCGGCCCACGCGGCCGCGCCGCCAAAACCACGCCCGGTAATGTGGCAAGCCCCGCCCGTAAAACTCTCATACCCGGCAGGCTAGCGGATTCCACCGCAATGGCGGGTACGTCTTCTGAAAGACCCGCCTGTAAAAGTTTTTCCACCAAGCCGGGGAGATATTTACTGCCCATATAAATCGCGAGTGTGCCTCCCGCTTGCGCCAAGGCCGTCCAATCATGGGTCGGCAGACCATGATCCGCGCCATGGCCGGTAATAATATGCACCCCGCGCGCAATCCGCCGCTGCGTCAAAGACAGAGACAACCCCGCCGCTGCCGCTGAGGCGGCCGTTACACCTGGCACCACATCAAACCCAACGCCCACCGCCCGCAGCGCCTCCATTTCCTCCGTTAACCGGCCGAAAATAACAGGGTCGCCGCCTTTGAGCCGCACTACCAGCTTGCCGGTCTGGGCATACGCCACCAGCAGGCGGCAAATCTCCGCCTGGGCGGTGGAGGCTTGGCCGCAACGCTTACCTACATCTACTATCTCTGCCACGGGATTGATAAGCGCCAAAATCTCGGGCCCCACTAGGCTGTCGTGCAGCACTACTTCCGCCGTCGCGAGAAGCCGCGCGGTTTTCAGTGTCAGCAGTTCAGGATCCCCTGGCCCGGCACCGGCCAGGAATACGCTCACCATCTTCACCCCCAAAGCAAAGACTGCTCATTGGCGAAACGCGGCGAACTTGCAAGCCTCTGATAACATATTGTGGGATAATCTAAACTTCAGAGACACCGCTTTCTGAACAAAGCCCTTCCATAAATCCCCGCAAATTTGGAAAAGCCTGTCAGGCCACCATCTCCGCCCCGGCTTCCTGCTTGCGCACAGGCGGCAGTTTAATGGCCGAGATCAAAGCCCGCACCTCATTACGCGCTGCGATGTGAGACAACCCCATGGCGATCCCCACATTCGCCTCCCGTACATCCATCAGCGTCAAGCCCTGCAGATATAGCTCGCGGAAAATCACGCGCTCGCCAAACCCTTTCAACGTCCGAAAGCCAATGCGCTTGGCCAGTGATTCCAGCGTTTCCCCAACATCGCGCTTATTCCGCGCCTCCACGGCGGCCAAACGGTTACGCATCACCATCCAGTCAATTTTGCCACGGTCCCGGGTAAAACGGCTCTTGCGGGCTTCCCAGACCATTTCAGAATAGATGCTCGGCTGAATGATATCGTGATTATCCGGGTCAACCTTCGCCAGCATGGAAAAATCGACAAAGCTGTCATTGATCGGCGTAATCAGCGTATCCGCGAAAGAATGACCGTAGCGGGACAGGAAATTATCCGAGCCCGGGCAATCCGCTACAATCACCTCGGCCCCGCCCTCCACCAATTCCGTGGCTGCTTCATCGAAGCGGGCGCGCTCCTCCTCCTCAGCCTCCTGGCGAGTATCCAGCGTGGAACGAAAAACGGGGCGGAAGTCCGGCACTGGCAATTCAATGCCCTTTCTCTCCACAAACGCCTTGCGCGCGGCCAGCGTACCCGCCAGCGTGCCCTGCCGAGCGTCGAGATCCATTGCGCCAACACGGTACCCATCACGCAGCAGCGAGACGATGATATGAATCGAGGTCGTGGACTTACCTGAGCCCCCCTTCTCATTTCCCAAAACGATGAAATACGGTTTCTGGGCCGTCTGCACCGTCATGTCTCGCTCTCCTGCGCGCTGAACTGGGTTACAAGATAGCCAGATTCGACGAGTCGCAACAAAGATTCTTCCCCTGCCACCGGCATCCGCCAAAGCGCAGCCAGTAGCAGGTCTACAGGCTCGTCAATCAGCCACGCCGCACCCGTTCCGCCAGCCCCACAAAAGCCGTGAGGGCCTTGCCCAGAAAATCGCGCGTCGCCTCGTCGGTCAGCTTGCCATCCTGAAATTTCTGCGCAGCCCCGCCAATAAAGACTTCCGGCTGGCAAAGCAGAATCACATTCAGCACGCCCAGCGTCTGGCGAAGCGGATATTGCGCGCGAGCCGTGCCCAGCGCCCCAGGCGACACACCAATAATGGCTGCCGGCTTGCCCGCAAGCGTATTGGCCGGACGGGAGGCCCAATCAATGGCATTTTTCAGCGGAGCCGGAATGGACGCATTATATTCCGGCGTGGCGAAAAGCAGCGCATCCGCTGCGCTAATCTGCTCACGCAGGCGTTCAACCGACGCTGGGAACTTGCCGTCCTGTTCCAAATCTTGGTTCATCAGCGGCAGATCGCCGATCTCGGCAATGGCCAGCTCATGCCCGGCCAGTAAATCCGCAGCAACATGCAAAACCGCCGTATTCCACGACGCTTTCCGCAGACTTCCTGAAATGCCCACAATTTTCATGAATACCCTCCGCTCATCATAAGCGACCACTCATCCAGCAGCACCCTGACTCTGGCTGGCGCGGGGCAGCTTCGCCAGTCTTGCGCAGGAGAGATCATTTACCTGTCAGAATCCGCGCAACCAGTTGCTTCACCGTCGGGATGAAGCCGTTGGAATAAAAAGGGTCCGTGGCAAAACGGTGCGCGTTATGCCCCGCGAACATCAAATTATGGTCCATCGCCGCCTCATCTTCTGGCGCGGCATGGGCAATGTCCTGCAGGGTCTTCTGGATGCAGAAGCTGCGCGGATCGGCCTTCTTGCCATTATCGAATGTGGGCTCATGCTGGGACCAGTTGGAAAAACGGCACTGGCTGAGACAGCCCATGCAGTTCACCTGATCCTGATGAATTTCATTCGCCCTTTCCGGCGTTACGAAAATTAGTGTGGAATCCGGCGTCCGCAGCGCCTCCGTGAAGCCCTCGGCTTCCCAGCCCTTCGCGCGGTCATAATCCGGCGCGGTGAGATACACGGAGCGGCGGCGTGCCCCCACGCCATATTCCACCACATGCTCGCCTACCGGCTCGGGGCTGTAGGCCACCTGACGCTCGCTGCGAGCACGCAACTCCTGCATGAAGCTGTTATTTACCGCCGACGAATAAAACCCCGTGGGCGAAAACCTGTTCAGGAACACGTCGCCCGGCTTGAGCTTAAGCAGACGATCCTTCCAGCTCTGTGGGATCGGGCTCTCCTTGGTCAGCAACGGCCGGGTTCCGAACTGAAACGCGATAGGCCCGATTTCCGGGTTGTTGATATAGTCTTTCCACTCATCCAGCGCCCAAACGCCGCCCGCCATGATAATCGGCGTTTCGTCCAGGCCAAACTGACGCATCACCTTACGCAGCGCGATGAGACGCGGATAAGGGCTTTCCGGCCTTTCCGGGTCTTCGGAATTAGAAAGGCCATTATGCCCGCCCGCAAGCCAGGGGTCCTCATACACCACCCCACCCAGCAGCTCCGATACCTTGGAATAAGCGCGCTTCCACAACGCGGAAAACGCACGGCCAGAGGAGACAATTGGGTAATAATGCACGTTAAACCGCGCGGCGATCTCAGAAAGCCGGTAAGGCATGCCTGCGCCACAGGTAATCCCGTTCACCAGCCCCTTCGTGCGCTCAAGAATACCGGTAATAACCCGTTCCGCGCCACCCATCTCCCACAGGATATTGGCGTGGATGCGCCCTTTGCCTCCAGAAATGTCCCAGGCACGCTGCGCCTGCTGAACCCCGCCCTCAATGGCGAAATTGATCAACTCCTCATGCCGGTCACGCCGGGTACGGCCATGATAGAACTGAGGCAGCAGCTGACCCTCCGCATCAAAGCTATCGGCATTCACGGCGGAGAAAGTGCCAACACCGCCGCTGAGCGCCCAATGGCCCGCGCTAACACCGTTGGACGCCGAAACGCCTTTACCACCTTCAACCAGGGGAAGAATTTCCTGACCACCCATACGGATGGCATTAATCACCGTCATATTAAGCAAACCTCAGAGCCGGGCCGTGCCCCCGCTGGAACACAACTTTACCATATCCCCCCTTATTACCAGATTGACACACGGCGTGAAGTGGTTTCTCGGTTTGGCCTGGGGAGCGGAACCATAATATAAGCTCTGCCATGGATTTAAATTTCTCGGAAGCGGAAGTCCAGCGTTATTCACGGCACATCTTGCTGCGTGAGCTGGGCGGCACCGGTCAGGCCAAACTCAAAGCCGCGAAGGTCCTGGTGGTCGGCGCCGGTGGACTGGGCTCGCCATTAACCCTTTATCTAGCGGCGGCGGGCGTCGGTACAATCGGGCTCGTGGATGCCGATTTGGTCGAACTTTCCAACCTGCAACGCCAGATCGCGCATGGCATGGCCAATCTGGGCCAGCTGAAGGTCGCCTCCGCTGCCGAGTCGCTGGCGCGGATCAACCCGCTGGTAAAGCTGGAAACACATGCCGAGCATCTGGGGCCCGATAATGTCAGCAGGCTGATCAACGGCTACGACATCATTTGCGACGGCACCGACAATTTCACCACCCGCTTCCTGGTGGCGGATGCCTGCGTGGCCGCGAAGAAAACACTTGTTTCAGCCGCCGTGCTGCGTTTTGAGGGACAAATCTCCACCTTCAAACCCCATGCGGGCGGCCCCTGTTACCGCTGCCTCTACCCTGAGCCGCCGCCCGAAGGGCTGGTGCCGCCCTGTTCCGAGGCCGGCGTGCTGGGGGCGGTCACCGGCGTTATGGGCACGCTGCAAGCTACGGAAGTCATCAAGGAAATCACCGGCATCGGTCAATCACTTTCCGGCTTTCTGCTAGTCTGGGATGCGTTGGCGGCAGAGTTCCGCAAGATCAGGCTGAGAAAGGACCCCTCATGTTCCGTCTGCGGCTGATTTTGCTGCTGCTGGCGCCGCTTCTTTGCGCCGCCGCTCCCGACCCCGGCACCGGCCCTGGCCCCGCGCGCGGCATTTCCACCGGCCTGCCGGTACCCCGCTTTGTCAGCCTGCGCTCAGACGAGGTGAATGTCCGGGCCGGGCCGGGTTTCCAATATCCGGTGAACTGGGTTTATCAGCGCAAGGGGCTGCCGATTGAAATTATAGGCGAATTCAATGTCTGGCGGCACATATTGGCGCCGGATGGCGGCACCGGTTGGGTTCATGAAGCCACCATCCGTGCCCAGCGAGGGTTTTACGTCACCGCCACGGAAGCGCCGCTGCGCAGCAGCCCAAATTCCGGCGCCAGTGTCGTGGCGTATCTAAAACACGGCGTCTCGGGTTTTCTGATGCGCTGCACCGCCACCAGCGCCTATTGCAAGGTCGCCACTGAATTCCATAGGGGCTATATCGCCCGCAGCGACTTCTGGGGCGCTTTCCCGGGTGAGACGGTAAAACCGTAAAAAACCAAAGAAAAAAGTTTTCCACAGAAAAGGACTCGGGAAAAGGCTGATACACATTGCCCGCTCGCCGCGCTGCAGCTACTTTATGTAGTAGTTTATAGAAGGAGCCCCACAAGATGGAGTGGACAGATGAGACAATCGCCCGCCTGCGGAGTCTGTGGGCGGAGGGATTGTCAACGGCGGAGATCGGCCGCCGCCTGAACATTTCCAAGAACGCCGTGGTTGGCAAGGCTCACAGGCTTAATCTGCCTGCCCGTCCTTCGCCCATCCGCCGGACAAGCGGAGAGGCTGTTCCACGTCCGGCCCAGCCCAAGCGCACGCAAGGCCCCACGTTGCCGCCGCTCTCATCCTCCGTGAATACCCCGGCCATGCCGGTGCTGCGCGCCATCATTCCCACGCCCAAGCCGCAGCAGCCTCGCGCAACCCCCTGCTGCTGGCCGATTGGCGAACCCGGTAAGCCGAGCTTTCATTTCTGCAATGCATCCGCCGTTGCCGGAAAGCCTTATTGTGAAGAGCACGCCGCCATTGCCTATGTCCGTGTACGGGACAAACGCGAAGACGTGGCCTGAAAAAATGCCAAAACCGAAAAGGCCGGGCCGAAAAAGCCCGGCCTTTTCTTTTGCTTTTTTGATTTTCCGCTGCAATGCAGCATAAACTTTCCAATTGATCACTACACTTAAATGCGCTTAAACTAATTTGCGCTGAATTTATATTCAGCAAAAACGACCTAAGTTCGGAAAACCGGACAAAAAAGACTGGGCAAAGAAAGGCGCTCAAATGGAAACGATCCAGGACAACAACCGTCAGGACGAAAATTCCCTCACTGGCATTGTGAAATGGTTCAACCCCGGAAAAGGTTACGGGTTCATCGCCCCAGACCAAGGGGGCAATGATATTTTCGTACATATCAGCGCGGTCCAACATGCGGGCTTACGCAAGTTGAACGAGGGTGAGCGGGTACGCTTCGCTCTCCAACAACGCGAGGGACGCGTGGCGGCTATCGGCATCGAGCGGCTGCATTAACCCTTCCTCCCAGCCTGCCTCATGGGCAAGCTAAGCATTTACTTTCAAAGCCAGACGCGTCTCACAGGACCGTCTGGCTTTTTATTGTGTCCCGAAAACGAAACAACTCATTGATAAGTAAACAGACTTCTACACCCTTCTCTTTTCCATGAACTTTTACGAAGGGGTTTCTTTATCTAATTCATTATTTTAAACACTGCTCTTAGAAAGCATCTTTTCACATCAAGGCGGGAAGTCTTTTATGTCTTTGAATGTCATGGTTTGGTGGGCCGAGTGGCTTTAAAGGCACAATCATGATTATTGACGCTCTGAATTTCCTAGACATTCCCGCAGGGCTGGCAGCGGACGCCTCCTTATCCCTGCCGCTTTTCGCCACACGCCCCTCCTCATGGGTTGAGGACCTCACCCACCTGCCCGTCAACGCGGCCTCTCAGGCTACTCTGCACGGCTTCAGCGGCGAGGCGGGACAAATTCTGTTGATCCCAGGGGCCAAGGGAGAGTTGAGTGCCGCTGTCATCGGCATGGGAACAGGCCCGGTCTTTTCCGCTTTCGGCGTGGCAGCAGCCGCACTGCCTGCCTCTAGCCTTTGGCATATTGCAGCCAACGAGATTCCCACGCAGGAAGCTGAACTCGGCTTTCTTCTCGGCGCTTACCGGTATCAAACACTCAAAGCGAAAAAGCCGAACTTCGCACGGCTTACACGTGCATCGGACCAAAGCCGGATCATCGCCGGCGCCATCCACCTGACCCGTGAACTCATCAACACCCCGGCCAATCTTCTCGGCCCATCCGAACTCGCTGATTTTGCAATGAGTTTGGCCGCGCGGTTTGGCGCGGCGGCGGAACGTGTCCGGGGCGAAACACTAACCACACGCTTTCCCACCATTCACGCTGTCGGCGCCGGGTCAAACCGCGCGCCGGAAGCTGTCATTTTCCAGTGGCGCGGTAGCAAGGCACAAGACGACGCTCCACTCGTCTCGCTTTGCGGCAAAGGCGTCTGTTTTGATACGGGCGGTTATAATTTAAAGCCCGGCAGCGCTATGCGTCTGATGCGTAAAGATATGGGCGGCGCCGCAATCACGCTCGGTCTAGCCTCCGCGATCATGTCGCTAGATCTGAACATACGGCTCGAACTTCGTATTGGCTGTGTGGAAAACAGCGTTTCGGGCAATGCGATGCGACCGTCTGATATTCTGCGTACCCGCGCAGGCTTAACCGTCGAGGTCGGCGATACAGATGCGGAAGGACGTCTGGTTCTCTGTGACCTATTGCACGAAGCCTGCGAGGCCCAGCCTGATTGGTTGATTGATGTTGCAACACTGACCGGCGCGGCACGCGTTGCTCTGGGTCCCGACATTCCCGCCCTCTTCTGCAATAATGACGACATGGCAGAGACCATTCTGTCCGCAGGACAACATAGCGGCGATCCTCTTTGGCGTCTTCCGTTACATGATGGTTACGCGCATTGGCTGGAAACCCCCTTTGCGGATCTCAGCAATATCTCCGCAAAGCCTTTTGCCGGCGCCATAACTGCTGCTCTGTTCCTGCAAAATTTCATTCCAAAACAAACCCGTTGGGCTCACGCGGACAGTTACGCCTGGAATGACGGCACACACCCCGGTAAACCTGAAGGCGGTGAAGCGCAAACTCTACGTGCTTTCCTGACAGCCATCACAGCCCTTGCAGAAGGTGCAAAAACCTAAATATTTATCCAGAAAGAAAAACATTGCGTTAAAAAAAAGAAACGCGGCTTTAAAGAGCTTTAGCTAAAACATCTGTTTTAATGCAGCTAGTAGTTTCATTTGGTTTCATGAAACTACAACGTAACAGCATGTAGATTTTTCTTACGTTTTGTTAGTGATACGGACAAATAATTTTACACAATCATATTGAAGTGGTTTTGAAACTTCTTATAATATCGTGTACTGATTGTTTGTCTGAACATGAATTTAGGTTTTCCTGAACTTCTGTTTCACGTTTTTCTATCCAAGGAATTTTAACTATGGCGTCTGCTCAACTCTCGTCAGACCAGCTCGTTGGCATCCTTCGAGATACCATTGTCTCGCTTGTGCGGCGGGACGGCGTTGATCTGTCCGCGCGTCAGCTTGGCGTGTTTCTCACCTGCTATCTAACCGAAGGCCCGCACACCGTTCGTGGTCTGGCACAGGAGCTCAACGTCTCCAAACCCGCCATCACCCGCGCGCTGGACCGCCTGACCGAGCTCGATTACGTGCGCCGTAAGGTTGATCCGGCGGACCGCCGCTCCGTGCTGGTGCAGCGCACCGTCAAGGGGGCTGCTTTTCTCCGCGAGACGCGCCATATTATGACTGATGCTCTTGCCACACATAAAACCGAGGCCTCCAGCCGCCGCGCTGCCGGTTAACACCACTCGCCGCCACGTCCTTGGCGTGGCGCTGTTGTGTATGGGGATGAGCCTGCTTGCGCCCACCTGGGCCCAAGCGGCTCCCTTAGCTTTGACACCAGCCGACAAAACGCTGGTCGCCAAGGTGGAAACCTATCTGAACGCACAAAAGGGGCTTACCGCCAACTTCCTCCAGGTGTCGGCTGATGGCGCGACACGGACGGGCAAAGCTTGGTTGCAACGCCCTGGAAAAATGCGTTTCGTCTACGACCCGCCAGACCCGCAACTGCTTGTCGCCGGATTTGGCCTGCTGGTTTATCATGATCCGGCTCTGAACCAGACAACCACCATCCCGCTTAGCTCCACACCGCTCAGCATCCTGCTGGCACCGCATGTAAATTTGGAATCGGCTGGTGTTTACATCACTGCCATCAATCGCCAGCCCGGTCAGGTGGATATTTCCCTGGCGCGGACACACAAGGAAGCCGCCGGATCACTGACGCTTTCTTTCTCGACCGACCCGCTGGAGCTGCGCGCCTGGGTCGTCACAGATGCACAAGGCAAACAAACCAGCGTGCATCTATACGATATTGCCCCCGCCGGACCGTTTCCAAACTCGCTGTTCCAGTATAACCAGCCCAGCGCCCCAAGCACGGTGGGGGGTTAGCCTGCGCGGCAAAACCTTGTAAAAGCCGCACATGCACCTGACCATCGCCACCTGGAACATCAACTCTGTGCGGCTGCGCCAAGCGCATTTGCATCAGCTCGCCGCGCGACTGAAGCCGGACGTCATCTGCCTGCAGGAAACCAAAGTACCTGACGATCTGTTCCCTGAAGCCATCGCCAGTGAGCTTGGGTTTCCTCACCTGCTCAAGCGCGGGATGAAAAGTTATAATGGTGTGGCCATTCTCTCCCGTCTGCCGTTAACCCTGGCAGAAGACACGCCCGACTGGTGTGGCAAGAGTGATTGCCGCCAAATCTCCGCATCCGTTGAATCCCCCGGCGGCCCCGTCACAATCCACGATTTCTACGTGCCCGCGGGCGGAGACATCCCCGACCGCACAGCCAACGAGAAGTTCGCCCACAAGCTTGATTTTCTGGCTGAAACCCGCGCGCATTTCCTGAAATACAAGCCCCGCCGCGCCGTGCTGGTGGGAGATCTGAACATCGCCCCGCTGGAGCAAGATGTTTGGAGCCACAAGCAATTACTGAATGTGGTCAGCCATACCCCTGTTGAGGTCGACGCGCTGAACTCCTGGCGCGAAACCGGGTTTCATGACGCAATCCGGCATTTCGTACCGGCGGATCAGAAGCTTTATACATGGTGGTCTTATCGCAACCGGGACTGGGCAGCCTCCAATCGCGGGCGCCGGCTGGATCATATCTGGGTCACGCCAGATCTGGTGCCCGCCTTGCACAGCCATGAGGTTCTACGAGAAGCCCGGAGTTGGGAGCAACCCTCGGACCATGTGCCTTTGGCCGTCACGCTGGCGCTGTAAAGTAGCGCCAAACGCACATCTCCCCGCCATCCGGCATGGGTGTGAAAATCTTATTTGCTGTCCATATCCCATTCGTGAATGGCTACCACCCGGCCTATCCCAACGGAGCCTTTTCACGAAGGAGTGCGTGGAAATGAAAAGCTTTATGCCCCCGTGCGCTATATTGCTGGTGGCCCTTTGCTTCGGAATCAGCCTCGCCGCTCTAACCAGTTGAGCGTTTAAAGTCCCGTTTCAGCCCCGTCGATTTGCCAGCCCTCATTCCCCGGCGCGCAATAAAGTGGCACGGCGTTACGGGTCAGCCCTTCTTTTGGCAGCCCCATCAGGTCGCGTATCGCCCTGAAGACACCGCCATGCGCGACAATCAGCACCGGCGCCGTTTGCGTCACCAAAACCTGGTTCAACGCCGCCTTCACCCTCAACGTCAGGTCAGGAAAACTTTCCGCCCCTTCCGGCGTATAACGTCCCTCCAACCATTCCGGGAACCAGGGCAAGAGCGGCTTGCCTTCCATGCCACCAAACATCACCTCGCGCAGATCCTGTTCATAGATCACTGGCAGGCGAAGATATTCGTTGATGATTTCGGTGGTCTCACGCGTCCGCAGCATGGGGGAAGAAATAATCGCCGTAATCCCCTGCCCCGCCAGCAATGGCCCGGCGCGCTCCGCCTGCGCCCGGCCTGTCTCGTTCAGCTCAACATCCAGCGCCCCTTGGCTCAAGCCAGCGGCATTGTATCTTGTCTCCCCATGGCGGAGAAACCAGAAGGGCGTTTCAGGCAGAGACACAATCAGACCAGCCCTTCCGCCGCCAGAGCGCGCTGCACCGCCGGGCGGGCACGCATACGTTCAAGATGCCCCTCAAGTGCAGGGGGAATTTGCACGGCGGCGCGCGTAACGGCCCAATGTTCCAGGAAAAACAACGCCGCGTCGGCAATAGAGTAATCACCAAGCAGATACGCCTTTGCCCCCAGCACCTGGGCCATAAGCTTCAGCCCGGTATCAATGATATCACGCCCGGTCTGCTTCACCGCGGGCTCGTCGGCAATGGTCGGCGTGAACATCGCGGGGCGGAAAATCCGCGTGAAGCCCCGCATATGCACGGTGGCGATCATATAATCCAACAATTCCAGGGTGCGCACTTCACCATCAATGGTGCTGGGCAGCAAATTCACCTCAGGGTTGGTTTTCGCTAGATACCAGGCAATCGCGGGCCATTCCGTCACCAGCACGCCATCATCTCGTAATAAAGCTGGCACTTTCGACTTCGGATTGAGTGAAACATAAGGCTCTTTGTATTGCGCGCCCTTGCTGAAATCGACCCATAGCCGTTCATAAGGCTTGCCGATCTCCTCCAACAAAACATGGATTCCCAGCGAACACGCATTCGGCGAATAAAAGAATTTCATGGCGTTCCTCAGATTTACGGCGCTGCCCTGAAATCAGAAACAGCACCGTAAGCGTTTGCGATGATTTGAGAATTACCAGCTATCGGTGTTCAGGTCATCGTTACCGCCGCCCATATCCCAGCTGGGGTCACCCATTAGCCCGTCATCCTGATTGGGCATGAAATCCTGCTGAGGCTGCGCGGCCTGGGCCTCGTTACCCCCCATCAACCCGTCAACAATTCTTTCACCCGCGGCAAACCCGGCCCCGGCCGCCAAGCCGGTGACAATGGAACTGCCAAGCCCGCCGCCCATCGGCCCATACCCGCCTCCAGGACCATAAGGCCCGTTAGGGCCATTGGGACCATAAGGCGCGTTCGGGTTACCAGGATAACGCCGATATCCCAGGTTCATGCCTCCCCGGCGGAAACCGGAGACCAAACGCAACAGAACAAACAATAAAAGCAGCCCACCAATCACCAGCAGCACGGGCGAAACCCCGCCCAGGGCATGGCTCACACCGCCCCCCGCCTTCAGGCCGCGATCAATATGGGTACGCAGCGCGGCCGCTTTTTGCGGGTCCGCGAACGGCAGGCCGGGCGCATATTGGTCAGCCTTGGCCAATGCCTGGGCCGCCGCATTCTCATTCCCGCGCGCATCCTGCGCCTCGGCCGCCAGATACCACGCCACACCGCTTTGCGGATGTTGGTCCAGCACGCCTTTTAGCGCCTGCAATGCCTGAGCGCTCTGCCCGGTATCGATCATTGTCTGGATTTGGCGCGGTGACGCTCCCTGGCTCTGGGCAAAAGCCGGCAAAGCGGGCGCCAGCGCCAGCGCCCCCGCGAGCGCCAGGGAGCGGAAAATATTTTTCGTCATAATCAGCAGTCCTCGAGGCATCCATGGGTGATATGGGGTTAACCCTCCAGAAATCCAATGCGGCCTATTGGTAACAGGTACCAGAAACAAAGCGTAACGGCGTTATTTTTTATATGCGCGGCGCACAAATCCGAATAAAATCCGAGTCGTGGGGAGAAACACTGCGCGGGAGGCCAGAATTGTCTCACCCAGCTTTCCATGGTGACAAGGAGGCCCTGATATGCCCAATCTCGCTCACCCCGAAGACGATGTGATCACCGTCTCCAATCCGCTTGATCTGGTGGAACAGGTCATTTCCGCGAATGAGTGGCTTTTCGACCGCCGCTCAGAATCGGACCTCGCCGCCGAGGCGCAGGGTAAATGGTGTGATTACGGGCTGTATTTCTGCTGGTCAGACGAGATTTCAGTCATGCATTTTTCCGCTGCCTTCGACATGAAGGCCCCGGTAAAACAACGGGCCGCGCTATATGAGCTGCTGGCCAAGGCAAACGAGCGGCTCTGGATCGGCCATTTCGGCATGGATGAGGAAACAGGCATGCCGGTTTACCGCCACGCCATGCTGTTGCGCGGCACCCCCAGCGCGGCGGCGGAATCGATCGAAGACCTGATCGACATCGCCATTACCGAATGCGAGCGCTTTTTCCCTGCCTTCCAGTTCGTGATCTGGGGCGGCAAGAGCGCCGAAGAAGCTTTGGACGCCGCGATGCTGGAGTGCGCGGGAGAAGCATGAGATAGAGCTTTTATGACGACTCTACCTTCTCTTCTGCTCGTCGGCGGCGGCCGGATGGGCAGCGCTCTACTTGCCGGATGGCGCGAGCAGGGCCTTTCCCAGGCCTTTGTTGTGGACCCTTCGCAGGGCGCACAGGCTCTGGCTGGCTCAAACGTTACAGTGCTGGCGGATATCAGCCAGCTTCCCGTTGATTTCACGCCCGAAGCCGTGATGCTGGCGGTAAAACCACAAAAGGCTGCCGAGGCCCTGCCCGCTTATGGGCGCTTCTCGGGAAAGGCTGTGTTCATTTCCATCATGGCGGGCAAAACCGCCCAGGGCATAGCCCAACTTCTGGGCGGCAGTCCCGCTATTGTCCGCGCCATGCCCAACACGCCAGCGGCCGTGCGCCAGAGCATTACCGTGGCCTTTGCCGGCAATGGCGTTTCAGAGGCCCAACGCCGCCTCGCGACGCAGCTTCTCTCCGCCGTGGGCAAGGTCGCCTGGGTTGAGACCGAATCCGCCCTGGCTCCCGTCACCGCCATTTCCGGCGGCGGCCCCGCTTATGTGTTCCTGCTCACTGAGCTGTTGGAACAAGCCGGTCTGGACCAGGGGCTGCCCCCGGAACTGGCCCGAATCATGGCCCGGCAGACCGTCATCGGCTCTGCCGCGCTTCTGGCGGCCTCCACGGAAACACCTGAAGCCCTACGTGTGGCTGTAACCTCCCCTGGCGGCACAACCGCCGAGGCCTTGAAACTGTTGCGCGCAGATGACGCTCTACCCAAAATTTTCAAGGCGGCCATTCAAGCAGCCACCGAACGGTCGAGAGAGCTCTCCGCTTAATTTACTTTACCCCCCCTGGTTGCTACACCCCGCGCGAGCAGAACTCTGGGAAGACCAAGCATGAAAATTGTCGCCTGCAACAGCAACCGCCCCCTGGCTGAGGCTGTCGCTGCTGGTTTGAACCTACCGCTGGCAAAGGCCTCCATCCGGCGCTTCGCGGATATGGAAGTCTTCGTGGAAATCCACGAGAATGTCCGCGGTGAGGATGTGTTCGTCATCCAGTCCACCTCCTATCCGACGAACGATAACCTCATGGAGTTGCTGATTACCTGCGATGCGCTACGCCGTGGCTCCGCCCGGCGCATCACGCCGGTGATCCCATATTTCGGCTATGCCCGTCAGGACCGCAAATCCGGCCCCCGTACGCCAATCTCCGCCAAGCTAGTCGCCAATCTGATCACCGAGGCCGGTGCAAGCCGCGTGCTGACCATGGACCTTCATGCTGGGCAAATCCAAGGCTTCTTCGACATTCCGGTGGACAACCTGCCCGCCGCACCGCTCTTCTCGCGCGATGTGCAGGAGCGGTTTGAGGGCCGTAACCCAATGATAGTCTCCCCGGACGTTGGCGGCGTGCTGCGCGCGCGTATCATCGCCCGGCGTCTGAACACCGACCTCGCGATTATCGACAAGCGCCGCGAGCGCGCTGGCGTGTCCGAGGTCATGAACATCATCGGCGACGTCAAAGACCGTCATTGTATCCTGGTGGACGACATCGTGGATTCTGGCGGAACGCTGTGCAACGCGGCCGAGGCGCTGCTGGCCAATGGCGCGAAATCGGTTGAGGTCTATGTCTCGCATGGCGTGCTGTCAGGCGGCGCTGTCGCGCGCATCGCCGCGTCGCCCATCGAAATGCTGACCATTACCGACTCGATCATGGCGACGGAAGCGGTGCGCCTCGCACATAATATCCGCCAGCTTTCCATCGCCCCGCTACTGGCTGAGGCCATGCGCCGCATCTCCACAGAAAGCTCGGTCAGCTCGCTGTTCGACTAAACCGCCCGACAGGCAAAAAAAACGGCCCCGTTTCCGAGGCCGTTTTTTTGCGCACCAAGCTCAGGCCGCGGCGAGTTGCTTCGGCACTTCCAGCGCGCCCGTTGCCAGGCGATAATTCTCCTGCTCCGCGAACACCGCCCGCAAAAGCTGATTATTCAGACCATGGCCGGTCTTACTGCCAATAAAGCGTCCGCGAATCGGCGCCCCGGCCAGATACAAATCACCAATCACATCCAGCAACTTATGACGCACGAACTCGTCATCATAACGCAGCCCCTCGGGGTTCATGATCTTATCGTCATCCACCACTACGGCATTGGCCAGGGAGCCGCCCCGCGCCAGCCCAGCCTTGTGTAACGCCTCAATCTCGCCGCGCAGCGTGAATGTCCGCGCCCGGGCAATTTCCTCCGCGAAGCCCTCACTCGAGAGATGGAAATGATAAGCCTGCGCCCCAATGGCCCGAGCCTGGAACTCGATAGAGAGCGACACATCGAATCCGGAGCGGCCATCCTGAGGACGCAGCTCGGCAAAGGCACCATCGCGCTCGACCCGCACAGGGCGCAAAATCTCCAGCACCGGGCGCACCCCGCCATGCTCCAGCACGCCCGCACTTTCGACCAGGAACAAAAACGGCGCAGCGGAGCCATCAAAAACGGGCAATTCCGGCGCATCCACCTCCACAATCAGATCATCAACTTCCGCCGCCGCAAGCGCCGCCATCAAATGCTCGATGGTGCCCACCTTGGCATTGCCGGAAGAAATCAACGTGCACAGCCGCGTATCACTCACCTGATCGAACCGCGCCGGAATCTCCGCGCCAACATCCGTCCGGCGAAACACAATCCCGGTATTCACCGCCGCTGGCCGGAGTGTCAGACACACATCCGTCCCGCTATGAAGCCCCCGCCCCACCGCTGAGATCGGCGCTTTCAGGGTCCGGCGGGCGACAACGTCAAAATGCATCATGCTGTACCGGTCATGCAAAGACGACATAGGAATCCTGCCAATTAACTCGAGCGCAATCTACTCGTTGCGGCGCAACACGGCCAATAAATCATTATTTCTGATTATGTCGTCACAACGTTATGTTTTTAAAAGAATTTTCAAAAAAACACATCCTTGTGACACACTTCACCGCTTGTTCAAGACTGCCCTGCATGCTCTGCTTGTGTCGCAACAAACGGAGCGTAAACCATGCTCGTCACAACAACTGAAAATGTCGCAGGCTATAAAATCAGACAAACATTTGGCCAATGTTTCGGTGTCGTGGTCCGCAGCCGCGGAATTGGCGGCAACATGATGGCGGGTCTGCGCTCCCTCGTGGGTGGGGAAATCAAGGAATACACTTCCATGCTCGAGGAAGCCCGCCGTCACGCCACAGACCGCATGGTCGCCAACGCCGCAATGATGGGCGCGAACGCCATCGTGATGATGCGCTTCGACTCCTCGGAGATGGGCGAAACAATGAGCGAAATCGTCGCTTACGGCACTGCTGTTCTGCTGGAGCCCAGTTGAACCATGCTGCGTATTCTAGTTCTCGGGCTGGGTGGAATCTGCAGCGCCATCGGCGCGCTGTCCTTTGCGGTCGGGGCCTGGGGCGGACTCTGGCTGCTGGGTTTTGGGCTGCTAATCTTGCTCGGCACGCTGTTTGAGCGCCGCTACCACCGCAACCTCTCCGCCCCACCCGGCGATGGTTGGTTGCCAACCGGCGAACGCTTCAAAGACCCAACCACCGGCGAGGCTCTTGAGGTTTGGTACAGCCCCCATAACGGCGAACGCCGCTACGTGAAACAATAAAAAACCCTGGGCCAAAACCCAGGGTTTTTTTGGAGAGAGCGTCCGCGCTTATTGGTTACGGCGCAGGAAAGCCGGAATCTCCAGCCCCACCTCATCCACCTGCGCGGGCCGCACGGAAGGGCGTGGCTCTTCATGCGGCGCTTCATCAGTACGCATTGCAGGCTCCTGCCGGTGCGGCTGTGGCGCCGGAGCAGTATTTTTATGCGAGCCAAACCCGAACACAGATTTGAAAATGCTGGTCGGCTTCGGCGGCTCAGGGGCACGCACCGGCGTGGGAGCCGGGGCAGATGCACGCACAGGGGCCGCCGGGCGCGGCGCGGGCTGCTGATATTGGGGTTCAGCCGCCACTGGCGCTTCAGCAGGGGCCGCTTCAGGGGTACGCTCAACATAAGCCTTGGCAACAATCGGCGATGCGGGCGGCTCAGGCACATACCCGGCCGGACGCGACGCCCCCGCCACCTGCTGCTGTGCATTCTGTGTCGAAACAGCCTGCACGAAATTATTATTTTCCGCGCCGCCATTCACCACCTTCAAATTCGGCAAAGCGGCAGGCATAGAATCAATCCCCGTCGCCACCACAGAAACACGGATCCGGCCAGACATAGTTTCATCCAGCGACATACCGAACATGATGTTTGCGTCGGTGTCCACCTCCTCGCTCACGCGGTTGGCGGCTTGGTCGATTTCAAACAGCGTCACATCCGAAGCACCGGTGATGTTAATCAGCAGGCCCCGCGCTCCTTTCATGTTGGTATCTTCAAGCAGCGGATTGCTGATCGCGGCCTCAGCGGCACGAATCGCACGGTCATCACCCTCCGCCTCGCCGGTACCCATCATGGCCTTGCCCATTTCGCGCATCACGGAGCGCACGTCAGCAAAGTCCAGATTCACGATACCGGGCATCACCATCAGATCAGTTACGCCACGGACGCCCATATAGAGCACATTATCGGCCATCTCGAACGCTTCTTTCCAGCCGGTGCGCTCATTCGCGACTTTAAAAAGATTCTGGTTCGGAATCACAATCAGCGTATCGACATAGGCCTGCATCTCAATGATGCCTTCCTCGGCGGCACGCATACGGCGCTTGCCTTCAAACGCGAATGGCTTGGTCACAACACCAACGGTGAGAATATCACGCTCACGCGCCATGCGTGCAATCACCGGCGCCGCCCCCGTACCGGTGCCACCGCCCATGCCGGCGGTGATGAACACCATGTGCGTGTTCTCGAGGTGGCGCGCCAGTTCGTCTGCGGCTTCATCGGCGGAGAGTTTACCGATATCCGGGCGGCCGCCCGCCCCATTGCCTTGCGTGAGATGCGGCCCAAGCTGAATACGCTTTTCAGCCAAGGAGCGTTGCAGCTGCTGCGCATCGGTATTCGCAACAACAAACTCCACGCCTGGGAGATTCATCTCAATCATGTTGTTTACGGCATTACACCCGCCGCCGCCGACGCCGAACACGGTGATGCGCGGTGTGAAATCCGTATGCGTAGGCTTATCGACTGACAGATGTAGAACCATGTGACTCTCTCTCCTCAAACAATATCGGTAAAGAACACGCCGCTTTCATGTCAAACACGATTTTTAAGAAAATCCACAAGACGGCCAAACCAACCGCTTTGTCGTTCCGATTCAAAATCGATATCCTGCATCACCTGCCCATCGCCCGAGGCAAATGCCAACAAGCCGGTCAATGTTGCGAAGTTGGGCGTTGCGGCTGAATCCGGCAGCCCAATCACCCCCGCCGGGCGTCCCAACCGCACTGGGCGTTCCAGAATTTGCGAGGCAAGATCACGCACACCGCCAAGCTGCGAAGCGCCGCCGGTCAACACCACGCGCCCATTTCCCGCACGCCCAAGCCCCGCTGTTTCCAGCCGGTCCTTGACCATTTCAAAAATTTCCTCAGCGCGCGGCTTGATGCAGGAGATCAGATGCGAGCGCGGCACCTGCGCAATCTGGTGTTCCGCCTCCCCTACCGAAGGCACCGGCAGCAACTCGCGCGAATCGTCCGGCGAAGCGTGGCAACTTCCATAAAGTGCCTTCAATCGCTCCGCATGTGCAATCGGCGTTGAAAGCCCCATCGCAATATCAGTGGTCACATGATTGCCTCCTACCGGAAGCTGCGCCGTATGCACCACCTGGCCTTCGTAAAACACCGCCATGGAGGTTGTACCGCCACCCATATCAATCACCGTGGCGCCCAGCTCACGCTCATCGCCCACCAGCGCAGCTAACCCCGCCGCATAAGGTGCCGACACCAGCGCCGCAATGTCCAGCTCACAACGCGACAAGCAAGCCGCCAGCGTACGCAGCGCCGTGCTGCTGCCATCCACCACATGCAGTTGCGCCGTCAAGGTATCGCAGAACAGCCCGCGCGGATCAGTCACGCCCGGCGTTTCATCGGCGGAAAAGTTCAACGGCAGCGCATGAATCGTCACCCGCCCTTCCGTGCTGGCCCGCAGCCGCGCCTCACGCACCACGCGCCGAATATCATCGCTGCTCACAGCCCGCCCATCCACCGGCCATTGCACATTGAACAAGCGCGATTCAGGCTGCCCGCAGGAGAGATTTACATACACGGATTTCAGCCGCATATCCGCCATATCTTCCGCCGCGCCCACAGCAGCGCGAATGGCCCGCTCCGCATCATCCAAATCCACAATCCCGCCAGATTTAATACCCCGGCTGCGCTGCCAGCCAAAACCAAGCGCGCGCAACCGGCCATCAGACTCCGCACGGCCGATCAAACAAGCAATCTTGGTTGTGCCGATATCCAGCACACCGAAGGGGCCGGATTTCACATTTCGGCCGCGCAGCGTTTCCTCTGGCGCTGGCCTCAGACCGCTATCAATAACGGGGGAACGACGCGTGATGCTGTTCATTGTCCCTCCTGCCGTTTCACGGGCGCTTTTCCAGGCGGCGGCGGGGGCGGCGGCAAGGTGTACGGCAACACCACCAAACGCCCTGGCTGACGCAGATCAATCGCTTCCACTGGTCTGTCGAGCAGTTGCATAGAGGCTTGCAGTTTGGTGAGTTGTGCCAGAGCCGCCGCCTCGTCGCCATCCGGCAGTTTCACCACCGTATGATTCTTCAAAATCAGATTCCAGCGCAGCCCATCCACCCGTTCCGCCGCCGCCACATGCGCATAAACGCTGGGTTGGGCTTTTAGCTCTGGAATCAGCGTGCTGGCCTGCTGGGGCGCATCAGCGCCTGAGAGTAACAACAGCGAAGGCTGACGCCGCTTCGCCGCCGCAGCATTCTGGTCCGCGATAACGTCGCCATTTTTGTCGATCAGCTGAAAAATCGGCTGGCCATTCTGAATGGTCTGCCAAATGGCATAAACATCGCGCTCGGTGATATCCACCACCAGCGTGCCCGGCAAAATCCGTTCAACAGTAGCATCCCGCACCGGTCCCAGCGCATCCACGCGCTGCTGAATCCGGGCGAGCGACATACCAAAGGTCGGGTCCCCCGCTTTCACATCCACCGCCGCGGACAAAGCCCGCGGATCAATCGTCGCGGCGCCATGAATCTCGATATGATGGATCCGAAACCCAATCGCGGCCAGCGCCTCGGCCAACAGGCCAGGCTGCTCTACCGGCGCCGGGGCGGGTGGCGCGGCGGCCAGCATCGCATCAGCGGGCGGCGCCGGGTGGGGTTTGGCGCCGGGCAAGGTGCGCACCAGTTCCGCCCCCACTACCAACACGGCCGTCGCGCCCAGAATCCAAAGTCCTGGCTTCAAGCTGCGCTTTACCCGGCGCAGAAACAAGGTGCGCTGGCTCAGCCGGTCCTGCGGCGGCGGGGCTTTCTTGCCACGTGCGCTGCTTCGGCCGCGTTGGCGCGGCGGTGCTTTAACGGGGCGCTCCAATGTTTCTACGCGCGGCATGCAGCCCTCTCCACCATCCAGGCGCAGAGTGCGGGGAAATCCATCCCCTCCAGCGCCGCCTGCTCAGGCAGTAGTGAGGTCGCGGTCATGCCGGGCTGGGTATTCACCTCCAGCAAAATCAGCCGCCCGGTTTCCTCGTCATAGCGTAAATCCGCGCGCGATGCCCCACGGCATCCCAGCGCCCTATGCGCCGCCACCGCAATCTCCTTCGCGGACGCGGCAACATTGTCCGGCACATTCGCGGGCAGCTCATGGCGCGAGCCCCCAACGGCATATTTCGCGTGATAATCGTAGAATTTTTCCGCCGGCATAATTTCCGTCACGGTCAGTGCATGGTCTTCCAGCACCCCTACGGTCAGCTCGCGGCCCGGAATATATTGCTCCACCATCGCCTGCCCAAACTGCCAGTTCGCGGCAATCTCGGCACGATGGTTATCGCCTTCCTTGACGATCGACACACCAACCGAAGACCCTTCATTCACTGGCTTCACCACATAAGGGGGCGGCATCGGGTCCTGTTCGGCTAACTCGGCAATGTCGATGATCTTATGCGGCGCTACCGGCAACCCGGCCGCCGCGAACACCGCCTTCGCCGCCCCTTTATCCATCGCCACCGCCGAAGCGCGCACACCAGAATGTGTGTAGGGCAGACCAAGATAATCCAGAATCCCTTGGATCGTGCCATCCTCGCCAAACCGCCCATGCAACGCATTGAACACGGCATCCGGGCGCGGGGTCAGCGCCGCCAGTAACGCACCCAGATCCTCGCTTACCACAATCTCGGTGACTTCATATCCGGCCTGCCGTAGCGCCCCGGCCACCTGCTTGCCGGAATTCAGCGACACGTCCCGTTCGGACGACATACCGCCCATCAACACCGCTACACGCATCACGCCGGCACTCCAATCCGTTTAATTTCCCAGCGCAGCTTCACGCCGGATTTATCTTCCACACGGCGGCGCACTTCCTCACCCAGCCCCTCCAGTTCAGCCGCCGAGGCACCGCCCAAATTCAGCAGGAAATTACAATGTAAATCCGAAATTTGCGCCTTACCGATGGTCAGTCCCCGGCACCCTGCCGCATCCACCAACTCCCAAGCTTTCTGCCCATCTGGGTTGGCAAAGGTTGAGCCCCCGGTACGGGCGCGGACCGGCTGTGTGGCTTCGCGCTTGGCTTTAATCTCACCCATCCGCGTGGCAATCAGCACGGCATCCCCTGGCTGGGCGCGCATACGGGCGCGCACCACCACCGCATCCGCGGGCAGATTTGAATGACGGTAAGACAGTCCCAACTCCTGCACTGAAAGCCGCCGCAGAGCGCCGCCACGGATCACAATCTCTACCCAGTCCAGCACGCCTGCCATGTCACCGCCATAAGCCCCGGCGTTCATCGCCACCGCGCCGCCAATGGTGCCAGGAATCCCCGAAAGAAATTCCAACCCCGTCAGCCCTGCCGCCGCCGCATGTTCTGAAACCGTGACATCCAGAGCCGCTGCCCCGGCAATAACCCCGTCCGCCTCAATCTCAACATCGCCAAACCCGCGCGCGAGCTTAATCACCACGCCATTAATGCCGCCATCGCGCACAATCAGGTTGGATGCCGCGCCAATCACCGTCAGCGGCATTTCTAGCGGCAGATTACGCAGAAACTCGCACAGATCCTCAACATCCGCCGGGCGCAGCAAAAACTCCGCCGGGCCGCCGACACGAAACCATGTCATCGGCGCCAAGGGTTCATGCTCTTTCAAACGCCCGCGCGGGGCCGGGATCGTGCTGGCTGTCATCGCCGCGCCCCCGCCGCCCGTGCCTGGGTCTGCAAATCCGCCAGTTGCTGGGGCAATGCCGCCGCCCATTGCGTAATATTCCCTGCCCCCAGGCACACCACATAATCCCCATACCGGGCCATGGCATGCACCATCTCGGGCAAATGCGCGGGATCAGCCATCGACACCACGGAGCGGTGCCCGCGCGCGCGCAGCCCTTCAACCAGTGCGTCCTTGTCCACGCCTTCAATCGGCTGCTCGCCCGCCGGATACACATCCGCGACAATCACCGTCCCGGCATCATTCATGCAGGCACAGAACTCCTCGAACAATGTCTGCAAACGGGAATAACGGTGCGGCTGCACAACGGCGATCACATCCCGCGCCCCGGCCTGCCGCGCGGCCTTCAGCACCGCTGCGATCTCCACCGGATGATGCCCGTAATCATCGATCACGGTAATCCCGCCCGCCTCGCCGGTCTTGGTGAAGCGCCGCTTCACCCCTGCAAAGTTCGCCAGAGACGCCTTGATATGGGGCTCGCCGATTTCCATTTCCAGCGCCACTGTAATGGCCGCCAGCGCGTTCTGGACGTTATGATTCCCCAGCATCGGCAGCTTAAACGGCCCCATCCGCCGCGCCCGGCCGGTGATGCGGTCAGAGATCCGCACCTCAAAAGTCGCCCCCTCCTTGGAGGAAATAATCCGCTCCGCGCGTACATCCGCCTGCGGCGAAAACCCGTAGGTAATCACACGATGATCCGAGAGGTCCGGGATCAACTGCTGTACGGCGGGATGGTCGATGCAAAGCACCGCGAAGCCATAAAACGGAATATTGGCGACAAATTGCCGATACCCCGCCTCCATCGCCTCCTTGCTGCCCCAATGGTCCAGATGTTCCGGGTCCATATTCGTCACAATCGTGATCACCGCCGGCAAACGCAGGAACGAGCCATCCGACTCATCAGCTTCCACCACCATCCAATCGCCGGAGCCCAAACGGGTGTTGGAGCCATACGCATTGATGATGCCGCCATTGATCACGGTCGGATCAAACCCCGCACCCTCCAGCACCGCCGCCACCAGCGAGGTTGTGGTCGTCTTGCCATGCGTGCCACCAATCGCCACGGCCCATTTCAGGCGCATCAGCTCGGCCAACATTTCCGCGCGCCGCACCACCGGAATCAATTTGGCGCGTGCCGCCAACACTTCCGGGTTGTCCTTGGGCACGGCGGTGGAAATCACCACCACCTGCGCGGCGCCCAGATGTTTCCCATCATGCCCTACCGCCACGGGAATCCCAGCCGCGCGCAAGCGATGCACATTGGCGTTTTCCGAAAGGTCTGACCCCTGCACCCGATAACCCAGCTCATGCAGCACTTCCGCGATCCCGGACATGCCGATCCCGCCAATGCCCACAAAATGTATCGGCCCGATGGAAAGCGGCAGCGCCCTCATGCTTTCGCCCTTTCCTGCACGATATCCGCCAGCCTCGCCGCCGCCTGGGGCTGCCCCAGCTGTGCCGCCATCGCCGCCACCTTCGTCAAACGTTCAGGATTCATCAAAAAAGTCTCGATCTCTTTCGCCAAATTTTCAGGTGTGAGCCCTGCCTGGTCCAACCGCAACGCGCCGCCATGGACCGCCAGCGCATCGGCATTCGCGCGCTGGTGGTCGTCTATGGCGTTGGGCAAGGGAATGAAAATCGCCGGGCGCCCCGCCACCGCAATCTCCGCCACCGAGGACGCCCCCGCCCGCGCGACCACAAGATGCGCTCGCTTCAACAACCCCGCCATATCCTTGAAAAACGGCGAAAGCTCGGCTTTGAGTCCTGCCTCATCCAGCAAGCGCCGCGCGCCTTCAACATCATCCGCGCGGCATTGCTGCGTCACACGCAAATGCTGGCGCAACGCTTCCGGCAACAACGCCAAAGCCTGCGGCACCAGCGTTGAAAACACCTTCGCCCCCAACGAGCCGCCAATAATCAGCAGTTCAATCTCCTGCTCCGGCGCCGCGTATCCCTGGCCATAAAGTGCCGCAATCGCCGGGCGGACCGGGTTACCCACCGCCACGGTTTCAATCCCGGCAGACACACGCTGCGTCTCAGCAAAATTCAACGCCAACAGATTAGCAAAGAGACTCAAAAACCGGTTGGCCCGCCCCAGCACGCCATTCTGCTCATGCAGCACCACGAACGGCTTTGCCCCCACCAAACTCGCGGCAGCCAGAACCGGCGGCACGGACGGATACCCGCCAAACGCCACCACCGCCCTCGGCTTCAGCCGGCGCAAAATCCCCCGCGCCTGCACCACACCCCGCGCCAGCGCCAAAGCCCCTTTGGCGGCGCGCGAAACCCCGCGCCCGGCCAAACCCGCGCCCGCCACCACATGTTTTTCCGTCTGCGCGAAAACCGGCGACGCCAGCCCACCGGAGCGCGCATCCGTCAGCAGCACCACCCTCTCGCCACGCGTCAGCAATTCCGCCGCCAACGCCTCAGCCGGGAAAAAATGCCCGCCCGTGCCCCCCGCCGCAATCACGATGGGCCTATACACCCCCACCGTCATTGCAAATCTCCCGCATGTCGTTTTCGGGTCAGGGCCAGCAAAAATCCCATCTGGATGGACGTGCCCAGCACGGCACTCCCTCCGTAGGAAATAAACGGCAAGGTCATGCCCTTGGTGGGGATCAACGAAAGCGACGACGCCATATTGATGAACGCCTGCAACCCGAACCCGGCGATCAACCCGCCCGCAGCCAGCACCACAAACAAATTCGGCTCCGCCAGCAGCCGCACCAGCGCGCGCAGCACCACCGCCGCGAATACCGCGATGATAAAGGCGCAGAAAAACAGCCCAAACTCCTCACCTGCCACGGCGAACACAAAGTCCGCGCGCGCATCGGGCAAAAACCGCTTCACCTGCCCCTCACCCGGCCCCAGCCCGAATATGCCGCCATTGCCAAACGCCATCAGAGCCGTCTGGGCCTGGCTGCCCTTGGGGGGATGAATGAACATCATCACACGCGTGTGGACATGGGTGATGAAAAAGAACGCGTAAATGCCAGCCAGCACCACCAGCCCCGCCCCCACGGCCACCCATTTCATCTCCAGCCCATCGAGATAAAACTGCGTGAACACCACCATGGTGAACAAAAAGGTCATGCCGATGTCCGGCTGCATCCTCAGCAGCGCTATGGTGGCCAGAAACACGCACAACGCCGCGCGCTTGCCCGGAAACCCCGGCGTGCGCCGCGCCTCGGCAATGCACCAGGCCACCACGATAATAAAGGCCGGTCGCAAAAACTCCGAAGGCTGAATGGTAAAGCCTGGCAAGGAGATCCAGCGTTTCGCGCCATCCACCTCGGTACCGTGCATCAGCGTAAAGGCAGTGAGCAGGTAGAACACAATCCCCATGCCCAGCGCCGCCAGCTTCACCTGCCGCAGAGAGAGCATGGAGAGTCCCAGCATGATCAGCCCGCCCGTCACCAGAAAGACGATCTGCTTGATCATCGCCAGCATACGCGGGTCTGTCAGATGAGCCGAAAGCCCCGGCGAGGCCGCCAGCGCCAGCACGTACCCAATGCCAATCAGCACCGCCAACGCCATCAGCGCCACGCGGTCCACGCTCCACCACCAGCGCCCCAGAACGGACGTATCAGCGCGTGAGAGCGGCGGCATCACTGCCCTCCTTTCGCTAAGGCCACGAAGCGTTCGCCCCGCACCTCAAAATTCGGAAATTGGTCGAAACTCGCCGCCGCCGGGGAAAACAGCACCACGCCTCCGCCTGCCTTAGCCGCCATGAACGCGGCGGGCACCGCCTGCTCCAACGTGCCGACATATTCATTCGCCACCCCGGCCTCGTGCAACCGCCTGGCGAACGCCGCGCCATCCTGGCCGATCAGAAACGCCTTCTCGATACGTGGAAAATACGGCGCCAGCTCCTCAATCCCGCCGGCCTTGGCCACCCCGCCCGCAATCCAGACAAAGCGTCCATACACCCCCATGGCCCGGCTGGCGGCGTCGGCATTGGTGGCCTTGCTGTCATTCACAAACCGCACCCCCTCGCGCGCGGCAACTTCCTGCGCGCGGTGCGCCAGACCCGGAAAACTCTTAATTCCCGCCGCAATCGTGGCTTCATCCACGCCCAGCGCGCGGGCCATGGCAGCGGCAGCCAAGGCGTTTTGGGCATTATGCGTGCCGCGCAGCGCCCTCGCCCCGGTCTCATGCCCAACGCCTGAAATCTCCACCAGCTTCGCCGGGCGCGTCCGCAGCCAGGCGGCCATCTGGCGGGAAGGCTCGTCATCCATCCCGATCACCGCCGTGCAGCTTTCATCCTGGCGCGCGAAAATCTCCCGCTTCGCGGCCCCGTAACCGTCCATGTCACCATGCCGGTCCAGGTGGTCGGACGAAAGATTCAGCATAACCGCTGCATCGAAGCGCAAGCTTACGAGTCTCTCCAACATATAACTGGACATTTCGAGCACATAGACGCCGTTATCAGGCAACACCGGCAAAGAGAGCGCCGCCGGGCCAAGATTAGCGCCCGCCGCATTGGGAATCCTCGCCAGTGTCAGAATATGCGCCAGCAAAGCCGTGGTGGTGGATTTGCCGTTGGTGCCGGTAATTCCGGCAAACCGCGCCCTGGAGCCCAACGCCCGCACCGCTTGGTAGAGCATCTCGGCATCCGTGAGAATCGCAATCCCCTGCGCGCGTGCCCAGGCGGCTTCCTGATGCGGCTTCGGCAAAATATGCGGAATCCCGGGCGAGAGCAGCAGTGCGTCGAATCGGCGGCCCGATTCGCTCGGGCGGCCCAGCGCAAATCCTTCAGCGGCGGCGGCATCGCGGCTGGTCTCGCCATCATCCCACAGCAGCAGTTCCGCCCCCCAATCGCGCAAACGCCGGGCAGCGGGTAACCCGGCCCGGCCCAGCCCGACAATGGCAAATCTTTTTCCTGCGAACGGGCTCATCTGATCTTCAAGGTAGCAAGCCCCACCAGTCCCAAAATCATGGAAATGATCCAGAACCGGATCACGATGGTTGGCTCCGCCCAGCCTTTCTTCTCGAAATGATGATGCAGCGGCGCCATCAGAAACACGCGCTGCCCAGTGCGCTTGAACCAGAATACCTGCACGATGACGGAGATCGTCTCCACCACGAACAGCCCGCCGACAATCGCCAGCACAATCTCATTCTTGGTCGCCACCGCCACCGCCCCCAGCGCCCCGCCGAGGGAGAGCGAGCCGGTATCGCCCATGAATACCGCCGCAGGCGGCGCGTTGAACCACAGGAACCCCATCCCCGCCCCAATCAGCGCGGCGAGAAACACGGTTAGCTCCCCCACGCCCGGCACGAAGTGAATTTCCAGATAGCCCGCGAAAATACGGTTGCCGACCAGATACGCGATCAACCCGAACACGGCGGCGGCAATCATGGTCGGCACGGTGGCCAGACCATCCAGCCCATCGGTGAAATTCACCGCATTGGCCGAACCCATCATCACCAGCAGGCCGAAAATGGGGAACATAAAGCCCAGCGGAATCAGAAAATTCTTCACAAACGGCACCGCCACGCCATCCGCAATGCCCGGCGGCATCAGATGCGTCATCCACAAGGCCGCCACCAGCCCAATCGCCGCCTCGCCCAACAGCCTAATACGCCCCGGCACGCCCTTGGTGTTGCGCTTGGTAAGCTTCAAGAAGTCATCCGCGAAGCCAATGCCGCCATAGCCGAACGTCACCATCAGCGTCGCCCACACATAGCCATTGGACAAATCCGCCCAAAGCAGGGTGGAAGCCCCCAACGCCAGCAGAATTAACGTTCCGCCCATGGTGGGCGTGCCTTTTTTCTCGATTAGATGCCGCTCCGGCCCGTCAGAGCGGATCGGCTGGCCATGGCGCTGCATGGCGCGCAGCTTGCGAATCAGCTTCGGCCCGACCCAGAAGCTGATAATCAACGCCGTCAGACACGCCCCCCCCGCCCGGAACGTAATGTACCGGAACAGGTTGAACGCATGAATATACCCGGCAAGCGGGAGCAGGAACCAGTAAAACATCAGCCGGGGCTTTCCAGGGCAGAAATCACGTCGCGCATACGGCTGCCGAGGCTGCCTTTCACCAACACCGCATCGCCATCCCGCAATGCGGCCTGGACCATGGGTGCCAATGTCACCGCGTCCGGCGCATGCGCGCCCTGAATGGCGCGGGGCAACGAGTCGAACAAAGCCCCGCAATGCGGCCCGGCGGTAAAAACAATATCCGCCGCATCACGCAAACCCGGCGCCAGAGCCAGGTGCTCCACTTGGGCATGTTCGCCCAGTTCCAGCATATCGCCCAGCACCGCCACATGCCGCCCAGGCTGCAGCTTTAACACCGAAAACGCCGCCCGCATGGACGCCCCGGAGGCGTTATAGCTTTCATCCAGCAGTAAAATCTGCCCGCCACCCGGCAGCGCCAGCATCCGCCGCGCCCCGCGCCCCGCATAAGGCGCGAAACCAGAGAGCGCATCAGCGGCCTTTTCCACATCGAGCCCCAAAGCAGCGGCGGTGGTCAGCACGGCAAGCGCGTTGCTGGCCATGTGCCGCCCCGGCGCAGCAAGCCGGAAACAAACCTTCCGGCCCAAAATCTCCGCCGCGACCTCGGCATTTTCCGGCCCGCTCAGCACGTCCAGCAACCGCGCCTCGGGGCCGTTGAACAACAGCGCGCAATGGCCCGCGGGCACCGCCTCACGTAGCACCTGCACATAGGCCGTATCGCCCGGCAACACCGCCTTGCCCGCCGGGGCCAGCGCGGCATAGATGCTGGCTTTCTCCTTGGCGATGGCCAGTTCTGAGCCCATCAGCCCCAAATGCGCCCGGTCCACGCAGGTCACAATCGCCACATCAGGCCGCACCAACGCCGCCAGCGGCGCAATCTCACCCGGATGGTTCATGCCGATCTCGAAAATGCCGAACTCTGTTTCCTGGGGCATCCGCGCCAGGGTCAGCGGCACGCCGATATGGTTGTTAAAACTCGCCTCCGCCGCATGGACCTTGCCAAAAGCCGAGAGCGTGCGCCTCAACATCTCCTTCACCGTGGTCTTACCCACCGAGCCGGTCACCGCCACTGCCTTCGCGCCAGACCGTACCCGCGCCGCCTGGCCCAACGTTTCCAATGCCTTCAGAACATCCGGCACCATAATCGCCTGTCCCGACACAGGGCGGGACACCAACGCCGCCGCCGCACCCTTGGCGAACGCCTCAGCCACAAACTCATGCCCATCCCGGGCGCCGGAGAGCGCGACGAATAAATCCCCCGCTTTCAGCGTCCGCGTATCGATGGAAATGCCGGACACATCCCACCCCGCCCCGAACAAGACCTTCAGTTCGTCAGCGGTCCAGAGCCCGCTCATGGAGCCCCTCCCAACTCACGGATCACCAAAGCATCGTCAAACGGGATCACCTCGCCTTTCACGATCTGCCCCTGCTCATGCCCCTTGCCGGCCACCACCAGCACATCGCCCTCACGCAAGCCGTCCAAAGCGGCGGCAATGGCGGCGCGGCGGTCGGCAATTTCCACCGCGCCCGGGCAAGCGGTCAGAATGGCCCGACGGATCGGCGCCGGGTCCTCGCTGCGGGGGTTATCATCAGTTATAATAACCACGTCCGCGCCTATCATGGCGGCCTCACCCATCAGCGGGCGTTTGCCCGGGTCGCGGTCCCCGCCCGCGCCAAACACAATATGCAGCCGCCCGGTGGCATGCGGACGCAGCGCCGCCAGCACACGAGCAATGGCATCTGGCGTATGGGCATAATCAACATAAGCTGCGGCGCCGTTGGGCAGCACCAAGGCGCGCTCCAGCCGTCCGCGCACACCGGCTAGGTGCGGCAGGTACGCAAGCGCGTCACTTACCCCCGCCGCCTCGGCCAGACTGGCCGCCAGTGCCGCGTTATCCGCCTGGAAACGCCCTGGCAGATGCAGTTCCACCGCTTTTCCATTCACCTGCACAAGCTGGCCATCCGGGCGCGGCTTCACCCGGTCCACGCTCACAAGTTCAAAACTCTGCTCACACGCAGCGGCTCGTTCCCGTAACTGAGACAAAATCTCCGGCGCCAAATCCGCCATCACTCGCGCCGCGCCGCCGCGTTTCAGCAGTGCCGTGAACAGACGAAGCTTGGCGGCGCCGTACGCGTCCATCGAGCCATGATAATCAAGATGGTCCCGGGTCAGATTGGTAAACCCGGCGGCGCAGAAGCGAAGCCCATCCAGCCGATGCTGGTCGAGCCCGTGGCTGGACGCCTCCATCGCCACGTCATTCACACCTTCACGCGCCAGCCCGGTCAAGGTTTTCGCCAAGGTCACAGGGTCCGGCGTGGTCAGGCTGCCCGAGGGGTCATGCCCCGGCGCGATCACCCCCAACGTGCCAACAGACGCCGCCTTGCGCCCGGCCAGCGTGAAGATCTGCCGCAGGAAGTCCACCGTGCTGGTTTTACCGTTGGTGCCGGTCACGGCCACCAAGCGCTCAGGCAAAGCGCCGTAAAATTCCACCGCGAGTTCGGCCAGCTTGGCGCGCGGGTCAGGGGCAGTGATCAAACGGCGCGGCGGCACACCTGGCGGCCAGGCGGTGCCTTCCGGCGCCAGCACGGCAATAGCGCCTTTGGCCACGGCCTCGGCAATAAAATTGCGCCCGTCAACCTTTACCCCCGGCAAAGCCGCAAAGAGGTAGCCTGACCGCACCGCGCGGCTATCGGCTGTTATACCCACAACCCCTTGCATCTCAACCTTGCTCATCCCCCGTGTCCCGTTCGGTCATGTGACTGCCCATCATTGGTGAAACCGGTGCCAGAACTTTCTCGTGCCTTGTCTTGTGCGCCTTTACGTCGGCCGGACGGGCGGAAGCCCCTTCCGGCCCGCGCGCATCAGCAGCGGCCTGGGGCGGCTTTTTGCCCATCAGCTCATAAGCAAAGGCGTTCGCCCCTGGCGGCAGCGGATCGTTGGGGCCCAGCGCGCGCTGCCCTGGCGGCGGCGAGGGGTTCAACGGCACGCTCAGCGAGGCATCCAGCTTCGCCAACTCGTCCCCTGTGGAGGGCACAATCCCGAGCATCGGCCCCATCCGGGCGATAATCCTTGAGACCGTGGGCGCCGCGATATAGCCGCCGGTGGTGAAGCCATGCGTGGTGGCATCCGGCTTAGGCTGCATCACCAGCACATAAACCAAATATTGCGGATCCTGCATCGGGAACGCCGCCATGAAGGAGGCATTGTTCGTATGCCGCAGATAACGGCCATTCGGCCCCACCACCTGCGCCGTACCGGTTTTGCCGCCCACCACATAGCCCGGCACCGCCGCATATTCGCCGGTGCCGAACAGCACCACATTGGTCATCATCTTGCGCATGATCTCCGATGTGGATTGCTTCATGATCCGCACGCCCTGCGGCTGTGGGCCGTTCGCGTCCACTTTCAGCAGCGTCGCATGGTAGCGCAGGCCGCCATTCACAATCGGGATGGTGGCGGTGACCAACTGCAAGGGCGAAATCGCGATGCCGGCGCCGAAGGACACCGTCATCGTCGCAGCCAGCCCCCAATTACTTTTGGAGGGAAACAACGGCAGCGGCGGGCCGGGGAGCTGCACATCAAGCGGCTTGAAAAACCCCTGTTTCTCGTACCAAGCCTGCTCAATCTTGGGCCCTAAGATGGTGGCAATCCGCGACGCGCCGATATTGGAGGACACGTTGAGAATCTCCGGCACCGCCATCCAGCGGTGCGCGGGCTCGAAATCGGTAATGTAGAAATGCCCTACGCGCAGCGGGTGAGTGGTGTCGAAATAATCCCACCAATGCACTATGCCACTATCCAGCGCCATCGAAATGGTTTGCAGCTTGAACACCGAGCCCGGCTCATAAAGCCCGCTCACGCATCGGTTGAATTGCGCGTTATGGCTGGCGTCACGGTAATCATTCACGTCGTAATCCGGCAGGCTGACCATCGCCAGCACCTCACCAGTTTTCACGTTCATGACGATGGCGCAGGCCCCTGGCGCTTGAAACTCCTTCACCGCCGAGGCCAGTTCGTTATGCACGATGCTCTGAATTCCGGCATCGATGGAAAGCTGCAAGGGCTGCGTATCGGTGGTGAGGCGCTTATTGAAATATTTCTCGACCCCGGCCAGTCCGGTTGAATCGATGTTCACCCCGCCCAGAATATGCGCAGCGAGGTCACCGTCCGGGTAGTGGCGTTCTTCCCGATCCTCGAAATACACGCCCGGAATCCCGAGCGAGTTCACCGCTAGCTCCTCCTGCGGGGTAAGGCGGCGGTCAAGATACACGAACTCCCGGCGCTTCTCCACGGGCACGCCCGCCCCCAGAACATGGGCAATCCAGGCTTCATTCGCGCCCGGCAGCACATTCACCAGCAGCGCCGCCGCCGCCCGCGGGTCCGGCACCTGGCGCGGATTGGCATAGAGCGAGGCCCCGGGCAGGGACACAGCCAGGATGGTGCCGTTACGGTCCACGATATCAGCCCGCGAAGGCGGCGGGGGCATCACGCTGAACTTGGGCATAAGCGCCGCAATCTGCGCTTGGCTTGGATAAATCGGCGAAATCACCGTCGCCCAGATCAGCTTGAGCGCCACAAGGCTGTAAAGGCCGATGAACAGAAGCGCAGCCATCACAATCCGCCCGCGCGCACGCTCCAACGCCCCGCGCTGGTTCAGGTCGGAGCCGGTTACCCGCACCTGTTCCATGTTTGGCGCTGCATCACCACGACCAGCAGCCCCCTTCCGTCGGGAAGGAGGCTGGCCGTCTGGCCGGAAATTTAAAGTCAATTTTGGCTCCCGGTCTGCGCCATTCCCAGGAGAGAACCGCCGCCGAGGGGCAAATCAGGCTGCGGCGGGGGCGCCGGGCGGGGCGGGGCGGGCATTGTGGCTGTGGCACGCACCCGCACCACCCGCGCGCCCAAAGGCTGGGTGGGGCGATGCGGCACCGACGCCACCGCGCGGGCCTGCGCCACATGCGGCGTCACATAGATCACTGAAGCCGCCTGCACCTGATGCGGCGCGGGCGGCGGCGGCACCGGCAGATGGCGCGGCGCGGCGTTGAGGCTGGCCAGCCGTTCAACCTCATGATGCGGCACTGGCGGGGGCGGCGGGCTGATTGGCGGCATTGGCAGCACGGCGGCAGGAGCATCGTTGTCGGCCACTTGCTCCGGCGCGGCGGGTTGGGCCGCATTCGTTCCAGCCTGCGCGGCGCTGGCCAGATGCCCGCGCACCTCAATCGCCGGACCAGCCGGGCCGGAAGCACCGGGCATGGCGGGCACCATATCCTCAGGATTGCTGAACGGCGCCGGACTGCCAGGCGCGGGCAAGCTGTTGGCCAAAGAGGCCAACGTGACAAGCTGGCCAGGCTTCATCGGCTGCAGGCCGGTGAATTGCGAGGCTAGCTGGGCAATGCGGGAAGGGTCAGCCTCCAACGCCCATTGCGCCTTCAGCACGCGGATCGACTGCTCATCATGACGGCTGGATTCAGCCAGCTGCTCCAACCGGTTTTCCAGCGTACGGCTGTTATGTTTGACCACGAACAGATACGCGCCCGAAAGAGCGAACAAAAGACCTGTTAGGAAGGTAAAGGGACGCACGATCATGCCGCCAGCCTTTCCATGGCGCGCAGCTTGGCGCTGCGGGCACGCGGATTGGCCCGCGTTTCCGCTTCACCGGGCAGCACCGGGCTTTTGGTCACCAGTCTGAATTGCGGCAGCGCCACCGGCTTCAGCCCAGCCGGGTCGTGACGGGAGGCGGCAGGCACACGCCCGGCGCAAGCTGCGAAGAAATGCTTCACGATCCTGTCCTCCAGCGAATGAAAACTGACCACCACAAGCCGCCCGCCCGGCCGCAGCAAAGCCGCCGCCTGTTCCAAAGCCGCTTCGATATCCGCCAGCTCCTCGTTCACGGCGATCCGCAGGGCCTGAAAGCTCCTGGTCGCCGGATCGATGCCAGATTTATCCGGTCTTACAACGCTCCGTATCACGCTGGCCAAATCCGCCGTTGTCACAAATTTATGGACACCGCGCCGCTCAACGATCGCTTTTGCGACCCGCCGCGCAGCTTTTTCGTCTCCATATTTATACAAAATATCAGCCAGCTCAGATTCGGCACAAAAATTAACGATTGCCGCGGCGTCGCGCCCATCACGGCCCATTCGCATATCCAAAGGCCCATCCTGGCGGAATGAGAAACCGCGCGCTGGATCATCAATCTGGTATGAGGACAACCCAAGATCGAACACCGCGCCGTCCAACCCCACAGCCTCACGGTCCGCCAGAAGCTCTGAAATTTCGCTGATTCTGCCAAGCACAACCTCAAACCGGCCGGGATATTCGGCCTTCATTTTCTCGCCCCTGGCCACGGCTTCCGGGTCACGGTCAATGGCATAGAGGCGACAATCCGCGCGCTCCAAAATGGCGCGGGAATAGCCGCCGCCACCAAACGTGCCGTCCAGATACACCCCGCCATCGGCCGGTTGCAGGGCTGTCACTGCTTCCTCCAGCAGCACGGAAATATGTGAATATTCCGTCATACTGCCGCTCCGAAGCTAAGTTTGGGCGCCATGGCGCGAGACGCCACGCGGAAGGCCTTGCCCGCCTCCGGCTCCCAGATCAGGAAATGATCGCCGCGCCCCATGAAGAACACCGCGTTGGAGAGATTGGCGAAATCCGCGAGATAGCCGGTGATCAGGATACGCCCCTGCCCGTCCAGCTCCACCTCCTCGGCATCGGAATAGACCTGGGTTTGCAGCCCCACCTGCTCACGGCTCATTTCGGGCATTGCATCCACCTTGGCCTGGAAACGTTCATAATTCGGCAACGGCCACGCCTCGACACAGCCTTCGATGAAAGAGGGACGCAGGATCAGCGTCATATCCGCATGGTCTTTCCAGGCAGCACGAAACGACGCCGGGACAGATACCCTTCCCTTCGCATCGCGTTTGTTTTCGTAGCTGCCAAAGAACTGCTTCATCGCCTCGGGCCGTGACACCTCATCTCTGCTCCACGCTCTACCACTTCATGGGAAAGCATGGGTTATTAACCCACTACCATGCCCCCCAGCCACCGGCAAGGAGAATCGCCCCCTCCCGCGTCCCGAAAACGCCAGCATCCGCGCTGATTTTCGTGGATTCTTTGTCATCCGTTCCTGCTCTGTCTCGTGTTCACGACAAAGCAGGAATAATGATCCAGACGGCCTGTAAGCCGGGTTCTGTCCACACCCGCGAGGGGCGCTGGACGGCCATTCCTCTGGGACGGGTGTCGCCACCCGCCTCAAGCAACCAACCCGGGCGGCAAGCCGGAAACCGCTTCGCGCCCCTGCGTTGCCGCAGGACGCTGGCCACCCCTATTCGGTTTTGCTCCCGGTGGGGTTTTCCTTGCCCTTTCCGTTACCGGAAAAGCGGTGCGCTCTTACCGCACCCTTTCACCCTTACCACGGCAAGCCGTGGCGGTTTGCTTTCTGTGGCACTTTCCCTGGGGTCGCCCCCGCCGGCCGTTAGCCGACACCGTATTTCCGTGGAGCCCGGACTTTCCTCCAGCGGTTACCCGCCGGCGGCCGTCCAACCGTCTGGATCGGCGCGGTGCCTAAGGCCGATTACCCTGCCCGTCAACAAGCCGCCGCAGCGCCGCAGCGCGCCCGCCCGTAGGCTCGTCAGCCAAACCGCTGAGATGATTGGGAAGAAAATGACGCTGAAAAGCCAAGATGACATCTTTTTCAGGCAAACCTATATCGTAGCCGATCGCGGCCAGATCCGCCCGCAGATCGCCCGGCGGGTCAGACGCCTCCGTCCATACCCCCACGCCATGCTCCGCCAGCCACGCCCAGCCGAACAGTTCGCCAGGGTCCTGCTTACGGTTGGGGGCTATGTCTGAGTGCGCCACCACATTGCGCGGGGCGATGCTATGGCGGGCGATAATGCCCTGGGCAAGTGCGCGCGCCGCCTGCATCTGCGCCGCCGGAAACGGTCTGTACCCCCATTCATGGCCGGGATTCACAATCTCGATGCCCACTGAGGCATCATTGAGCATCCGCTGGCCGCGCCAATAAGAAATCCCGGCATGCCAAGCCCGTTTGGCCTCCGGCACAAGATTGTAAACCGTGCCGTCCTCATCCACCACATAATGCGCCGAGACCTTCGCGCGCGGGGATTTCAGCAGCGTGATCGCCGAATGCGCCGTGGGCATACCGGTGTAATGCATCACCAGCACGGAGACCGGACCATCCCGCTCGTCGAAATTCGGCGAGGGGTCAAAGATCATGTCCATGCTCACAAAGCCGGGCGGCGCGTGAATAAAAGTCCCAGTCCGAGACCGATCATCAGCCCGCCCGCTGCTTGCCGCAGCCTTGCCACCGCCCCGTCATGGCGCAGCAGCCCGCGCTTCAGCCAAGCCGCCGCCAACGCGATCAACCCGTCGGAAACCGTGTAGATCAGCACCGTCATCACCCCAAGCGCCAGAAATTGCAGCGCCACCCATCCGGCGGCGGAGTTAATAAATTGTGGCAGAAAGGCGAGAAAAAACGCCGCTGTCTTAGGGTTGAGCGCGGAAACGGCCATTCCCTCCCGCCAAACGCGGCGCAGGCTGGTTTTGGACGCCGTCGTGCTGAGCATCGAAGAGGCATCCGCGCGGGCTTTCAAAATCGTGCCTAGACCAAGCCAGACTAGATAAACCGCCCCGGCCAACTTCAAAACCACGAATAGCCGCGCGCTGGCCAGCACCAGTGCAGAAAGCCCCGCCGCGCCCATGAGAACCTGAAGCAGCCCGCCCGTACCTGTGCCAAGGCTGGAGGCCACCCCCGCCGGCGCGCCACCGGCCAGGCTGCGGCTGACCACAAAAGTCATGCCCGGCCCTGGCAACAGCGCCAGCATTACCGAAGCCGCGAAAAACACACCCAGATGGTGAAACATGGCCCCGCCTAAATGCCCCGCTCACGCTTGATGGCATCGTAAGCGGCGTTGATCCGCGCGACTTTCTCAGAGGCCGCCTTCACCACCGCCGGGGCGGCGCCACGTGCCGCCACGCTGTCCGGGTGGTTTTCACGCATGAGCTGCTTCCAGCGTATCCTGATTTCCTCCACACTGGACTGGGCTTTCACGCCCAGCACCAGATATGGGTCCTCAGACGGGCGCTGGGGTGGCGGCACGCCCTGCCCCGCCCGGCGCGCCGCCGCGTCGTTCAGCCCGAAGCCGAACGCCACGCGGGAGAGAAAATCCGCTTCTGCGGCATTCACCGGCCCATCCGCCCGGGCGATCTGGTACAGCCCGGCCAAAACCTGCTCCAGCACTGTTTTGTCATCGGAAAAAGCTTGGCCGATCTGTGTGGCGTAGCTTTCGAACCCGGTCGGGCTTTCGCGCGCGCTGTCGAACAGCCGCGCCACCTCGGCCATATTGCCGGGCGGAATAGCGAAGCTGCGCTTGAACGCGTCAATCTCCGTCCGGCTCACCGGCCCATCGCACTTGCATAGTTTTGCAGCCAAAACGGTAACGCCCACGGCAAAAATCTGGTCCCGCCGCCCGAGCATGGAGGCGACTTTCAGCGGGTCAAACGGCATGGCCCGCCCGGCAAAGCCGGAAGCAAAGCCATGCAGCTTACCTTCATCCGCGGCATGGCCCAAGGCCGCGCCAAACAGCGCACCGAAAGGCCCACCCATGGCAAAACCCGCCATGCCGCCAATAAACTTGCCCCAATAACTCATGTTTTCTGCCTATCACAGCGGCACCCTTGAACCCAACAACACAATAGGACATTGACCTTAGAAGGATTTAGCGGGCGCATGCTCTCCATTTGATGAACAATAAACGGATTAGCGGTTTCAGGTGATACGTAAACACCTTTTCTGGGCTGTGCCGCTGGTGCTTGTGCTGGCGGTGCTGGCGGCCTTGCTGGCCCTGCCCTCTTTTGTGGCCGCGCCCGCGCACCGCGCGGCGGTGGAAGCCTTTGCCTCCCGCCTAACTGGTCGCGAGGTGCATATCAGCGGCAAGCTCTCTTTGTCTTACTGGCCGCAGCCGGAAATCATCGCCACGGGCATCACCATCACCGGGCCGGACCATGAGACCATCACCGCCAAGGCTTTGTCGCTGGACCTTGCCCTGGCGCCGCTGTTGCACGGTCAGCTTGCCGTGCGCACGCTGGACCTTAACACCCCTTCAATCTCCTTCCCATGGCCCATGCCGGGCGGCATCAGCGCCGTTGCCCCGCCGCCCTGGCTGGCGGCTTTGCACGCCCATATCAATAACGGGCTGGTGCGCTTTGGCACCGTGGATTTCACCGGCGTCAACGCGGACCTGTTCACCGGCGCCTATGGCAGCGTCAGCGTCTCCGGCGATGGCAAGCTGGCCGGGCATAAAATAACGCTCGGCCTCTCGGTGGGGGAAACCGCCGATGACGGCTCGGCGCAACTTTCCATACACACGGCGCTGGACGGCGCCAAGGCGGACCTTTCCGGTACTCTGGATTCGCGCAGCCTGCTGGATGGGCTGCTCAAACTGCAATTACCCGGCGGCATTACAGGTACCGCGCAGATTCAGGCGGACGCAAACAGCATCACCGCCCCCACCCTCAATTTCGCCCTGGGCCAGGGACGGCTGGACGGCAATGCCAAGCTCACCTTCGCCCCCCTGGGCTTCAACGCCAACCTTACCGGGCACGGCCTGAATTTCAGCCATTTCAACGGGGCGGAAACCATCTGGCCGCGCGCTTTGCCCACTCGCATCCAGTTGAATGCGGACCAGCTGATGCTGGCGGGCAAGCCGTTTCCGGCCTTGCAGGCCACGCTTGAGACAGGGCCCAAAGGCACTTCCATCAACGGGCTGAACATAGCCCTGTATGGCGGCGCCAGCCTGGGCGGGACACTCAAGCTGACGCCGGAGGATGGACTTTCCGGCCATCTCAGCCTCGCCGCACCGGATTTGAACGCCCTGGCCGCAGGGCTGGGCTTGCCCGCTGAAAGCGCCTGGCGCGCCGCCTTCCTGCAAGCCGATCTCGGTGGCAGCCGCGACTCGCCGGTGCTGAAATCCATCACCGGCACGCTCGGCGCCGACCATGTGAACGGTCAGTTGCGCCTTTCCGGCAACCACGCCGCCTTCCAGCTTGGGTTCGATCATCTAGACCTGACACCCTTGGCCACCTGGCTGGGCCAGAAGCCGCTGGCGGGCCTTCTGACCGTGGATGGCGAACTGACCGCCGCCCATGCCGAGGCTGGCCCCGTGAAACTCAGTAATCTGTTCGTGGATGCCGCGCTGGATGGCACACTGAACATCCGCCGCGCCACGGCGGATCTTTATGGCGGCATCGCCGGTGGCAGCGTCACACTGGACAAGGACTTCAAAGTCACTTCCGCCCACGCGTTTCTGGACCTGCCCTCCGCCGCGCCCCTGGCGGCCCTGTTGCCCGCCGGCATAAAGCTGCCGCCGGACCTGCTGAAGCCGCATTTCAGCCTAGTGATGGCCGCCGCCGGGCCGCCAACCGCCCTGACCGCGAGCGCCGTGGCGCGGCTGGGTCATTTCACATTCACCGCCGCACCAGTCATCAATCTGGTTCAACAAAGCGCCCGCGGCGCGGTCTCTTTGCGCCACCCCAACACCATTGAGGCCCTGCAATTACTCGGGGTGGAGAAAGGCTGCTCACGCATGGCGCCGCTGCCGGGCTACCCGTTCCAGGGCGTCAAGCTGCCCTGCATCGCCGAGGCTGATACCCCCGCCCTCGCCTTTCCCGGCCCTGGAGCACTGTCCTTGCGCGCGCGCTTTACCTACACGCCGGACCAGTACGGGCTGAATGATTTTGTACTCAGCGCCGGGTTGTTGAATGCCTCCGGCCAGTTCATGGTTCATAAAGGCCGCCTGAGCGGGCAGATAAATGCCGGAACCCTAGCCTTGCCCTCCTTGCCCGCCAATCTGCAAATGCCGGACAGCTTGCCGGTTTCCGGCAGCGTGGCCCTCTCGGCCGACCATGTGCTGTATGCGGGTACACAGATTTTTGGCCCCGCCGCGGGTATTTTGAGCCTAGCGCCGGATCAGGCCAGCTTCAAACTCACCCAGGCCAGTATCGGCAATGGCAATCTCACCGGCAGTATGTCATTGAAATTCTCCGCCAAGGCTCCGCCCGCTTTAAGCGCCAAATTCCTGGCCGAAGGGGTAGATGCCAGCAAGCTGAATCTGCCGCAGAGCTTTCCGCTCACCCTCTCCAGCGGCCAGATTAGCGCCACCGCCAGCCTTACCGCCTCCGGCTATACCGCCAAGGCCTGGGAGGCGACCCTGGGCGGCAGCGCCACCATCACCGCCAGCAACGGCACGCTGAACGGGTTGTCTCTGCCCGGCATCGTTACGGCGCTGGGCGAGGCCAAGCACATGCCGTTCAGCAAGCTGCTCACCAGCGGGGCCACGCCCTTCACCACGCTGACACTGGCGGGCAATTTCGCGCAGGGTAATTGCAGCCTGACCCAGGCGCAGCTCACCGCCCCCTCCGGCAGCGTCACCGCCAAGGGCGGCATTGATTTGTTCGACGCCACGCTGGCCCTGCGGCTGGATGCCAAGCCCAACGTGAAACCACCGCTCACCCTCACCACACGGCTGATCGGCGCTTGGGCCAAGCCCAACCGCAGCAGCGATTCCAGCGCCGCCTACGACTGGAAGCCCGCCCCATGAAAAAACCCCTCCGGCCGGGCCGGAGGGGTTTTTTATAACGTCACGCGCCGGGCGGCTTAGCGCTCGTCGTCATTGCTTTCGGTCTTTACGTCAATATCGGCGTCGATCACGTCGGAATCATCGTCCAGATCGTCGGAATCCTCCAGGATATCCTCATCGTCACTATCATCGGGCACTTCCACATCCACGTCATCGGAATCATGCGCGGGCTTGACGGTCTTCTTCTGCTCTTCCGGCAGAGGTGCGGCGCGCTTCAGGCGCGGCTGCTCAATCGGCTGCTCGGTTCCGCATTTCGGGCATACGGCGGGTTCCTTGCCGAGATCAAAGAAGCGCGCGCCGCAGGAGACGCAGGTGTGTTTTTCGCCTAATTCGGGTTTTGCCATGTCAAACCTCGGGTGGTGGGGCCGTATTTAATCAAGGGCGGCGCGATGCCACGCCATTGCTTCTATGTCAAACGGCTTCAGCCATGCTAAGCGCGCGCGCATGGATCAGCATTCTCCCCGCCCCCATCTCTCCCGCCGCCCCGTCAAAGGGCTTTCCGGCCGTCTCAGCGTGCCGGGCGACAAATCTATCAGCCATCGCGCCTTGATGTTTGGCGCACTCGCCGTCGGCCAGACCCGCATTTCCGGTCTGCTGGAAGGCGAGGACGTGCTGCGCACCGCCGCCGCCATGCGGGCGCTGGGCGCTGAAATTTCCCGCGATGGCGCGGACTGGCTGGTGTGCGGCCGTGGAATCGGCGGGCTGGTTGAACCGGCAGACGTGCTGGACATGGGCAATTCCGGTACCGCCGCGCGGCTGCTGGCCGGTATTCTCGCCACCCACCCGTTTTATGCGGTGATGACCGGCGATGCCTCGCTGCGCAAACGCCCCATGGGCCGAGTGGTGGACCCACTTTCCGCCAGCGGCGCGCAATTTTTCGCCCGTGCGGGCAACCGCCTGCCGCTGACGATTCTCGGCGCGCGCGACCCGCTGCCGCTGTTCTATCGTCTACCTGTGGCGTCCGCGCAGGTGAAATCCGCCGTGCTGCTCGCTGGGCTCAACGCGCCGGGCTACACGGAGGTTGAAGAACCCGAGCCCACCCGTGACCATTCGGAAAACATGCTCCGCCATTTCGGCGCGGAAGTCACCGTGACGCAGGCTGGGGCAGGCCGCCATATCCGCCTCAAGGGCCAGCCTGAGCTGCGCGCCGCCGACGTGGACGTGCCGGGCGACCCCTCCTCCGCCGCCTTCCCCGTGGCCGCCGCCCTGCTGGTGCCGGGCAGTGAAGTCACCATCGCCAATGTCGGGCTGAACCCTCTGCGCACCGGGCTGTTCCAGACCCTGCGCGAGATGGGCGCGCGGCTGGACGTGCCCAACCAGCGCACCGAGGGCGGTGAGAAGCTGGGAGATATGACCGTCACCTACTCAGAGCTGCGCGCCGTGGACGTGCCGCCAGAGCGCGCCCCCAGCATGATCGACGAATACCCGATTCTCGCCGTGCTCTGCGCCACGGCACGTGGCACCTCCCGCCTGCGCGGCCTTTCTGAGCTGCGGGTGAAGGAATCAGACCGTCTCGCGGCCACCGCCGCGCTGCTGCGCGTGAATGGGGTAGAGGTGGAGGTTGATGGCGATGACCTGATCATACACGGCACCGGCACCATTCCCGGCGGCGGGCTGGTGGAGACGCACATGGACCACCGCCTTGCCATGTCCGCCCTGGTGCTGGGGCAAGCCGCCTCAGAGCCTGTGCGGATCGACGATGCCAGCTTTATCGACACCTCCTTCCCCGGCTTTCTCAAGCTGATGCGCGGGCTGGGAGCGGAGATGGCGGCCTCATGATCATCATCGCCATTGATGGCCCGGCCGCCGCAGGCAAGGGAACACTCGCCAAGCGCCTCGCCAAGACGCTGAAGCTGCCTTACCTGGACACCGGGCTGCTCTATCGCGCCACTGCCAAGCGCGTGCTGGAGTCAGGCGGCGATCCCACGGACCCGCTGGCCGCCACCGCCGCCGCCTGGGAACTGAGCGAGACGGACACCGCGCGGAAGGACCTGCGGGATGCCTCGACCTCCATGGCCGCCAGCCAAGTCGCCTCTATCCCCGCCGTGCGGGAGGCACTGCTCGCTTATCAACGCTCTTATGGTAGCGCCAATGGCGCGATTCTAGATGGGCGGGATATCGGCACGGTGATTTTTCCGCAGGCCGACGTTAAATTATTCGTCACCGCCAGCGTGGAAGCCCGTGCCAAGCGCCGCCAACTAGAGCTGGACGGCAAAGGTCAGCACTTGACCCTGGCGGAGGTGATTGCCGATGTCGCGGCGCGTGACGAGGCCGATCGCACCCGCGCCACCGCCCCGCTGATCCCGGCCGAGGACGCAATCCTGATCGACACCACCAACCTCAACGCGGACGAGGCTTTTGCCCACGCGCTGGCGATTGTGAAAGAAAAAGCCGCCCTGTGAGGCGGCTCAGACTGGTGACAAACCCCGTCATTTTTGGCGGGGTTTTGTTTTATTTATTGTTTGGCTTGTAATTGTTCTGTTTGTGAGGGGTTTTCCCTCTCAGGCCGGGCTTGGCGTTGGTGCTTTGGTGAGTGCCATGGCGATTTTTTTGATATTTTGTGCGGTGGCGGCGAGCAGGCATTGGCAGGTGACGCCGGTTAAGCCTCGGAAGCGTGCGTAGCGGTGTCCGAGGAGTTGGTTGGCATCGGCGAAGGACCGCTCGACCGTCTCTTTTCGTCGTTTATAGATGGCCTTGCCCCATGAGGTGAGGCGGTTGGCGTCGGTCCGCTCGCGGGCCTCGCGCCAGACATGGCGGGTGATGCTGCGCTC
>NZ_FQVJ01000088.1 GCF_900129125.1 Acidocella aminolytica 101 = DSM 11237 | reverse complement strand
GATCATGCATTTACTCCTTTTTGGCGGCGCGTTCCTGCGGTGGGAACCTTGACGGCGCAGGTATCTTGATCCTGCGTTAATTTGGTGGGCTTTACGGCTAGATCGTCCATAATAGGGCAGTTGGGGCGCTGATCTCCACGGCAATGATCCGCGAGGTGCTCGACTGCCCGCAACATAACTTCCATCTCGGCGATCTTGCGGCGGAGGGAGGTGGCGTGATCGAGTGCGATCCGCTTCACATCGGCACTGGTGCGCGCCTCATTGCGCCAGAGCGAGAGCAGACGTTCGATATCGGCAATCGAGTATCCGAGATCACGTGCCCGCCTGATGAATCGAAGCGTATGGATATCGCTTTCGGTATAGGGGTTCTAAGCCGGAACCGCCGAAAATTCCGTCAGCCGATCAACGTGGCTTGTCCCGCGCCCGGTCGATGGGGTAGACCCAACAGTCGTGTCACTAGCCGCCATTTCGATCACGGCAATGCCAGCCGGACGTCACGTCCAGATTGTTCCGGTCTGGATGAGGCCGACTGACGTCTCGGATGACGGGTGGCATACAACTGCTGTGAGTCCTGCAGGGGGGCAGCTGCCTGACCGGACGGCGAGCATCAGCCCATCTCATGTATTAGTCATGTCAGCTTTGACACTGCGCACGCGACGGCACCCGACCCGTTGCAGACCCCCAGACATATGGAAAGCTGACGCTCAACGTGGAGTTAGCCGGCGCGGCGCGGCTTCATCGCGCAGCGTCCGTGTTGATGGATGGGTTAGAACTCTCTGGGGCACACATTTGAGAAAGACTATTTTTCAGCCAACGCAAAACCCGCGTTGCCAGATGCAACCACTGAGACAAATACAAACGGCACTGGACTAGTATTTAGAGCGCCATGCACTTGGCCAGGTTTTGCTATGGCAATATCTCCAGCCTTTAGATGAGCGACTTTGCCGCCTCCTTGGTAATACTCAGCCTCTCCAGAGATAACCGTCCAAGTATCTTGGCCGTCCGGGTGAACATGAGCGGTTATTTCTTGCCCAGGATGGGCATGCCAAACAACAACTGCTGAGTCCTTGGTTTCCAGAACCACTGAACGAATTGGTTCGCCGTCAGACGGACGAATATATTCTGTTACCGAAAATATTCTTGATTCCATTTCCATATCCACTCCAAAAATCAATTTGGCTTGAGAAGTTATTACAGAACAACTGTATCCGAGAGTTCTACGTTGCCGATAACCGGCCCGAAACGGCGGCGCAACGCGCCGCTGTTGGGGGTCCGTGTTCATCGGCGGGTTAGACCTGTGCTTGCGTAAGACGAATATCGACTTCTCGGTCGACGTATTTCCATTCCTCTGACGCACGCAGTTCGGAAAGCAGCCTGTTGAACTCAACCTCATGAATTGGCGCGTATTCGAACCAATTCAGAAAATCGAACGGTTCATTCTCTGAGAGGTCGCGGCAGTGGTGGAGCTTGCGCGCTACTGCAGGCAAATACTGAAGCCCGATTTGGACGTGCTTCGACTGTTCGAAAACGCTCCGGCGTTCGTCTTGCGTGAGCTCCCACCAAGCTGCGTTCTTCCGGATCGGTATTAGCGCACCGCACGTTGCTTCTGGGCGCGCCAGACCTTGCTGCTTCGCTACAATTTCATTCTTCTCTGCGCGCATGACATATCGTTCATTGCTGGTTATTCCACGAAGTATCCAGGGTGCATTGGTTTCAGACTGCAACTCTGAAGCGGATACGACGTTGAGCCTTTTGGCTTCAGGCAGGGGCTCGCCAACTCTCGTTTCGGCCCTGACAATCCGCCAAGGGCCAATGTCTGCGCCGACGAAAGCAAATAATCGTGTATCCATTTCAATCTTTCATGTGTGAATGTTTTAACTCTTGCAGCTTCGAAGAACCTATCTGCCGATCCCGTGCTTGTGCATCATCGCCTCCGCGCAACTGCGACGACCGCCCGCAGCAATCACATTGAACTTTCGAATCGAAACTGCTGAAGCGAACCTACGCGGACGTACGGCCGCAGTCCAGGGGTTACGCATGAAAATTTCGGGCATAGTTGACGGCATGGAATCGGGTGTGATTCGGGGAGTCTCCTTGAGATTGGGAGACGTGCATGTC
>NZ_FQVJ01000094.1 GCF_900129125.1 Acidocella aminolytica 101 = DSM 11237 | reverse complement strand
ACCGCACCGTTATTTATAATTATGATCCTGCGTCTTACCGGCAGCCCGTTTGAGTTGCCCGGCTGGGTGGAGCTCGCCCTCGCCACGCCGGTGCAATTCTGGCTCGGCGGGCGCTTCTACCGTGCCGGCTGGAAAGCGCTGCGGGTAGGCACTGGCAACATGGATCTGCTTGTCGCCCTGGGCACCTCCGCTGCCTATGGGCTCAGCCTCTGGCTACTCATCCGCGCTTGGGCGACGGGAACAACACCCGCAGCGCTCTACTTCGATTCCTCGACAATCGTGATCACCCTGATCCTGTTCGGCAAATGGCTGGAGGCGCGTGGTAAGCGCCAGACCGGAGAGGCATTGCGCGCGCTCACGGCACTGCGCCCGGAGCGGGCGCGCCTGCGCGAAACCGACGGCTCGGAACGCGAAGTCGCGGTCAATCAGGTGACGGTGGGTGATATCGTGGTCATCAGGCCTGGCGAGCGCATCCCAGTAGACGGCGTAATCCAAGAAGGCGAAAGCGCTGCTGACGAATCCATGTTGACCGGTGAGAGCCTGCCGGTGCTGAAGTCGCCGGGTGACAAGGTGATCGGCGGTGCCATCAATGGAGAAGGATTGCTCCTTGTCGAAACCAGGGCGGTCGGCGCGGAATCGGCGCTCGCGCGCATCGTGCGTTTGGTCGAGAATGCCCAGGCGACGAAAGCACCGATCCAGAAGCTGGTCGATAGGGTCGCCGCGGTATTCGTGCCCGTGGTGCTCGGTATCGCCGCGGTGACCTTTTTGGCCTGGTGGCTTACGACCGGACAAGTCGAGCACGCGATCCTGGCTGCTGTTTCGGTGCTGGTCATCGCCTGTCCGTGCTCGCTCGGCCTCGCCACGCCGACCGCTGTCATGGCGGGAACCGGCGTCGCAGCAAAATATGGCATCCTGATCAAGGACGCAGAGACCCTGGAGATCGCCCACCGGATAGACACCGTAGCCTTCGACAAGACTGGCACGCTCACCGAAGGCAATCCCTCGATTATCGCACTCGAAGCGGTGGACGGTGCCCAAGTCGCGGAACTGCTGCGTCTCGCGGTAGGGGTACAGCAAGCAAGCGAGCACCCGCTCGCCAAGGCCGTACGCGAGCGGGCAAAAGCCGACGGTATCCGGCCACCACATTCAACGGATGTACGGACGCTGCCGGGGCGCGGCATGAAAGCAACCGTCGATGGACATGAACTGGTGCTCGGTTCACGCCGCGTGATCGAGGAAAACGGTCTCGATTCGACCGTGTTGGAGGCCCGTGCCACCGCACTCCAGGAGGAAGGACGCACCGTGTCTTGGCTGATCGAGACAGGTCCCGATCCGCGCGTCATTGGCCTGATCGGCTTCGGCGATGCGTTGAAATCCACGGCGCGGCAAGCGGTTGCCGCCCTGCATGCCCGGGGGCTGCGCGTCGCGATGCTGACTGGCGATAATCCGGGAAGCGCGCGAGTCGCAGCTCATTCACTCGGCATCGACGACGTGCAGGCAGAAATCCTGCCCGAGCACAAAGCCGAAGC
>NZ_FQVJ01000015.1 GCF_900129125.1 Acidocella aminolytica 101 = DSM 11237 | reverse complement strand
CGCCGTCCGTTCCGGCGTCGCCTCCTGTGAGGAAAAACCGCAAAACCGCCGGAATGACGCGCGATCATCCAAGGCTTCCGACAGTTTCACATCCGAGAGATCATACCAAACCGCCAGCAACATCGCCTTAAACAAGGCCAGAGGCGGCCAGGCTGCTTCACCTTTCGACGCGCCGTAAATGTCATCCAGTATGGCTTCAAGTGGTGCCCAATCAATCAAGCCCGAGAGCTGGTCCAGGGACGATCTACCACACCCGCTATCAGGAAAATGCAATGCTTCCTGTCCAATCCGGCGACGCGGCATCTCAACCTCCAATTCGTCACCATAAAGAATCAGATAAATCCGAGCCGTTGCAACCCTACCCGCGCACAGGTCTCATAATCATCGCCTCATACGATCACAGTTAGGGAGAATGACGCGGCGAGGAATCCACGCCTCTTGTTTTGAGTTTGAAATATCCAACTCAAGAAAAGGCAGAATTCAATCCACCACTCACCGCAACAAATCCGCCAGCGCCAACGCGACCACCTTCGTCGCCCGATGTAAATCCGCCAGCGGCAAGCGTTCATCCGCGCGGTGGGCATTAGCCTCCTCAATGCTGCGCGGCCCGGCGCCATACAGCACAATCGGCACACCGGCGGCGGCGTAATGCCGCGCATCAGTATAAAGCGGCACACCCATGGTGCCGATTTGTTCGCCAAAAATCTCCGTCCCGCGCCGGGTCAGCGCCTCGGCGAGCCTTTCCGCCCCCGCCAAGGGTGTCAACGGCAAGGCCAGCAGCACGCACTTCATCTCCACCTCGGCCCCAGGCGTCAGTTGCACTGCCTGAGCAATCAACCCGCGCAGTTCCGCCTCCACCGTCTCGGGGTTTTCGTCCGGGGTAATGCGCCGATCCAGCCGCAGCGTCACCTTATCCGGCACCACATTGGTGTTAATCCCGCCAGAAATCAGCCCTACCGTCAGCCCTGGCGCGCCAATGCCCGGAATCTTGGAAACCTGCTCTTGCAACCGGCCCCGTTCCGCATAGAGCGCATTCAGCACACATGTCGCGGCCTGCAACGCATCAATACCCGTCTCCGGCTTCGCGGCATGGGCGGACCGGCCCAGCACCGTAACCTCCAGATGCAAACAGCCATTATGCGCCATCACCACATTATATGAAAACCCGGCGGCGATGGCGTAATTCGGCTTTGTCAGCCCTTCTGAAAGCAGCCAGCCTGGCCCAATCTCTCCGCCCGTTTCCTCATCGTAAGTGATGTGCAGTTCCACCGTCCCCGCCAAGGGCAAGCCGCTTTCCTTCAGCGCCTTCAACGCAAACGCGTAAGAGCAAATATCGGATTTCGACACCGCCACCCCGCGTCCATACATCCAGCCCTCCCGGATCTCCGCGCCGTAAGGGTCGGCACTCCACCCCTCACCGGGCGGCACCACATCGCCATGGGCATTCAGCGCGATGGTCGGACCAGGGCCAAAACCATGACGCACAATGAGGTTGGTGCAGCTCATCATACCATGCGCCGCCACCAAGGCATTCGGCACCTTATGCCGTTCCACGTGGAACCCCAGCCCTTCCAGCAGCTCCGCCGTCAACTTAGCATGGGCGGCACAATGTCCTGGTGGATTGTCGGAGGGCTGGCGCACCAGCCGGGCCAGAAACTCCTCCCGCGTTGCCTCATGGGTGTCGATCAAATCAATCAACGTCATCAGTTGCGCCCCTGTGCTATCAGCGCCAGTATGCGAGTGTGACCAGCTTTCGCCAATATCCCGGAGCTTGGCTTGATTACTGCAGCTGACCCTTTTCTGAGCTTATTCGAACATTCCCCCTGGGTTGTGGAGCGTGCCTTCTCCGCCGCACCCTTTGCCGACAAAGCCGCGCTGCACGCCGCTCTGATGCAGGTCGTGGAAGACGCCACTCCCGCCGAGCAGCTTGCCCTGATTCGCGCCCACCCAGAGCTCGGCGCCCGGGAGGTGCCGTTGACTGAAGCCTCCCAGGCGGAACAGCAAGGGGCCGGATTACGCGCCCTCACCCCGGAGGAATTCGCCCGCTTCACCGCGCTGAACACCGCCTACCGGGAAAAATTCGGCTTTCCCTTCATCGTTTGCGTACGGCTGCAACCGGGCAAGGCGGCGATATTGGACCAATTCGCCAAACGGTTGGACAACGACGCTGATATGGAACAAGCTCAGGCCCTCCGCGAAATCGGCAGCATTACCTGGCTGCGTTTACAGGACATAAACCCATGAAAGGCCTCACCACCCACGTTCTGGACATTGTGAACGGCACCGGCGCCAAAGGCATGCAAGTGGATGTTCATGCCCCCGGCAATAAAAACTATTCCGTCACGCTCGATGCAACCGGCCGCGCCACCTTGCTGGAGGATCTGGAAGCCGGTGCCTATGAGCTGCGCTTCCACGCCGCCAGCTACCGCCGCGCGGCGGAATTTTACGATATCATCCCCATCCGCATCCTGGTTCACGAACCAGAGCGTCACTACCACGTCCCTTTAATCCTGAGCGCCTATGGCTACTCCACCTATCGAGGCGGCTAACACACCCGCGTTCCCGCGTGACCTCACCGGCTATGCCGGGCATCCGCCACACGTCTCCTGGCCCGGCGGCGCCCGGCTCGCGCTCAGCTTCGTGCTGAATTACGAGGAAGGCGCAGAAAACTCCGTCCTGCATGGCGATGAAGGAGCGGAGACTTTCCTCTCTGAAATCGTCAACGCCCCGCAAGTTAGCGGTATGCGCCATCACAGCATGGAAAGCCTGTACGATTACGGCAGCCGCGCCGGGTTCTGGCGGGTCCGTAAGTTGTTTGAGGAGCACGGCCTGCCGCTCACCGTCTATGGCGTGGCCATGGCCATGCAGCGCAATCCGGCGGGTGTGGAGGCAATGCTGAAATCCGGCTGGGAGATTGCCAGCCACGGCTATCGCTGGATCAATTACCAATATGTGCCGGAGGAGGTGGAACGCGAGCACATGCAGCGCGCCATCGAGATCATCACCTCCCTAACCGGCCATCGCCCGCTCGGCTGGTACACCGGCCGCACCAGCCCCAACACCGCCCGGCTGGTGGTGGAGGAAGGCGGGTTTGTGTACGATGCTGATTCCTACGCCGACGACCTGCCTTATTACGACACCACCTGGGGCAAACCGCAGCTCATTTTACCCTACACGCTCGACACCAACGACATGCGCTTTGCCGCCGTGCAAGGCTTTAATACCGGCGCGCATTTTGTCTCCTATGTAAAAGACGCCATCGACGCCTTGCGGCGGGAAGGTGAAACCTGCCCCAAAATGCTCTCCATCGGCCTGCATTGCCGCATCATCGGTCGCCCGGCGCGCATCGGCGCGTTACGCACAATCCTGGATTACGTCGCGGGCCTGCCGGATGTGTGGGTCGCCAAACGTATCGACATCGCCCGCACCTGGATGCAGCAGGTTCCCCCGCCGGAAGCATAATTTACCTTTCCGATTTGACATAAATCTTGGCAGCCCCCCGCCGCACGGGTTAGCTGCCCCCATGAGTGAACGGATTGACCCGCGTTTGATGCGCGAAGGACGGCGCGCCAGAGGTGCGCTTTATGGCAGCATCGCATTGGGGCTTATCTCCGCCTGGGTGGTTATTGGCCAGTCAGTGCTGCTGGCGAAGCTGGTGACCACCATCTCCTTCCACCACATCAACTTGCAACCACTTATGCCTTGGGTTGCCGGGCTGGCTGGGCTGTTTCTGGTCCGCGCCCTGCTGACCTACGGCGCGGAGGTGCTGGCCAGCCGCGCCTGCCTGGCCATTAAAACCGGGCTGCGCGCCGCGATGCTGGAAAAGCTTTTCGCCCGTGGCCCAGCCGGGGAGGCCGCCAGCGCCGAAGCCGCCACCACCATGCTGGACGGTGTGGAAACACTGGACCCTTATTTCGCCCGCTACCTGCCGCAAATGTATCTCTGCGTAGCGGTGCCACTGGCCATTTTGGCGCTGGTTTTTCCGCTGGACTGGATCAGCGGGCTCGTCCTGCTCGTCGCCGGGCCTTTGATTCCGTTGTTCATGGTGTTTGTCGGCTACCGGGCGGAGGCGATCAATCAGCGCCAATGGGAAAAACTGCTCCAGCTCGGCACGCATTTTCTGGATGTGCTGCAAGGTCTCACTACGCTGAAGCTGTTTGGCCGAGCGCGGGATGAAATCGCCATCATCGCCCGCATCTCCGATGATTACCGGCGCACCACCATGGAGGGGCTGCGTATCGCCTTCCTCACCAGCGCGGTGCTGGAATTCTTTGCCTCACTGGCCATTGCGCTGGTGGCGGTGATGTTCGGCGCACGGCTGATTCACGGGCATTTCAATTTTTATCCGGCGTTTCTGGTGCTGCTGCTGGCGCCGGAATTCTTTGTGCCACTGCGCGGGCTTTCTGTACATTATCACGCCCGCATGAGCGCCATTGCAAGCGCTAAGCAAATTTTTGAAATCCTAGACGCGCCCGTTCCCCAGCACGGCACCTCCCCGCTGGCGCCCGCGGAGCAGTTCGACCTTCTTTGCGAGAATCTCAGTTTTTCCTACGCCGGGCATAATGTGATCGAAAATTTCAGCGCGCATTTCCCGGCAGGCAAAACCACCGTCATTGTCGGCACCAGCGGGGCAGGTAAAACCACACTCTCCCGCCTGCTGCTGGGCTTTCTGCACCCTACCGTCGGGCGCATTCTGGTGAACGGGCAGAACCTCGCGGATGTCGCACCGGAAAGCTGGTGGCGTGCGCTGGCCTGGGTGCCACAAATGCCGCGCTTGTTCCATGGCAGCATTGGCGACAATCTGGCGCTAGGCCAGCCACAAGCCGACTATGCCGCCCTGCGCGGCGCCGCCGCGCGGGCGCACGCTTATAACTTCATCAAATCCATGCCCGGCAAATTCGGCGCGCAAGTGGGGGAAGGCGGCGCTAACCTGTCCGGCGGGGAGATCCAACGCCTCGCCCTCGCCCGCGCCTATCTGCGTGAGGCCAAATTGCTGATCCTGGACGAAGCCACCGCCAGCCTAGACGCCACCACAGAAGCCGCCATTCTCGACGCCATGGCGATGATGAAAACCGGCTGCACCGCCATCATCATCGCCCATCGCCTCGCGGTGGCGGAGCGCGCGGACCAGATTCTGGTGATGGAAGAGGGCCGGCTGGTGCAGTCCGGCACGCATGAGCACCTAATGTCCGAACCTGGCCCCTATCGCACCATGGTCACCACTCAGCGGGAGGCAGCTTATGTCTGACATCTGGCGTCTTGTCCGCCTGCTCTCCCCTCGGCGCGGCTGGATGCTCGCCGGGTTGGGGATGGCCACCGTCACGTTGCTGGCCAATTTCGGGCTGCTTGCGCTCTCCGGCTGGTTTCTGGCCGCCACGGCACTCACCGGACTGGCGGGAATCGCGGCGCAAAATACCTTTAACTTCTTCACCCCCTCGGCCATGGTTCGGTTTTTCGCCACGCTGCGGGTGCTGTCGCGTTATACGGAGCGGCTGGTCACGCATGAGGCCACATTCCGGCTGCTGGCGGACCTGCGGGTCTGGTTCTACACACGGCTGGAACCGCTGGCCCCCGCCGCCTTGCAGACCCAACGCGCGGCGGACCTGCTGAACCGCATCGTCGCGGATATCGATACGCTGAATCTGTTCTACCTACGCGTCTTCGTGCCGGTGCTCACCGCAATCGCCGCCGGGCTGCTTATGGCGGCGTTCTTTGCGTTCTTCTCCTGGCCCGCGGCCCTGGCGCTGATTCTGGGGCTGGCCCTCAACGGCATGCTGGCCCCGGTGCTCACCAACCGGTTGGGCGCCAAACCGGGGGTGGAGATCACCCGGCTCACCGCCGCCCTGCGCACAGAATATGTCGAAGCCCTGCAAGGCATGGGCGAGCTGCTGGTGTTCGGCGCCGCCCCCGCCATGCAGGCCCGCGCGGCGGTGCTGAATGAGGAGCTGGCCACCGCCCAGGCGCAAATGGGCCGCGTGGCTGGGCTGGGCTTGGCGCTTTCCGGCCTTGCCGCCAATGCCACACTGCTGGCGGTGCTAGTGTTCGGGGCCAGGCGGTTTGAGGCGGGCGGGATCGGCGCCGCCCAGGTGCCCATGCTGGTGCTAGGCGCCATGGCAGCGTTTGAGGCCACGGCCCCCTTGCCCGGCGCCCTGCAATATCTTGGGCAAATCAAAGAGGCCGCGCGGCGCATCTTTGCCCTGGCCGATCAGCCGCCGCCCATCGCCCCCCAGGAAGCCGCCGCCCCAAAGCCGGCAGGGTACGGGCTAAGCCTGGACAACATCACGCTGCGCTACGCGCCGGACTCCCCCGCCGTGCTGAACGGGCTCTGCCTCACCGTGCCGGAAGGCCAGCATATCGGCATTGTCGGCGCCACCGGGGCGGGCAAATCCACGCTCATCAACCTGCTTTTGCGGTTTCATGAATTCCAGGGCGGCGTCGCGCGCTTTGGCGGACAGGATCTGCGCGCCTTTGGCAGCGCGGACATGGCCCGACACATCACCGTGATCTCCCAGCGCAGCTATCTGTTTCACACCACCATCCGGGACAATCTGCTGCTCGCCAACGGCGCGGCGGACGAGGCAGCCCTCTGGCACGCGCTGGATGTTGCGCAGCTCTCAGACTTCGTCCGGTCTCTGCCGCGCGGGCTGGACTGCTTGGTGGGCGAAGCCGGGTCGCGGCTCTCCGGCGGGCAGGCGCGGCGCATCGCCTTGGCTCGCGCGGTGCTCAAACCCGCCCCCTGGCTGATTCTGGACGAGCCGACTGAAGGGCTGGACACAGAGACCGAACGCGCCTTCCTGGCCGACCTCGCCCCTATCCTGAAAGGCCGGACGGTGTTCTACATCACCCACCGCCCCGCCGGGCTGAAGCTGATGGACGAGGTTTACACATTACGCGACGGCCAAGCCTTTAAAGCCGCGTAAACCTGCTCCTTTTTGATACGCTCGCGCATGGTGCCCTTTGCCGCCATGCACAAACAACCGCCCAGATATCCGCCGATACTTAAGCTTTACCCAAGGGGTGGCGGCGAAATTTGATAAAGATCAAGCCAATGCCAACCATTAGCACCTATAGGCAGAGTGCTTAGGTAATAGAGGTTTCCACAAATCTGGAGAGAGCGGTCATGCCGTTAATCGATCCGAGCGTCGTCGACCTGTCGCGTTTACAATTCGCGTTGACGGCCCTCTACCACTTCCTGTTCGTGCCGTTGACACTCGGCATGACCTTTCTGCTGGCGGCGATGGAGACGGTTTACGTCATCACCGGCAAGCAAATTTACAAAGACATGACCCAGTTCTGGGGCAAACTCTTTGCAATCAACTTCGCCATTGGCGTGGCCACGGGCCTCACCATGGAGTTCGAGTTCGGTACCAACTGGTCCATGTACTCGCATTTCGTGGGCGACGTGTTCGGCACCCCGTTGGCCATTGAAGGGCTGATGGCCTTCTTCATGGAGTCCACCTTCATCGGTCTGATGTTCTTCGGCTGGGATCGTCTCTCCAAGCCGGGCCATCTGGCGGTGACATATCTGACCGCCCTGGGGTCCAATCTCTCGGCTCTATGGATTCTGATCGCCAACGGTTTCATGCAGAACCCGCAGGGTGCATCCTTCAACCCCGACACGATGCGCATGGAGTTCAACTCCTTCCTGAAACTGGTGTTCAGTCAGGATGCGCAGGCAAAGTTCGTGCACACCTCCATCGCGGGGTTTGTCACCGGTGCTCTGTTCGTGATGGGTATTTCCGCGTTCTACATCCTGCGCAAGCAACATCGTGAATTCGCCGCGCGGTCCTTCCGTATGGCGGCTTTGTTCGGTGTCATCTCCTCTCTGGCGGTGGTCACGCTGGGCGACGCGCTGGGGCGGCTGGATTATCTGGTGCAGCCCACCAAGATCGCGGCCATCGAAGGGCTGTGGCAGGATAGCGCCGCGGGTGGTTCCGCTGCGTCAGCCCCCTGGCTGCTCTTTGCCCTGCCGGATCAGGCCACCCAGAGCAACCGCGCTGAAATCGGCATTCCCTATGTGCTGGGCCCGCTTGTTGCGCACTCCTTCAACACCAACATCCCCGGCCTGATCACGCTTGAAAAAGAAGCCGGTCCGCGGATTGAGAAAGGCATTACGGCGCTGACCGCGCTGAAGGCTTATGGTCAAGACCATGACGCCAGCGCCCTCTCTACCTTCAAGGCGAATGAGAAGGATATGGGCTATGGCTTCCTGGCGCAGCGTTACGCGCCCGACCAGGACCTGAATCTGATCACCCCGGCCAACCAGAGTGAAGTGATCGCCAAAGCGGAGAAGGACACCATCCCCAACGTGTTCGTCACCTTCTGGTCGTTCCGCATCATGATGTTCCTGGGCTTCTACTTCGTGGCGCTCTTCGCCTTCGCTGCCTATTTCAGCCTGAAGAACCAGCTTGAGCGGAACCGTTGGCTGCTGAAGCTGAGCATGTGGTCCATCCCGCTGCCGATTTTGGCGTGCGAGTTCGGCTGGATCACCGCCGAGGCCGGCCGTCAACCCTGGTCCGTGTTCGGCTATCTGCCGACCTTCCAGGCGGCGTCCAGCCATGGCCTCGGGTACATGGTGTTCTCGCTCATCGGCTTCGCACTGCTCTACAGCGCCTTCATCGCCGCCGAGCTGTATCTGATGTTCAAGTTCGCCCGCCTGGGTCCGCAACCGCACCACAAGGAAGCGCCCGAGGCCGCTGCCACGGCGCCGATGTTCGCCGCCCCGGCCGAATAATTAGGAGCGATGTGATATGGAACTTTATGTTGTTCTGAAAGTCGTCTGGGCGCTGCTGCTGGGGGTTCTTCTCTCCGGCCTCGCCGTCATGGTCGGCATGGATATGGGTGTGGGCACCTTGCTGCGATTTGTCGGCAAGACCGATCTTGAACGCCGCACGGCGTTGAACATCATCGGCCCGCATTGGGATGGCAACCAAGTGTGGTTCATCCTGGGCGGCGGCGCCATCTTCGCCGCCTTCCCCACCCTGTATGCCACGTCGTTCTCGGTGTTCTATGTGGTCATGATCCTGCTGCTGTTCAGCATGATCATGCGCCCCGTGGCATTCGAGTACCGCTCCAAGGTCAATGCCGGCAAATGGCGCGGCGTATGGGATTGGGCTTTCCTGATCTCCGGTGCCGTCCCGATGATCGTGTATGGCGCCGCCTTCGGCAACGTGATGCAGGGTGTCGGCTTCCATTACGGCTGGGACGGGCAATATTACCAGGATGAATCCTTCATCTGGTATCTGCTCAACCCCTTCGCGCTGATGTGCGGCGTGATGTCCCTGGCGCTCTCCGTCCAGCAGGGTGGGACCATGCTGATGCTGCGCGGTGAAGAGCCGATCTTCAGCCGGGCCCGCAAGGCGGCCATCGGCGGCGGCCTCGTTGGCGGCCTGCTGTTCATCGCTGGCGGGTTCTGGATCGCCCATCTCAACGGCTATGCCTTCACCACGCCCGTCACCCCCGGCGCGCCCGCCACCCCGCTGGAAGGCCCCGCCGTGGTGCAAATGACCGGCGCTTGGCTACACAACTATGCCGCTTATCCCATCCTGTGGGTGCTGCCCCTACTGGGTCTGGTTGGCATGTTTGGCGCAGCGCTGCTAAACTTGGCCCGCAAGCCCGTCATCGCTTGGTGGCTGGGCGCCATCGGCTGGATCGGCGCGATCTTCACGACAGGGGCGAGCATGTTCCCCTTCCTGATGCCCTCCACCACCAACCCGAGCCAGAGCCTGACGGTGTGGAACGCCTCCGGCAGCGAATATAATCTCGGCTGGATGCTGTTCTTCGCCCTGGTCTTTACCCCCATCATCATCTGCTACACCTCCTGGTGTTTCTATGTGATGCGCGGCAAGGTGAAGGCCGAACACGTGGCCCATGACGAGCATAGCTATTAAGGAGCAACGCAATGGGTAAGCTTTTCACCTTTGTCGGCCTTGGCATGGTGCTCGTCCTGGCGCTGGTGCTGGCCGTTGTCGCCGGGGATTACGGCCCCTGGTACTTCGCCTGGATGGTGGGCACGGTCATGATCGTGCTGATCGCCGGCTGCGGGGCTGTGCTGTTCGACAGCCAGCATGAAAAAGGAAAAGGAGAGATCTGATGCCTCACGATCTTGAAAGCATTATTATCTTTATCCCTTTTGTTTATCTGGGACTCTGCTACATAGCCTACTTATATACCCGGAAGAAGTTCCCCTAAACCCTCACGGAACCTAACGGGTTGCAAGCCGCGCCGGAGATTTCCACCCTCCGGCGCGGTTTTTCTTTTAAAAGTACACTAACGGAACAAAAATTCAGGGGGAGCCTTGCATAAAGGCACCCCCTTTTAAAACAGCTAGAGATTTTAAGCGCTTTTTACACGTTGAAGCGGAACAGCATCACATCGCCATCCTTCACGATGTATTCCTTGCCTTCCACACGCAGCTTGCCGGTTTCACGCGCCCCGGCCTCGCCCTTATTCGCGATATAATCGTCATAGCCGATGGTTTCCGCCGCGATGAATCCGCGCTCGAAATCACCATGAATCACACCCGCCGCGCCCGGCGCCTTGGTACCTTTCACAATCGTCCAGGCCCGCGTTTCCTTCGGCCCTACAGTGAAATAGGTGATCAGCCCCAGCAGCCCGTACCCGGCGCGGATAATGCGGTCCAGCCCGGAATCCTCCAGCCCCAAATCCGCCAGGAACCCGGCGCGGTCTTCTTCCGGCAGCTGGCTCACCTCCGCCTCAATGGCGGCGGAGATAATCACATACGCCGCCCCCTGGGTAGCGGCCATCTCGGCCACGCGAGCAGATTGCGCGTTGCCCGTGGCGGCGGCGGCTTCTTCCACGTTGCACACATACAGCACCGGCTTGGAGGTAAGCAGGTTCAAGCGCTTCACCGCCTCCTCCTCACCTTTGGGGATCGCCGCGCGCACCGGTTTACCGTCTTCCAGCGCCTTGATCAGCGGCTCAATCAGCTCCAGCTCGGCGGCGGCCTGCTTGTCGTTGCTCTTGGCTTTTTTCTGCAGGAGCGGCACGCGCTTGGTCAGGCTTTCCAAATCCGCCAGCATCAGCTCGGTTTCCACCGTCTCCGCATCGCGGATCGGGTCCACCGAGCCTTCCACATGGGTCACGTCGTCATCCTCGAAGCAGCGCAGCACATGCACAATGGCATCCACTTCGCGGATATTGGCGAGAAATTGGTTGCCCAGCCCCTCTCCCTTGGAGGCACCGCGCACCAGCCCGGCAATGTCCACAAACTCCAGGCTAGTCGGCACAAGCTTCTGGCTCTTGCCGATCTCGGCCAGCGCCTGCATCCGCTTATCCGGCACCGCCACCCGGCCGGTATTCGGCTCGATGGTGCAGAACGGATAATTCGCCGCCTGCGCCGCCACCGTGGCGGTGAGCGCGTTGAACAGAGTGGATTTGCCGACATTCGGAAGCCCCACAATCCCGCAATTAAACCCCATTATTTCTGCTCCCCGCTCACCCGCGCGACGCGGGTCATGAAATCTTCCGGCTTGCCATCGGCCAGCAAGGCGGCGCTGTCCGCCACCGCGTCCAGCAACGGCTCCAGCCAGTCCTTGTCCGCTTTGGAAAAATCCCCCAGCACATGGCCGGTTACCCGCGCCTTGTCACCAGGATGGCCAATCCCCAGCCGCACCCGCCAGTAATCCGGCGTGGAAAGATGCCGGTCCGTGCTGCGCAGCCCATTATGGCCGGCATTGCCGCGACCTTTTTTCACGCGGACCTTGCCCGGCGCCAGATCAAGCTCGTCATGGAATAAAGTGATGTCCGCTGGCGCGATCTTGTAAAAAAACGCGGCTTCCCGCACCGCCTCGCCGGACAAATTCATATAGGTCATCGGTTTCAACAACAGAATTTTCTGTGTCCCGATGCGCCCCTCGGCGGTCAAGCCTTTAAAGCGGACCTTCCAAGGGGAAAAACCATGGCGGGCGGCAATCGCTTCCACAGCCATGAAGCCAATATTATGACGCTGCCGCGCCATGCCCGGTTCCGGGTTTCCAAGTCCAACCCAAAGCAGCATGGCGCGGCGCGATCAGTCGTTACTTCTTCTTGCCACCCTTGGCCGGCGCCGCCGCGGCGGCGGCGGCGGCCTCAGCGGCAACCTGCTCGGCGGAGACCAGCGGCGGGGCAATGGTCGCGATCACGAAGTCGCGGCCCGTGATCACCGGCTTGCAGTTCTCGCTGCCCTTCAGGTCGTGCCAGCGCACGTTGTCGTTAATGTCGAGCGTGTTGAGGTCAATCTCGAACTTCTCGGGGATGTGGTCAGCATCCACGATCACCTCAACCTTGTGGCGCACAACATTCAGCACGCCGCCGCGCTTCAGGCCCGGGGAGGTGCCCTCGTTCAGGAAGTGCACGGCCACCGCAACCTTCACCGGCTCACCGGCGACCAGGCGCTGGAAGTCCACGTGCTCCGGCTGGTCGGTAACGGGGTGAAAAGACACGTCGCGCATCAGCGCACGGGTCTTGGTGCCAGCCACGTCAATCTCATAGAGACGCGAGCGCCAACCGCCGCGCTTCAGCTCCTTCATCACGGTACGCGGGTCCAACGCGATCAGCGCGGGCTCCTGACGGGCACCATAAATCACGGCGGGCACTTTGCCCTCACGCCTCGTCGCCCGCGCCACCCCCTTGCCGGCACGCGAACGAGCAGAGGCCTCAATCAATTCAAATTCGGCCATTTTTAGCTCCATACAAACAACAAAAGCCGGCCTCCAGGGGTGCCGGCGGGCGGGGTTTATCCGGTTTTTTGCCCTCTTTCAACCAAGGCGTCCCGGCGCTAGGCTGCTATGCATGAAAATCGCCCTTTACCAAGGCCCTGGCTGCCTGAATGATGTCCAAGCTGGCTTCGCTCACCTGCACGCACAAGCCCACAAGGCCAAGGCGCACGGGGCGGATCTGCTGATCCTGCCGGAGATGTATCTCTCGGGCTATAATATCGGCGCCGCCGCCGCATTTGCCCAGGCCCTTCCACCATCCGACTTGGCCCCGGCACAAGAAACCGCGAAGGCGCTGAACATCGCTCTGGTGTTCGGCTACCCGGAGCGTGTGGGGGACAATGTCTCCAACGCTGCGGTACTGATCGGCCCGGATGGGGAAATTTTGCTGAATTACCGCAAAACCCACCTGTTCGGAGACCTTGACCGGCAGATGTTCAAACACACCGGCACGGATTTCCCGGTGGTGAGCTTTAATGGCGTCAAAATCGGGCTGCTGATCTGCTACGATATCGAATTCCCTGAACCCGCCCGGTGCTTGGCCCTGGCCGGGGCGGATATAATCCTGATCCCCACCGCGCAGATGGCACCTTACGAGCAGGTGGCGCGCCACGTTATCCCCACCCGGGCTTATGAAAACCAGGTTTATATCGCCTATGCCAACCATTCCGGCGCGGAGAACGGGCTGGGTTATATCGGGCTGTCCAGCATTTGCGGCCCCGACGGCGCGGTGCTGGCCTTGGCGGGCACGGGGGAGGAGATGCTCTTCGCGGACACCGACCCCGCCCACCATGAGGCCGTGCGCCAAGCTGATCCGTTCTTTAAAGACCGTCGCCCGGAACTTTACCGCCCGCTCTCCGCATAATGGCCATCTTTCTGCTTGTCCCCGGCGCCTGGCATGGCGCCTGGTGCTGGGAAAGCGTGACGACACGCCTTGAAAAAGCCGGCCACAGCGTGCTGACGCCGGACCTAGATGATGTGCCGCCCGGCGCCAATCCCTTGCCGCTCTGGGCACGGCAGATTGCCACGCTGGCACACGCGGCCCCGGAACCGGTCATACTCGTTGGCCATAGCCGGGGTGGGCTCGTGATTTCAGAGGCTGCCGCGTTGGCCCCGCAAGCAATCCGCCAGTTGGTCTATCTCACCGCTTTTTTGCTTCCAGCCGGGCAGAATATGCAAAGCACCTTCACCCGGCCCGAGGCCGGGGGCGAGCCGGATTATCTCCGCCCCGCGCGCGGGCGATGCCTGACTGTCGCTGCGGAGGCAACCATGTCCCGCTTCTACCCCCTGGCCGACCCGGAGACAGCAAAACAGGCCGCCGCGCGGCTGCACCCGGAGCCTCTGGGAACCTTTTCCGCCGCCGCAACCGTTACACCAGCGCAGCTAGGCCGCGTGCCCCGGGCCTACATTGAATGCACGCAGGACCGCGTGGTGCCGCTTGCCCTGCAACGGGTCATGCAAACCGCCCTGCCCTGCGCGCCGGTTCTGAGCCTGCCCGCGGACCATTCGCCGTTTTTCTCAATGCCGGAAAAACTGGCGGAAACGCTGGCGGCTTTAGCCCCCGCGCCCGCTACCGCCGCTCCCACACCGTCTCCTCATTCTCCTGCCAGGCGGCCCGGTGCAGCAGGGGAGTGTCGTCGGTAAAGGCCGGTTTGCCAATGCACAGATAAGCCGAGAACTCCCAGCGTTCCGGCACCTTGAACAGCCGCTCCATCACACGGGGCATCAAAATTGAAACTGCCCCTACACCCAGATTCTCCGCCCGCGCCGCCAGCCAGAGCGCGAAGATCGCCATAGCGGTGGATTGCTGCAAGGTCAGGTCCATGGTGGCGCGGCCCAGCCTGTGCCCGGCCTCGGGGTCTGTATCGGTAAACACCGCGAGTTGCACAGGGGCCGCATCCAGCCCGGCCAGCTTCAGCTTGGCATACGCCTCGGCCTGGGGCCCCGCATAATGCGCGGCGGCGTCCTGGTTGCAGCGCTCAAACTCCGCGCGCACCGCGCCGCGCAAGTCCGTGCTTTCCACCCGCAACACCCGCCAGGGCCGGGCATTACCGACAGAAGGTGCGTGGTCCATCGCCAAACGCAGCCGCTCCAGCACCGTTTCGGGTACCGGGTCAGTCAGGAAATGCCGTACATCCCGCCGCCAGAGCATAATCTCGGCCAGGGTCGCGGCCTGTCGCGGGCCAAACTCCATTATTGCCCCGCCATGGCGGCACCCAGCCGCGACCATTCGGCCGCCGTGCCGGGCATCCCTAGCCGGATCCATGTGCCGGAATAGGGAAAGATACGCGACCAGATATGATGCGCCGCCAGCTTCGCCTGCGCGGCGGCGGCATCCGGCGCGTCATAGAGCCGGAACAGGCAGGTGCCGCCAACAACGCTCCAGCCCGCCTGGGCGGCCAGCTCATCCATGCGGGCAATCTCGGCCATCAGCCGGGCCGTGCTGGCCTTGGCCCATTGCGTATCCGCCAGCGCCGCGGCGCCAATCTCCAGCGCCGGGCCGCAAACTGGCCAGGGGCCCGCAAGCTGGGACAAAGCGGTGATATCCGCCTCGCTTCCCAGCGCGAAGCCAAGGCGCATCCCCGCCAGACCATAAAACTTGCCGAAGGAGCGCAGCACCACCAGACCAGCCCGCCCAGCTGCCGGCGTCAAGGAGAGGTCCGGGTACGGGTCACCAAAACTCTCATCCACCACCAACCGCCCGACCTGGGGCAGCAGCGCCAGAAGCGATTGCGGGTCGTGATAACGCCCATCCGGGTTATTCGGATTCACGATAACCGCGAGGTCCGCTCCAGCCGTGTCCGCCGCCGTGGCGGCTTCCTCCACCTGCCAGCCTAGAGCGCGCAGGGCGGCGGCGTGTTCGTTATAAGTCGGGGACATGATCCGTGCCTTACCCGGCTTGGAAAGCAGCGGGATAAGCTGGATGGCCGCCTGCGCTCCCGCCAGAGGCAGCACCGCGCCCTGGGTGTTGTAGGAGGCGCGCGCGGTTGCGATGAGCCGGGCAGTGGCGCTGGCGGTGGGCAAGGCCGTCCAGGCATCCGGGGAAATGTCCGGCACCTTGTAAGGCTGGCGGTTGATGCCGGTGGACAGGTCAACCCAGCCCGCCCGGGTGCCGCCATATTGGGCTACCGCCCAGTCCAGATTTCCACCATGGTCGCGTTTCATTTCAAGCCCCACAATAAGCTGGTTAGCCCCAGAAGCGCGGCCGACAGAATCAGCATCCGCCGGTAAAGGGCTAGCCCCGCATGAATATCCTCCGCCCCTGGGTCGCGGCCGGCGGCGTTGATCCAGGGTTCGTTGGCTACCTCGTTGCCGTAAATGCGCGGGCCGGACAAGCGCAGGCCAAGCGCCCCTGCCATGGCCGCCTCGGGCCAGCCGCCATTGGGGGAGCGGTGGCGCCGAGCATCGCGCCAAGCGGTTTGCAGAGCCGCTTTCTTGCGGTCCGTCGCCAAGGCGAACAGCAAGGCAGTGAGGCGCGCGGGAATGAGATTGGCGAGGTCATCAATCCGGGCGGCGGCCCAGCCGAAGGCGCGGTAGCGGGGTGAGCGGTGGCCGAGCATGGAATCCAGCGTGTTGATGGCCTTGTAGGCGGCGATCCCCGGCAGGCCAAACAACGCGCCCCAGAAAAGCGGGGCGATGATGCCGTCTGAGGCGTTTTCAGCCAGACTTTCCAACGCGGCGCGGGCGATGCCCGATGCGTCCAGCAGGGCCGGGTCACGCCCGACGATTTTGGCGACCTCCCGCCGCGCCGCGGACAGATCGCCCTTGAGGAGCGGCTTGCCCACCGCCGCCACATGGCTGTGCAAGCTGCGCGCGGCGATGAGCGGCCAGGCCAGGAGGGCAGTGAGCACCGGCCAGGCCATGCTCTGCAGCACGGCGGCGGCGGCGGTGCAAAGCGCGATCACCAGCAGCCCCGCGACAAACCCCTTGAGGCGCCGGGCAAGGGGGCGGCCGTGGTTCCAGCGTTGGTCAAGCTTTGAGATCAGCGCCCCGCACCAGGTGACCGGATGGCCGATGCCTCGGTAAAACGCATCAGGCCAGCCAATAAGCGCGTCCAGCGCCAAGGCCAGCAACATGGCGACGGGATGCGGGCTCATGGCGCGGCCAGAGCAAGGTTGGTGAAGCCGATGGACCATTGCCCTCCCGGCAACAGCGTGACCCGCGTGGCGGAGAGCGGGGCGATTTCAAAGCCTAGGGCGGAGGCAGGTACGCCCAGCGCCAGCCCGAGCGCAGCGCGGATCACCCCCGCGTGAGTGATGAGAATGGCCGGGCCGTGAGTGGCGATCTCTTGCAGGGCCGGGGCCGCGCGGGCCGTGAGGGCAAGGAAGCTTTCGCCCCCCGGCGGGCAATGCGCGGCCAAAGCGACGCGGCTGAGGGGGCCTAGATCCGGCAAGCTTTCAGCCTGCTGCCCCTCCCACGCGCCGAAATCCTGCTCGCGCAGGCGTGGGTCGGCATCGGCCGGGCGGGTGGGGAACAAAGCCTGGGCGGTCTGGCGGCAGCGTTGCAAGGGGCTGGTGAGCAGCCGGGCCGGGCCTGGGCAGAACAATGCAAGGCGCTGGCGGGCCGCTGCCAACTGTTCGGGCGCCAACGGCTCAGCTGGGACATCCAGCCGCCCGGCAAGGCGCCCCTGGGCGGCGGATGACGCGTGGCGGATGAGCAGGAGGCAGGACATGCTGTGGCGTGAAGCAGGCGGCAGCGGGCTTTTCAAGCCCGCCGAATGATGTTTGGTATCAGCCCGGCATGATGATTCTCGTCACAGGCGGCGCGCGCTCCGGCAAAAGTGCGTATGCTGAAAGCCGGGCTTTGGCGCTGCCGGGCACGCCTTGCTATATCGCCACCGCCGAAGCGGGGGATGAAGAAATGACAGCGCGAATCGCCGCGCACCGGGCCCGGCGCGGGCCACCCTGGCGGGAGATTGAAGCGCCGCTGGATCTGGCGGGCGCGCTGGCGGCCAGCGATGGCGAAGGCCCCCGGCTGGTGGACTGCCTGACGCTATGGCTCTCAAACCTGATGTTCGCGGAACAGGACCTGGACGCAGCGGCGGCCCGCCTGGGCGAGGCGGTGCGGGGCCAGCAATCGCCGGTGATTTTCGTGACCAATGAGGTCGGCATGGGCATTGTGCCGGAAAACAGGCTGGCGCGGCGGTTCCGGGATGCGGCGGGGCGACTGAACCAGTGCGTTGCGCAGGTGGCGGATGAGGTGCAGCTGGTTGTTTCCGGCTATCCGCTGCGGGTGAAGTGATTTTTGAAGGACTGGACTGAAGATGGATGTTTCCCTTTTTCCGGCGGTGTCTTTTGCCGAATTGCGGGGGCGGCTGGCTGCGCTGCCCGGCTTTGACGCAATGGCGGCGACCGCCGCGCGGGGACGGCAGGAACAATTGACCAAGCCGCCAGGCTCGCTCGGGCGGTTGGAGGACGTGGCGGTGTTCATGGCCGGGTGGCGCGGCACTGCGCGGCCGGAGATCAACACGGCGCAGGCGCTGGTGTTCGCGGGGAATCATGGCGTGTGCGCGCAAGGTGTGAACCCGTATCCGCAAGAGGTCACCGTGCAAATGGTGGCGAATTTTGAGGCGGGGGGCGCGGCAGTGAACCAGCTGTGCCGGGCGAGCGGGGCAGCGCTTTCCGTGCTGGCGCTGGCGCTGGACCGCCCGACGGGGGACTTCACTCAAGGCCCGGCGATGAGCGAGGCCGAGGTGTTGGCAGCAATGGTCCAGGGCGCTGACGCCGTGGACAAGAACGCGGATATTCTGCTGCTGGGCGAGATGGGCATTGGCAATTCCACCGTGGCGGCGGCGCTGGCGACGGCCCTGTTTGGCGGCAACGCAACGGATTGGGCCGGACCCGGCACGGGCGCGGACAAAGACGGGATGAGCCGGAAGATTCAAGCGATTGAGGCCGGGGTGGCGCTGCACCAAGCGGTGCGCGGCGACGGGCTGGCGGTGCTGGCAGCCTTTGGCGGGCGCGAGCAGGCGGCGATTTGCGGGGCAATTCTGGCGGCGCGGGCCAACCGGATTCCGGTGCTGCTGGACGGGTTTATCTGCACCGCCGCCGCCGCCGTGCTGGAGACGCTGGGCGGTGACGCGCTGGCGCATTGCCTGGCCGGGCATGTGAGCGCAGAGCCAGGGCACCGGCGCCTGCTGGAAAGGCTGGAGAAAACGCCGCTACTGGCGCTGGAGATGCGGCTGGGCGAAGGCAGCGGCGCCGCCGTGGCGCTGGGCGTGGTGCGCGCGGCGCTGGCGGCGCATAATGGCATGTCCACCTTTACCGAGGCGGGTGTTTCAGGCGCATGAGCCTGCGCCGCCGCGTGGATGAGATGCGGCTCGCTTTTATGCTGCTGAGCCGCTTGCCGATAGGGCGGATGGAGACTGCGCCGCCTCTGGGCGCCTGCGTCTGGGCTTACCCCGTGGCGGGGGCGGTGATGGGCGCGCTGGCGGGGCTGGCGTTCCAACTGGCGGCCTGGGCCGAGCTGCCGCCGCTGGTGGCGGGGCTGGCGGCCATGGGCGCCAGTATGTTGCTGACCGGGGCTATGCATGAAGACGGCCTGGCGGACATGGCTGACGGATTTGGCGGCGGGCAAGGCAAGGCGCGCAAGCTAGAGATTATGCGCGACAGCCGGATTGGCAGCTATGGCGTGGTGGTGCTGGTGCTGGTGCTGGGCGCGCGGGCTGCGTGCCTGGCCGCCCTGCCCGCGCCCGGCATGGTGCTGCGGCTGGCAGTTGTGGGGGCGGTGAGCCGGGCCTTTTTGCCCGTGCTGATGCTAGCCTTGCCACCGGCCAGGGTGGATGGGCTGGGCCAGGCAGCGGGTGTGCACGTCCGGGCCGGGCCCGTGACAATGGGGGTGGTTTTGGCCGGATTGATGGCGATGGGGCTGGGGCATAGCAGGCTGCTGGCCATAATGGCCGGGGTGACGCTGGCGGTTGGCTGGTTGGCCAAACGGCAGATTGGCGGGTTTACCGGCGATGTTCTGGGCGGTGCGCAAAGTCTGTGTGAAGTGGCGGGGCTTTGCGTTCTGGCCGCGCATGGTCCTTCCAGGCTGATTTAAACTCCTGCCTGGGATAGAAAGTTTTTCAACGTCGCGAGAGCATTGAGGATGGAGCCGGTATGATACGGGCGCGGTTAGCCCAACACGTTCCGCAAGGCTCCAAGACGGGAAAGGGTGCGGATGGTACGGCTTTGGTTCGAGACGGCCAGCCCCATGACCAGGGCTTCCAGGGCGATCAGCGTGGTGCCGTGCAAGGCGATACGCTCCGTGCGGCCGCGCCGGGCGGCAATGATGGCGTTGGAGGTGCGGGCCAGCTTGCTGTTGGGGGAGTCCGTGACCAACACTATGGGCACCCCGGCAATCGCGGCCTCTGAGGCGACGAGCAGCACTTCTTTATAAGGCTTGCCGTAAGAGAGAATCAGCAGGCGATCTTGCTCGGACAGATCCAGCAGTTCATCCGCCAGCCCTAGCCCACCCTGGCCGATGACTTTGGCGGGCTGGCCGTGGCGGCCCATTAATAAACGAAGATACTCCGCCAGCGGGCGGGAGGGACCAGCCGCATAAATGACAATGCGTCCCGCCCCTTGCAGTAGCGCGACAGCTTTGTGAATCTGCTCACGCGCGCGCGGTTCCTGCATTGTGGCCAGGGATTCCACGTGCGTATCGATCACGACATCCGCGGCGGTGGAGCCCTTGCCGCCAATATCGTCCAGGGTCTGGCGCATGTGATGCAAGGGCGCGGAGGATTTGCCTATGCCCGAGGCGATGGATTGCCGCAAATCTGCCAGGCCCTGAAAACCAAGCGCCTGAACGGTGCGGATGACCGTGGCATCAGACGTACCAATCATGGCCGCGAGCTCCGCGGCGGAATGGGCCAGCAACGCCACGCGGTTGCGGTTGAGGTAATGCGCGACCCGCAGCATGGTGGGCGGCATACCGGCCTCCTGGGCGAGCAGTTGTGCCGCCAAACGGTCTTCTGGGACCGGAGTGTCTTTGCTGGGAGCGGCGGATTTGCCGGTCTTCTTTGGGGATTTCATGAAATCGTCAATTCTGTAGTGCTTGCGGGCGCTCTCTTGTTTAGGTAGCAGTTGCTACAAAATGTTATACACTTTTCCGTTTCCTTACAACAATAGAGGCGCCACCATTAAGTGCATGAAGTTTCGGCGGCAACGCTGGCAACTGGCTGCAGCGCCGGGGATGATAGTTCATGCTGCTTGATGTTTCGGGTCTGACGGGGTTGCCGGGCGGACCGTACCATTTCACCCTCGCGGCGGGTGAATGTGTTGTGATTTCAGGCGCATCCGGGATCGGGAAAAGTCTGCTGCTGCGGATGGTCGCGGATCTTGATGAAAACCACGGCGATGTTTCACTACACGGCGTCTCACGCGCGTCCATGCCCGCGCCGCATTGGCGCCGGCAGGTGATTTATAATCCGGCGGAACCGGGTTGGTGGGCGGAACAAGTCCGCCCGCATATGCGCCCGGCCGAGGCCGCCTTAGCGCTACTGCCGCGACTTGGCCTGCAGGAAAAACTGCTGGATGCACCAGTGAGTCAGCTTTCCACCGGGGAACGGCAGCGCATGGCGCTAATTCGCGCCGTGATCCGCGAGCCCCGGGTTTTGTTGCTGGATGAGCCCTCCTCCGCGCTGGATGAGGCTTCGACTCTACGCATGGAAGCGCTGCTGGCGCAGTTGACCACGACCGGAATGGGGCTGGTAGTGGTCACGCATAACGAAGCGCAGGCGCGACGGATTGCGCATCGGCGGTATGTGATGACATCCGGCTGTCTGGCGGAGATCATCGTATGAATCCTGTGAATTTGTCGCCCGCCAGCCTTGGTATTACCTCGTCGCTGATTTTACTCTGCGCGGCTTTGTCTTTGATATTGTCGCTCCAGGTGCACCGGGCGCTGCTGATCGCGGCGGTGCGGATGGTGGTGCAGCTTTTGCTGGTTGGCTTTGTGCTGCGGCTAATTTTTGAAAGCTCAAATGTCTGGCTGACACTACTGGCGGCCGCCGCCATGGCCGCCGCCGCCAGCTATGAGGTGGGGGCTCGGCAGGAATATCGCTTGCCGCGCGCATGGCAACTATTGACGGCAGGCAGTGCGATTGTGCCTTCCACGCTAATTGTCACCGTGCTGGCTTTGACAACCGCGCTGCGGCCATCGCCCTGGTACGATGCGCGTGAGGCCCTGCCTTTGGCCGGCATTCTGCTGGGTAATGTAATGAATGCGGTGAGCCTATCGCTGAATAGTTTTTTCGGCATGGTGCGGCGGGAGCGTGCTTCCATCGAGGCGCGGCTGGCGCTGGGTGAAGGCCGGTATGTCGCGTTACAGGGGGCGGCGGTGCGGTCTATCCGCATGGCTTTGATCCCGACAATTAATGTAATGAGCGCGGCAGGGATTATCACGCTGCCCGGTATCATGACCGGCCAGTTGCTCGCGGGCATGGACCCGATCGCCGCCGCAAAATATCAGATTCTGCTGATGTTTTTGATTGTTGGCGGGAATTGCCTGGGAGCTTTCGCGGCGGTGTACGTTGCGATTTTCCGCCTCACGGACAAGCGTGAAAGGCTTCGCGCAGACCGGCTGGAAAGCCGTGCCAAATAAAATTTTCCGCGCCGTGAATGTCGCGGTTCTGTCATAAAATAATCACGAAGTAGTAAAACAGACCGGAAAAGTTTTTTGGTAGTACCCGCTACACAAATCAACAGGAAGGTACTTACCATGTCTGGTCTCTGGGGATTCCGCGCGCGAACAGCGCTGCGCGGCATGTGTTCCATGCGCAGTCTGTATGTCGGGCTCGCCGGATTCATGATTGCACCGGCCGCGTTGGCGCAAAGCGCCAGCACGCCGGTCAATCTTGATCTTGGTTCGGTTCTGGCCACGGGCACCAATAATCCCACCAATCTGATCAACACACCTGGTACGGCACCGTATGAGGCACCCTCCACGACGCCACTGCATTCAGGCCAGCCGACCTCGGTTGTGTCGAAGCATACGGTCGATAACCTGCTCACCGGTACGTCCAGCTACGCGGATGCCGCGCGCCTGACGCCGTCTGTCAGCAACATCAACCCGAACGGCCCGGGCCTTTCGGAAACGACGGGCCCCACTATCCGTGGTTTCCAGGATGGCCAGTACAACGTCACCTTCGATGGTATTCCCTTTGGTGACTCTAACGACTTTACACACCACTCCACCTCCTTCTTCGCCAGCTCCATGATCGGGCAGACTATTGTTGACCGTGGTCCGGGCCAGGCGGAAACGGTGGGCGATGCGACTTTCGGCGGCACAATCTCCCTGCGGACGATCAACCCCTCGCCGCAGCGCAAGCTGACCATCAACAGCTCCTATGGCAGCTATAACACTTCGGACAACAGCATCCGTGTAGATACCGGCGCGATCCCGGCTCTGAACGGTGCATCCGGCGTGTTCATGGTGGAGCACATGCAGAGCGACGGCGCGTTGACAAATGCAACCCAGCAGCGCACGAACTTTTTTGGCAAGGTGGTGATTCCGCTGAGCACCAGCACCACGCTGACCTTGATGTCCGACTATAACCAGCTTTATCAGAACCAGCCGATGGGCGCGACGCTTTCGCAAATGTCAGCGCTGGGCTGGAACTATGCTTACAGCAGCGACCCGAATTCACAGGCTTACTGGCGCTATAATAATGACCATATCACCACCGATATGGAATATGCCGATCTGCAATCTGCTCTTGGCGACGGCTTCCTGTATGACGGCAAGATCTACACCTACGGCTATTATCACCATGGCATGAATGGTGACGACCCGAACGACACCACCGCCGATGGCGTGACGCAGGCCGTGGCCTCCGGCGCGGTCCCGAATGAGGTGGTGCTAACGCCGGGCGGTACGGCAGTGCCGGGTATTCCAGGCCAGACGATGATGATGGATTACCGCTCCGTCGGCACCATTCAGCGTTTGCAAAAAGATTTCAACTGGGGTGACCTGAAGACAGGGTTCTGGTTCGACCATCAGGTGAACACCCGCCAGCAGGCTGAAGTTTCGCTCACCAACGGCAATGTTCCGAATTATGACCCGCTGGATGCGAATGGCGGCCAAGTCACCCCGACCAATAATAACGGCGCCATCGACCGTCTGCAGTATAACCAGCTGTACACCTTCCAGCCTTACGGCCAGGTAGATTGGCATGTGACCCGCAAGCTGACGTTGTCCGGCGGCTTGAAGTGGGCTTATTTCCGCCGCGCCATGGATGCGCCAGTGAACCAGAAGACCGAGACGGCTACTGGGTACACCAAAAACTACCAGAAGCTGCTGCCGTCCTTCGACGCCAAATACGCGTTCACGCCGAATCTCTCCGCATATTTCCAGGCGGCTGAAGGGTTCCTGGCGCCGAACCTCAATACTTTCTACACCACCGCGCTGAACAGCGAGAGCGTGCAGCCGGAAAGCACGATCAACTTCCAGACCGGCTTTGCCTACCAGACCCGTCATTGGTCCGTTGGCGGTGACATCTACAATATTCACTTCCAGAACTATATCGACCACAAAAAGGTTACTGTTAATAATACAAAAGAGACCATCTATTATAATAACGGGGGCGTGATTTATCGCGGTATTGAGGGTGAACTGGCTTATACGTTCAATAACGGCGTGACGCTGTTCGGGAATGCTGGCTACAACCAAGCCTTCCAGACCTCTACCAACATCAAGATCACCAACGCGCCGCAAGGCACCGCCAATCTGGGTGCGATTTACAATCATAACGGCATCTACGCCGCGGTTCTCGATCAGTGGACCGGCGGGCAGTATAGCGGCAATAATGGCGTGAACATCGCAAACGGGCAGAAAGAAGGTAGCGCGGCTTCCGGTACCTCGCCCGGCGGTTGGTACGACCCGTATAATGTTGTGAACATCACGCTGGCTTACACCTTCAACCATGACAATCCCAACAAGGAGCCGATCAAGGTTAAGCTGAACCTGAACAACGTGACCAACCAGAAGCAGATCATCTTTGATAACGGCACCAATAATGCTGGCGACTTGCTTTACTACCGCCTGACCGGCTTCGCGGCATTTGCATCAGTGAGCGTGCCTATCGGATTTGGTTCCTGACATTTGCATGACCTGGAAGGACCGCCGTGCGGGCGGACCTTCCTTTGTTTTTGACTCGAATTTGTCACACTTCATCGCACGGACTTTGGTGTAACGCGGCGCAAACGAGGAGTATGTAACGTGTCCGTCAAATATATCGTCTACCTAGCCAATTATTCCGATGGCATTCTTTATGTCATGGCTGTTTTGTTGCTCCTCGCTCTGGCTGTCATCATCGATCGTTTCTGGACCCTGCGCCGCACGATTCTGCGCGGGCACTCCATCATCCAGGCGACATCTGAAATGGCCACGCTGCGCCAGGGTGAATTCATCGCTTTGGCCAAGCTGGCGAAAAACCTGCCCGAGGCCGGGCTGCTAGATACCGCCATGCGGCATCAGGGCATGGTAAATTCAGAAACCATGGCCAACCGCCTCGAAGAAACCGTAATGCTGATTGCGCCCGCCCTGGACCGCCGCCTTTGGCTGCTGGACACAGTAATTACGCTGGCGCCGCTGATGGGGCTGTTTGGTACCATTATCGGCATGTTCCACGCGTTCAGCATTTTGGCGACTCCGGGCCATGCGCCGTCTGAAGTGACGGGCGGCGTGGCGGATGCGCTAGTGGCCACGGCGTTTGGTTTGTTCATTGCCATGCTGGGCCTGGCTGGGTTCAACGCGCTATCCAATCAGGTGCGTCTGATTGTGCATCAGTTGGAATCGCTGAAGACCATGATCGTCAACCGTACCGATGGCGCTCCCGTGGTGCCCGCCACGAAGACCGGCGCCGCGCCGGTTTCCGCCAAGCTCGCCACCGCCTGAGCCCGACAGATCATGCGTTATTTTGAACGCCGCAAGGCGCGCATCGAAATCATTCCGATGATCGACGTGATGCTGTTTTTGCTTGTGTTTTTCATTATCCTCACGATGCGGATGATCCCCGACGCGGGGGTGACCATGCAGCTTCCCAACGCGTCTCAGGCGGCGCAACTGCCGCACCCAAAATTTCTGGTCAACGTGCTGCCTGATGGCACCATCAAAGTGAAGGGTAAGGTGATGACGCCGGATGCGCTGACGTCTCTGTTTGCCAATGACGGCGCGCCGGACAAGACCGATGTAACCATCGCCGCTGACAAGGCCACCGCGTTTCAACATTTCATGACCGTGATCGACGCGGCGAAGAAGGCCGGTGTGACCAATATCGGCATTGCTGCGCAACCCAGCGCGGCCAGCCAGTAACGGACAGATGCGATGAGCCTCGCCGGAAGCTGGGACAACCCAGCGCAAAATAAAAGCCGTTTCATGCTGGCCGTTGGCGCTAGTCTCGTGCTGGAACTGGTGGCCATCGGGATGCTGCTGCCCGCCTTCCAGCACGAAAAGCCCCCGGCGTTGAAACAATCCGTGGTGAAAATCTCGATCCAGGCCGCCCCTCAGGCACCCAAACCGCCGCCGCCCGCACCAAAGCCGCCACCGCCGCAGCCGGTCACACCGCCACCACCGCCTACGCCGGTGCCGCCACCGCCGCCAAAGCCCGTGCCCGCTCCGTCTTTGCCAAAGCCACCACCGCCGCCGGTGCCGCGCCGGCCGGTCGAGCATGTGGTGCACCATGTTGTGCCGCCCCGGCCCGCACCGCCGCCGCACAAACCGGCACCTCCGCAGCCGCTAACCCCCCCAGCGCCGGCGCTGCCGCCCGCCCCCTCTCTGGGGCAGGTGGATAAATTCCGGCTGGAAATGCGGAATGCGGTACAGGGCGTCGCCAACCAAGTTTACCCCGCCGCCGCACAAATGGCACATGAGGCGGGCACACCGGAAGTGACGTTTGTATACCTCAACGGCCAAGTCACGGATATCAAGCTGGCGCGCTCCAGCGGGTACCCGATGCTGGACCATGCCGCCATGCGGGCGGCACGCATCGCCCATTATCCGCCGCCGCCGCCTGGCTTCGCGGGGCGGCGTTATGAGGTCACCGTGGCGGTGGTGTTCGAAATGGCCGCCCCAAGCATCGACGCCGACTGATCGCCGGGCATAACCCAGGAACAGGAAGAGCATTCAATATGCGTAAGCTTATCGCGGGTATTTTTGCGGCGATTATCGTGGTGGTGGGGGCCATGCTGCTTTGGCCAAGCGCTGCCCCTGGCCTAGTGCTTTATACCGGGCTGGATTACGGCCCCGCCGTGGCTGCCGCCTTTACCAAAAAAACCGGCGTCAAGGTGAATGTGGTCCGGCTTTCAACCGGCAGCCTGCTGGCGCGGATTGTGGCACAGGGGCAGCATCCTGACTGGGATCTGGCCTGGTTTGACGGCGCAACCGCCGCTGCCTCACTGGATCAGGCGCATCTGCTGGAGCACGGCCTGCCGGCCCCGGCGAAACTAACCAAGCTGGGTGAAAGCTTGGTCAGCCCGGACGGGTCTTATATTCCCACCGGGTTGACGCTGGCGGGGGTGTTCATCTCCGACCCGTCACGGCTGGCCAACCCGCCCACGACGTGGAGCGACCTGCTCACACCTGCATATAAGGGGCAGGTGGGTATGAACGACCCCTCAATCTCCGGTCCCACCTACCCGATGCTGGCCGGGATGCTCGACAATGCGGGCGGCTGGCCGCAGGGGCAAAGCTATGTTCTGGGGCTGAAGGCCAACGGGCTGCATATGTTCGCCAAAAACGACGCCACGCTGGCGGCGCTGAAATCCCAGGCCATCAGCCTGGCCATCGTACAGTCCTCAGCGGCTGTGTTCTATGCGGCGCATCATCCGGGCTATCATGTTACCATCCCCAGCCCGGCTTATACCCTGCCGAACGTGATGGTAGAGGCCGCCGGGCTGTCCGCCCGTCGCAAGCAGGAGGCCGCGCGCTTCATGGCCTTTGCCATGCAGCCGGACATTCAGGCCCTGCGCCAAGCCAAGGGCGATGCGGATGGCTATTACTGGCCGATCACTGAAGGCGCCCCGGCCCCGCTGCCCGGTCTGCCGGACCTTGCCACGCTGAACACCATGAAGTTGAACCCGGTTAGCTGGGGAAAGCTAGAGGACCGAATCAATGGCTGGTTTGCAAAGGTGATGAGCGGCGAATGAAAGCGCCGCGAGCCGCGTTGCTGCTGCTTCTGGCGCTACTGCTGGTTTATCCGCTGGCCCGGCTGCTGGTACTGCCGCTGACGGGGGGCGCAGGTGGCAGTTTGGCGACGGGCTGGCGGCCCTGGCTGGATTCCACCGGTTTCGCGCTGGCAACAGGACTGATTGCCGCCCCGCTGGGGGCATGGCTGGCGCAGGTGCTGGAAACCAGATCAGGCGTCGCCGTGCGGGCGCTGGGGCTGGGGCTATGGCTGTTGTTCTTCATGCCCGGCTATGTGCTCACCACCGGCTGGCTGGTGGTGCTCAGCCATCCAGTGTTGCGTAACGGGGTGTTCGGCCATCTGTTTTTGGGCCCGGCGGGGCTGCTGTTTTTGTATTTCCTGAAGGCCCTGCCCTTTTCCGTGTTCGTGGCGCGGGCCACTTTTGCTGGGGCCAGCGCCACGTTGCACGAGGCCGCCATGGTGCTGCGCCTGCCGATGTGGCGGCGGATGGGGTTGAACCTGCGTCTGGCCATGCCCGCCATGGCAGCGGCCTTTACCATCGCCGCGATCGAGACGATGCAGGAATTCGGGATTCCCGCGACGCTCGGCGTGACCGGCAAAATCCCTGTTCTGACCTACAGCATCTACCAACGCCTCAACACGACCCCGACGGATTTCGCGGGCGCGGCGCAGCTTTGCTGGTGGTTGATCGCCAGTGCCGCGCTGCTAGCGGTGGTACAGATTTACGTGCAGCGGCGTTATCAGGCGGTGCTGGTGCATGGCAAAGCACGCCGGGCGCCGCGAACGCGTCCGGTTGGCGCGGTGCGGCAGGTGCTCAGCCTGGGGGCGTGTCTGCTTTGGGTAGTGGGGCTAGCGGCACCGTTGCTGGCATTGGCCAGCGTGGCGGTAAGCGGCAATCTCGGCGTCATCGACCTGTCCGCCATTCCGCGTTCCTTGGGGTATGGCGTGCTGGCCGCGACCATCACATTGGTGATCGCGGTTGCGGTGCTGAAGCTGCAGCGCGGCCAGCATCCGCTTTTCAGCGGCATTATTCATGCAGGGCTCACCGCCAATATGGCCGTGCCAGGGCTGGTGCTGGGCGCTGGCTACGTGGTGGCCTTCAACAATAACATCCTGCCGCTTTACGGCACGGTGCTGCTGCTATTGCTCGCGTATGCGGCGGGAACCCTGCCGATGGCCATACGGCTGCTCGGCGGGGCGATGGCGCAGCTAGACAGCAAGCTGGACGAGGCGGCACGGATTTTCGGCCTGCCCTTGCAGACACGGCTGATCGATATCGAGGCCGCCTTGCTAATCCGTCCCGCGCTGCATGGCTGGCTGCTGGTGGTGGGAACGGTGATGTTCGAACTGCCGGTCTCGGAGCTGCTCTATGTGCCGGGCCAAGTGCCTCTGGGCGTGGCGATTGTGTCTGCTGACATGACTGCGCGCTATAACGAGGCGGCGCTACTGGCGCTCTTGTCCATGGGGGTGCTGGCGCTTCTGGCGGCGGGGTTAAATCTGGCCTTGTATCTGAGCCATGCACCGCGCCTTACCGGTCAGGAGGCCGCATGACGTTTTGCCTTGACATTAAAGGCGCCGGGCGGTGCCTGGGCGGGCGCGAAATCCTGCGCGGGATTGATCTGACACTGCCCGAGGGTGAGTTTCTGGTGCTGGCCGGGGAATCTGGCTCCGGCAAGACCACGCTGCTGCGGCTGATTGCGGGGCTAGACCGAGCGGATGCCGGGCGGATCAGCCTCAACGGCGCGCTGGTGGATGATGCGGGCCGGGTGTTTCTGCCCGCTGAACAGCGCGGGCTGGGCATGGTATTTCAAGATTTCGCGCTCTGGCCGCATTTGAGTTGCCTCGAGAACGTAACCCTGGCGCTGCCCCCCGGCACGCCAAAACGTAACGAGGCCGCGATGGCGTTGCTGACCCGGCTGCGGGTAGAAGGGGTGGCCAACCGCCGCCCGGCCCAACTTTCTGGCGGGCAGCAGCAGCGCGTGGGCATTGCCCGTGCCTTGGCCTGCCGCCCCAGGCTGTTATTGCTGGACGAGCCGTTTTCCAGCCTGGACCTGGAAAGCCGCGAGCTGCTGCGCGAAGAATTGCGCGAGAGCGTGCGCGAGGCCGGGATTTCCGCCGTGCTGGTCAGCCATGACCCTGAAGATTGCTGGAAACTGGCGGATCAGGTAGCGGTGCTGGAACATGGGGTGATCCGGCAGCAAGGCACGCCCATGTCTTTGTGGCAGAGGCCGTCTTCGCCATATATTGCCCGCTTCACCGGCGCATTGGGGGGCATCCGCGTGCCGGTAGTCTCGCACGGCGAGGCCGCCGCCGTGGAGATTGGCGGGCATTTCCTCAGCCCGCCCGGCGCGGCGCCGCGCGGGGAGATGGCACGGCTGTTCTGGCGGGGCGATGCCATACGCCCAACACCGACCGGGCAAGGAGGCATTGCGGCGGAAGCAGTGAAAGTCTCTTTCGAGGCTGGACGGTTTCACATACGCTGGCAGCTAGCCGGGCAGGAGCTGCATCTGAGCGGCTATAGCGACCGCCCGGTGCAGCCCGGGCCACATAACATCACCGTCGATCCGCAAGGGTTGTTCTGGTTCGACGTCAAAGGGGGGTGCAGCCGTGACTGGGATACTGATAGCAACGTTTCTCACCGCTGCGGTGGAATGGGTCGAGGCTTACACCATCATTCTGGCGGTGGCGCTTTCCATCGGCTGGGGAAAGGCTTTGCAGGCCGCCGGCGCGGCGGTCGTGGTTCTGGCCACCCTCACGGCGGGGGCAAGTTTTCTGCTGACCCGCATTCATGACTTGGTTATTCTGCAATTCATCATCGGGGTATTTCTGACGCTGTTTGGCGTGCGCTGGCTGGGCAAGGCTGTGGCACGCGGCGCGGGGCTGAAAAAGCTGCACGACGAGACAGCGGAGTTTGCCGCCCTGCAGGCCCGCGCGGATATTCACGACGTCCGTGCCGCATGGCTCATCGCCTTTAACGGCATGTTGCTGGAAGGGTTGGAGGTCTGGCTGATTGTGGTGACTCTGGGGGTGCAAACCGGGCATCTCACCAGTGCCGCCGGAGCGGCCTTAGCCGCGCTGGCCGTGGTGGCCGGGGCGGGTTTCTCGCTGCGCCGCCCGCTTTCGAAAGTGCCTGAGAACAGCATTAAATTCACGGTCAGCGCGGCGCTGTTGAGCTTTGGCACTTACTGGATTCTGGAGGCGCTAGGTTATCATTGGCCGTTGGGCGATGCCGCGCTGCTGGCGTTGTTCGGCCTTTACGTGATGGGCGGGCTGGGACTTATTCGGCTCTACAACCCCAGACAAGCCGCCATGAAGGTGATCTGATGCAAGGCTTCTTCAAGACCTTATTCGGGGACAAGCGGACGCTGGCCGTGGCGGGCCTATCTATCCTGGTAACACTGGGGGTGCTGCACTCGCCCGCCGCCTCAATGGCCGGGCTGGCGTTGCCGCTGTGCCTCGTGGCCGGCGCAGCTTATCTCGCCAAACATTAGCCGGACGGCTCAGGCCGCGGGCAATGTGAGCCGCACCGTTAGTCCGGCCTTGCCCTCGGCCAAGCTGAGGCGCCCGCCGTGCAGCGCCACGATGGCCTGCGCCAAAGGCAGCCCCAGACCGTGGCCAGGGCGCTGGCGGGCGGTGTCGAGCCGGACGAAGCGTTGCAGAATCCGGCCTTGCGCCCCGTTGGGAAGGCCACACCCGTCATCTTCAATGCAAAGCTCCACCCATCCGCTTTTCATCCCGGCATGAAGCGCGGCGTTGGCAGCCCCCTTGGCGTGCAAGGTGATATTGTCGAGCAGATTGACGAACAGCTGGGCCAGCAGCTCACGGTCGCCATGCACATTCAGCGCCGGAGCGATATTGGCCTGGAAAGTGATACCATGCTCGGCCAGCACCGGCTCGTAACTTTCCGCCAGCAAGGTCAGCAGGGCTGAGAGATCAACCAGGGTAAAATGCGCCCGCCGCGCACCGGATTCGACCTCCGCCAGACGCAGCATCGCCGCGAAAATCCCCAGCGCTTGGTCGAGCTGGGCGACGGCCTCGTCACACACCGCCGCCAGGGCCGGGTCCGTGAAGCGGGCGCGAGAGAGTTCCAGATGTTCGCGCAGCCGCGCCAAGGGTGAACGCAGATCGTGGCTGATATCGTTGGTGACCTGCCGGAGATTCTCCATCAGCTCCTGAAGCCGCTGGAGCATCTGGTTCATCTCCGCAGCCAGACGATCGAATTCATCATGCGAGCTTCTGAGAGGGATGCGGCGGGAAAGATCACCTTCCATAATGTCATGCAGCGTGGTGGCGAACTGGTCCACTCGCCTGAGCGTGCCGCGCGCCGCCAGCAGGCTGATCAGCAGCCCAAGCGCCAGAATGGTGCCGAACACCGCCAGGAATGACTGGGCAATGAGGCTTTTCAGGGTCAGCAGGGCGCTGGCATCGGCAGCGATGAACAGGCGCTCCCCATTCGAGAAGCGCAAGGCAGTACCGCGAATGGCCAGAACATGGGGCGGCAGGGGCAGGCCCGGCTGGCGGTTGAGCGTTTTGGGGCCGCTCCAGCGGCTGGCCACGGCGGAGGAAAGATGGAAATTCCCCGCCTGCCAGCGCCCATTCGGCGCCAGGGCAGCGTAAAACAGCCCACTGCCCTCGGCCAGTGTGGCCTGCACGTTCCAGGCAATGCCTTTATGGTTGCGGTGAATATCGCCCAGAATATCCGTCTGCGCGGCGGTCACGCGTTCATCGATCTGGTCGCGCCAGCCTACCTCAACGGCATGATGCACAATGCCGAATACCAGCAGCGCTCCAGCCAGGGAGACCAGAACGCCCAACAGCGTGAGGCGGAAACCGGAGATACGCCAGAGCGATCGGGCCGCGCCTTCAAACCACATCCAGCTTGTACCCGGCGCCGCGATAAGTGTGGATCAGCGGTGCGGCGAACCCCTGGTCAATCTTGGCGCGCAGGCGGCTGATCTGGGCCTCCACGATGCTGGTTTGCGGAGTGAAGTGAAAGCCCCAGACATCCTCCAGCAGCATCGTCTTGGTCACCACCTGGCCGCGATGCCGCAGCAAATATTCGAGCACCTCATATTCGCGGGGTTTCAGTTCGATTTTTTGCCCCGCGCGCCAGACGGTGCGGGTGGTGCGGTCCAACTCCAGGTCCCCCACGCGCAGCTTAACCTGCGGCGGCGGCACGCGCGCCCGGCGGGTCAGGGCAGACAACCGGGCGGATAGCTCGGCAAGGGCGTAGGGTTTAACCATATAATCATCACCCCCGGCGCGCAGCCCGTCCAGCCTGTCATCCAGACCGCCCAGCGCGGTGAGAAACAAAGCCGGGGTATGCACGCCAGCCCCTCGCAGGGTCCGCAACACGCCCAACCCGTCCAGCCCGGGGAGCATACGGTCGATAATCAGCACGTCGAAATTACCCGCCGCGGCAGCCAGAAGCCCGGCCCGGCCATCCACCGCCACCTCAACCTCATGCCCCTCCGGCGCCAGACCGGCGCGCAGATTGGCGGCGGCCTTGGGATCATCCTCGATCAACAGAACCCTCATGCGCGCAGCCTGACCTGTCCTACCGCGCGCGTCAAAAGCCGAAGATTAAATTCCTGCAAAGTCTGAGTCACGGGCTGGGCAAACCAGCCACCGTAAAGCCTGGGCCATGAGGCGTGTTTTTCTTGCACTAACAAGCTCCCTGCTGACCGGTATGCTAGCGGGGTGTGCCGGGTATCATCCGGCCCCGCTGCCTGAAGCGCCGGACCTGCGGGGCAGTCTGGCGGCGTTGAACCGCACGCTGCCGGACGGCAAGGCGTTGAACGTAGCCGCACCTCTCAGCCTGCAAGACGTCGCCGCGCTGGCGGTGCTCAACAACCCGGATCTGGCCGCCGCACGGGCGCAGCACCAGCTTGGCGAGGCGGATTTGCTGGCGGCGGGGAGACCGCCGGACCCGTCAATCTCCGGCGGGTTCGCGGCACTGCTGAGCGGCCCAGGGGCGATGCCCGCCTTAACTGGCGGCTTCACCCAGGACCTTGGCGCGCTGATCACCGGCCCGGCCGACCGCGCCGCCGCGCGCGCCGGGCTGAAGCAGATCGATGAAGGGATTCTCTGGCAGGAATGGCAGGTGGCTGCGAAGGCGGAGCAGCTGGCCATCAACATCAGGGCAGCGCAGGCCACACTGGCCAGCCTGCGGCGGGATGAAACACTGCTGGGTGGGGTGAGTGAATCCGTCCAGCAGCAGATCGCGGCGCACAATCTCACGAGCAATGAAGGCGTGACTGCGTTGAGTGCCCTGGCCAGCGTGCAGAGCGCGGCCGCCAGCATCGCCCAGACCGCACAGCAGGAGGCGGACGCGCTGGACGCGCTGCTGGGCCTGCGTCCGCACACGCCGGTGCCGCTTGCCACGCCGCATCTGGCGCCGCCCGCGCCAAAGGCCGTGCAAGCCGCGCTGGCCAGCCTGCCCACGCGGCGACCGGACCTGCTGGCCTTGCGCTTTGGCTATGAACAAGCGGACGCCAAGCTGCGCGCCGCGATTCTGGCGCAGTTCCTGCCTATCAGCATCGGCGGTTCGGGTGGACGGGATACGTCGGATGTCTGGTCCTTCGGGCCGCAATTCAGCCTGACCCTGCCGCTATTCAACCGCAACCGCCGGGCCATTAAAGCAGCCGATGCCACGCGTGGCGCGCTGCGTGCGCAATATCAGGCCGCGTTGGACAATGCCGAGGGCGCAGCTGCCGCCCTGCCCCGCCAGATTACGTTGCTGCAAAGCGCGTCTCAGGCCGCCCAAGAGCAGGCGGCGCAAGCGCGTGCCATGGCACGCGGCGCGGCGCGAGCTTATGGCGCGGGGCAGCTTTCCGGCCCGGCCTATGCCAATCTCGCGGCCCTAGCGGGGGAGCGGCAACGCAATGCCATCACCCTGCATGCGCAACTGCAAAATGCTGAACTTTCTCTGGCCACGCTGCTGGGCTTCGGCCTGCCGCAAGATGGCGTTTTGGAGCATCCCGCATCATGAAACCGATCTTCCCTATCGGGGGCGTTATCGTTATCGCCGGGCTGGGCGTCTGGCTGTGGCTACGCCCTCCCCCGGCCTTCAGCACCCAGCCTGCGCCATCCGCAACGGTGAGCGTGGTGAGCGCCACGCGCCAGACGGTACCCCGGCAGGTTGAAGGGGCGGGCAGCATCGTCGCAGGAGCGGCCACGCGGGCGGTCAGCCTGAACGCCGCCGCGATTTTAACTGGTTATGACGTCACGCCCGGCACGGCGGTCCAGGCCGGGCAGGCGTTGGCGACGCTGGCGCCGGCCCCCATGGCCGTCGCCGCGCTACAAAAGGCCGAGTCAGCCGTGGCGGCGGGTCAGGCGGCACGGCACCATGTGGCGACGCTGCTGCCCGCACATCTCGCCACCGCCGCGGACCTTGCCGCCGCCACCCAAACCCTGCGGGACGCCCAGGCCGCCCTGGCCGCCTTGCGGGCCACCGGCGCGGGCCAAGCTGAAACCGTGCGCGCCCCAGTGGCCGGGCTGGTAACGAGCCTGAGCGCCGCGCCGGGCGGCAGCCTGCCCGCTGGCACGGTGCTGCTGAAACTGGCCCCCGCCAGTGCATTGCGGGCGCAAATCGGGCTCACGCAAAGCCAGGCCGCCTATGTGAACATCGGCAACACCGCTACCCTGACATTGCTGAATGGCGGCGGCACGGTGGCGGCGCGGGTGGTGAGCGTGGCGGGGGCGCTCAACCCGCAAACCGGGCTGATTGATGTGATGCTGCAACCGCTGGCGCCGGTCACGCTCGGCGCGCCGGTAGCGGTGGATATTCATGCCGGCACGCTGACGGGGTTTCCCGTGCCCAACAGCGCCGTGCTGAGCGATGACTCAGGCCCTTATATTTACCAGCTCGACCAGAAAAACATCGCGCACCGCGTGGATGTGAAGGTGCTGCAACAGGGCGACAAAACCAGCGTGCTGGCGGGTAAGCTGAACCCGGCCTGGACGGTTGCGGCGCAGGGGACCTATCAACTGACGGACGGTATGCGCGCCACCTTACAGGGGGCCGGCTCGTGAATTTCGCCGCGTGGCTTGACCGTCATCGCCGCTCGATCCTGGTTCTAGCCACCGCCCTGGCGCTGGCGGGGTTGAGTGCGGCACTCTCCTTGCCGATCGGGCTGTATCCGGACGCCTCCTTCCCGCGCGTGCGGGTGACGATCGACGCGGGGAGCCAGTCCGCCGACCAGATGGTGCTGGAGGTCACGCAGCCCGTGGAACAGGCGGTGCGCGCCGTGCCGGGGGTGGTGAATGTGAAATCCGTCACTTCGCGCGGGTCGGCGATGCTCACCGTCGATTTCGCCTGGGGCACCAACATGACCACCGCCACGCTGGGGGTGAACGCGGCGCTGGCGCAGCTTGTGTCGCGCCTGCCGCCGGGGGTGAGCTTCACTGCCTTGCGGATGCAGCCCAACGTGTTCCCCTTCATGGCCTATGCGCTGACCTCTCACAGCGTAAGCCTCGTGAAGATGCGCAACCTGGCGCAATACCGGCTGGTGCCGCTGCTCTCCGGCGTGCCGGGCATTGCCCATGCGCAGGTGCAGGGCGGCGATACCGGGGAGGTTGAAGTCTCGGCCGACCCGCGCCGCTTGGCAGCCTACCACCTCACTTTGACTGATCTGGTGAACGCGATTTCCGGCGCGGCCAGCCTGCAATCCGTTGGGCGGGTGGAAGACCACGACCTACTTTATTTGCTACTGGCCAATAACACGGTGCATGACGTGCGGGATGTGAAGAACATCGTGCTGCGTGCGGGGCCGGGTTATGTGCTGCGGTTGGGGGATGTGGCCAAGGTGCGGCTGGGCGTGGTGCCGCAATTCTTGGATGTGGATGCCAACGGCAAACAGGCGGTGACGCTGCTGCTGTACCAACAACAGGGCTCGGACATGGTCTCCACCGCCCACGCCGTTGAAAAAGCGCTGGCGGGCTTTCAGTCGCAAATTCCGCCCGGCGTCACTTTAAGCAAATGGTATGACCAGAGCACGCTGGTGCTGGCCGCCGCGGGCTCGGTGCGAGATGCGATCCTCATCGGGGTCGTGCTGGCAGCAATTGTGCTGTTTCTGTTCCTGCGGAACTGGCGGATTACGCTTCTGGCCATCACCATCGTGCCCGCCGCGCTGGCGGCCTCGGTGCTGGTGCTGTCGATGTTCGGGCTCAGCTTCAACATCATGACGCTGGGCGGGCTCGCGGCCTCGGTCGGGCTGGTGATCGATGATGTGATCGTGATGATCGAGTTTATCGCGCATCGCAGCGCCACTGGCTGGCGCGAGCCGGGGCGGCTTTGGGTGCTGCGCTCAGGAGGGGCGTTTTTCCGCCCGCTGGCCGGCTCCTCCGCCGCCACGCTGATCGTATTCGTGCCGCTGGCGTTTCTGTCCGGGGTGAGCGGGGCGTTTTTCAAGGCGCTCTCAATTACCGTGGCTTCCACGCTTATCGCCTCCTGGGTGCTGACTGCGCTGGTGGTACCGCTGCTGGCCGCGACGCTGGTGAATTTCGAGCGTTGGACCGACCCTGGCGAAAAAGGCAAAGGCTGGCTGGGCCAGATGCACGGCCGCCTACTGGCAGGTTTTTTCCGCCGCCCGGCCTTGCTGACGCTGCCGGTGCTGGCCTTGCTGGTGGCCGGGCTTGTTTCTTACCGCAATGTGCAAACCGGCTTTCTGCCCTCGCTGGATGAAGGCGGGTTTGTGATGGATTACCTGACCGCCCCCGGCACCTCACTTACCGAAACCGTGCGGGAGATGCGCGAGATCGAGGCGATTTTGCGTAAAGACCCGGCGGTGGCGAACTTTTCCATGCGCGCCGGGGCGGGGTTTGGCGGGGACCTAGCTGAATCCAACAAAGGCGATTTCGTGATTCGGCTGATCCCGCTCAGCCAACGCCCCTCAGTGGATGTGGTGATGAACCGCATCGCGGATGAAGTCATCGCCAAGGTGCCGGGCGTGGCGATCGACCCGCATCAGCTGATGAGCGACGAGCTAGGCGACATGACCGGCACGCCACAGCCGATCGACATTAAACTCTCCGCCGATACCCCCGCCGTGCTGCCCGCCACCGCGCGGCGCGTGGCCGCGGCCATCGCAAAAATCAAAGGGGTTGATTCCATCGATGACGGCGTGGTGCCCGCGGGCGATGCCATCGAGATCCATGTGGACCAGACCCGCGCCGCCGCACTGGGGCTGGACCCGGCGAAAGTGACCGCGATGCTGAAAACCGCCATGGATGGCACGGTGGCTGCCACGTTTGAAGGCACCAACCAACTCACCGGCATCCGCGTGCGGCTGGACGGCGCGGCGCGGATGAACAGCGCGGCCCTGAAGCAACTCCCCCTCTCAACCCCCTCTGGCGCGCTGGTGCCGCTTTCCAGCATCGCCAGCTTCACCACGATCTCCGGCCAGCCGGAAATCACCCGCGAGAATTTGCAGCAGGTGGTGGATGTCACGGCACGGCTGAACGGGCGTGGGCTGGGCGCGGGAATCGCGGATGTAAAGCGTGTGCTGGCGCAAAAAGGCGTGCTGGCGCCGGGTGTCACCTACAAGCTGGGCGGGCTTTATAAACAGCAGCAGATCGCCTTTGCCGGGTTGATCCGCGTGTTTGTGGCGGCGTTGCTGGCGGAGTTTATTCTGCTGCTGTTGCTGTATGAGCGGTTTCTCTGGGTGGCGGCGATTATCTGCACTTCGCTGCTTTCCACCACCGCCGTGTTCACGGGGCTGTATGTCACCGGCGTGCCGCTCAACATCACCGCGATGATGGGCATGGTGATGATTGTGGGTATTGCCACGGAGATGGCAATTTTCTTTGTCTCCGAGGCACAGCAGCTTCTGGAAACACGCCCCGCCCGCGAAGCCTTTGCCCAAGCGGCCGCCAACCGGCTGCGGCCGATCGCCATGACCACGCTGGCCGCGATTCTCACACTGATGCCGCTGGCACTGGATCTGGGTCAGGGGGCGGGTATGCAGCAGCCGCTGGCCATCGCCATTATCGCCGGGCTGCTGGTTCAATTTCCGCTGGTGCTGCTGGCGCTGCCAGTGCTGCTGCTGCGTTTCAGCAAGGCGGACAAATAATCCCCTTTCCACATACCACCACAAGGAAGTTCAGATGCGACGTTTTTGGCATGCCGGTCTTTCGGCCTTGTTCCTCTCTGCCGCCGCCATTCCCACGGCGCGGGCGGCCGCCCCGCTTTATGAGCTGGTGCAAAGCCTGCCCCTGGGCGGCGGCGCGCAATGGGATTACATGCATTTCCACGCCGCAACCGGGCAGCTTTTCATTGCCCATGGCAAATCCCTCACTGTGGTTGATACCGCCACGGACAAGTTGCAAGGCAACGTGACCGGGCTGGACGGCACACACGGCATTGCCTTCGACCCAGCAACCGGGCTGGGCTTCACGGACAGTTCCGGCACGCGCACCTTATCGGTCTTTGACCCCGCCACGCTCAAGGTTAAGAAAACCCTGCCCGCCCTGGAGGATACAGACGGCATGGTGTTCGACCCCGCCAGCCAGCGCCTGTTTGTCGCGGCGGGGGATTCAAAAGCGGTGCTAGTGGTCACCCCCTCCACCGGCGCAGAAAAAACAATCAAACTGCTCGGCAAGCCGGAATATCTCGCGGTGAATGAAGCGGGACGGCTGTTTGTGGCGCTCAATAGCACCAATGAAATGGCGGAGATCAACACGCCGTCCGACACGGTGATGGCAAACTGGCCGCTACCCGGCTGCGTGGCGCCCACCGGCATGGCGATAGACCCCGCCGCCGGGCGCGTGTTCACCAGCTGTCAGAACGGCAAATTGGCGGTGGTGAACGCAAAAACCGGGCAGGAGGTCGCGCTGCTGCCAATCGGCAAGGGGTCGGACAGTGCGGCGTTTGACGCCAAACGACATTTGATCTTCAGCGCCAACCGCACGGGAACACTCTCCGTGATCAAAGAGGTCAGCCCCACCCATTATGTCGCCCTGCCCCCGGTTAAAACCCGGCTAGGCGCGCGGACGATGGCTGTGGATGAGGCAACCGGAGATATATTTCTGGTAACCGGCACGCCGGAGGGGGCGGGTGTTGTGAAACATCCCGGCTTCGCCCCGCGCTACCAGTTTAAGCCGGGCAGCCTGACGCTGCTGGTTTACCGGCCCGTCGATTAGTCCGGCAGGCGGGTGGAGCGCCAGAACTGGCCCGGCGTGACGCCCGTTTGTGCGCGGAAGCGCTCGGTAAAGTGGCTCTGACTGCTGAAACCGCACAAAGACGCGGTTTCAGCCAGGGACCGGCCCGCTGCCAAAGCCTCCTTGGCCTTGCCGATCCTGCGGCGCAGCACATAGGCGTGCGGGCTCTCACCGGTGGAACGCTTAAAAGCCCGAGCAAAATGATATGGGCTAAGATTCGCGCAGGTCGCCAGATCCCCGATTGATAGGGGCTGGTCCAGATGCGCCTCCACAAAACCCTGCAAGCGCCGCAGCACGGCGGCGGGCAAGCCGCCACGCGCCTGCAAGGCCCTGGGCCCGTGCTCGGTCATGCGGCTGACCAGATACGCCAGCAGAGTTTGGGCGCCATGGCTCACCGCCACACGCTCCGCCGGTTCATCCCAGTTTAACGGTAGCATGATCTGGCGCATCACCGTCTCCAGAGTCGGGTCCTGGAAGTAAGGAACTTCCCGCAACGTGACATGGGCGGGATCCGCGCCAGTTGTCTCCACCACTGCGCGCTGAAAAGCGGCTTTGGAGACATAGAGATGCAGCATCTGCACGGGGCCGCTGACCTCCCATTCAGAGGTCAGCCCCTCCGGCATCAGGCACAGGCTGCCCGCCCCGAAGCTGGTCATATAGCCATCACCCAGCCTGCGGCGGAAAGAAACCCCTCCGGACACATAAAGGCTCAGCGTATGGTGGCTTGGGGTTTCGTACCGGGAGATGGCGGCCTCGTCCCGGTCCCACAATGCCCCGGCCAGCCCATGTCCAAACGAGGCTGAGGCGCGCAGCGGCACCGCGGCATTGGCGAGATGGTCATGAACAGTCAGGCCGGTCAGGTTCTTCATGGTCAGCAATTCCACCCGGAACTGTGACCCAGAGCCGCCGTCGCGGCAAGCAGGGGCCGTGGAATATAGCAAGTTTCTGTCAAAACTCACCAGACCGGCGAAAGACGCCCCCTGCCGGCAGGTTTATGCGCTGCAATGGTTCATTCTTGGATGTTGGTCTGATGCAGGCAGTTTTATTTACGGTTGTCGCCCTGGCCTGGGGCTTCACCTGGTATGCGATCCATCTTCAGTTGGGCACGACGCCGGACATTGTCTCGATCTTCTGGCGCTTCGTCACGGCAGCCGGGCTACTTTGGCTGGGGCTCGCGGTCACCAAGCGAATAAAGCCCACCCCCTTGTGCTTGCAGCCATGGTTCGCCGCTTTGGGACTGACCTTATTCTCCGGCAATTTTCTATGCCTGTACGCGGCCGAACATAACGTGCCGAGCGGCTTGGTGGCGGTGGTGTTCAGCATGGCCAGCGTATTCAATGCGTTTAACCAGTGGTGGTTCCGGGGCATCCGGCCGTCGCTGCGAGTACTGCTGGGTGCGGCAACGGGGTGCCTGGGAGTTGTTTGCCTGTTCGGCAGCCAGATTTCCGCAGTGCCCCAAGGACATTTTGTGCAAGGCGTGCTTCTGGCCCTAGCCGGGACGTATTTATTCTCAATCGGCAATCTAGTGGCTGGCAAGGCCACGTCCCACGGCGTGACGCTGCCCAACGCCATTGCCCGCGGGATGGGTTGGGGCACCGGCCTGCTGGCGGTTGTCATTCTGGTGCAAGGACATGGGTTTTTACCGCATATCTCCCGGCCATATCTGGGCGGGCTGGCTTATCTGGCCATAATCGGCTCGGTGGTCGGGTTCATGGCGTATCTGTCCCTCGTCGCGCGGGTGGGGGCCGCAAAGGCAGCCTATGTCACGGTGGTGTCGCCGGTGGTGGCACTGACAGTGTCCTCTCTGCTGGAAGGCTATGTCTGGACGCTCGTTTCCTTGACCGGAATTATATTAGTCCTGGCCGGAAATGTGGTGATTTTCACTCCTTCCTGGAAAAGCCGTTTGCTGCCCTCGCTGAATATCGTCGCATCACCGGACTAAGCGGGTAAAAGCCGCAAGAGCCGAGGCTGGTTTTTCATCACAAAACATCGTCTGATGAAAGACCTGTGAGCCCCCCGCGGGAGATTGCCGGATGCGAGCCAACCATGTGCTGAAACCTCTTGACTATAGTCTCGCGGCACTCATTCTATTTGGCCTCTGCAACACATTCCAGCTTGTTTTTCATGGTTTGACCGTTGATTTCGACGTTTCCAGCATTCCCTTATTTTGGCGGGACATTCACCATGATGGCTGGGGTTTTTTGACCACCGTCCGTTCACCACCCGACAATTTTCAATTTTCTCTAGCCCCGCACTATTTCTTTCTATTCTGGATATTTGACGTCAAACCAACCATCGTGATTCTCTCCGGCTGGGCGATTTTCATAAGCGGCGCCATGGGCTTCCTGGGCTTTCCCATCCCCCACGGCATCTCCACGGTTTATGGATTATTCGCTGCCTTATCTATCATTTTTTTACTGCGCGGCGGCCATGCGGCCTGGTCGTTCCTTGCTGATCTGCTGCTGATTGCCGCATGCGTCAGCGACCCACGGGCTGACTCCGCGTTTCTTGTGCCGCTACTGTCCGCGTCATTTCTTATGATGTTACTCGCCTCCGGCAAATATTTGCCGCTTCTGCGTCTGTCTATGTCCGCATTATTTATCTTCGCCTATCTGAAAACACATGGATTCGGATTACTCACGAATCAGGTTCCTCCCCCCGTCAGCCTTAACTGCTGGCCACCATCAAAGCCAACAGCGCCTTTTTGCCATATGCGATTACTGCTTATTTCCGCGTCATTGGCAAGCTACCGAACGAGCGTTTAACAGGTTTCATCACAACGCTTTTCATACTGGTCTGGCTGTTTTCATCCGTTTTAACCTCGCACCGAACTCGCAAGCTTGGTTTGGTGGAAATTTTCTGCACGGTCTTTATTTCTGTCGCTGCGTATGTTGTCTTGTGGAATGCGTCTGGCTCTCTCTGGTCGGCGCTTTATTTTAATGCCATCTTTCTATTTGCCCCTGCTTATATTCTCATCAGCTTTCGGAACGTCCCTGTCTTGAACAGCCTGCCGGTCCGGGCTTTTGGCCTGCTGTTCGGCATGGCCTTTGCGCTCAACTCTATTGTACAAACCATGCCTTTCTGGCGTTCAGGCGGAATCAACGACCAACAGGCGCTCGGCATTTCCAAGTTTCTGCTGGCACCTCAGCTTCATTACGGATATGCTGGCTATTTTGAGGCGCTGGCCAACACAGTCTCCTGGATCAGCAAAGGCGATGTAATTATCCGCCCGATTTCTTTTATTGCGCCCTCCTACCGAGCAGAACCTTCTCCAGGGCTTAATGTTTCACAATTATGGTCCAAGCCTTCCGATCAGACCAACAAACGCAACACTTTTATAATCGTTAGCCAAAGCGCTCAATACCCTCATGTGCAAGATTGTGTTCGTGGTGCCGAAACACAATTTGGCCGTCCTGCCCAAACCCTGACTTTTTCAGCTGGGCCCGCCTATACGGTTTTGGTCTGGAACCACCCGCTATTGCCTCAACTGACGAAATAATGACCCACCATCTGCATACCCGCGGCGCGCGGCTGGCAAGGCGCTGGTACCGCCGGAAAATAACCACCGCAATATATGAAACTTGCCGTATCTCGTCGGCACAGTCTGTTCATGAAATTTGTTTAACCTGAAACTGCCCCCAAGGCGCCTATAAAAAGTGGTTTCCCTCTAACATCGGGGAAATGCGAATCATCCTGAGGAGGTACGCAGACATGGAAGTTACCAAAGGATTTGCTGGCTCTCGCATGAAGGAACGGCTTTTCGTCATGTGGCAGGAAGCAGGCGGAGACCCTGGCACCGCCTATAAGCTTTGGCACAAAGTCCGCCCGCTGGTGCTCAATGAAGCACAGCTGGAAGCAGACCACGACACCACGCGTGACGCCGCCCCACAAAAGACCAAGCGATAAACAAGTTTTGAGGACGAGGCCGAAAGGCCTCGCCCCGCTTTCTTCATCCCCCCACCGGCCTGAGGCTGGTCAATTGACTTGCCTCAAATCAATCTCCCCAAAAATATTGTTGAATGGGCTTGCATAAAACATTGATAACATTGTTTTATCGAATCATTCCCCGCAGGTGACATCGCCACCCGCAAGGTTGAAAGGTGGTGCCTTGGCAAAACACGCATTGAATGCAGGCCGGACATGACGCCTTCAGACCCACACCGCAAAGCTGAACGTGTCAATATGCTCGTTCTCATCGCGCTCACTCTGGGCGGGGCATTGATTTGCGCGTTGCTGGCTTTGCCCTTTTCCGGCGCGCTCACCTGGGCCTTTACCCTCGCGGTGCTGTTTTCACCACTGCAATCCCGGCTTGAAAAATATCTGCGCTCCTCAAATCTCGCCGCCGCCGTCACGGTTCTCGCCGCCATCATCATCGTCGCCGCGCCTTCAGCGCTGGTGGTGAACCGGCTGCTGCACGGCGCGGTATCGGGCGCGGCCTATATTCAGTCGGAGCTGTCAGGCGGCAAGCTGCAACTGCCGTCCTTTCTGGCCAAGCTGGAACAACAAGTCGATGTTTCCGGCCTGTTCAACCAACTTGTCACCACTTTGAGTAATACCGGCGCCTCATTTCTGCGCGGCTCGCTCCGGCAGGCTATCGAGATTATTCTAACCTTCTACATCCTGTTCTACTTCCTGCGCGACCGGAAAGCCGCCAGCCAAGCCGCCCGCGGCCTGTTGCCACTGAACGAGGCGGAAACAAACCAACTATTCGAGCGCATCACCGGCACCATCTACGCGATCGTCTATGGCACCATCATGGTCGCCATCCTCCAGGGCGTCCTGGCGGGGCTCATGTTTTGGGCGCTTGGGCTGTCAGCGCCGCTGTTCTGGGGTGTGGTGATGAGCCTGCTGGCCATCGTGCCCGTGCTGGGTACCTTCGTCATCTGGATCCCCGAGGCCGCCTATCTCGCCTGGGAAGGGCACGAGGTCAAAGCCGTGATCCTAGCCTTATGGGGCGCGCTGGTGGTCGGCGAGATCGACAATGTCGTGCGTCCCATCCTGGTCGGCAACCGGCTCAAGCTGCATACCGTACCGGTCTTTATCGCGATCATTGGTGGGGTGCTGCTGTTTGGCACACCGGGCTTCATCCTTGGTCCCATGGCGGTCACGATCACGCTCTTTCTGCTCTCCATCGCCCGGCGGCGCACGCTGGGACCAACTCCATGACGCTCGCTGTTCTGGGCATCTGGCTGGCGTTCGCGGCGTGCCTCGCGCTGGTGGGAGTGGCCGGGCCGGTACTCTCCCGCAATGGGGACGTGCTCGCGGTCAAGCTGAACCTCTCCGGCAGTTGGGTGGGGCTGATTCTCGTGGCCTCCATCACCTCCCTACCGGAGCTCACCACCGGCATCAGCGCCGTCAGCTTCGCCAACGCACCGGATACAGCGGTGGGTGACATATTCGGCAGTTGCGTGTTCAACCTCGCCATCCTCATAGTGCTGGACTTCATGCTGCGGGAGGAAAGCGTTTACCGCCGCGTCCGGCAGGGCCACATCCTGTCCGCGGCGTTCGGCATCATGCTCATCGGCCTGGCCGCTCTCAGCTTGGTGTTACACGGCCAGGGGATGGGTTTTTCAGCTTTCGGCATCGGCGGCTACACGCCGATCATGTTCTTGCTTTACGCCCTCGGCGTGCGGGCGGTATTCACTTATGAAAAAGCCAATCAGGAGCAGCGGGTCGAAACCGTTGAAAGCCTCTACTCGGATATTTCCCTGGCCCAGGCCATCCGCTCATACGCCATCGCCGGCGCGCTGATTGTCGCCACTGGCACCGCCCTGCCCTTTGTAGCCGTGAAGCTGGCCGCCCTCATGGGCTGGCAGCAAACCTTTGTCGGCACGCTGTTTGTGGCCGCCGTCACCTCTCTGCCGGAACTAATCGTCAGCGCCGTCGCGGTCAGAATCGGCGCGGTGGACATGGCCATCGCCAATCTCCTCGGCAGCAATATGTTCAACATACTGATCCTCGGGATCGACGATCTGTTTTACCGCCAAGGGCCGATTTTATCCCACGTCTCCCCTATCCATATCATCTCGGCGCTGTCCTGCATGGTCATGTCGGGGCTGGTGATCGCGGGCCTGCTTTACCGGCCACAAGGCCGGCTGTTCCGTACCGTCGGCTGGATCAGTTTTGGATTATTCACCATGTATCTGCTCAACAGCTATGTCCTCTACCTCCATGGCGCACGCTAAACCGCCCGCCCCTCAGGCGACGGCGTGGTACACCCTGCCGCCTGAGGAAGCGCTGACCGCGCTGCAAAGCGACCCCGCGGAAGGGCTAAGCCCCGAAACCGCCGCCGCCCGCGCCCGCCAATATGGGCTGAATGAGATTTTGGAGGGCAAATCCCGAAGCCGCCTGTCCATACTGGTCGCCCAGTTTGGCGATTTCATGATCATGCTTCTCATCGGCGCCGCCATACTCTCAGGCATCATTGGCAATATTGAAGACACAGCCGTAATCCTGGCCATCGTCATCCTCAACGCAGTTGTCGGCTTCCTGCAAGAGGTCCGGGCCGCCAACGCCGTCGCCGCGCTGCGCCGCATGACAGCACCCACCGCCACGGTTCTGCGCGGCGGCCACCCCCAAACCTTGCCCGCGACAGCGCTGGTGCCGGGGGATCTGGTTCTGCTAGAGGCCGGCAACGCCGTCCCCGCCGACCTGCGGCTTCTGGAGATTGCCGGGCTTCAAATGGGCGAAGCCGCCCTCACCGGAGAATCAACCCCGGTCTTGAAGCAAATACCCGCCTCACCCCCCGGCACCTTACTGCCGGAGCGTCTCTGCATGGCGTATAAAGGCACGCTGGTCCTCAGCGGCCGGGGGCGCGGGGTGGTCACCGCCACCGGCATGGAAACCGAGCTCGGCAAAATCGCCGCGATGCTGGAAGGTGCACCCCCCGGCCGCACGCCGCTGCAACTGCGTCTGGCGCAGTTTGGCCGCCAGATCGCCACCGCGGCGCTGGTTATCTGCGCCCTAATCTTCATCACCGGCCTGCTGCGCGGCGAAGCTCCCTTGCTGATGCTGCTCACCGCCCTCAGCCTCGCCGTTGCCGCGATCCCTGAGGCTCTGCCCGGCGTGGTCACGGTGCTTCTGGCGCTGGGCGCCTCACAGATGGCCCAGGCCAAAGCCCTTGTCCGCCGCCTGCCCGCCGTGGAAACACTGGGCTCCGTCACCACCATCTGCTCGGACAAAACCGGCACCCTGACCCTGAATGACATGCAGTTGATCGAGGTCTGGACGCCCAGCGGCCCCCTCACCGCCACAGCGCTGCATCAGGACACCCACGCAACGTCCGAGTTGCTCCGCGCCATTCTGCTGTGCAACGATTCCACCCTGGACGAAACCGGTACCCTGCTGGGCGACCCCACGGAAACCGCCTTATGGCACGCCGCCACCGCCGCCGGGTTCGACGTACCCGCTGAACGCGCCCATTGGCCCCGGGTGTCTGAACGCCAGTTCGATTCAGAACGGCGACGCATGACCACGCTGCACCAGAAAGACGGGCGGCTGGTCAGCTACACCAAAGGCGCGCCGGAGGCCGTGGTTCCGCTTTGCACCACGATCCCGGGTGCCCAGCCCGCCGACGCCAACGTCATCATGCAGCAAGCCGCCGCCATGGCGGCCAACGGGCTGCGCGTGCTCGCCATCGCCCGCAAACCCCACGCCACCCCCTCTCCCTCCCCGGCCGCCCTGGAAACTGAACTCGAATTTCTCGGCCTCGCCGGGCTACTGGACCCGCCCCGTCCGGAAGCCGCCATCGCGGTTGCCACCTGCCGTCAGGCGGGCATACGCCCCGTGATGATCACCGGCGACCATCCCGCCACCGCCCGCGCCATCGCCCGCGCGCTGGGCATCCCCGATGACGGCATCAACGGCGCGGCCGTCCTGACCGGGCACGATCTGCAAACGATGGATGACAACGCCCTGCGCCGCCATGTAGCGCGGACCAACATCTATGCCCGTGTCGATCCCGCGCAGAAAATCCGCATCGTCACCGCCCTGCAGTCCAATGGGGAGATCGTCGCCATGACTGGCGACGGCGTGAACGACGCCCCTGCCCTCGCCCGCGCCGATATCGGCGTGGCTATGGGCAAAGGCGGCACGGATGTCGCCCGGGAAGCAGCAAGTCTTGTGCTGCTGGACGATAATTTCGCCACCATCGTCGCGGCGGTGCGCGAGGGGCGGCGGATTTACGACAATATCCGTAAATTCGTCCGCTTTGTGGTGGCTTGCAACTCCGCCGAAATCTGGGCGATCTTTCTCGCTCCGTTCTTCAGCCTGCCTATGCCGCTTCTTCCCATTCAGATCCTCTGGATCAATCTGGTCACAGACGGCCTGCCTGGCCTCGCCCTTGCGGCGGAACCAGCGGAAGCGGACATCATGTCCCGCCCGCCACGCCCCCCGCGTGAAGGGCTGTTCGCCGGCGGCATGGGGTTTGAAGTCATCTGGACCGGACTGATCATGGCCGCCATCACGTTGCTCACCCAGGCCGCCGCCATCCGCGCGCAGGATACGCACTGGCAAACAATGGTGTTCACCGTGCTCACCCTGGTGCAGATGTGGCAGGTCATGGCCATCCGCTCCTCGCATATTTCCTTGTTCCAGCAAGGTCTTTTGTCGAACAAAAAGCTGCTCGGCGCGGTGCTGCTCACATTTTTTCTGCAGCTGGCGGTCATCTACACGCCCGGCCTCAACCAAGTCTTCAACGCGCAGCCCCTCACCCTGGCTGAGCTGGCGCTCGCCATCGGCGCCTCCAGCCTGATCTTCATACTGCTGGAAACCGTGAAATGGGTCCGCAGACGCCAAGCGGGCCATCCCCCGCTCGGCTGATCACACGGCGTTAATCCAGCACTTCCGCCGGGCCGAAGAACTCATAGCGCAGCCGCTCCTCCGGCAGCCCCAGCGCTGTGAGGGATTTCTTGATCGCCGCCATAAACGGTTTCGGCCCCAGGAAATACACATCGCAATCCAACCCCTCCGGCAGATAGCGTTGCAGATGCCCGATCTCTGGGCGTCCCCGCACGTCACTGTCGCCTTGCTCATACACCGTCACGCCGCGGAAACGCGGATACCGCGCGGCCCAGCCTTCCAACGTCTCCTTAAACGCCTGCACGTTTTTGTTGCGGGCATAATGCAGAAAGGTCACATCCCTCTTGCCATCGGCGAGGGCCGCTTCCGCCATGGCCAGGGTCGGGGTCACGCCAACCCCGCCGCTAATCAGCACCAGCGGGCTGTCCCCGTCCCGCAGCACAAAATCTCCGGCGGGCGGAAACACCTCCAGAACATCGCCCTCCCGAACCTGGTCGTGCAGGAAACCAGACGCCAAGCCATGCGGCTCGCGCTTCACGCTAATCCGGTAGCTGCGCCCATTGGCGGCGGCGGAGAGCGAATAATTGCGCCGCACCTCCTGCCCGTCAATCATCAGCTGCACGCCCAAATACTGCCCAGGCGTGAAATCCAGCACAGGCTTGCCATCCACTGGCTCCAGGTAAAACGACGCGATCTCCGCACTTTCCGCCACTTTGCGAGCAACGCGGAACGCCCGCCCCCCACGCCAACCGCCCGGCGCGGCGGCAAGCTGGTCGTAAATCCCCGCCTCGGCGCCAATCAGCTGATCAGCCAATTGCTGATACGCCGCCCCCCAAGCGTCGATCACCGCATCCGTCGCAATTTCCGCCCCCAGCACCTCGCGGATCGCCCGCAGCAGGCAGGCGCCAACAATCGGGTAATGCTCCGGCTGAACCTGCAACGCCACATGCTTGTTGATAATCTGCGCCGCCAGCGGCCCCAACGCCTGCAATTTATCGATATTGTTCGCGTACATCAACACGCTATTGGCCAAAGCGCGAGGCTGGGCGCCGCTGGCCTGATGCGCCTGATTAAACAGCGGCCGCACCTGCGGGTATTCACCCAGCATCACCTTGTAAAAATGCGTCGTCAGCGCCTCGCCGCCTGTTTCCAGCAATGGCACGGTGGCTTTAATGATCGCGGTCTGCTCAGGCGTCAGCATGACAGAATTATCCTTTTAAAATTTTCAGGAACGGGAAACAGCAACATCCCGGAGCGGCAATGGAAACAGCATCATCCGCAAACTGCAGGCGATCAGCCGCGCCTTGGCCACCACCGCCGATGCGGCTGGCGGCGGCAGGCAGACCTGGGCGCTGCTTTCCCACAGGCCCAGCCAGCGTTCGAACATGGCTGGATCAATCTCCGCCCGGTGGCGCATATGGGCCGGCACGGGCTGCCCCTTATACCGCCCCGACCCCAACATCACCGAGGACCAGAACGCCGAGAGCTTACGCAAATGCGCGGGCCAATCGGCAATCGCCATGTTGAACACCGGCCCCAGCACGGGGTCCACACGCACCTGTGCGTAAAACCGCTCAACCAGCGCGGTCAGATTTGGCTCGTCGAGACCTTCAACGATTTCCATGACAAACGACCCAATAAGATGCATTATGTATACATCTTATTGAAGACCCAAAAAACATGCAAGTGGAATGCATCTTTATGGACCCACCATGCGCCTGACCCAGTTTTCAGACTATGCGGTCAGGGTTGTGCTATATCTGGCCACCCACGCGGACCGCCTCTGCTCGATCCATGAAATCGCCCAGGCTTACGGCATCTCCCAAAACCATCTGATGAAGGTGGTGAGCGACCTCGCCGGGGCTGAGTACATACACAGCCTGCGCGGGCGCGGCGGTGGCATCCGTCTGGCCCGCCCTGCTGCAGAGATCAATATCGGCCAGCTTCTGCGCCATACCGAGGGGCAGATCGACTTGGTCGGCTGCGGCTCCTGCATCCTGGCCCCCGCCTGCGGCATGACCTGCGCCCTGCGAGAAGCCGTCGGGCAATTTTTCCTGGCGCTGGACCGTTACAGCTTGGCCGACATTATCGCCAAGGGCCGCCCCGCGCAGCTTCGCCAGATCCTGACCGTGCAATAATCAAACCGCCCCGGTCCATCGCAGGATGTAAATATCCATGATCCATCCATGCACCGCCCGCGCCGCTTTGCGCGCCTGGATAATCTCAGGCCCAGCCTCCGCCAGCGTCCCGGAAAGGATAATCTGCGCCGCCATGCCCAAATAAGCCCCCCACCAAATCTCCACCCCCTTCGGCGCCAGGGTTTGAAACGCGCAGCCGCCATCCAGCATCACCACCAGCGTCTCCACCCCTTGCGGCCAGCCGCCCTCACGCAACCGCCGCCCCGTGGTCACCAGAAACGGCGCACCGATCTCGTTCAGCACCATCCCATGCGCTGCTGTAAGCGCCTGGATGGAGGTAATCCCTGGCACCACCCGCACCTTCAGCCCTAACCGCGCCGCAATCCGCAAAGTGCTGTCGTAAAGAGAGGGATCCCCCCACACCAGCAGCGCCGCCTCACCGCCTTGCGGCAAGGTGCTGTCAAGCACCTGTTTCCAGCAGGCGGCAATGGCGTCGTGCCACGCCTCCACCCCGGCACGGTAATCCAGGTTAGCGGCATCACGCACCGGCAGATCGAACGCCACCAGCCTGGCTGTGTCATCACCCAGAACATCCGCGCAGATGCTCTGGCGCAGCGCCGCCAGATCCGCCTTGTCCGCCCCCTTGCGGGGAATCAGAATTACATCCGCCGCGCGCATGGCCTTTACCGCCTCCAGCGTCAGATGCTCAGGATTCCCCGTTCCAATGCCAATCAGGCAAAGCCGCGCCGTCACGCTGTTACCGCCGAGATCAAATGAAAAAAACTCCCGGACACCCGCCCGCGCCGCGATCCCGTTTCCGCCACCAGCTTGCTGTTCGCATCCATCACCTCCGCCAAGGGCGCATCCGGCTGCTCCAAAATCGAGGCGTAATGAAACTCATGCCCCGCCAACATGGCCCCCGCCGCATAGCCCGGCAACGGCGCGTTCAGCGTGGCCCGCCGATACCCCAGATGCATCCGGCGTTTCGCAAAAGATGTACACAACCCCAGCAGCCCCGCCATTTCATGGCTGATGCCATCCGCATCCACCAGCGCTTCGCCCAGAGCCATATAGCCGCCACACTCCCCATGCACCGGCTTTATCGTTGCAAATTCCCGAAGCCCCGCCAGAAACTTTCGCGCCCCCGCCAGTTGACCGGCATAAAGCTCCGGGTAGCCGCCGGGCAACCAGCACACATCCGCATCCCGCGCGGGGGCTTCATCCGCCAACGGCGAAAACGGCAAAATCTCCGCCCCCGCCGCGCGCCACCCCGCCAGCAAATGCGGATACAGAAAGGAAAACGCCGCATCCCGCGCCAACGCAACGCGCTGCCCTGGCGGCGTGGCCCGCAGCGCCTCGGCCCCCAGCTCGCGCCCCGCCGCCACCGCGCGCAGCCCCTCAATGTCGCAATATTGACTGACCAGATCCGCCGCACTCTCCAGCAACGCCTCCAGCCTCGGCAATTCCGCCGCCTGCACCAACCCCAAATGCCGCCCCGGCACGGTCACGTTTTCCTGCCTGGGCAACGCGCCGAACACACGCAGCCCGGCTTCACGCAGCCCCACCCGCAACAGCGCCTCGTGCCGGGCGCTCGCCACGCGGTTCAGGATCACCCCGGCAATCTCCACACCTGGGCGGAACGTCGCCATCCCCGCCGCCACCGCGCCCGCGCTCTGCGCCTGGCCGCGCGCATCCAGCACCAGCAGCACCGGCCAGCCCATCAGCGCCGCGATATCCGCCGACGCCCCGCTGCCCGCAGCACCCTTGTCCGCCACACCGTCGAACAGCCCCATGGAGCCTTCCGCCAGCGCTAAATTCCCCGCGCCAAGCCCCACCAGCGCCGCCATCTCGGCCTGCCCCATCGCCCAACTATCCAGATTAAAGCAATCCCGCCGCGCCGCCGCCCCAAGAAAAGCCGGGTCGATATAATCCGGCCCGGATTTAAACGGCCGCACCGCCACGCCCTGCCGGGCCCAAGCCCGCGCCAGCCCCAGCGTGACCGTCGTTTTCCCCGCGCCCGACGCCGGGGCCGCCACCAAAAGCCCCTTCATGCGGGGAAATGCGGATGAGGACCGGTGGGCCGGTAACGCCGATCATAATCCGCCGCATAAAGCCGTGAATGCTCAAACACCTCCGCGCCCAGCACCCGCCCCACCAGAATCAGCGCCGTGCGGTCAATCTCCGGCGCCATCATCGCCTCGATGCTCGCCAGCGTGCCGCGCACAATCCGCTCATCCGGCCAGGAGGCCCGCCAGACTACCGCCACCGGGCAATCCGCCCCGTAAAACGGCGTGAGCTCCGCCACCACATCCACGAGGCGGTGAATGGAAAGATGCAACGCCAACGTCGTCCCCGTCGCCGCGAAGGCCGCCAAGCGCTCCCCCTCCGGCATGGGCGAGGCCCGCCCGCCCAGCCGTGTCAGCACCAAGGACTGCGCCAAGCCGGGCAACGTCAGCTCCGCCCCCAACCCCGCCGCTGCCGCCGCAAAGGACGGCACCCCCGGCGTCACATCATACGCAATCCCCAGCATCCGCAGCCGCCGCAACTGCTCCCCCATCGCGGACCATACGGAAAGGTCTCCCGAATGCAGCCGCGCCACGTCCAGCCCTTGCGTGTCCGCCGCCTGAATCTCAGCGATAATCTCATCCAGAGACAACGGTGCCGTATTCACAACCCTTGCCCCCGCCGGGCAATGCGCCAGCACGCCCTCCGGCACCAGCGAGCCCGCATACAGGCACACCGGCGACGCCGAGATCAGATCCCGTCCGCGCAGCGTCAGCAAATCCGCCGCCCCCGGCCCCGCGCCGATGAAATGCACCGTCATGCCCCGCTCCTTTCCGCAATCGCCACCATGGCCAACCTGTCGGGCGAGGCCGCGCGCGCCCCCACCAGTCTGGCCCCCGGCCCCGCCGCGCACAAAGCCGCAGCCTCGGCCAAACTCCCCGTCCTGTACCGCGCCCACGCCCGGGCGGAGTGCGTCAGCGTCTCCATCCCCGCCAGCCGTTCCGCCGGCACCGGGATAATCTCCACCCCCAACACCTCCGCCAGCGCGCGCAAAGCCGGGTCCGCCGCCTTGTCCGCCACCGTGGCCAGGGCATTCACTTCCGCGCCCGCCAAAGCGTCGCGCAGTGACTCCAACCTCGCCCCGGTGCGAAACCCGAGCCCGGCCACCCTCACAACACCACACTCCATTGCAAAACCGGCCGCGCGGGCATCCAACCACGCATCCGCCCCAATGGCGCCGCCCCAGCCATCTCCACCCGCAGCAGCGCCCCGCCTTTCGCCGCCGCCCAGTTGGTGAACAGTGCCTCGCTCTCCAGCGTCACCCCATTCGCCACCAGCCGCGTGCCTGCGGGCGCCAGGGCCCAAAGCCGCTCCAGCAGCGCCGCATTTGCCCCGCCGCCAATAAAAATCGCATCCGGCATGGCCAGCGCGTCCAGTCCCTCGGGTGCGCTGGCCTGCAGAACATGCAGCCGCTCCTCCACCCCAAACGCCTCGGCATTGCTTTGCGCCCGAGCCGCCCGAGCCGCATCCGCCTCAACTCCGCTCGCCCGGCCCGTGCCGCTCGCCAGCAGCCATTCAACGGAAACCGACCCCGCCCCAAGCCCAATATCCCAGAGGTGCTCCCCCGGTCTTGGCCCCAACGCCGAAATGGTCAGCGCCCGCACTGCCCGCTTGGTGATCTGCCCATCATGCACGAACAGCTCATCTGGCAGCCCTGGCGCGCGTGGCAGGCCCAAGCCACCCGCCACCTCCACTGCCACGGCCACCGGCGCACGCCCCGGCTCTAAGGCGGCAATCTCCGCCACACTGCCCGCGAGCACACGCTCCCGCGCGCCACCCAGCGCCTCCAGCACCCAAAGCCGCGAGGCGCCAAACCCCATTGCCTCCAACCAAGCCGCGAATGCCGCCACGCTCTCCGCCCCACGCAACAGGCAGATCAATCGTGCGCCGTGGGTCAGATGCCGTCGGGCCCGGGCAAAAGGCGCGGCATGAAGGCCCAGACACACCACCTGCTCCAACCGCCACCCCAACCGCGCCGCCGCCAGAGAAAAACTAGACGGCGCCGGCAACGCCCACCACTCCCCTGAGTCCAGCTTCGCCGCCAGCACGCTTCCTGCCCCAAACCAGAACGGATCTCCCGAGCACAACGCCACCACCCGTGAGGACTTGCACGCCAAAAGCGGCGCCACCGAAAACGGCACCGGCCAATGCCGCCCCCGCGCCCCGGCCTGTGCCAAAACCAAATGCCGCGACCCACCAAACACAAACTCGGCCGCCGCCAGCGCCGCCTTCGCCTCGGCTGAAAGCCCCGCTAGCCCGTCCTCGCCAATGCCGATCACCGTCAGCCACGGGGTCATCCCCTTGCTCCCCACGCTACCACCGCGCCAAAACGCCAGCCATGCACCCAATCACCCCTCGCGTGCTGCTGCTCGGCGGCACCACAGAAGCCAGCCGCATGGCCCGCGCCCTGGCGGCAGCGGGCATCGACGCCATCTTCTCCTATGCTGGCCGCACGGAAACCCCGGTGGCGCAGCCTTTGCCCACCCGTATCGGCGGTTTTGGCGGCGCGGATGGCCTGGCCTCCTATCTGCGCGCGCACGCCATCACCCATCTCATCGACGCCACACACCCCTTCGCCGCGCGGATCAGCCGCAACGCCCTCACCGCCTGCGCCACCACCTCCACGCCCCTTATCGCACTCGAACGCCCGGCCTGGGTGCCCGATTCCACATGGCGCACCTTCGCCAGCCTGGACCACGCCGCCGCCGCCCTGCCGGAAGCGCCAACACGCATCTTCCTCGCCATCGGCAAGCAAAACCTCACCGCCTTTGCCCTGCACCCGGCGCATTTTTATCTGCTCCGCCTGGTTGACGCCCCCGGCACACGCTTGCCCTTCCCCAACGCGGCTTATGTGCTGGCGCGTGGCCCCTTCACGCTGGAAAACGACCTCACGCTCCTGCGCCACCACAGCATCAGCCTCGTTATCGCCAAAAACGCGGGCGGCGCGGGAGCCCGCGCCAAGCTGGACGCGGCCCGCCAGCTCGGTCTGCCTGTTTACCTCATCAACCGCCCCGCCTTGCCCGCACGGCCCACCGCTGCCACGCCAGAGGCGGTTTTGCACTGGCTGCATCACGGCACCGCGCGCGGCGTATAAACAAACCGCCCCGCTCTCCTGGTCTGGCTATTCCCCACCAGCACAATCGTCCGCATATCAGCCATATCTGGTGTAGCCTCGGCCAGCGTCACGGTGATTATCCGCTCATCCTCCGTGCTCACCGCGCGCGCGAAAATCACCAGCCGCCCCGGGTTGCATTCCTCCCGCAGCACCTCCAGCGCCCGCCCGAATCCCTCCGGCCGTGCCCTGGAGCGCGGATTATAAAACGCCATCGCAAAATCCCCCCGCGCGGCGCAGCGCAGCCGGGTCTCGATCACCGCCCAAGGCTTCAGATTATCGGAGAGATTGATCGCACAGAAATCATGCCCCAGCGGCGCCCCGGCCTTGGCGGCGGCGGCCAGCATCGCGGTAATCCCCGGCAGCACCCTCACCTCCAGCGCCGCCCAGCCAGCGTCTTCCTCCAGCACCTCAAACACCGCCGCCGCCATGGCGAACACGCCCGGATCACCCGAAGACACAATCACCGCCCGCCGCCCTTGCGCCGCCAAACGCAGACCATGCCGCGCCCGGTCCAGCTCCTCCCGGTTATCCGAGCCATGCAGGCACAACCCCGCCCACGCCGCCACCCGCGCCACATAAGGCGCATAGCCCAGCACATCCGTCGCTTGCGCCAGCGCCGCGCTCACCTCGGGCGTGATCAGCGCTTCATCTCCCGGCCCCAGCCCGGCAATGGCCAGCCAGCCGCTCATTCCCGCCCGGCCCCGCCATGCGCCATCACCACCGCGAAATAAGGGCAATCGCCCTCCGCCATCTCCGACACATGCACGATGCGCTGTTGCCGCGTGGTGCCGTGCGCCACCAGCACCGCCGCCTCCAGCCGCCCGGCCGCCACCAAAGCGCGTTTAATCTTTGGCAGGTTGCGTCCGGTTTTCATCACCACAAAGGCATCACTCTCGCGCATCCGCCGCGCCAGCTCATCTTGCGGTAACGTGCCCGGCAGAATGGTGAGAATATCTCGCCCCCAGGTAATCGGCCGCCCCGTCGCGGTCCAGCAGCCGGACATACCGGTTATCCCCGGCACAATCTCCATCTCCACCCGACCGCGCAGCCGCACATGCAAATGCATGAAGGAGCCATAGAAAAACGGGTCCCCCTCGCACAGCACCACCACCTCCTCGGTCGCGGCCAGCTTTTCCAGCCGCGTTGCCCAGTCATCGTAAAACCCGTTTAGAACACTGATATACGCTGCACTGTCGGCGGACAGCTCCGTGGTCACGGGGTATTCCATCGCATATTCCACGCACCCTGGCGCGAGCATCCCCTCCACAATCCGCCGCGCCTGCCCCTGCCGCCCGGCCTTGCGGAAATAAGCCACATGCCCCGCCCCTTGCACCGCACGGGCGGCGCGCAGACTCATCAGGTCCGGGTCACCTGGCCCCAGCCCGGCACAGATAATCCGCCCCATGCTCATTCCGCCGCACACGCGATGGCATTCACCGCCGCCACCGTCACCGCCGAGCCCCCCAGACGCCCCTGCACGCTCACAGCCGGGCAAGGCGGCGCCTGCATCAACGCGGCCTTGGACTCCGCCGCGCCCACAAACCCGACCGGGCAGCCAATAATCGCCGCCGGGCGCGGGCAATCCAGGTCCTCCAGCATGTTCAGCAGATGAAACAAAGCCGTCGGCGCATTGCCAATTGCCACCACCGCCCCGGCCAGATGCGGCCGCCACAGCTCCAGCGCCGCCGCGCTGCGCGTGGTGCCAAGCTGCCGGGCCAGGTCCGGCACGCTGCCTTCATGCAACGTGCAGATAATCCGGTTATTCGCGGGCAAACGCGGACGGGTGATGCCTTCGCTCACCATCCGCGCATCACACAGAACCGGCGCGCCCGCCACCAGCGCGGCGCGGGCCCGCCCGACCATGCCGGGCGTGAACCGCACCTGCGCTTCCAGCCCCACCAGCCCCAGCGCATGGATCATCCGGACTACCACGCCTTCTTCCTCCGGCGTGAAGCGCGCCAGATCCGCCTCCGCCCGGATGGTCGCGAAGGACTGGCAATAGATGGCCGCGCCATCGGTCTCGTAACTATGTGGCATTATTCGCTTCCAAAAATCAGCACCGGGCAACTGCACAGCGCTGCCGGGTCAAGGCCCGCGCGGCCATCATTGAAGGTGAACCCGCTTTCTCCGGCAATCAGCGTGAACTCAGCAGGCGCGGGATGCGCACAGCCCTTCCCGCACCCAGACACATGCAGCCGCGCCCCCGCCGGCAGATACCCCGCCAACGCCGCAGCCAAATGCCGCGTGGGGGCAAAGGCTTGGGCGCAATGGGGCGCGCCCGTACAGGCATAAACCCGCCACATCGGGTCGTCCGGGTTCAGAATCACCCCCGGCATCTCCGGAAGCGTGTCCACACCCGGCAGAAACACCGCCCGCCAAGGCGTCAGCCTGATCTCCTGCGCTACCGCCGCCAGCGCGGCCAAGCACTCTGCTTCCATCTCCCCGAAGGCGAACCCAACCAGCATCCCGCCTTCACAACGCCCCGGCACAGCTGGCGCCGCCGCTTCGGCTGGCACCGTATCCGCCTCGGGCGGCACATGTCCGGCGGCCAGATGTCGCCGCATCCGCCCCCGCCGGCCTGGCGCGCCATCACTTTCCAGAAACCACCGCGCCAGACGCAACAATGCCGGAACCGCCTCCGTCACCACCTCCCCCGCTGCCGCGCCATCCGCCCGCACCAGCAAGCGCCCCGCCGCATCGCGCTCCAGCCGGATATCGGCGGACACATCCCCCAGCACCGGCCGCGCCCCGCTATCCACAGCAAATCCAAACTTCTCCGGCAAAGGCGGCAGATTCGGCAACGCCGCCGCCAGCGCCTGGGCCAGCGCCAACGTGCCATCCCCTCTCCGCCAGAAGGGCGTGACGACAATATTCCGCGCCTGCTCCCGCCCAGCATCCGCATCCAGCAGCCCCAACGCGTGCAGTCCGTCCAGCAGCGCCTCATGCTGTGCCAGCGCCACGCCGCGCATCTGCAAATTCGCCCGGGTGGTAAGGCTGAACCGCCCCAGCCCCTGCACCCGCGCCAACGCCGCCAGCCCCTGCGCCTGCGCGGAGGAAAGCCGCCCCTCCGGCGGGCGGATACGCAATATCAGCCCATCCTCCGCCATCATCGGCCGCCACGCGCCAGGGCACCAGCCTTTCACATTCATGGCGTCGCCAAAGCCGCAACAATGGCGTTATTGCGCGTCTCCCATAGCCCCGCCGCGCGCAGCCGCGTGAACACATCCCGCATCCGCGCCAGCGCCGCCGGGTTTTCCGCCTCCAGAAACGCCGCCACCTCGTCCCGCCCCAGCGTCGCCTCAAAATACAGGTCGAATAAATGCCCCGGCACCGCCTGCGCCAGATTCGCGAAGGCCGCCATATGATCTAGCGTCGCCGCCAACTCCGCCCCGCCCCTGAAGCCATGGCGCATCATGCCCGCCACCCAGGCCGGATTCGCCGCCCTGGCTCGCACCACCCGGCCAATCTCCTCATTCAGCAGCCGGGCCAGCGGCGCGTCCGGCCGCGTGGCATCCAGATGGTAAAGCGGCGGCGCCTTTACCCCCAGGGCCTCCAGCGCCGCGACAATCCCGCCCTCATGCGCCGCATAATCCGCCGCCAGCAGCAAATCCGTCTCCGGCAGGTCCTGCACATGCACAAACCCATCCGTGCCCCGCAACCGCTCCCGCAGCGCCCCGGATGTTTCACGTGGAACGCCATCAACACCCACAGCCCATGCCGCCCCCGCCAGCCAGGCCCGCGCCGCCTCGGCCCTGGCTTCATCGGTAAAAATCACCGGCGCATCTCCCATCGCCAGCCCGTACTGCCCCGGACGCGGTCCAAACACGCGCGGCCCGCGCGCGGCATAGGGGTTCTCCCCCGGCATCTCCTCGCGTGCAGCCAACGCCTCAGCCCCGGCCGCGAACAGCTGCGCGAGATGCGCAAACACATCCCGGAACAACCCGGAAATCCGCAGCGTCACATCAATACGCGGGCGGCCCAGCAAGACGGGCGGCAAAATCTCAAAGCCTGAAACGCGGGCGCTGCTCTCCTCCCAACACGGCACCAACCCGGCCAGATGCAGCGCCATGGCAAACTCCTCGCCCGCATTGCGCATGGTGGCCGAGCCCCAGAGGTTCACCAACAAACTGCGCGGCCACTCACCATTCTCCTGCAGATGCCGCCGCAGCAGCTCCTCCGCCAGCTTCACGCCCTGCGCATGGGCCGCGCGGGTAGGAATCGCGCGCGGGTCCACCGCAAACATATTCCGCCCGGTCGGCAGCACATCCGCCCGTCCCCGCGCCGGAGAGCCGGACGGTCCCGGCACCACCCGCCGTCCCTCCAGCGCCGCCAGCAGCCCAGCGCGTTCCTCCGCCCCGCAGACACCGCCGCCAAACACATGCAGCCCGTCCCCAAACCGACTTTCTTTCAAATCGCACACAAACCGGTCAATCCGCGTGATCGCTTCCGCCAGCCCAGCATCCGCCGCCAGCTGCAAATCCCGCTCTACCCCCCGGGCCTGCGCCTCCGAGCGGATATCGCTAATCAGCCGCTCCCGCCGTTTCGGGTCCAGCCCTTCGGCGGTGGCATATTCATCCAGCAGCGCCTCCAGCCTTTGCAGATGCTCCGGCATCGCGGCGGGTGCCAGAGGCGGCGGCAGATGCCCAACCGTTACCGCCCCAAGCCGCCGCTTTGCCTGGGCCGCCTCGCCCGGGTCATTCACGATAAACGGGTAGATTACCGGCACATCGCCAATCAACGCCTCCGGCCAGCAATCGCCAGACAGCGCCACGCTTTTCCCCGGCAGCCATTCCAGCGTGCCATGCGCGCCCAGATGAATCAGCCCATCCACCCCCTGCGCCCGCAGCCACAGATAAAACGCCACATAGCCATGGCACGGCACAGCGGCGAGATCGTGATATTGCGCCTCACGCTCTTGCTGCGCCCCGCGTTCAGGCTGCACGGCGATCAGAATATGTCCAGACCAGACCAGCGGAAATCGGAACTCATCCGCGGGTTCGCCCCACGCCTCATACAGCTCAGTCCGCAATGTCGCGGGCAAGCCGCGCAACGCCGCCTGATACGCAGCCCCCGACCAAACCACCTCCCCGGCCTTGAACCACCAGGGCAGATGCTCAAGCCGCGCCGCGCCATACCCTGCCTCTTGCAAAAATCCCAGAATTTCACTGGCGGATTGCAAAGCATCCAACCCGACCGCATGGGCCATCTGGTCCGCCCGGCCCGGATAGCTGGAAAGCACCATTGCCATCCGCCGCGCCGCTGTGGGCGTCTCAGCCAGCTTCACCCAGGCGGCAATCTTCCCCGCCACCGCCTCCACCCGCTCTGGTTCAGCGCAGTGCACATGCCGGGCAAATTGCAAATCCTCGTCACGCTCACAGGCTGATTTAAAGCTCACCACGCCCAGAAACACCCGCCCGTCAATCTCCGGCAGCGCCACATGCATCGCCAGATCCGCTGGCGACAAGCCCCGTTCCGAGGCCGCCCACGCATCCCGCAGCGCGGTGGAAAATGCGACCTGAAACACCGGCACGCCCGGCCCATCCAACGGCGTTGCCCCGTTATCCCCGGCGGCGGAAAAAGCGGTGGCGTTCACAATCGCCACGGGCGGATGCGCCACCAGATGCGCCGCCACAAACCGCGCTGCCGCCCGCGCCTTCAGCGAGGGTAAAAATACCCCATACGCCTCAAACCCCCGGCGCCGCAGCGCCGTTATCAACGCCTCCACCGGCGCCACATCCGCCGCCACGAGATAAGAGCGGTAAAACACCACCGGCACACGCCGTCCCCCTTGTGGCGCCTTTTCTAAAATTCCGGCGCCCGGCTGGTAAAACCCAAAATCTGGCAGCGGCGCGGGGGCAAAATCCTGCGTGCCGCCCTGCCCAATCTCGTGTGCCAGCAGCGACAGCGCAGCCAGTGCCGCCTCCGGCCCGCCTTGGTCACATAACCGCCCCAACGCCTGCCGCCGCGCGGGCGCGAGGGTGGAATACCCCTCCAAAACCGTATCCGCCCGCCCATCGCCAGGCAGCACCGCCAGCTTCAGCCCGTGCCGGTCCGCCAGATCTCGCAAGGCACCCAGCCCATAGGCCCAGTAGCCTTCCCCGCCGATCAAACGCACCAGCACGGCCTTCGCCCCGCTTAGCGTTTTCTCAAAATACACATCCACCGAAACCGGGTGCCGCAGCAGCGCCAAATTCGCCAGCCGCAGGCTGGGCAGGACAATCCCCCGTGCCTTCGCCCCCTGCCAGGCAGCTGCAAACGCCCCCAAATCACCGTCCGAGAAAGACAGCACTACAATCTCCGCCGGGTCCTGGCAAAGATCATGCGGTGTCTCCGCCTCCTCCAGCCCATGTCTTTCCCGGAAGACGATATGCATTCTACCCGCCCAGCGCCGCCCGGATTATCTTGGCGTTCAGGTCATGCCGCTCAGCAATCACTACCAAGCGCGAGGCACGCGGTTCAGCCCCCCACGGCTTGTCGAACTGGCTGCGCACCCGCGCACCCACCGCCTGCACCAGCAGCCGCATCGACTTGCCAGTAATGGCCACATGCCCCTTCACCCGTAAAATCCGCTGCTCCCGCCCCAGATATTCAATCGCCGCTAGCAATGGCACGGCGCTCTCCTGCTCCGGCAGATCCACCACGATGGTCGCAAAATCATCATGCTCATGCGCCGCCTGCCCATCATGGTGGGAGGGCCGCGCATCCACATCATCCTCCGCCGCCGCGTCCAGCCCCAGCAGAACACGCGCCCCGATCGCCCCCTCCGTCACAGGGAGCATCGGCACTCGCCGGGGCAGCATCTTGGCCACCACCTCCCGCGCCTTGGCCAGCTTTTCTTCCCCGGCGAGATCCGCCTTGGAGAGCAAAATCAGATCCGCGCAAGCCATCTGGTCCCTAAAAACTTCAGAGAGCGGCGTGTCATGCTCATTGCCATTACGCCCTTGCTCAGGCGCGAACAGGCCTGAGGATACCGTCTCCGCATCCGCCATCGCCACCACGCCATCCACCGTCACGCGCGAGCGGATGGCCGGCCAGTCAAACGCCTTCAACAGCGGCTTCGGCAAAGCCAGACCGGAGGTCTCGATCAGAATATGATCCGGCTTTTTCTCTAGGCCCAGTAGCGTCTCCATGGTCGGAATAAACTCATCCGCCACCGTGCAGCAGATGCAGCCATTCGCCAATTCCACAATCGCGTCTTCCGGGCAATTCTCATCCGCACAACCGCGTAAGATCTCGCCATCCACGCCCATCGTGCCAAATTCATTCACCAGCACCGCCAGCCTTTTACCTCCGGAATGGGCCAGCAAATGCCGGATCAACGTCGTCTTTCCCGCCCCCAGAAACCCAGTGACGATGGTAACGGGAATTTTGGCAAGATCAGTCATGTCGCCTCCAAAGCTGGCAAACGGGCAATCACGTTTTTACGGAAAAGGGCAGGGCGCTCCCGCCAGGGCACAATGCCATCCTGTGTTCCGGCATACGCGGCGGCACCATCCAGAATCACGGCGGCATCCGCCTCGCTCACCGGCCCGTAAATATACGACCAGCGCCCCGGCCCAGAGAGCGCAATGCTCGCTCCGTGCTTGCAGGCGGAAAGGCATTCCACGGGCCGCACCGTCACACCCGCCGGCACATTCAAGGCCGCCAGCGCCGCATGCACCCGCGCCCCGGCACAGGGCTCGCCCTCCACCAGCGGCAAACCGGCCCGGCAAGTGATGCAGACATGCAAAATCGCGCCCATTCAAACCCCTCGCATCCATATGCGGAGCGGGCGCGCAAAACGGGGAACACGCGTTAACCGCGCGCAAAAAACCCGCAGCGGCACACCCCGTCCGCTCGTTCAAAACCCTTTGCGCTGGCAGGTCTCCCGGCTTGCGGATAGGGGCGATGAAGCCCTGCGGCGCCCGCCTTCCCGGCTTATCGCCAGTGGCATTGGGCAACCTCTCCGGTCACGGTCGCGGGGGCGGCTGCGATTCAGGGCGGGGCCCCTATCGCATTCCCTTTTGGCCTGACATAAGCCAGGCACCAGCACGGTCCCCCGCACAAGGCCGCATGTGCGGGGCAGAGTCAAGGAGAGCCGCCATGACCATTTCCCCTGATGACGTCGCCCGCCACGCCACCAAAATGGCCCGCATCAAGGCCGCGCGGGACAAAATCATGGCGGGCAAAACCGGGGAAAAAGGACTCGTCATCGTCCATACTGGGCCGGGCAAGGGCAAATCCTCCGCCGGATTTGGCATGATTCTGCGCTGCATCGCACACGAGATGCCCTGCGCCGTGGTACAGTTCATCAAGGGCGCGTGGGACACGGGCGAGCGCCGCCTGCTCACCTCGCATTTTCCCCATCTCTGCCAGTTTCATGCCATGGGTGAGGGCTTCACCTGGGAAACCCAGGACAAAGCCCGAGACATCGCTGCCGCCCAGGCCGGATGGGAAAAAGCCAAGGCCCTGATCCGTGACACGCGCAACCGCATGGTGCTGCTGGACGAAATCAACATCGCACTGCGCTATAACTACCTGGATATAAACGCGGTAACGGACTTTCTCCTCACCGACAAACCACCTTTGACCCATGTGGTCCTCACCGGCCGCAACGCGCCGTCGGCCTTACTGGAAGCCGCCGACCTCATCACCGAAATGGGCTCAACAAAGCATCCCTTCCGGGACGGCATCAAAGCCCAGCCCGGCGTGGAGTTCTGATGCGCGCGTTAATGCTGCAAGGCACGGGCTCAAATGTCGGCAAATCTCTGCTGGTGGCGGGGCTATGCCGCGCGGCGTTGCGGCGCGGGCTGAAGGTAGCGCCGTTCAAACCGCAAAACATGTCCAACAACGCCGCTGTCACGGCTGATGGCGGGGAGATCGGCCGCGCCCAGGCCTTGCAGGCCCTGGCCTGCGGCCTGCCGCCGGTCACGGACATGAACCCCGTGCTGCTGAAGCCTGAAAGCGAGTCCGGCTCCCAAATTATCGTCCAGGGTCACCGCGTGGCCACACTGAAAGCTCGTGACTACGCCGCGTATAAACCCAAACTCCTGGCCCCGGTACTGGAGAGTTTCCACCGCCTCAGCACCGCGTATGACCTCGTCATCATCGAAGGCGCGGGCAGCCCGGCCGAGGTCAATCTCCGCGCGGGTGACATCGCCAATATGGGCTTTGCCCAAGCAGCCAATGTGCCCGTGGTGCTGGTGGGGGATATCGACCGGGGTGGCGTCATCGCCCAGCTCATCGGCACCCAGGCCGTGCTGACGCCGGATGATGCCGCCTTGGTGCAAGGCTTCATCATCAACAAATTCCGCGGCGACCCGCGTCTGTTTGATGACGGTTACAGCTTCATCCAGTCCCGCACGGGATGGCGCGGTTTTGGCGTGCTGCCCTACTTCCCCGCCGCCACCCGCCTGCCGGGTGAAGACGCACAAGACCTCCGCCGCCCCCGCCCTGTCTCCATCGCGCCGGGCGCCGTGAAAATCGCCTGCCTCGCCCTTTCCCGCATCGCCAATTTCGACGATCTCGATCCCCTGCGAGCCGAGCCCGGTGTGGATCTCACTCTGGTCGAGCCCGGCCACCCCATCCCTGGGGATACCGCCTTGGTGATCATCCCCGGCAGCAAATCCACACGCGGCGACCTCGCCTTTCTGCGCGCCCAGGGGTGGGACATTGACTTGCTGGCCCATCACCGGCGCGGCGGGCGCATTTTGGGAATTTGCGGCGGCTATCAGATGCTGGGGCAGGACATCGCGGACCCGGACGGTCTGGAAGGCCCGCCCGGCACCACAAAAGGGCTCGGGCTGCTGAACATCACCACCCGCATGGCACACCAAAAACAGCTCGGGCTGGTGCAGGCCATCCACTCCGAAAGCGGGCTGCGGGTCTCGGGCTACGAAATCCATCTCGGCCAGAGCCAAGGGCCGGACAAATCCCGCCCCTTCGCCATGGTCGGCCCCCGGCCAGACGGCGCGCAATCACAAGACGGCCTCGTCATGGGTAGCTATCTCCACGGCCTGTTCCATGAAGACGCCTTCCGCGCTGCCTTCCTGGCCACACTGGGCGTCCCCATGTCATCCCGCCCCCACGCCAAAGGGATAAATACCGTATTGGATAGCTTGGCCGCGCATCTTGAAACGCATCTCAAGCTGGACTCGTTATTAACCCTGAGCGCCTGAACCCCCTTGATTATATCAGGGACTTTGCCAAATCCAGGCAGAACTGCTTATCCGCCACACACCCGCCTTTCAGCCAATTCTGGCGGGTGAGCCTTAAAATTTCCCCCAGCTTTTTACCGGGAGGCACCCCCAAAGCCGTCAAATCCCGCCCTTGCAGCGGAAAAACCGGGCGCTCCGTCGCCGCCAGCCGGTCCCGTAACCTGGCCCAGCCCGCATCCTCTCCACCTTGCAGCCACACCCGGCCCAGCAAAATCTCCAGCGTCTCCGCCGCCAAGGCCCGGCGCAGCGTGGCCTCATCATCCCCAGGTCGCAACGCCAACGTCCCGCGCCAGCCAGCCAGAAGCGCCGCCTCAGCCCCACTTAACCGCAGCCGCGTGGCCAAATCCTCATCCGTCAGCGCCGCCACGCGCAATAGCGGCTCACATGGCGCCCGGCGCGCCAGCAATGCCGCCAGCCGCTCCGGCTTCGCGCCGGGCAACACCACCTCCAGTACACCTGTCTCATGCATCAAAGTCACGGCGGCCAGCGGGGCAGGGGGGGTTAATATCTTTTTCACCTCGCTCCACACGCGCTCGGCTGAAAGCTGCCGTAGCCCCGCGCGCCCCGCCTGAATCGCCGCCACCGCCGCCGCATCCGGCGCGCCTTGCCCATAACGCGCGAAAAACCGGAAAAACCGCAAAATACGGAGATAATCCTCCTCAATCCGCTGCCGCGCATCGCCCACAAACCGCACAATCCCGGCCTGCAAATCCGCCCGCCCGCCAAAATAATCGAAAATTTCGCCGCCGCGCGTGCAGTTCATCGCATTGATCGTGAAATCCCGCCGCGCTGCGTCCTCCCGCCAGTCATCGGTAAAGGCCACCACCGCGTGCCGCCCATCCGTCTGCACGTCCCGGCGCAAGGTTGTCACCTCAAACCCTTGCCCTTCGGCCACAATAGTCACCGTACCATGGGCAATGCCGGTAGGCACCGCCTTCAACCCCGCCGCCCGCGCCCGCGCCATCACGGTTTCAGGCGCCAAGGGCGAGGCAAAATCCACATCCGCTACCTCCCGCCCGGCCAGCATGTCGCGCACCGCGCCGCCCACCATCCTGGCTTCCGGCACCGCCGCCCACACCGCATCCAGTCCCGGCAAACAGATCACACACCCCCCCGCAACCGCAGCGCCAGCCGCCGCAAAATCTCCGCCGTCGCGCCCCAGATCACATAATCCTGGTGCGGCCACACCCAGAACGCCCGTTCCCCGCCGCGCCACACCCCCTTGCGCCGCACCGGAAATTCCGGGTTCAACAAATCTGAGAAGGGCAGTGGGAACAACGCTTCCACCTCATTTTCTTCCGGCGCCAGCCTCACCCCTTCGGGCAGCAACGCCACCACCGGCGTAATATGAAACCCCGTGCCGGTAATATGGTCCCGTAACCGCCCTAAAATCGCCACAGGCGCCGGGTCCAGCCCAATCTCCTCGCGCGCTTCGCGCAAGGCCGCCGCCTCGGGTGAGGAGTCAAATTTTTCGATTTTCCCGCCCGGGAACGAGATCTGCCCGGCATGAGTCGGCATTCTGGCGCTGCGCCGGGTCAGCCATACGCCCTTTCCGGGCTCCATCCCCACCAGAACCGCCGCCTGCCGCAACCGTCCCGGCGCCAGACTTTCATGCGCCAAACCGGCGGGAAACGCTGCCCGCAACGCCGCCTCTTTCACGCCGCACCGCTCTGGGCGTCAGTCCGCATCCTTGCAGCAATTCGGCATATCGCCGAGCGGGAAGAAAATCCCCTCGCTCCACACCCCCAGCACCTTGCGCCCGCGCACAATTCCAGGTTCGGCCAGCGCCACCAGTTCATAATATGTAGCGCGGCTAATCCGCGCCTCAATCGGAAATCTGCCTTTTCCATCACGAACATGAAGATAAGGCGTAGGCTCGCAACTCAGCAAATCATGAGCCACACGGATCCGATGCGCCGGCCCGGCCGTGATGCACTGGTCCACATTGGTGCGGAAACACAGAACCTGGTCCTTCCCGCCGCCGCTCCATTCCAGTTCCACGGCCAGAAACGGTACATCCTCCACCTCAATCCGCCCGCGCTCCACCGGCGTTTCCAGAATATATTTCCCATCCTCATCGCGCGTCAGCACGGTTGAAAACAAGCAGACCATCGGCTTACGGCTGATCGGGCTGCCTTTATAAAGCCACGTCCCATCCCGGCGGATTAAAAACGGCAAATCTCCACAGTCGGCCACGGAACGCGCCGGCATTGAATCGGCCGAATTCCGAAACTGCCTTCCGTTCCCCATCTGGTTCAATTTGCCCAAACTCCTTACGCTACTGTTGACATATAGGCAGGCGCCTGAAGCGTTGAAATAGGGCCGGGAACGGAAATATAACACCCCCTATCCCTGCAAAAACCGACAAATGAAAATGTTACCGCTAACTCAAACATTTGGCATTTTTCCGGCAAACTCGTTAAACCCCGCGCATGGACTATGACGTCATCATCATCGGCGGTGGCCACGCGGGCACGGAAGCCGCCGCCGCCGCCGCCCGTTACGGAGCGCACACCCTCCTGGTCACGCAAAACGCAGCTCGGCTAGGGGAGATGTCGTGCAACCCCGCCATTGGCGGCATTGGCAAGGGCCACCTCGTCCGTGAGATCGACGCGCTGGACGGGCTGATGGCCAAAGCCACTGATGCAGCCTGCATCCATTTCAAACTGCTCAACCGCGCCAAGGGCCCCGCCGTGCGCGGCCCGCGTGCCCAGGCGGACCGCAAGCTCTACCGCAACGCCATCCAGATACTGCTCGCCGCGCAGGCGAATCTCACGATTTTAGAGGACGAAGCCGCCGGGCTGGAAACCGCCAATGGCCGCCTCACCGGCGTTAAACTCGCCTCCGGCAAAACTCTCTCCTGCGCCGCCGCCGTGCTCACCACCGGTACGTTCCTCAACGGCGTCCTGCATTTCGGCACCGAGATGCAGCCCGGCGGCCGGGTGGAGGATGCACCCTCCTGCACCCTGGCGGCGGATCTACACCGCCTCAACCTACCGCTGGGCCGCCTGAAAACCGGTACCCCCGCGCGTCTGGCCAAATCCAGCATCGACTGGGACAATCTGCCGGAAGACAAAGGCGAAAACCCGCCGGAGCCATTCTCCGCACTCACATCCCAAATCACCAACCCGCAAATCTCCTGCCGCATCACCTCCACCACCGAGGAAACCCACGCGGTCATCCGGGGAAACATAAATAAATCGGCCGTTTACGGCGGAAATATTGCCGGGCGCGGCCCGCGCTACTGCCCCTCCATCGAGGATAAGGTTGTCCGCTTCTCAGAAAAACCCGGCCACCAGATCTTCCTGGAACCCGAAGGGCTGGATGATGACACCATCTACCCCAACGGCATCTCCACCTCCTTGCCGCTGGACGTGCAAGTGGCCCTCATCCATACTATCCCGGGCCTGGAATACGCGAAAATTTTGCGCCCCGGCTACGCGGTGGAATATGATTATGTGGACCCACGCGCCCTCGACCATTCCTTAAACCTAAAGGCCCTCCCTGGGCTTTTCCTTGCTGGGCAGATCAATGGTACCACCGGATACGAAGAAGCTGGCGCCCAAGGTCTCATGGCGGGGTTGAACGCCGCGCGCAGGGCAGGGGGCGCGGCACCGGTCCATCTCTCCCGCTCGGACGCTTATATCGGCGTTCTCATCGACGATCTGGTGACCCAGGGTGTGACCGAACCCTACCGCATGTTCACTTCCCGCGCCGAATATCGCCTGCTGCTGCGCGCCGACAATGCCGAGCTCCGCCTGACCCAAAAAGGGCTGGATTGGGGCTGCGTCGGCTCTGCGCGCGCGCAAGCCTTTGCCGCGCTGAAAGCCGAAATCGCATCTTTCAACAACAAGCCGGAAGGCGAGGGCAGGGCGGCCCAAATTCTGCGCGCCGACCTGCTCTATGCCGGCTATATCGCCCGCCAGAATTCCGAAATCCGCGCCCGGGAAAAGGACGAAGCTGTCAAAATCCCCGCCGATTTCAATTATGCCGATGTTGGCGGCCTGTCCTCTGAGCTGCGTGAAAAGCTCGAACGCACCCGCCCGCAAAACCTCGCCGCCGCCGGGCGGATTGAGGCCATGACCCCCGCCGCCCTCGGCGCCATTTTCGGCGCCCTCAGAAAGGCCAGCCGCGCCGCATGAACGAAGAAAAACTCCGTGATTTCGCGGCGCTCGTTTTAAAATGGTCGCCGAAAATCAACCTCGTCTCCAAGGCGGACCTCAACCATATCTGGCAGCGTCATGTGCAGGATTCCCTGCGCCTACTACCTTATATTCCCAAGGATACCCCCGGCGCCATCGACCTTGGCTCCGGTGCGGGCTTCCCGGGGTTAATTCTGTGCATCGCCACCGGCATCCCGTTTGAGCTGATTGAATCAGACGCTCGCAAAGCCGCGTTCCTGATGGAAGCTGCGCGCCAGACCGGCGCCCCCGCGAAAATTCATAATTGCCGCATCGAATCCGCCCCCGTTCAACCCGCCCCGCTCATCACCGCCAGGGCCTTGGCGCCTTTGGAAAAATTACTGGGCCTCGCAGCCCCCTTGCTCACCCCTGAGGGTTTTTGCCTGTTTCCGAAGGGAAAAGGTGTGGATACCGAATTGACGCTCGCCTCCTCGCTCTGGCACATGGACGCCGAACGCCTGTCCGCCCCTGCGTGGGGTGAAAGCTGCATCCTGAAAGTGAGCCAGATCCGATATGCCGGAGCCGCATAAAAAACCGCGCGTTATCGCCGTTGCCAACCAGAAGGGCGGGGTTGGCAAAACCACCACCGCCATCAACCTCGCCGCGGCACTCGCGATTGGAGGCATTAAGGTCCTGCTGATTGATATCGATCCGCAAGGCAATGCCTCCACCGGGCTTGGCATTGAGCACGAAGCCCGAAATGGCGGCTCTTATTCCTTGCTGGCGGGAGAAACCAAGCTGGCGGAAGCCATTTTGCGGACTGAAGTGGAAAATCTTTCCATCATTCCCGCCGTAGCGGATCTCATCGGCGCGGATATTGAGTTCGGCCAGCAGGACCGCCGGGAATTTCTGCTCCGCGACGCGTTGAACCAGGGCTGTGACGCCGATATCGTGCTGATCGACTGCCCACCCGGCTTGGCTCTGCTGACCCTCAACGCACTGGTGGCGGCGGATGCCATTCTGGTTCCCTTACAGGCTGAGTTTTTCGCCCTGGAAGGTATTTCCCAGCTCATGCGCTCGGTCGATATGGTCAAACGCAATTTGAATCCAAAGCTGACCATTGAAGGCATTGTCCTGACCATGACGGACAAGCGCAACAACCTCTCCGAACAAGTGAGCAACGAAGTCCGCACATATTTCAGAGATAAAGTGTTCGAAACCGCCATCCCCCGCAACATCCGTATCACCGAGGCCCCTAGCCACGGGATTCCAGTCCTGCTTTATGATTTCCGCTCAACCGGGGCACAGGCTTACCTTGCCCTGGCAGCTGAGTTTTTGCGCCGTGCGCGCGCACGAAAGGAAATGGCATGAGCGGAAAGGAACCGCGTAAACCCCTGGGCCGGGGATTGGCCGCTTTGTTAGGCGAGGCCGCAACCCCAACCAGCGTCACCGCTTTTGGCGTTCAGCATCTGGCGGTTGATCTGCTTGAACCTAGCCCTTTCCAGCCCCGGCAGGAGATGGAGGAATCCGCGTTGCAGGAGCTAGCGGACTCAATCTCTCAACGCGGCATTCTGCAACCGCTGCTGGTCCGACCCAAACCGGGCGTTGTCGGGCATTATCAGATTATCGCGGGTGAACGACGCTGGCGTGCCTCTCAACGCGCGCAGGTGCATGAAGTGCCCGTGCTGGTGCGCGACCTCAGCGACGCAGACGCCATGGCCGCCGGTCTAGTTGAAAACCTCCAGCGCGAAAACCTGAACGCGGTGGAAGAGGCCGAAGGCTATAAGCGGCTGATTGAGGAATTTAAACTCAGCCACGACAAGCTGGGCGAAGCGGTTGGCAAATCCCGCAGTCACATCACTAATGTCATGCGGCTTCTGCAACTCCCTACGCTTGTGCAAACCATGCTGAAAGAAGGGCAGATTACCACCGGCCACGCCAAGGCGCTGCTGGCCCACCCCGAGCCCTTGAAGGTCGCGCGGGAAGTTGTGGCTAAGGAACTGTCCGTCCGACAGACAGAGGCTCTGGCCAAAACGCTCGGTCGGTCCATTGTCCAGGAAAATGCCACTCGCAAACCGCGTGAGCACAAGACCGAAGACAGCGAAATCGCTACTTTGGCGAAAAGCCTGTCCGAGCGGCTCGGCGTGAAAGTTGATATCAAATTTAACGGTAAGGGCGGCAGTCTGACGCTGAACTACGCCGACCTCGACCAACTCGATTCCTTGCTGGCGCTTCTGAACAAATAACTCATCCTCCCTGATGTTCCACGTGGAACATCAGGCGTCTCGCTTCCGATATCCCTGTCAGATGTTCCACGTGGAACATATCTGATTCCGAAATTACCAGATTAACGCAATCTTATCCGGTTTTGGTCATAGTCCAGACCTCATGCGTCCAGCGGGCGCAAACTGTTTTGGATGAGGGCCGCCAATGCAAATTCTCCGCCGGTTATCTATTACTTGGCAATTTACCTTGCTGTTTTTATTCGCGCTGGGCCTTATGGCCACGGGTACAATTGCCTCTGTCACGCAATCCTACAAGCTGGAGATCCACGCCAAGCAAGGACAAATTCTTGCGATTGATAATACAGCACGGTCAATCGCAGACCACTATGTGGAAGAAGCCCAAAACGGTACTCTGACCACACAAGCCGCGCAAAAAGCGGCACTCACCGCGATCAGCGCAATCCGCTATCAAGGTAAAAACTATATTTTTGTGTATAACAAAGACGGCGTAGTGCTGGCGCACCCCAACAAAGCCATGATCGGCACCAACCAGCTGAACGTGCCGGATGCGAAGGGCAAAATCTTCCTGCCCGCTATGCTGGATGCCGCCGAGGCCGGAAAGACCTTTTTTCAGCATTACGAATTTCCGCGTGTGCCCGGCGGTCCACCGCAGCCTAAAATGAGCAGCATGGTCGCGGTGCCTCAATGGGGGTGGATTATCGGCACCGGCGTTTACGTAGACGATGTCTATGCAGACATGAATCATGAAATTCTGACACTGGCTTTGTTTTTTGTCCCGCTGCTAGCACTTTATCTCTTGGCTGTGTTTGCCTCCCGTCGGCATATTTCCTCAATGCTTCAGGGCCTCAGCAAAGCAATGCGTCACCTTGCTGATGGCCGTCTGGATACGAAAATTCCCTATAGCGACCGCACGGATGAAATTGGCACAATGGCGGAAACGTTGACCCGGTTCCGTGAAAATGCCGCACAGAAAGCGCAGCTGGAAACAGAAGCCGTCGCCAGCCGCCGTGCCCAAGAGGCTGAAGCACAGCAGCGCATGGCTGATGCCAAACGTCTCGCGGAGGAGCAGGGTGAAATGGTTGCGGCCCTTGCCACCGGCCTGAACCGGCTGGCGAATGGAGATCTCGCTTCCCGGTTGGATCAAAGCTTCCCCACCGCTTATGAAAAATTGCGCGTGGATTTTAACGACGCGCTCGAAAAACTTCAGGAGACCATGTACGCAATCGGTCAGAATGCATCCGGTGTGCGGGGCGGAGCGTCCGAAATGATGCAGGCGGCGGACGATCTCGCCAAGCGAACGGAACGCCAGGCAGCGGCGCTTGAGGAAACCTCCGCCGCATTGGCCAGCGTGACGGATACGGTGAAACAAACCGCCAGCAATGCCGGGAATGTTCTGAAAGTTGTCAATGAAACGCACGGCGCCGCCGCCCATTCCGGCACAGTGATGCGCGAAGCAGTGAGCGCGATGAGCGAGATTGAGACATCCTCCCAGCAGATCGGCAATATTATCGGCGTGATTGACGAAATCGCCTTCCAGACGAATCTTCTGGCCCTGAATGCAGGGGTGGAAGCCGCGCGAGCTGGCGATGCCGGGCGCGGATTTGCCGTGGTAGCTACCGAAGTGCGTGCCCTGGCTCAGCGCTCGGCCGAAGCCGCGAAGGAGATTAAATCCCTGATCTCCACCTCCGGAGCGCAGGTTCAAGCTGGCGTGCGATTGGTGGGCGAGACCGGTGAGGCGCTGGAGAGAATCGTCGAACAGGTGGGGAATTTGAACAAAATGGTGAAGGAGATATCCGAATCCGCCACCGTTCAGGCCAATGGCCTCGCGGAGGTGAACACCGCCATGGGCCAGATGGACCAGATGACCCAGCAAAACGCCGCCATGGTTGAAGAAGCCACTGCAGCTAGCCATGCGCTGTCTTCTGAAGCCGAAACGTTGGAAGGGCTGATTTCGCGCTTTCGCATCGAGACACAGTCGCGCGCGGCGGCGGCGCCCAAACCACGCCGGGCGGTTGAAACCGTGGCCGCACCAGCGCCTTCACCCAACTTCGCGGGCAGTTTCAAGAAAATCTCCGGCCGGGATGATGATTGGGACGAGTTTTAAGATAACCCGCTAATCTCTGGCTCTGGCGGCGCTACGTGCGCGTGTCGCCAGAGCCAGCATCGTTTGCCGGCAATAATCCTGCTCCGGGATATGGGTGGTTTTGCAGGCGGCTTCCGCCGTTAAAGCCACCGCCAAAGCCTGATCCAGCGCTTTTAACGGCCAGAGGCGCAGCATTTTCTGCACAATCGTTTGACGTTTGAAAAAGACCGGCGGGCGCATGCCACTCATCGCCTCTTGCGCGGAAGCGCCCTCCGCCATGGCCCCGGCGGCCAGCCGCAGGCGCGCCAACTCAGATAAAAGCACACGAATCAGCCCGACCGGGGAAGCACCTTCCTCATAAGCGAGGGACAAAGCCTTATCCGTCGCGGCCAGATCGCCGATTAGGGCCGCGTCGATGGCGTCTCCAACCGAGGTATCACCGCCATCGGCCAAGATGGAGGAAACATCTTCCAGCGAAAGCGTTTGTGTATCCCCCGCATACAGCACCAGTACATCTAGCGCCTGACGCAACGGGCCTTCCTCGCCTGAGAGATTTTGCGCGGCCCAGGCGGCGGCCTCGCGGTCGATTGTAACACCTTGGGCGCGCAGGCGGGCGGTGATGATTTGCGGCAGCTTGCCTTGGTCTATGGCGTAGCAGGCAATACTGGCGATGCCGGGGGCTTTTTCCGCTAGGCTGCGAAGTTTGGAACGGGAAGTGAGTTCACCGGCTTCCAGAATCACCAGCGCATCCGGCGGGGATTTGAGCAAGGCATCCAGGGCTTTCGCCAAAGGCTCATGTGCGTCGCGCACCCGGACCACGCGCTGCCCGCCAACCAGGGAGGCGGCGGTTGCCTCCGCCAGCAAGGCATCCGGGGAGGGGTTGGAGAGTTCCGCGAACCGGAACGGGTCGCTCAACGCGCCTTCCACCGTACGGGCCAAGGCCAAGCCGCGTTCAGCCACCAGCCCGGCATCTGGCCCATGCAGCAGAACCAGAGGGGCGGAGGGTGCCTTTAAAAACGCGTCAGTCCGGCCCGCATCCAGCTTCATGATTCAGGGTGGGCACGGAACCAGGCGGCTAGCTGGGTGGTAATCTGCGCTGAAATCTCGTTGGCCAACTGCTGATTCACCGTTTCTGTTTCCAGATTCGCGGCAAAATATTGCTGGTCGATGATGTTCAGCGCATCCATGGCCGTGGCATTGCCGGAAATCAGCGTTTTGGACGGGTGGCCAATGGGCGAAAGCGACCAGGCCGCGTGGGCGTTAAAACGGGTGCGGCTGGTGGAGCTGTCCGCCTGCACGCCTTCGCCGGTTTGCATGATGCTGTAGCTGACGGAGAGGGTATAATGCTCCGTCACCGGCTGGCCCTGGGTGTGAAGCTGCTGTTGCAGCGTCTCGCGTAGAATTTGTCCGGTGCGTTCAGGGATATTCTGCACATAGACAGATTCCAGTCCGGCGCTGGCGGCCTGCCCCCTCGCCCCGCCATAAAGCGGCGCAAAACCGCAGCCGCTCAGGGCAAATAAGGCACAAAGGGCTAAGGATTTACGGTTTAACGACAAAATTCACGATCCTGCCAGGTACATAGATCTGCTTCACAATGGTCTGCGTACCTATTGTGCCTGCCACGGCCTCCTTGGCAAGCGGGATTGCGATATCCTGCCCCGCGTCGGCCGGAACCAGGATGGTGCCGCGCAGCTTGCCGTTAACCTGAACGGCGACGGTGAGTTCATCCACCACCAGCAACGCTGGGTCAGCTTTGGGCCAGGGCTGCAAAGCGGCCAGGCCGGTGCCAGGGCGTAACTTGGCGAATAGATGCTCGGCCAGATGCGGGATCATCGGCGCGGCGAGGCGCACGAGGATTTCCATCGCCTCAAACCGGGCGGCCTGCGTGTCCGGGCTTTCAGACGGGGTGGCCACGGCGTTCAGCAGCTCATAAAGCCGAGCCACGGCAAGGTTAAAGGCGAAGCTTTCCATCGCATTCGTCACCGCCTCAATGGAGCGGTGGGCGAGCTGGCGGAGTTTTTTAGCTTCGGGACCGTAAGTTTCCACGAGCGAGGGGCCGGATTTGGCGATATCTTCCCCCACGCGGGCGAGGCGTTGCAGGAAGCGGAAAGAGCCTTGCACGCCGTTTTCCGTCCATTCCACATCGCGCTCGGGCGGGTTGTCCGACAGCACGAACCAACGGGCCGTGTCCGCGCCGAATCGGTTGACGATGGCACCGGGGTCCACCGTATTGCGTTTGGATTTGGACATTTTCTCAACGCGACCCACCGTAACCGGGGCGCCAGTGGCTTTCAGCACCGCGCCGTCCGACGTGCGGGTGATTTCCTCCGGGTAAAGCCAGTTGCCCGCTTCATCCTTATAAGATTCATGCGTGACCATGCCCTGGGTGAACAGGCCCGCAAAGGGCTCGTCCACCGCCACATGGCCGGTTTTGTGCATGGCGCGGGTGAAGAAGCGGGCATAGAGCAGATGCAAAATCGCGTGCTCGATACCGCCGACATATTGGTCCACCGGCAACCAGTAATTGGCGGCATCCAGCTTCGTGGGGGTTTCGGCATGGGGCGCGGTGAAGCGGGCGAAATACCAGGAGCTATCGATAAAGGTATCGAAGGTGTCTGTCTCGCGCGTCGCGGGTTGGCCGCAGGCGGGGCAGCTGACGTGACGCCAGGTGGGGTGATGGTCCAGCGGGTTGCCAGGTTTATCGAATGTCACGTCCGCGGGGAGCGTGACTGGAAGTTGGTCTGCGGACACGGGTTGCGGGCCGCAGGCTTCGCAATGGATCACCGGGATAGGGCAGCCCCAATAACGCTGGCGGGAAATCCCCCAATCACGCAGGCGCCAATTTTGCACTGCCTTACCGACGCCGCGCTTTTCCAGCTCCTCAATGGCGCGGGGCTTGGCGTCCTTGGTGGGCAGGCCGTTCAGGAAACCGGAATTGATGATAAAGCCTTCGCCATCCAACGCTTTATTGCCGATTTCCGGGGCGGTGTCTTTTTCCGGAGAGACCACAACCGGGACGGGCAGGCTGTATTTGCGGGCGAAATCCAGGTCGCGCTGATCACCGCAGGGGCAGCCGAAAATGGCGCCAGTGCCGTATTCCATTAACACGAAATTGGCGATCCAGACCGGGTGGGATTTGCCGGTGAAGGGATTGATGACCTCCAGACCAGTATTGAACCCGCGCTTTTCGGCGGCTTCAATCGCGGCTTCGGACGTACCCTGGCTGGCGCATTCGGCGATGAAGACGGCGGCGTCCGGGTTGGTTTCTGCCACTTGCTTCGCCAACGGGTGCTCCGCCGCAATGGCCAGGAAGGACATGCCAAACAACGTGTCCGGGCGGGTGGTGTAGACGGTGACTTGTTCTTCGCTGTTGGCCAGCTTGAAACTCACTTCCGCGCCCTGGGAATGGCCGATCCAGTTTTCCTGCATCAGCTTCACGCGTTCGGGCCAGCGGTCCAGGCTGTTCAGCCCGTCCAGCAGATCCTCGGCGAAACCCGTGATTTTCAGGAACCATTGGGAGAGTTTTTTCTTCTCCACCAGCGCGCCGGAGCGCCAGCCGCGCCCATCGATCACTTGCTCGTTGGCGAGGACGGTCATGTCCACCGGGTCCCAGTTTACCGAGGCGTCGCGGCGCTCCACCAGCCCAGCTTTCCAAAAATCCAGAAAGAGTTTCTGCTGCTGGCCGTAATATTCGGGGTCGCAGGTGGCGAATTCGCGGGACCAATCCAACGAGAAGCCCATGCGCTGCAGCTCGGCGCGCATATTGGCGATATTCTTATAGGTCCAATCTGCGGGGTTGGCCTTGTTTTCCCGGGCGGCGTTTTCAGCCGGAAGGCCGAATGCGTCCCAGCCCATGGGGTGCAAGACCGAGAAACCCTGAGCCCGCTTATAGCGCGCCACCACGTCCCCCAGCGTGTAATTGCGAACATGGCCCATGTGGATTTTCCCCGACGGGTAGGGGAACATCTCCAGCACATAATATTTGGGCTGACTGCCAGCGGGCACATCCTCGACCTTGAAACAGGCTTGTGCATTCCACTCAGCCTGCCAGTGCGGCTCGGCAGTGGAAAAATCATAACGCGTGGGTTCAGTTTCTGACATGGTGGCGCCTGTTTATCGCTGGGCCAGGGCAGCGCAAAGGGCTGGAACCCAAGGATTAAAAGTTTTTGGTAAAGCTTTTTTTTAAACCGCTCCAAAAAACTGCTTTTTGGGAGAAAAACAGCGCAAAAAACTTTGGGCTTTTGAGGTGGTTAGAGGGTGCTGTTGATGAACCCGCCATCCAGAAGGATGTTCTGGCCGACAATATAGCCCGCGAACTGGGAACACAGGAACGCGCAGGCGGCGCCGAATTCCTCGGGCTGGCCAATGCGGTGCGTGGGGATGGTGAGGGCTCGGGCAGAGACAACATCTTCCATTTTGCGGCCGGACTTTTCAGCCTCAGCGCGGGAGAGGTTTTGCAGCCTGTCCGTGTCAAACGCGCCGGGGAGGAGGTTGTTGATGGTGACATTATGCCGCGCGACCTGACGGGACAGCCCCGCGACAAAGCCGGTGAGACCTGTGCGGGCAGTGTTGGAGAGGCCCAGATGCGGGATGGGGGCTTTGACCGAGCCGGAGGTAATGTTAACGATGCGGCCGAATTTACGGCCGATCATCGGGTCGATTACCGCCTTGATGAGCGCGATCGGGGTGAGGAGGTTCGCATTCAGGGCGTTTTGCCAATCCTGATCCGTAAAATCGCGGAAATCACCGGGCGGGGGGCCGCCGGCATTATTGACCAGAATATCGGGGCTGGGGCAGGCGGACAGAGCGGCGGCGCGGCCTTCTGGCGTGGTGATGTCGCCCGCGGCAATGGAGATTTTGGCGCCGGTGAGGGTACGCAGCTCACGAGCCGTGGCCTCCAACCTGTCCGCGTTGCGGCCGGTGATGGTGACATCCACGCCTTCTTGCGCCAGAGCCAAGGCACAAGCGCGGCCCAGCCCGGCACTCGCGGCGCAGACGAGGGCGGTACGGGATTTCAGGCCAAGATCCATAAACAGACACTCCGGTAAACGACGGCGCTTATATAGACCACCTTCCCGGACAGAAAACCCAGCCTACTTGGCGACCGGGTTTTGTTTGGCGTGCCAGTTATCCATGAGCTTGAGGACTGTAGCGGAGGTTTCCTCAATGGAGCGGCGGGTGACGTCGATGGTCGGCCAGCCACGCTCATTACAAAGGCGCCGCGCCCAGATGAGTTCTTTTTCCACAGCCTCATGATCCACATAGTCTGAACTGTCGGTCCGGCCGAACAACTCGTTGGAACCAATGAGTTTGAGGCGGTGGCGGCGGATGTCGATGAGGGATTTCGGGTCGATGGTGAGGCCGATGACCGGGCAGGGGGCGGTTTCCAGCTCTTTTGGCAAGGGAGTGTTGGGAACCAGGGGCACGTTCAAAGCCTTGATACCGCGATTGGCCAGATAAAAGCAGGTGGGGGTTTTGGAAGAGCGGGAGACGCCGACCAGAACCACGTCCGCATCGCCAATGCCGCGATTGGCCTGGCCATCATCGTGGGAAATGACGAAATGCATGGCGTCGATCCGGCGGAAATAATCGGCGTCCAACACATATTGGCGGCCGGGCTTGTGCTTAGCAGGGGCGCCGAACTGGGCCTGAAGCATTTCCAGCAGCGGGTCCAGCACATGCAGAAGCGGCACGCCGAGGCGGGCACAGGCGGCATCCAGCTCATGCCGCAGGGCGTCATCGACCAAAGAGCAGAGAACGGGGCCGGGGTCTGCTTCTATACCTTCCAAGACGCGATGCAACTGCAGGCGGGACCTGACCAGGGACCAGCGGTGGTAGGAGACGCGTTCCTCATCAAATTGGGCCACGGCGGCACGGGCCAAGGCGGTCAAAGTATCCCCAGTTGCGTCGGATATCAGGTGTATATCGAGCTTATCACTGTCCATAATCCGGTTCATAGCGTGGATAACTCCGGTTGGCGCGCCCCAATTTTGGGATCATGGGGATAAAGCGTAAAAAATCAGGTACGGGGGATGAATCTCAAGGCCAAACTGTGCAAGCTGTGGGTAACTATGGTGGACAAACAAAAAATAGAGCGTTTGCACTGGTTTTGCGCTGTGGATAAGTTTGTGGATTCGTGATCGTATTGGGTTAACCCCCGTTATCCACAGGGTATAATCACCCCAACCATACCTTTCAAAATGAAAGGATTAGGTTTAGGCGGTGGACATGAAATTCCGTGATGTTCTGGGAAAAAAGGAAGTTTGGCCGCCGCCGATCTGGCTGATGCGCCAAGCGGGACGTTATTTGCCGGAGTACCGGGCGACACGGGCAAAGGCTGGGGATTTTATCTCGCTCTGCCTGAACCCAGTGCTGGCTGAGGAAGTGACGCTCCAGCCGATACATAAATTTGGGTTTGATGCGGCGATTTTATTCTCGGACATTTTGATTTTGCCGATGGCGCTGGGGCAGGGACTCCGGTTTGCCGAAGGCGAGGGGCCGCGTATGCCGCCCTTAGAGGATATCGGCACGCTGAAGCCGGAGCAGGCCGCTGGAGTGTACGCGCCGGTGATGGAGACGGTGAGCCGGCTGAGGGGCTCCCTGCCTCAGGAAACCGCGCTGATTGGCTTTGCGGGGGGACCGGCAACGGTGGCCTGCTATATGCTGGATGGGCAAGGGGGCGGATTTCCACGGACCCGGCGGCTGGCTTATGAGCAGCCGGACTTCGTCCGGCAGGTTTTGAAGGTTCTGACCGAAGCGACGATTGAATATCTCTCAGCTCAGGTGAAAGCTGGGGCGGATTGTGTGATGCTGTTTGAGAGCTGGGCTGGGATTTTTCCGCCAGCGCAGTTCCGGGAGTTTGTGATCTCGCCAAACCGGCGGATTTGCGAGATCTTGAAGGAACGGCACAAGGGGCTGAAAATTATTGGTTTTCCGCGTCTGGCTGGGCTGATGCTGGGTGAATATGCCCGCGAGGCGGGTGTGGACGCGGTGGGGCTGGATAGCGTGACCGGTTTGCCTGAAGCGCGCGCCGCCTGCACTGCGGGGACGGTGTTTCAGGGGAATTTGGACCCGTTGCTGCTGAAACTGGGCGGGAGAGCCATGGATGAGGCTGTGAAGCGGATGCTGGACGAAGTGAGGGGGCATCCCCATATCCTCAATCTAGGTCATGGGATTACGCCGGATGTGCCGGAGGCCCATGTTGCGCGGTTGGTGGAACTGGTGAGGCAAAGCGGATGAGAACGGCTGTCGTCCTGTTCAATCTGGGCGGGCCGGACAGGCCGGAGGCGATTAAGCCGTTTCGGGTGAATTTGTTTTCCGACAAGGCGATCATCCGCGCGCCCTGGTTTATCAGGGTGTGGCTTTCGAGGCTGATCGCAGCGTCGTCCGCGAAGGCGGCGTATGAGAATTATCAGCTCATGGGTGGGAAATCCCCGTTGCTGGAGCTGACGGAAAAGCAGGGCCGGGCGCTGGAGGCGCAGCTAGGGGCGGAATACCGGTGTTTTATCGCTATGCGCTATTGGCACCCTTTTGCGCGGGAGACTGTGCAGGAGGTGAAGGCGTGGGCGCCGGACAGGGTGTTGTTGCTGCCGCTTTATCCGCAATTTTCCAGCACCACGACCGGGTCGTCACTGGCGGATTGGCGGGAAGCGGCGGCGTGGGTGGGGTTGATGGCGCCGGTGACGACGCTGTGCTGCTGGTATGATGACCCTGCTTACATTGCCGCCACGGCTGCCATGGTGCGGGAGGCGATTGAGGATGCGATGGCGCAGCAGCCGGGGCTGAGGCTGCGGGTGTTGTTCTCGGCCCATGGGTTGCCGGAGAGCATTGTGAGGGCGGGGGACCCGTATCAGGCCGAGGTGGAGGCCAGCTGTGAAGCTGTGATGGCGCATCTGGCCGATACCGGGGTGGAGGGGCAGGTTTGCTACCAGTCTCGGGCCACGCCGCAGAAATGGCTGGAGCCCAGCACCATTGACGCGATCACCCAGGCCGGCAAGGACAAGGTGGGCGTGGTGGTGGTACCGATTGCCTTTGTCTCGGACCATATCGAGACGCTGGTGGAACTGGATATTGAAAACCGCCATGTGGCGGAGGAAGCTGGTGTGCCGGTTTATGCGCGCGCGCGGGTTGCCAATGACGACCCGGATTTTATTCGCGCATTGGCTGGGATTGTGCGCCGCGCGGCTGAGCCCGGGCTGTGCCGGGGCGGGACGGCTTGTGGTGCCCATAAGGATTGCCCTTGGGAGAAGACGATTGCCCCCTGATCTCATTATTTTCGATTGTGACGGTGTGCTGATCGACAGCGAGACCGTGGCCTCACGCGTGGTGGCGGAGGAAATAACCGCGCAGGGCTGGACGATGGATGCCAAAGAGGCGATGCGTCAGTTTTTGGGCATGAATATTGGCGATATGCAGCCGAAAATCGAGACGCGGCTGGGGCGGCCTTTGGGGCCGGAGTGGCGTGCCGATATGGCGCAAAGGCTGATTAACGCGCTGGCCGAGGAATCCGTTTTGATTCCGGGCGCGGATGAGATGTTGAAACGTGTGACCGCACTGGGGTTTGAGTGGCGGATTGCCTCCAACTCCTCGGACGAGGAAATGGCGGTGAAGTTTGAGCGTACCGGGCTTTTGGAGATTACGCGTGGGAGGGCGATTTCCGCGGCCCGGGTGATTGCGCGCGGCGGCAGGGCTAAACCGGCGCCGGATGTGTTTCTGGAAGCTGCGGCGGATGCGAAGATTGTACCTGAACGCTGCATTGTTCTGGAGGACAGCCGACTTGGCATGCGCGGTGCCGTGGCAGCGGGGATGACCGGCTATGGGTTTGATCCGCATGGCGATGGGGCGGCGTTACTGGAGGAAGGAGCAAAAGCCGTGTTCCGCAATCTGGACGAAATATTCGGGGTCCTGGCATGACATTTCCGGTTCTTTTACCGTTTTTCAAATGGTTTCTGGCGCTGCATATCATGAGCTTCACCGCCTGGATGGCGGGAATGTTCTATCTGCCGCGGCTTTATGTGTATCATTGCCAGGCTAGCTTGGGGTCCGCTGAGTCTGAACGATTTAAAGTGATGGAACGGCGTTTGCTGAAGCAGATTATCAACCCAGCGATGATCAGCACGTTTATTTTTGGTTTATTGCTGGTATTTACGCCCGGAGCGGTGAATTGGAATGCCGCTTGGTGGTGGGTTAAAATTATCGCGCTGGTAGGGATGTTTGGGTTTCATGGCGCGTGCTCGCGCTGGCGCAGGGATTTTTTGAACGACGCGAATACGCGGCCTGAAAAATTCTACCGTGTGGCGAATGAAGTACCGACGATTTTGTTCATTATCATCGTTGTGGCGGTGGTTGTGAAACCTTGATTTCCTTCAGCTTGCCTTTGCTTTTGGCGTTTATTGCCGCGGCGGGGATTTTGACCCTGACGCCAGGCATGGACACGGCCATGGTATTGCGGGCTTGTGCGGCGGGTGGGAAACGCCCGGCTTTTTATACGGCCACCGGGATTGGGCTGGGCTGCATAATGTGGGGCGCAGCGGTTGGGAGTGTTGTTGAAAGCCTCTTCCCTGGCTTATGATGTAGTGAAATATATTGGCGCCGCTTATCTGTTTTGGATGGGCTTGAAATTACTTCTGAATTTAAAGCATGATTTTCCAATGGGGGGCGAGGTTAATGTTAGAAAGGCCGGGATTTTGGCCTTCCTGCGTGGCTTTCTGACGAATCTTCTGAATCCGAAAATCGGCGTGTTTTATGTAACGTTTCTACCACAATTTATTCCGACGCAGGCGAATGTGACGGTGGATTCGTTTGTGTTGGCGTTGATTCATGTGGGATTGACGATGTTGTGGTTCACGCTACTATAGTGATTCCCATTAACAACGTTACGCGCTAAACTCTGTCATCTTTAATGGGTGTCGGCGGATGAGCTACAGCGTTGATTTGCGTAAGCGTGTTGTTGATTACGTGCGCCAGGGTGGAGGGTGCACCGAGGCTGCGCGGATTTTTGACGTCAGCCGCATGACCATCCACCGCTGGCTTTGCAGAGAAGATTTGACGCCGAGACCTGCCAAGGAGCGCCGGCGTAAGCTCGATAAAGCGGCTCTGGCGGCGCATGTTCTCGAACATCCCGAGGCCCTTCTGAGGGAGCGGGCCGAGGCGTTTGGGGTGAGCATCAACGCGATCTGGGTGGCCCTGAAGA
>NZ_FQVJ01000041.1 GCF_900129125.1 Acidocella aminolytica 101 = DSM 11237 | reverse complement strand
CAATGATGTCATAGGACATCCCCTCCATGGCGGTGTGGGCGGGCAGCCCCCAATTTAAAAAGCAGGATTGCACCAGATTGACGCCGGCCTGGCCGGTCATGATGGCCCGGGCTGGATCGCCTTTGGGCAGGCTGCCGGCGGGGAGCAGCTCTGGCAATGGTGGGGTGTCACGGACCGGCGTACGGAATGGCCCGGCCGGAATGGACTGGCGGGGACGATCAGCAGACGGCATAACGGGGGTAACCTCTCGCATTTGAAATCTCCAAAAAATGTGATGGGCCAGGCTGGGCTCGTGAGGGCCAACTCACAGCTCAGCCGTTCTCATTGGCTTTAGAACTTGCTACGGTCGCCACTTTTTGTGATGCCCGTAGACATCATTATAAGACTAGAAAAAACTAAATCAATACTAAAAGTCGTTTTTGTTTGATTTTTAGTATCTTTCCTTGGGGGCTATAAATCTTCGTCCTTGGTAGCTATCATACAGCACCAAGGATATATGGACGGAATATGATTACTGGGGGACAACTGCGAGCAGCGAGGGCTTATGCTAATTTAACGGTTACTGAGTTAGCGTCATTAGCCGGTGTCGGTCGAACGACTGTGCTTAAGGCCGAAGCTGTAAATGGCCCCCCAAAGCTTACAGTCAATAAGTTATTACAACTCGAACAAGCGTTGACCAAATTGGGAATTTCTTTCGGCCCTCGCGGTGAAGTCAATTACATCCCTGTTGATAAGCCTGAGACGTAATCAGTATCCTTGCTTCTTCAGTAGAAATCTTATCGACTACTTGCGCTCAATTCACTGACTCAAGCTGAGATATCGGGCGTTATTCTTTTTGTATTCCTCTTCCTATGCGCCGCTACCGTGCTATATCAGCATTGGAGTTGTACGCGCAGCTCTGGGGCTTCGAAACCCCTAATCAGACGGTTCGGCACTCGCCGTTAGGGTGCCAAAGTTCCTTTGACCAGTCGGTCGGGGGGCCTGCGACGTATGTCCAGGTTTCCCGCGAAACTAAAGGTCGCAGGGGCCGGTCTGATTCGGCTTTCGAACTCCCCGATCAGGGTTGAGGAAGTATTGTCGCGGGGGCGCACCGCTGACGAGCCTGTCGGAGGCAAAAATGCTGATACATTCATCGTAGGCTCATCTAAGACTGAGTCCACTTCGCGCACTTTTTTGCGCCTGAAGCTTTGGCAGTTACAGCCAAGGCGGATTTGAGTGCGCCGCAAATTCCGCACCAGAACTTAGGACCTGCGAGGTTTACCGCGCAGCGGGCGAAGTGCGGCTTTTTTACCCCAAGTATTAAGGCGGGAACAGAAGTTGAAAGCCTCAACACGGGTCGTACGGCTGCGCCAATTTTCCTGGGAAAAGCGCAATGAAAACTGCTTTGTCTGTATTGGCAAAGCTGAAGTCAGCCGCGCCAAGCGTGGTGAACCATGGATGGCCATGGTTCCACTTGTCTACGCTGACGCCCTGGGAAGTTCATTTGGATTGCTACAAACAGACGGTGGCCCGAAAAAATTCAAGCGGGCCAGAGAGGCGATGGTCGCCGCGGAAATTTACCTCAATATATTTGTTCAATTTTGCCAGGGGAATGGTGAAGAGTCTGTCGAGCCAAGCGCTGGCAACCTTCGGCCATCAGCTAGCCATGGCTAAACTCCGAAAAACTGAAGCGGCGCACCGGGTCGCAAAATGGTCGAGCTGGGTGTTTAGTTTTAGCGCCATCACCTGGCTTGTATTCCTCGAGGTCAGGAATCTCCATGATGGGCTGTATGATGCTATTGCCGTTTTCCTTATAATTGTTGCCGTACTGTCAGTCCTTTTTTTGTTGGGGACATGGCTGTTACGACCGGAAGGATCCTTGATGGGCTTGGTCATCGAACTAGAAAGACTGATTAAGAGCGCGGACGAGCCGTAATGAGTGTGTATCTCCCACGCGACAGACACGATGAGAGTGCGTATCAATCAACGTAGCCGCCCAGAAGCGATGAGGTCCGCTAAGTAATCCGGTAATGCACAGCCAGGCGGTAACTCTTCGGCCGGTTCGGCTTTATCTAAAGTCGTTTTCATGGGAATGACCCCCGCCCACACTGGAACCTCATGTTCTTCCGGGTCGCCAGGGCCACCAGTGCGGATTTTCACGCTTGCGCTTTCAATTTCCATCGACAAAACCGTTGTTGCTTTTAATTCCTGGCTCGTCATCGGACGTAAACTGTCCCACCGCCCAGGAAAGACTCCCTCGACAAACAGCCGAAGTGCTTCAGTGGCCTCCGTTTCACTCTCGATTTTCCGTGCGGTGCCAAATGTCATCACAGATCGATAATTTACCGAGTGATTATAGGCCGAGCGCGCCATCACATAGCCGTCCATCATGCTTGCTGTAAGGCATACTGGCATGTCCTGTGCCGCACGCAGGAAGCGGCTGGCCGAGGAGCCGTGCCAATAGAGCCTGTTGCCCTGGCGCCAATGCATGGTTGGGGTAACATAGGGGGCACCATCAATGACATAGCCCACATGGCAAAGCGGTGCGGCGTCAAGCACCGCATAAACAGCTTCCTTCTCGTAACCGCCGCGGAAATGCTCCCGCCGTACCCGGTTACGTTCAGTGATTGGGAACTGTGCGTCTATGCTGGCATCGGTCATTGGTTGAACTCCTTTGCCGTGCATTATGCAGTCAGTCTGGTATGCTGGAAAACACCAGTTTCTTAAAAAGGAGCAGACCAGTTGTCAGGTCAAAGTCAAACTGCGCTTGTGACCCTCAACCGTGACGCGGGTGACCTTCAGGGGCAACTCTACCGTGCCCTGCGCGCCCGCATTCTCGGCGGGGGCTTGCGGGCGGGCACGCGTTTGCCTTCGACGCGCCAGTTCGCCGTATCGTTGGGCGTGGCTCGTGCCACGGTGGTGGGCGCCTATGAGCGGCTCCATGCTGAGGGCTATCTGCTGAGTGCGGCCGGCAAAGCTAGCCGGGTTGCCAATATCGTACCCCCCAAGGCACCAGTACAGCGCCCGATCCGAACTGCCCATACTTCTGTGCCCAAGCAAGTTCTGTGTCCGTCACAACTAGCACCGGGGGTGCCTGATTTAACCTCGTTTCCATCCGCTTTGTGGGGGCGGCTCCAGGGCGCTGAAACGAGGCGCCTAGTAGAAGCAGCGCTCGGCTATGGTGCTCCGTTTGGTTTGCCTGCGCTGAAGGAGGCTATTTTGGCGCATATCTCCGTCACCCGTGGGGTTGCGGCTACGCCAGAGCAGATTGTGCTATTCCCCTCGGCACGCACGGCCATTGCCGTGATTGCACGCGCCGTAATGCGCTGCTCGACACGTGAATCAGCCTCTGTTTGGATCGAGGATCCCGCCTACCCCAAGGCACGCCAGATACTCCATGCTGCTGGAGGGCAGCTTGTGCCTATTCCTGTTGATCATTGGGGCCTCGACCCAGAGCAAGTCGCGCATTTGCCGCCACCCTGCCTCATCTACGTCACTCCCTCTCATCAATACCCGACGGGTGTAACCATGAGCCTGGCCCGTCGCCTGCGTTTGCTCGAATTTGCGCGGCAAAGCGGCGCTTTCATTCTCGAAGATGACTATGACAGTGAATTCCAATTCGATGGACGCCCTATCGCCGCGCTTCAGGGGATAGACCCGGCCGGTCGTGTTGCTTATATCGGAACGTTATCAAAAGTACTCGCCCCAGGCGTGCGGCTTGCCTATGCTGTGTTGCCGCAGAGTCTATTGGCCGAAATACAACAGGCACTCAGCCAGGAAGGCTTAGCCGTATCTGTCCATGTCCAGGCAACTTTTCTGGCGTTTCTCCGTGATGGTTATTTTGGCGCGCATATCAAGCGTATGACAGAGCGTTATGCTACACGCATGAAGGCTTTCCGCGCGGCAATAGAACGCTTCTGCAGCACGTATGTTCAACCCGGACCCGGCGCTGGCGGTTTGCAACTGGCATTATGGTTCAAAGACCAGGGCATCAACGACAACGCGATAGCCGAAGCATTGACACATTACGGATATGCGCCGGAGCCGCTTTCCTCCATGTATTTGGGGCCCAGCCGCTCGGGCCTTCTATGTGGAATTGCAAGCCTCCTACCCGATCAAGCTCCCATTATAGCCAGCGATATTGCGACTGTACTCTCTTCTTCAAGTTCATCGATCATGGACTGAGAAGCGGGAGTGGGGAAATTCTGTCCTGAGAGCGCTTAGGTGAACGCTGTGTCCCTAGGTATCATCAAAGCACCGAGCACGCTCCCGCTGCCTCCTCCGAGGTCGGGGCTTCGTAGATCGGGCTCAAATCGGCAGCCACAGCCTTGCGATCCTTCCAACTGCAGAAATTCATCGAATGGCGGATCAGATGCACCACGCAGGGTTGAACAATGGTCTGCGGGAAGGCCGCGGTGGTTAGCCTCGGGGAAACCTCCGTCTCTTTTCCATTAAGCCGCGCTTGATGGAACCTTGAGAGGTTTCGCCTCAGCGCAACTCATTGCTGAACAGACTCTTTTGAAACTTCCTTCGGGCAAGATCGATCACGCTCCGAACTTGGACGATGCGCTGGATCGGACGGTGCGCTGCTACGGGCGTTTCACCTTGACTATTTACCTGATTCGATAGCTGTATCGGTCGAAACAACGCGGGAGGGTATCGATTACAGTGAATAGCGGCGCGAATACCCTTTACGGCGATCTCCTGCTCAATGACGACTGCCTGTTCGCAGAACGGGGCGAGTTTAAGATACATTTCACCAAGAACGAGCGTGCCGTTCTGCTGGCGCTGTCGCGCAATCCGAACCGCCTCCTTACACGCAGTCGCCTGCTGGACGAGATCTCGGCACACGAGGACCGTTCCGACCGCTATATCGACTTTCTCGTCAACCGGCTGCGCGCGAAGCTGGGCGACGACCCCAAATCCCCGGTTTTCATCAATACCCGCTATGGCGAGGGCTATGTCTGGGTCGCGACCCGGAGCGCCGCCCCACCCCCTGTAGATGTGCTGCTGGTCATCGCTAGCAAGCTTCCGGCCCAAGGCGATCCCTTGGCCCGGAGCGCCGCGGCGCTGGTCGAACGTCTCCAGGAGACCATCGGCGTCAGCGTCGGCCCAGAGCGGATGATCCTCGCTGACGGCGCGTGGTGCCCCGATACCGCAGACAGACCATGCCATCTGCTGAATCTCAGCTTCCAGACCGATGATGCGGTGCTTGGCTGTGCGGTGACGCTGAGAGAACTCCCGTCGAAGCGGATTGTCACCTCGTTCATCCTCGAGATCGAGCCGCAAAATTTCCAAAATCTTGCGGCGCAAGCCGACAGGATTGCCAATGCTGTGCTTGACGTCCTGCACCGCTGTCTCGGCCATGCCTCTACCGGCCTCGGCCTCGCACCGAGCGACACACTCGAGGCCCGTCTGCACGCCGCCTCGAGTGTGCTGCTTGGATCGAACCCGCGATGGGCGCAAGGCGCGCAACTGGCGAAGAAACGGGCGCAGGATCCTTTGAGTGCCGATCTGGCGTTGCAGTGGTGCCTGCACCTCTTCTCTACCCTGACGGTGACGAACCCGTTCGAATCCATCGAACTGGCGGAACGCCAACGCATGGAGCGCGAGATCGAGGCGACGGTCCTAGCGCATCTGCCGGCCGCGGAGGACAATCCGCTGCTCATGTTCGCTGCCGCCAAATTGCTCTATTTCGTCGATCGTGGGCATCTCGATCTCGCGGAAGATCTGGCCGAGCGCTCGCTCGCTCGGACCGGGGATTCCACTGTATCCCTAGCCCTCATGGGGCAGTTACGTAGTGCCCGCGGCCGTTTTGACGAAGCGGTGCATTACTTCGACCAAGGTGCAAAGCGGGTGGATCTGGGGCCGGATTTCCAGTTGCATATCAGGGTCATGAAGTGTCTTGCCTTGCTCGCGGCGGGGAACCGCGCCGCGCTCGATGTCGCACTGCTGGAGGTTGATACAGCACCGCCCTGTCCGTCGCACATCGCCTGCATGGTAGACTGGACATTCTCGCCGCATGAGCGCGGCCTGTCCCTGGATTCGGCGCAGGCGCTGGCCGCGATCGGCCCGGCGGGCGCGGCGAATGCCCTGGAATATGCCTATTTTACCTCCGCTAGGCAGATCATTCCGGAGCAGGCCCGCGCCAATGTCATGCGCGGGCTGATTGCCCAGGTCACGCGCATTCATGGCCTGCAGGCCGTTCCGCCCTTCCTTGTCCGGACTATGGGGCTGAACTTTGCGGCCTGACGGTGCGCACGCGCATTACCGGCCGACGATTTTTGTCCGAATCAAATATTAAGCAAACATTTGCGAGATATTAACGCGGAGATGGCGCGGCAGGCCCGCGCCCTTCGCCATCTGGCGTGGGAGTGGCTCAGGATTAACGTATAGGGGGCGGGGGTAAAAATTTGACAATGACTGAAACGACACTGTCAGAGCAAATGCACCGGTTGGCGCGGCGGTTGATCAGCAGTAACTTCAGCCGATGCCCCGGCCGTGAAAACCCGCCAATCCGTTCCGCTATTTTCACTCCTTTCCCGAGGTCATCCGCTTCGTGGTGATGATGTATGTTCGGTACACGCTCAGCCTGCGGAACGTCGAGGAGTTGCTGTTCGAGGGCGTACCGAAATCTGCCACGAGACCGTACGCATGTGGGGGAACCGGTTCGGCCCGCTATGTGCTGCAGATATGCAACGGCAGCGCGTGTTGAGAATGCGGAGCTTCCGGCAATGGAAGAGGCACCTTGGCGAGATGCACGTAAAGCTCAATGGAGAGATGCTTTATCTGTGGCGCGTTGTCGATTACGAAGGCGAGATCTTCGAGAGCTACGTCACGAAAACCCGCGACTTTGGCTTTCATGAAGAAAACCCTCAAGCGACCCCGTAGGGCAGAGGCTGTCGTCATCGATGGGTTACGATCTTACCCTGCCGAGATGCGTGAACTCGGCAGTATTGAACGCCATGAGATGGGGCGCCGGGCTAACAATCTAGATTTAATGCTAAATCGTCGTGATCATAAAGTTTTTCATGTTTTGTGGGTTGATGCTCAAACTAAATCTAACGTAAAGTTAGTTGCCAATTAGTTAATAATCTTATTTGCCTATTTGTTGGCAAATCGTGAAGAGTGGCTTTTTGACGTGAGTGCTTCCCGTATTGTGTGTGCACTGACGGTGAGGTTGGTTATCGGCATTTTTTCGAGTTGTGAACGCCTTGCAGCGCAAGGCCGGGGGGTGGGGTGGTGGAGCTAGAAAGAGACGTTGTGCGGAACAATGCACGCAACGATGTGGTGCGCAAAATACTTGCCGGCGCGGTGCGGAACCCAGGCTACTTTAACGAGTTAGGCCATCTCGTGACCCGCTCGGCGCAAACCCGTGCCACCCAGCTTCAGACTGCGCGCACGCGCATTCTCCTCACCACGGCACTGACGACCGCTCTCGTCGGACTGATCCCGCATCAGGCAAGGGCAGCAAGCTGTTCAACGAACATAACGGCGAGTTGTACCGTCACCCAAAGTCAGAGCTTGGGAGGGCTGACAAACAGCGGCAGTATCGGCACGTTGAGCAATGCTGGCACAATCTCCGGAAACAGGGCAGGCATCGACAACGAAGGCACGATTATCGCGCTAAGCAATAGCGGCAGTATTCACGGTGGCCTTACTGGTGTCGTCGACAACGCCGGTAGTATTGGTACACTGAGCAATAGCGGTAGTATCTCTGGCAACCTTGGTGGCATCGTCATCAACGCGGCCGCCATTGGCACACTGACCAATAGTGGCACTATTTCCGGGAGCTACGCTGGCATAGTCAATAATACCGGCACCATCAGCACGCTGACCAACGGCGGTATTATCCACGGAGGCGACATTGACATCAACAACGGAAGTGGCAGCATTGGCACGCTGATCAATGCGGGTTCGATCACCGGTGCAGGGGGGAATATTATCGCCGCCGGCGAGACCGTCGCTAGTCCGGCTCTGTCTATCTATAATCCCGGTGGTACGATCGGTAGTCTCATTGATGCTGGCCTTTACAACAAGGCGGATGGTGTCTCGATCACCAATGACGGCGCGATCACCGCAAGCACAAGCAACGTCAGCATCACCGGAAATGCGGCTCGCTTAACAACCGTCGTTGGCATCTACAATGTCGGTTCGATCACTGCGCTTACGAACGATAGCGTCGGAAGCATCTCCGGGGGCACCAATGGCATCGACAACGAAGGCAGCATCGGTGCGCTGACTAATAACGGCACAATTTCCGGGAGCCTAGTTGGTATCACCAGCCTCGGCGCCAGCACGGGAACTCTGACAACTGCAATCGGCACGCTGACCAATAATGGCACTATCTCTGGGGGTAGAGACGGTGTCAACAGCGAACATGGCAGTATTCACACACTGATTAATAGCGGCACTATCTCCGGAGCTTCAGCGGGTCTGATCAACTTCTTTGGCAGCGTAGGCACGCTAAGCAATAGTGGAACTATCTCCGGGAGTGGCCATGGGGTCATCAACGAAGGCGGTAGCAGTATCAACACGCTGACCAATAGCGGCGTTATCTCTGGGAACGCCTTTGGTCTCTCTAATCGCGCCTCCGGCCCTGGCACAGTTACAGCCACAATTGGCAAGCTGACCAATAATGGCATCATCTCTGGGGGCTACATGGGGATCGTCAACCAGGTTGGTAGCATTGGCACGTTGACTAATAACGGTTCTGTTTCAGGTAACACTGCTGGCATTATCAACGTCGGCTCTATTGAAGGTAGAGTCGGGGCTGGAATCGGTATGCTGACCAATAGCGGCACGATCTCCGGAGGCTCCGCGGGGATCGTCAACCAGGTTGGCAGCATTGGCACGTTGACTAATAACGGTTCTGTTTCAGGTAGCACTGCTGGCATTGTCAACTCCGGCTCTATTAAAGGTAGAGTCGGGTCTGGAATCGGTACGCTGACAAATAGCGGCACGATCTCCGGAGGCTCCGCGGGTATCCTCAACGAGTATAGCAGTATTGGCACGCTGACCAATAGTGGGATCATCTCCGGGACCAAGGCCGACATCAACAACACGAGTGGCAGCATTGGCACGTTGATCAACGCTGGCTCGATCACCAGCGCCGGAGCGAATGCCGTCGCCAGCGACAAGACCATTGCTAGTCAGGATCTATCTGTTAATAATACTGGCGGTACGATCGGATCCCTCATTGATGCTGGCCTCTATAATGTGGCAGATGGTGTCTCGATTACCAACGACGGTACGATCACCGCAAGCACAAGCAACGTCAGTATTACCGGTAACGTAGTTGGCTCAACGGCCATCGTCGGCATCTATAATGCAGGTTCGATCACTGCGCTTACGAACGATAGTGCCGGGAGCATTTCCGGGAGCAGCTATGGCGTCGATAATGAAGGCAGTATCGGCACGCTGACCAATAGTGGGATCATCTCAGGGAACAAGGCCGACATCAACAACACGAGTGGCAGCATTGGCACGTTGATCAATGTTGGCTCGATCACCAGCGCCGGGACGAATGCTGTCTACAGCGGCAAGACCATTACTAGTCAGGATCTATCTGTTAATAATACTGGCGGTACGATCGGATCCCTCATTGATGCTGGCCTCTATAATGTGGCTGATGGTGTCTCGATCACTAACGACGGAACGATCGTCGCAAGCAAAGGCAACATCAGCATCACTGGCAATGCGGCTGGCTTAACGACCGTCGATGGCATCTACAATGCTGGCTCACTCATTGCGATTACGAACGATAGTGCCGGCCTTATCTCCGGAGGCTCCAATGGCATCGACAACGAAGGCAGCATAGGCGTGCTGGCCAATAGCGGTGCTATATCCGGGTCCATTGGCATCAGCAACTCCGGTGGCAGCATAGGCACGCTGACCAATAGCGGTACTATCTCCGTAGCGAGCTCCTCTGGCATCGATAACATCGGTGGTAGCATTGGAACACTAACCAATAGCGGTACTATCTCCGGTGCCTCTGGCGTTGATAACGGCGGCGGCAGCATCGGTAAGCTAACCAATAGCGGCACCATCTCCGGGAGGAAATACGCTGGCATCTACAACGGGAGCGGCAGCATTGGCACCCTCGTCAATGACGGCACGGTTTCCGGGATGACGTTGGGCGACATCTACAACGAAAAGGGTGCGATTGGCACGTTGGTCAATGCGGGCTCGATCACCGGCACCGGGACAAATGTAATCTCCAGTGGCAAGACCATTACTGGCCCGGCCCTATCTGTCGATAATACTGGCGGCACGATCGGTGCTCTCATTGATGCCGGCCTCTACAATGGGGCGGATGGCGTCTCGATCACCAACGATGGCACGATCACCGCAAGCACAAGCAACGTCAGTATTACCGGCAATGCAGCTGGCTCAACAAACTTCGTTGGCATCTATAATTTCGGTTCGATCAACGCGCTCACGAACGATCGCGCTGGTGTCATCTCCGGGTCTATTGGCATTAGCGAATCCGGCGGCAGCATCGGGATGCTGACCAATAACGGCATGATCACGGGTATGCAGGATGCTCTGTACATTGGACCGGGCAGCAGTATTGGCCAGCTCTCGAATTCTGGTACGGTCGCAGGAAATATTGATAACGCGTCCAGTCTGGCTCTGAAAATTTCAGGGGGCACGGGCACAGATTACGGCGTGCTGACCGGCTATAACGGCACCACCGGCAGCATCACCAGCAAGATTGCCGGGGCGGATCTGACCTTCGACTCCGGTAACCTGCTGCTCGGTGACAATATTTACATGGGCGGCAACAGCGTCATTGATACCGGCGCCACGCTGTTGGTTGACGGCTTGTTGAGCATCGTCTCGTCCAGCCCTCTGGATATCGCTGGTGGCCTGCTAGAAGTTGGCGATGCAGCCCATAACGGCGCAGTTCTCAACAGTAATGTCGCTATCGGCAGTGCGGGTGAGCTTCGCGGCCACGGCACTATCAGGGGTAATGTTACCAACGATGGCGTGGTCTATCCCGGCGGCTCGATGGGGGTTCTGACCATCGATGGTAATTATGTGCAGAATAGCGGCGGCAGCTTGGAGGTGGAGGTCAGCCCCGTTACGACTGTCGGAACCGGCTATGATCAGCTTGCTGTAACCGGAAGCGCCAAGCTGGCCGGCGCGCTCGAGATTAATGTCGATAGCGGCGCCTATATCGGGGGAGATCAATACGATATTGTGACGGCCGCAGGAGGTGTCAGTGGCACATTCAGCACGGCTGGCTATACGGCATCTTTCAGCACGGCTCTGAAGCAGTATCTGACGCCGACCCTCAATTATACAGCTGATAATGTGTATCTGGACCTTGTCCCGGCGGCCCCTGCCTTCTCGACGGGCCGGTTCTACGCCGCCAGTGCCTATGCCCAGAACAACGCGCTGTTGAGTGTGCTGGGTGCCCCGCTCGGCATGGACAGTGGCGATAACGAGGTGGATCGGGGCTATTGGCTGCATGGCATCGGGAATTTTGGCAGCGATAATGGTTATGACTTCAATGCCAAGGGTTTTGTCATCGGCAAGGGCTTTGATGTCTCTGCTAATCTGGTGATCGGCGGCGCGGTCTCGAATGTCTATACCTCTACGAATGGCAGCGGTTCATCGGTAAATGGCACTTCCTTCGGCGCGTTGGTCTATGGCCTCTACAATGTTGGCAGGCTGAGCCTTTCTGCCAGCGCTGGCGCTGGGCATATGTCCGACAACATCAACCGTTACCTGCCCAGCCTGGGCTGGCAGGCCAAGGCCGCCAGCAACGGCGTCTATGAAGGGTTCGACGCCCAACTGCAATACAGCCTGCTGCCGACATCGTCGCCGTATTTCCTGGCGCCTTATGCCCAAGGTAGTTATCTGCATACCGCGTTGGGGTCGGCTCAGGAAACCAATGCCGGCATCCTGAACCTACATTATGACGCCTTGAACACCAGTCTGGCGCAGCTTGGGGCAGGGATCACTGGCGGTTATAACGTGCCGGTGAAATATGGGATGCTGACAGCCTGGGCCAGCCTCGGTGGGCTGGGAACGCTGGGCAATCCACATGCCTCCGTGACTGAACAGATGGGTACCTATACCGCCCGTGAAACAGCCCTCGCGGCGCCCGTTGGCGCACTTAACCCAGGGGTTGGGCTCCAGTTGATCGGCAATAGCCCCTGGCGTTTGGCCGCAGGCTGGAGCGGTCTGTTCGGCAGCGCCACAAGCGCGGAGAACCTCACCTTCCAAGCCAGTTATAAATGGTGAGGTGAGTAGCCGTGTTCGAACGGGTGGATTAAACTGTTATCACGTAAATCGTTTTATTAGAGCTTTCCCGTGCCAACACAGTCCGACTTGAACATAGAGGCCGCCCTGCAACGCGCACATGCGCATTGGAATGCAGGTCAAGCCGACCAGGCCGAACAATATTGCCAGCGTGTGCTGGCAATATGGCCGGGTCAGGCCGATGCGTTGCATCTGATGGGGCTGATCGCTCATGCCTATGGCAATACGGATATTGCCATTGCCCATTTGCGCCAAGCTTGTCTGGCCCCACGGGCGCCAGCAGTATATGCCAGCAATCTGGCGGAGATGTGCCGGCAGAAGGGGCTGCTTGACGAAGCCGAGACCATGGCGAGGCGGGCCATCGCCATGGATGACGCCTTAGTGATGGGGTGGAACAACCTTGGCATCATTCTGCAGGAATGCGGTAAGTTCGAGGAAAGCGCCGCCTGCCTGGAGCGAGTCGTGGCATTCCAGCCGGACTGGGCGCAGGCGCAGAATAATTTGGCGAATACGTACAGACGGCTGGGCCGCTTCGACAAGGCTGCGCAGCATTACCGTCGAGCGCTTGCACTGGCCCCTGACTATGCCGAGGCTCATAGCAATTTCGCTTTTCTCCTCTCGTCGCAAGGTCGGCACGATGAAGCCGCTACTGAAGCGCGCCTCGCCATTGACCTCAATCCGCGGCTGGTTGATGCCTATTTAAACTTGGCCGAAGTAGAACTGTCTCGATACCGGTATGAAGACGTATTGCGCGTGTTGGACATGTTGCGGGTGTTTGCGCCCCAGCATCCGGCAGCGTTAATGGCCTATGCCAAGGCACTCCGCCATTTGGAGAGGCTGGAGGAGGCGCTGGATTTTGCCAGCAAGGCGGTGTTGTACGCTCCGCAAAGTGCCGAGGCGCACAATACGTTGGCTACGGTGTTGCAGTCGCTTGGCCGTACCGAAGATGCACTGATCGCGTTTGAACGGGCGGAAACTTTGCCGGGCGCCGTGGCAGAGGAAGCGGCGACGGGCCGTGCCGCTCTACTAATGGAGGCCGGACGGAAAGACGAAGCAATGGCCGCTCTCAGCCACGCCATAGCGCATTTTCCGAATTCGGTTCAGACACTCTCCATGCTGACGGATTTGCAGACCTGCAAGCCTGGCCAGCCCGTTCTGGCGCCATTGGAGGCTTGCTTGGCGGAGGGCGAACGCCGTCCGCTAGGTGACAGGGTCAAGGCGCATTTCGCTCTGGCGAAGGCGTATATGGATTTGCAGGAACCCGCGAAGGCTTTCGCATATCTGGATGAAGGCAACCGGCTGCAGCGCGGCCTATTTGACTATAGCTCGGCTGCGACCAAGGAGAAGTTTGGCAACGTGATCGAGCGTTTTGGCCAGGCAAAGTATAAAGCATTTGCCCGTTCCACGATTGCCTCAGAGTTGCCGGTCTTCGTGATCGGTATGCCGCGCTCTGGAACGACCCTGATCGAACAGATATTATCGTCGCACACGCAAGTAACCGGGGCGGGCGAATTATCGGCACTCAGGCTGGTGGTCGAGCGCAGCATGAACTTCCCCTACGGCATTGAGGTGATCGACGGCGCGGAAACTACCCGCATGGGGCAAGCTTATCTCAACGAGATAACAAAGCTGGCACAGGGCAGCGTGCGGGTTGTCGACAAGATGCCGGGAAATTTCATCTATGCCGGGCTCATTCCGATGCTTCTACCGAAAGCCAGAATCATCCACGCGCGTCGCAATGCGGTGGATACTTGCCTTTCCTGCTATACGAAGCTGTTCAGCGGTGAGCAGCGTTTTGCCTATAGCCAGACCGAACTAGGCGAGTTCTACCGACTTTACGAGAAACTGATGGCCCATTGGCGTGCGATCTTACCGCCGGAGAGGTTTTTGGAGATTGATTACGAAGAGATCGTTGACGACGTGGAGCAGCAGGCGCGGCGGATGATCGAATTTATGGGCCTGCCATGGGATGCGGCTTGCCTGGAATTCCAGACCAATAGCCGGGTGGTGCGCACGGCCAGCGTCAACCAAGTGCGGCAGCCACTATACAAAAGCTCCAAGGGGCGGTGGAAGGCTTATGAGTCCTGGCTCGGGCCGTTGTTGGACGCGCTCGGTAAAGGCGCGGCGTGACCGGCGCCGGGGTCGGGCGGCAAGCACAGAGCCTGCTTAATGACAGACGTTACGAGGAGGCCGAAGCGCTGCTGCGCCCGCATCTTGCGACTGGCAGTGGCCCGCTCGTGCTGTGGCGGCAGCTAGCCACTGCCATCCGCCCGCAGGGGCAGATCGATGAGACGCGGCGTATCCAGGAAATGCTGGTCTCGCATATGCCAGGTGATTATGCTCTGCGGTTTGATCTTGCGGAGACCTTGCTCCTGTCGGGCGATTTTGAACGGGGCTGGCGGGAGTACCGCTATCGCTACAGCCTGCCGCATACGGAGCGGATTGACCGAAAAGTACAGCGGCCGCGCTGGGACGGGCGGGAGATCGCTAAACAGACATTGCTGATCCATGATGAACAAGGCTTCGGCGACACGTTTCAGTTTATGCGCCTTGTGCCTTGGGCGCGGGAACGCAGCCGAGGGCGTGTTGTGCTGGAGATAAACAGTGAAGCCCTGCCTTTGGCACGGCGCATGGGCGGCTTTGATGATATCGTTGCCCACGGCAGCTTGCCACCGGCTTTTGATTGTCATTGCGAGATGATGAGCCTGCCTATGGCAATGGGACTGAAGCTGAGCGATCTGCCTGGCGCCATGCCCTATCTTACAGCCGATCCCCAGCGTCTGGCGTTATGGCGTGAGAGATTGCAGGGCTTACCCCGTCCATTAGTCGCACTGGTCTGGGCGGGCCGGCCGACGCACCCCAATGATGCCAACCGTTCAATGCGGCTGACACAATTCGCGCCGCTCGCGGAGGCACAGGCGACGTTTCTGGCCGTGCAGAAGGGACCAGCGGAGGCGGAGGCCGCCACGGCGACAGCGGGCATGAAAGTGATGTGCTTGGCGAAGGAGATTAGGGATTTTGAGGACACGGCAGCGATTCTCACCGTCGCGGATTTGCTGATCTCCGTCGACTCGTCTCCGGTGCATTTGGCGGGCGCTTTGGGACGGCCAGTATGGGTCATGCTACCCTTCATTCCCGATTGGCGCTGGTTGATGAGCCGCCATGATACGCCCTGGTATCCATCAACGCGGTTGTTCCGGCAGGCAAGGCGGGGCGATTGGGAGGGGGTTATACAAGCTGTTGCCAACAAACTGAAAATTTTTGCCAGTGCGCATAACTAAGCTCAAGTTCCCAGCGAGGGGCTAAGAGTCCCGGAGTAAATCAACCGAGCTTCAGGAGAAGACTCGAACCTTTGATCATCCGATAAAATTTGAATGCTTTATGTAGGTATTCTGTATCGAAACTCTCGCTGATGCGACTATGAACTGTAGACAGAGGGACAGATCATGCGCCTCAAACTGATCAAGCGGCAGATGTATGGGCGCGCGAAACTCGACTAGCTTCAGGCTAGAGTGGTCGATGCATACTGGAGTGCTGATCGAGCCATGGCGCCAGTTCGTTCGCGCTTTTCTTGCGGATCATGCTGTGGAAGGCGTCGATCTATCGGGCTTCGACGAGCGACGGTACGCCGGTCTCGATCGTGGCGATCGTCACCGTCTCGGCTTTGCTGAGAGTGTCCCTGCCGATCGTCATGAGGCGTGCAATGGTTCGGGCAGACGGGGCATGGCCAAGGCATTTTCCGCTTTTTCTGATCGGCGGCGATGGGATGCCCATTCGCTGACGACCCGAAGGCTGCGCCGGAAGCCCAGCTTCTAGAGCTTCCGCCAGAGTTCGGCGCCATTGCGCAGCCCGGGGCCGCCCTCTGCTCGTCCAGCCAGGGCAAATGCGCCTCAAGCGAGTTCTGCCGCACGCGAAAGACATCGGTCCGTTGACCGCGTATGACGCTGCGGACGAGCTTGCGGCTGTGACCTGTCCGCAGGACGATTTCCTTGATGGAGGCGCCGCAAGCCGGACATTGGCTGGCCGCGCTCGTGGCGCGGACGGTCGCCACCATTGTGGCGCCAGTTGTGTCCATGCCTTCGATCGCAAATCCATCAGGCACGAGCGAAGCTTGATGAAATCGCTTCATGGCATTGATTCCCTTACCAAATTCAATACCAAGCAATCACGTAATTACATCAAAATTACGTCAGAGCCCTTATTCCATGCCGATTCACAGCTTTCTGAGGCAGAACATGCTGTGTGCGCGGGTCTGGGACAGCTACGACGACATCCTCAAAGCCCGCAAAGCAGCCTGGAACTGGTTCGTCAAAGACCCAAACCGTATCACCTCAATCGGAAAACGAGATTGGGCGTGTGTCACTGTTTAGGCGGGCTGGTATGAGTCAGAGCCAAATCTCAGCGCAAATCAACATGCAGCCTTCAGTAGGTGGAATTAGGGGCCTCAAAGTGGCCTGATTTTGGCCCGCCGTTCACACTCCACTTTTCCGAAGCAAGTCCAGCGTAGGCGAATCCTCCAAATTCAGTTGCATCGGCGCCAAGGTATTGCGTAAATATATTTACATATAAAGACCGGAGGTGAAGGTGAAAGCCGTCATACTAAAAGAACGTGGGCCTCTTGGCGTTTTTTGGGAGGATGTGCCAGAGCCTGAGGCGCCAGCCGGATGGGCTAAGGTGAAGATGGTGGCAGCGACGGTGAACCGCGTTGACCTCTATATGCGTGATTCGGGCGCTGGAATCCGCCATGAAATGCCTTTGATCATGGGAGTCGATGGCGTTGGTCGCGTGGTGGAGGCTCCTGAGGGCTCCGGCTTCAATTCAGGGGACCCTGTAATTTTGTACCCCTACGAATTTTGCGGTCATTGTCGCCACTGCTTGGTCGGAAATCAGCCTTTGTGCGTGACCGCGCGCATTTTGGGAGAACACAGGCACGGCACCTTTGCCGAGTATGTCGTGGTACCGGCCCGGTCTCTGGTGAAATTGCGGTATGGCGTGAACATGGAGCAGGCCGCGTGCCTTGGGGTTGCGTATCTCACCGCATGGCGCATGGTTTTTGGAAAGACCGAGGTGACGCCGGGCATGGTGGTTGCCGTGCAAGGTGCTGGCGGCGGGGTAGGGTATGCCGCCATGCAGTTGGCGCGGATGGCTGGGGCGCGGGTGATTGTGACCACGTCGGGTGAAGAAAAGCTGGAGCATTTCCGTAGCCTGGGGGTTGATGCCATCGATTACCGCGTAGAGGACGTGCCGCACCGCCTGGGAGAACTTACCGACCAGGAAGGGGCTGATATTGTCATCGACAATGTGGGGGAACGTACTTGGCCGCTCTCCTTGCGTATGCTGGCGCGAGGCGGACATTTAATCACCTGCGGCGCCACCACGGGCGCGCACCCATCTGCCGATATTCAAAGGCTGTTCGTTAGGCAGCTTTCGGTGCATGGCTCCACTATGGGGAGTCTGGAAGAGTTCCGGCGGCTTGTCCGGGCCTGGGAGGCTGGTGAGTTTACCCCGCTGATTGACCGGGCTTATTCGTTCGCCGAAGTACCGCAAGCCTTCCAGCATTTGGAAGATCCGGTGCGGATGGGCAAGCTTGTCATCAGAATCAGCTAAGTCAGGATGTATTTGAGTTTACTTCAGTCAAATTGCACCTTAAGCGGCTTGAAATTTATTCATCCTGGACCCCCGAGCGTGCATCGATCTTTTTCATATTTTCAAGCAGCTTGATCATATAATGTAATATATGGGTCATGTCACCTAAAGAGAATTCATCCAGGGCTTCTTCATAGTAAGCCCTGATTTTCGGAAGCGCTTTGTTCTCCCAAATCTCTCGCCCCATAGGGGTGATCTGAATGATCCGTGAGCGGCGGTCACGCTCATCTGGTTGGATGACGACATGCCCGGCGCTTTCCATGCGCTTCAGAACTGCGGACAAATTCTGCCGTGTGACCATTAAATATTGTGACAGTTCAATCACGGCCATGCCGCTGGCAGATTTGGGGCGGGAGAGGGCCCCCATAATCGCCCATTGCTGGGTTGTAAGCCCCTCCTCCTGCACGGCGCGGGAACCGGTTTTGTGCAACATATTGGCGCATTGATAGAGCCGGAAGAAAATCCGGTTGGACATCTCAAGGCGGGCCGTGCCCATGTTCTGTTCGGTGCTGGGGGACATGAAAGCAGCCATATTCCGGTAAGAGTTCAATTTTTTTCCTCCTTAAATTGCGTAAAATGATTCGTATTGTCCACTCGTTTAGCCCAAGGACGCCTGGTCTTTGGGGCGGATGGATGAGGGAGAGTTTGTTTTATGTAAATACATTGACATATAATCTTGGCGGGCGTATAGCTGAATCAAAATGGTTCCGAGCTATTTCGGAGGCGGGATATGGACAGTCTTAAGAGCAAAATCGTGATTGCAACGGGCGGCGGCGGCGGGATAGGCGGCGCGACTTGCCGGTTGTTCGGGGCGCGGGGCGCCAAGGTCGCGGTGTTTGATATGAATCTGCAGGCGGCCGAACAAGTTGCCGCCGATATTATGGCGCAGGGCGGTGTGGCCCAGGCGTTCAAGTGCGACATTACGGACCGTGCCGCCGTGGATACGGCGGTGGCTGCCGTGGAAGCCACGCTAGGCCCGGTGGATGTGCTGGTGAATAATGCCGGGTGGGATGTGTTCAAGCCTTTCCTGCAGACCGTGCCGGCGGAGTGGGAAAAGCTGATCGCCATCAACCTTACTGGTGCGCTGCATATGCACCATGCCGTTTTGCCCAGCATGGCGGCGCGCAAATATGGCCGTATCGTGAATATCGCGTCCGATGCGGCGCGCGTCGGTTCCTCGGGCGAGGCTGTCTATGCGGCTTGCAAGGGCGGGCTGGTGGCCTTGAGCAAGACTTTGGCCCGTGAGCATGCGCGGCACGGCATCACGCTAAATGTTGTCTGCCCCGGCCCCACGGATACGGCCTTGCTGGCTGGCGTGGCCGAAGGGGCTGCGAACCCGGAAAAGCTCATCGAGGCATTCACGCGCGCCATACCGCTTGGCCGGCTGGGGAAGCCCGATGATCTGGCCAAGGCGATTGTGTTTTTTGGGTCCGACGATGCGGGATTCATAACCGGGCAGGTGCTGAGCGTCTCAGGCGGCCTCACCATGAATGGCTAACAAGACAAAAAGGGAAACGTCATGAGCTACGAAGATATTCTTTACGAAGTCCGCAACGGCGTGGCCTGGATCATCATCAATCGTTCTGAAAAGATGAACGCGTTTCGCGGAACCACCTGCGATGAGATCATCAAGGCGATGAACCGTGCGGGGTACGATAAATCCATTGGCGCGATCGTTCTCGCGGGCGCGGGGGAGAGGGCGTTTTGCACCGGCGGCGATCAATCGGCGCATGATGGCAATTACGATGGGCGCGGCACGATCGGCCTGCCGATGGAAGAGCTGCACACCGCCATCCGAGATGTGCCGAAGCCGGTGATTGCCCGTGTGCAGGGCTATGCGATAGGCGGCGGCAACGTGCTGGCGACGATCTGCGATCTGACCATCTGTTCAGAAAAGGCCATTTTCGGCCAAGTGGGGCCGAAGATGGGTTCGGTGGATCCGGGCTATGGCACGGCGTTTCTGGCGCGCGTGGTGGGGGAGAAGAAAGCTCGCGAGATTTGGTATATGTGCCGCCGCTATTCTGGTAAAGAGGCCGAAGCCATGGGGCTCGCCAATCTCTGTGTGCCGCACGAGCAGCTTGACGAAGAGGTGCAGAAATGGGGCGAGGAGCTGTGCGAACGCTCACCCACCGCGCTCGCCATCGCCAAGCGCAGTTTCAATATGGACACGGCGCATCAGGCCGGTATCGCCGGCATGGGCATGTACGCGCTGAAGCTTTATTACGATACGGAAGAGTCGCGTGAGGGCGTGACCGCCCTGAAGGAGAAGCGCAAGCCCGAATTCCGAAAATTCGTGAAATAAGCGGGAGAGCGAGATGAATCCGTATATTGACGAAGAGTTGCAGGCGCTGGCCGATCAGGCCCGGCGCTTTGCCCAGGCGCGGGTGGCGCCTAGATTTCTGGAGCGCGACAAAACCCGCGTGCTGGACCGCGAATTGATGCGCGAGATGGGAACGATGGGGTTCATCGCACCGGAATTGCCGGAAGAATATGGCGGACTGGGCATGAGCCGCATTGCCGCAGGGGTGATCCATGAGGAGATTGCTCGGGCGGATCTATCAATTTCCTATATCAACCTACTGGCCTCTCTGAACGGGCAGATTCTCGCCGAGCACGGCGAGCCGGACGTTGTGAGGCCCTGGTTGGCAAAGCTGGTGGCTGGAGAAGTACTGTTTGCCATTGCGCTGACGGAACCACGTGGCGGTTCGGATGCGGCGAATCTACGCCTGCGCGTCGAACGGGATGGCGACGAGTATGTGCTGAATGGCGAGAAAACCTCTATCTCGGCTGCGGACCAGGCTGATGCCGCCGTGGTGTTCGGCCGCACCGGTAGTGTGGATGCCGGCGCGCATGGCGTGACGGCGCTGCTGGTGCCAATGGACAGCCCTGGCATCGCCACCAACCGGTTCGATTGCCACGGCCAGCGCGCCATCGGGCGCGGATCGGTCTTTTTTGAAAATGTGCGCGTGCCGGTCAGGCACCGCTTGGGGGACGAGAATAAGGGCTTCGTGCAGGTGATGCAGGGGTTTGATTTCTCCCGCGCGCTGATCGGGCTGCAGGTTCTTGCTGTGGCACGCGTGGCGCTGGAGGAGGCGTGGGCATATGTCGCTCAGCGTGAGGCATTTGGAAAGCCGCTTGCATCTTTCCAGGGCGTTACCCATCCCTTGGCGGATTTCGACACCCAGGTGGAAGCGGCGCGCCTGCTGTGCCTGCAGACCCTTTGGCTGAAGGATCGCCATCTGCCACACACCGCCGAGGCGGCAATGTGCAAATGGTGGGGGCCGAAGCTGGCTTATGAAGTGGTGCATCAATGCCTGCTCTGCTTCGGGCACGGCGGATACGACCATGGCGTGATGGAACAGCGTCTGCGCGACGTGCTGGGCTTTCAAATCGGCGATGGCACGGCGCAAATCATGAAGACAATCATAGCCCGGACAAGGGCGGGCCGCAAAGCCGTATCGATATAAAATTAGAGCAACAATAATAATCAATCCAACGAGGAAAACGATCCATGCAGTTCGATGCCGTGTTGCTGAAGCAGCGCCGCGATGCCATGGTGGCCGGAGGATTCTGGCTTGACCGGACGATCAATGATGCGCTTGACGATGCCGTGCGCCTCTGCCCGGAGAAGTTGGCCCTAACCGCCTATAGGATTGAGAGAGGCGACGTCAGGCGCTTCACCTATGCCGAGCTGTCTGTCATGGCGGACCGTATCGCGGTTGGCCTTTCAAGGCTGGGGATCGGGCATAATGATGTCGTAGCCTGCCAGTTGCCGAACTCGTGGGAGCTCTTCCTGCTTTATCTCGCCTGTTCGCGGATCGGCGCGGTGATGAACCCGCTGATGCATATTTTTCGTGAACGCGAACTGCGCTTCATGCTGGATTATGCCGAGACGCGCCTGTTCATCGTGCCGAAATTATTCAGGAAGTTTGATTATGAGGCGATGGCAAAGGGATTGCAGACGGAAATCCACAGGCTTGAGCGGGTGATTGTCGCGGGCGGGGATGGAGAGGATAGTTTCGAGGCGCTGTTGAGCGGGGCGGAATGGGAAAAGGCGCCAGATGCGCAGGCGATTCTTTCAACCCATCGCCCCGGAGGCGATGATATCACGCAGCTGCTTTTCACCTCCGGCACCACAGGTCAGCCCAAGGGGGTGATGCATAGCGCGAACACGCTGATCTCCAATATCCAGGCATATGCGGCACGGCTGCACCTGGGCGCGAATGACACGATTTTGATGGCCTCGCCGATGGCGCATCAGACCGGCTTTATGTACGGGTTGATGATGCCGATTATCCTGCAGGCCAGAGCGGTTTTGCAGGATATATGGCAGGCGCCGAAGGCGGCAGAGGTGATCCGTGCCGAGTCTGTCAGCTTCACCATGGCGTCCACGCCGTTCCTAATGGATCTCACGCATGAGGTTGAGGAAAGCGGCAAACCGGTGCCCACTCTACGCTGCTTCCTTTGCGCCGGTGCGCCCATTCCCGGCCCGTTGGTGGCGCAGGCGCAAGAGACTCTTGGGGCGAAGATCATTTCGGCCTGGGGCATGACGGAGAACGGCGCGGTGACGCTGACCATGCCGGAAGATGACGATGAGCGGGCAGTGAACACGGATGGCAAGCCGCTGCCCGGCGTGAAGGTGAAAATTCTCGACGACACGGATCAGCCCGTGCCGCCCGGCGTGGAAGGCAGGTTGTTCGTGCGCTCCTGTTCGAATTTCGGCGGCTATCTCAAGAGCGCGCATCTGAACGCCATGGATGAGGAGGGCTGGTTCGATAGCGGCGACATCGCCCGCATGGATGAGCGCGGCTATATCCGCATCGCCGGGCGCAGCAAGGATGTCATCATCCGGGGCGGAGAGAATATCCCCGTCGTCGAGATCGAAGCGCTGCTCTATCAACATCCAGCCATCGCATCGGTTGCCATCGTCGGCTATGACGATGCGCGCATGGGGGAACGCGCCTGCGCCTTCGTGGTGCCGCATGAGGCGCACGCCCCACCGACGTTGCGGGATATCGCCGATTATCTGCGCGGCCTGCAGGTGGCGATACAATATGTGCCGGAGCGGCTGGAAATTCTTGAGGCGATGCCGACAACTCCGTCAGGCAAGATCCAGAAATTCAAGGTTCGGAACATATTGCGCCAAAGGCTGGTCGAGGAATCGGCAAAGGCTGAGCGGAGTTGAGATGATGGATGTGCTGACCCGTATCGAAGGGCGCGTTGGGTTGATCACGCTCAACCGTCCAGCGCAGATGAATGCGTTGAACAATGCGCTGATGGATCAATTAGGCTCGGCCCTGCTGGCGTTTGACAATGATCCTGACGTTGGCGCGATCATTGTTACAGGCAATGAAAAGGCTTTCGCGGCGGGCGCCGATATTTCTGAGATGGCGGACATGACCTGCGCCAGGGCCATGTCTGAAAACTTCATTACCCGGAACTGGGAAATGCTGCGTCAGGTGCGCAAGCCGGTGATCGCGGCGGTGGGGGGGGTGGCGCTAGGCGGCGGCTGCGAGTTGGCGCTGACATGCGATATCGTGATTGCCGCCGCATCGGCGCGGTTCGGCTTGCCGGAGATCAAGCTGGCCTTGCTGCCTGGGGCTGGCGGCACGCAACGCATGGCGCACGCCATAGGAAAGGCGAAGGCCATGGATATGTGCCTCTCCGCCCGGATGCTGGATGCGGCGGAGGCTGAGCGCTACGGCCTGGTTTCCCGTGTGGTGCCGGATGCGGCGCTGCTGGAGCAAGCTCTGGCTTTGGCTGAAAAGATCGCCAGCTTTTCAACGCCCGCGCTGGTGGCGATCAAGGAGGCGGTGAACCGCACCTACGAGACCAGTCTGACAGAAGGCATCCTGTTCGAGCGGCGCGCGCTGTACGCACGCTTCGCCAGTGCCGACGCGCGTGAGGGCATGCAGGCTTTCCTGCAGAAGCGCACACCGAATTTCACCCATAGCTGATCTGCCAGGAGGCTAATATGGCTTTGGATTCAGAATCCTTTTCGATCCTGCTCGACACCATCCGCCGCTTCATTCAGGAGCGGTTGGTGCCGGCGGAAAACCATGTCGAGGAGTATGACGAGGTTCCTCAGGATATTGTCGAGGAGATGAAGGAGCTGGGCCTGTTCGGCCTTTCCATCCCCGAGGAATATGGCGGCATAGGGCTTTCAATGAGCCAGGAATGCCAGGTTGCGTTTGAACTGGGCCGCACTGCCCTGGCATTCCGCTCCGTGTTTGGCACGAATGTCGGTATCGGCTCGCAAGGCATTTTGATGGATGGCACGCCGGCGCAGAAGCATGAAATTTTGCCGCGTGTGGCGTCGGGTGAGTTGATCATGTCCTTCGCCTTGACGGAGCCGGATGCAGGCTCCGACGCGGCGGCCCTGAAGACCCGTGCCGAGGCGGATGGGGATGAGTATGTGCTGAACGGCACCAAGCGCTTTATCACCAACGCTCCGCGCGCGGGCGCGTTTACCTTGATGGCGCGCACGGGCGGGCCGGGAGCGTCTGGCGTGTCCGCCTTCATCATTCCGGCGGCTCTGCCCGGCTTACGGCTGGGCAAGACGGATAAGAAGATGGGCCAGCGCGGAACCAAGACCTGCGACGTGATCCTGGAAAATGTCCGTGTGCCCGCCAGCGCCATCATTGGCGGCGTGCCGGGGCAGGGCTTCAAGACGGCGATGAAGGTTCTGGACCGCGGGCGGCTGCATATTTCCGCCGTGTCCTGCGGTATCGCCCAGCGCATTCTGCATGAAAGCACGGCCTATGCGCGGGAGCGCAAGCAGTTCGGCAAGGCGATTGGAGAGTTTCAGCTTATTCAGGCCATGTTGGCTGATTCGCAGGCGGAGATGCTAGCCGGCTGGTCGCTGGTGCAGGATGTCAGCCGCCGGTTCGATCTCAAGCCGCCTCATATGAGCGATCCGGAAATCAGCATGCAGGCCTCCTGCACCAAGCTGTTTTGCACGGAGATGGTTGGCCGCGTCGCGGACCGTGGCGTGCAGATTCATGGCGGCGCTGGCTATATCAATGAATACAAGGTGGAGCGGTTCTACCGCGATGTCAGGCTGCTGCGGCTTTATGAGGGTACGACGCAGATCCAGCAATTGATCATCGGCCGTGAATTGCTGAAATCTCATTAAGAGGGGCGACATTCCATGTTCAACCCACAGATCGTCTTGAGAGCGCCATGGGCGTGCTGAACCTTGCAGTACGCGATGGCGTGCTGCTCATGACCATCGACCATCCGCCGGTGAATGCATTGTCGCGAACGGTGCGGGCGGGGTTGATGGAGGCTTTGGCCCGGCTCGCGGGCGATGCGTTATTGCGTGGAGGCGTGTTGCTTGGCGCTGACAATATCTTCGTGGGCGGGGCGGATATACGGGAGTTCGGCAAGCCGGCTTCTGCGCCGACTCTGCCGGAGGTGCTGGCGGTGCTGGAGGCTTGCCCGAAGCCGGTCGTGGCGGGGCTGAACGGCGCGGCGCTTGGCGGTGGCCTGGAGTTGGCATTGGCGTGCGATGCGCGGATCGCCTTGCCCTCGGCCGTGGTGGGGCTGCCGGAAGTCACGCTCGGCATCATTCCCGGAGCCGGCGGCACCCAGCGCTTGCCCCGTCTAACCGGCCTGGCCGCCGCCATCAGGCTGATCGGAACGGGCGCCAAGCTAAAGGCCGACGAAGCGCTGCGGCAAGGCATATTGGACGATATCGCGCCTGACGACCTGCCGGGAGCCGCCATTGCCTGGCTGCATGGTCCTGCCTCCGCCAAGCGGCCGGTGAGCGCCAGGACAGTGCCGGCGGACGCGCCTAGCGCCGTTGAGGCGGCGGCGCAGGCCGCGGTGAAAACGGGCAAGGGGCGCCCGGCCGTGCGGGCCGCCATCGCCGCGGTGAAGGAGGCAGCGGAAGTGCCGTTCGCCGAGGCGTTGCAGCATGAGCGGCACGCATTCGAGACGCTGAGGGCAAGCCCAGAAGCGGCGGCGCTGCGCCATATCTTTTTCGCGGAACGCGAGGCGGTGCGCCTGCCGGAATCTCTACGCCAGAAACCGCGTCAGCTTGAAACGATTGCGGTCATCGGCGCGGGCACGATGGGGGCCGGCATTGCCCTTAGCGTGCTGGAAGCTGGGTTTTGGCTCATATTGCTGGACCAGAATGCCGCGCTGCTGGCGGCGGCCGGTGCCGGATTGCTGCGGCAGCTTGATGAACGCGCGCAGGCGGGCAAGATCAGCTTCAGTAGCGCGGAGCGCGCCCGCGAACGTTTGATTTTGGCTAACGGCTGGCAAGAGATTGACTCCGCGGATCTGATCATCGAGGCGGTGTATGAGGATCTTTCTGTCAAACAGGAGGTATTCCGGCAGCTTGACGCGTATGCCAAGCCGCATGCCGTGCTGGCGACGAACACATCCTATCTCGACATAGATCAGATCGCCGCCGCCACCAGTCGTCCACGGGATGTTCTGGGGCTGCATTTCTTTTCCCCGGCGCATGTCATGAAATTGCTTGAGGTGGTGCAAGGCGCGCAAACCACGCCAGATGTGCTTTCAGCCGGTATGGAGTTGGGCAAAAGGCTACAGAAATTACCGGTGATGTGTGAAAACCGCTTCGGCTTTATCGGCAATCGCATCTACAATGCCTATCGTACGCACTGCGAGTTCATGCTGGAGGATGGCGCCTGGCCGGAACAGGTGGATGAGGCGCTTGAAGCGTTCGGTTTCGCCATGGGGCCGTTTGCGGTTATGGACATGTCCGGGCTGGATATTGCCTGGCGCATGCGTAAGTCCCGCGCCGCCGGGCGCGACCCGCGAGCACGTCATGTCCCGGTATTGGAAGCGTTATGCGAACAAGACCGCTTCGGCCGCAAGAGCAATATAGGCTATTACTCATATGATGGCGGCAAGCGCGCCAAGGAAACAGACCAGACTGTACGCGCCATCATCGCCGCTGCTTCGGAAAAGCGCGGAATTCGCCGCCGCGATTTGTCGCCGGAGGAAATTCAACGCCGCGCCTTGATGACGATGGCGAATGAGGCGGCCTTGCTGCTGGCGGAAGGAGTCGCCCAGCGCGCTTCTGACATCGATGTCGTGTTGGTGAACGGCTATGGCTTTCCACGCTGGATGGGCGGGCCGGTGCATTGGGCGCGCGGGCAGGGGCGTGCGAAGTTGGAGGAAGGGTTTGATATCATCGGCGAAGCGATGGGCTTTGGCTTCAGGCGTGGTGATGTTGATTTGTTGTTGTAAAAAAACGAACAGGGGCGGCGCGATATCACGGGGAACATGCGCCGCCCGGTTGATGGCGGTATCCGTCAACAGTCCGCGTAAGGTCATTTTTAAAAGCATATAGCAAGAAATTTATTCGTTAGCTGATATGGGGTTGGTTTTCCTCAAGATGCACACATCATAAAAAGTAAGATAAGGGAAAAATATGAAAGACGGGATGTTCAAGGCCTGCCAGGCGCGTATGCGGCCCGGCGCTGGGATTCTGTGTCTTGCGGCGACGGCGGCGGTGACGCTGCTCTCCGTTGCGCCCGCCAAGGCGGAGGAGTTGTGGGATCCGTATTTGCGTGGCGTTTTCCAGGGACTGCCGGCGGGCGCCTTGCCGCCTCCGGGGTTTTATGGAGAGCTTGATACTTATTACGCGTCCTACAGCGTCTTTGGGCAGCCGCTTGGCGCCGCGCAAGGTTATGGCTCGGGGGACAAGGTGCCTGGCAGTCACCTTACCGCGCTGGTCATCGTGCCTGTTGTGCTTTGGGTTCCTGGCGTGAAATTTCTGGGCGGCGATTATGCCGCCGCCATTGGCCAGCCATTTGACTATACCTCTTTCCAGCCTTTTCAGCACGCCTTTGGCGGTGGCGGCGGCAATCTCGGCACCTATAACACGGTGCTGGTACCGGGTATGGTGTCCTGGAAACTTCCCGAAAATCTCTATGTGAAAATCGGCTTGACGGTGCTCTTGCCGACCGCCTCATCGACCATGAACGATTTCTATCGTGGTCATGTCACCAATGGCGGAGCGCCCTCGGGCAATGCCTTCGCGACAATGCAGCCGGATTTCGGGGTGAGCTGGCTGTGGAATGGCTGGGATGTGAGTATCGGCACGCATTACACGGTCAATGTCGGTTCCACCAACCATGATGGCGAGAGTTACCATTCCGCGACCGAATTCTCAGCCGACTATACGGTGACGAAGACCATCGGCGCCTGGTCGCTTGGCGTTGGTGGCAGCCAGGAAAATCAGTTGGCAAACGATACGCTAAACGGCGTTCCGGTGCCCTATACGAAGGTTTCGAATTACAGCGTGGGACCAATCGTAGGGTATCAGTTCAAGAACGGTCTAGGCCTTACCGCGGTATGGAACCATGGCTTTGCCACCAGGAACGATGTCGCGGGAGATTTCTTTGATCTCCGTCTGACAACTCGTTTTTAAAAATCCTGTTTATTCAATAACTCGGCAGGCGTTCGCTCGGCATGGGCCAGAACCTCCATCAAATGAGTAATCGTTCTGAGCCCCGGGATTATGCCGGTTGTAACGCCCGGATGGCGGAGGAAGCACGAATGCGTTCCGTAATCTGCGTTTGCGGATTACGGACATTCTGTCACATGCTGCCGCCCCGGCTTTGGCTCTAGATGCCGTAATGGGCTGGCTGCCTGGTTCTAGTGTCCTGATCGGAAAGTAGTCTACATTCTGGCTAAACCTTAAACTTGGGGAGGCTAGGATGTCGAAGGGTCGTGCGGTTGCTGTCATGTTGGATGATGCTGAGGAAGCTGCCCTGACGGCTCTGATCCGCAAGCATGGAGCGCCACAGTCGCTGGCATTACGTGCCCGCATCGTGCTTGCCGCGGCGGACGGTCTAACCAACAAGGATATTGCGACGAAGCTGAATGTCTGCGCCCATACCGCTGGCGTGTGGCGCAATCGGTTTGCTCGCGATGGTCTGGATGGGCTGTACGATGAGCCCCGCCCCGGGGCA
>NZ_FQVJ01000012.1 GCF_900129125.1 Acidocella aminolytica 101 = DSM 11237 | reverse complement strand
ATCCGGCAAGATCGAAGCCGAAATCCGCTACTTCCTGTCCAGCAGCGACGATCAACCCGAAATCCTGGCGAAAGCGATCCGTCAACATTGGCAGATCGAGAACAGCCTACACTGGGTGCTCGACGTCACCTTCAACGAAGATCACTGCCGGATCCGGGATCGCAACGCCGTCCAGAACTTCTCCCTGCTTCGCAAGATCGCAATCAACCTCGTTCGCCGCCATCAGGCATCAAAGGCCAGTCTCAAGGGGCGCCGCAAAATGGCCGCCTGGGATAACCGTTACATGGAGCAAGTGCTCACCGGCTTCTTTCATGCGTAACCCCTGCACGGTGTTCGGCCTTTCGGCGTTTCTGCTGGCGGTGGCACTTTGGTATTCAACGCTGGGGCTGTTGCAGCGCCAAGTGCAGAACGCCATCCATACTGATGCCCAGACGCTCGAGGAGCATTATGAGATTGGCGGCCTGACATCGCTCGAATCGGCCATTCATGACCGGCTGACCAGCTCCTCCGACCCGGATGGGATTTATCTTCTGGTCGATTCGAATGGCAATATATTGATCGGTAATCTGGACCAATGGCCCGTCGGGCTGAGCGAGGAGAACGTCTGGTACGAGCTGCCCGTGCGCCGCCAGGGGGTAAGCTCCATCGCGCTGCTGAAGGTCACGCCGCTGCCGGATGGGATGAAGTTGCTGGTGGGGCGGGATGTCCGCGCCCGCTTGCAGTTGCGCAACGTGCTGCGCGCCGGGCTGATCTGGGCGGTGAGTCTGATGATCGCGCTCGGCATTTTGGGGGCGGTGCTGATCCGATCTTTGTTTCAGCGGACCATTAGAAATATCTCGATCACCACGATGGCCATTGCGCGCGGGGATATTTCACGCCGCGTGGCCGTGACCGGGCTGGGCGATGAGTTTGACGAGCTGGCGCTGACCATCAATGAAATGCTGGAGCGGATTTCCCGACTGATGGACGGTGTACGGCAAGTGTCCAACGCCATCGCGCATGATTTGCGCACACCGGTTACACGCGCCCGCGCCCGGCTGGAGGATGCGGCCCTGCATGCCAGCACTAAAGAGGAAATGGAGGCCGCGATCGATCGCGCAATTCAGGATCTGGACGGTATCGTGGCGGTGTTCCAGGCGCTGCTGCGTATTTCGGAGATAGAGGCCGGGTCCCGCCGGGCGGCGTTCGCGCCGTTTGATCTGGCGCCTGTGCTAGCGGATATTGACGAGCTTTACAGCGCCGTGGCGGAGGAAAAGGGGCTGTCCCTGCATACGGCCATTCAGCAACCTTTGCCGGTGGTGGGAGACCGTGAGCTGATTCAGCAGGCGGTGGTGAATCTTCTGGACAATGCATTGAAATTCTCGGGGCCGGAGACGCAGGTGAGCCTGACTGCCAGACTCGCGGATGATGTGGTGCAGATTACTGTGGCGGATCGGGGGCCCGGCATTGCCGAAAAAGATCGCTCGCGCGCGACGGAGCGATTCTTCCGGGCGGAGGCGGCACGGAATACGGCGGGCTCGGGGCTGGGGCTGGCGCTGGTGGCGGCGGTAACACAGCTTCATAACGGGACGCTGAGTTTGCAGGATAACGAGCCGGGCCTGCGGGCCGTGATCTGTCTGCCCGCGCGGACCTTCAATAACTGAGTTTGCGCGGGCTCTCTGGCACTTCCGCGCCAACCCGGCTAATTCCTGCTCATGACCACCCCAGATTTCTCCTTTACCTTGGCGGGCCAGGATGGCCAGGCACGCGCCGGGTTGATCGCCACGGCCCATGGCAAGGTGCCGACCCCTACCTTCATGGCCGTGGGTACCGCCGGTACGGTGAAGGCCATGACTGCGGATGCCGTGCGCGCCACGGGGGCGAAGATCGTGCTTGGCAACACCTACCACCTCATGCTGCGGCCGACCGCTGAACGGGTGGCGCGCCTGGGTGGGTTGCATAAGATGATGGACTGGCCCGGCCCGATTCTCACGGATTCCGGCGGGTTCCAGATCATGTCCCTCGCCAAGCTGCGCAAGCTGGAGGAGAAAGGTGTTACGTTCCGTTCTCATATCGACGGCACGCCCTATGAGCTGACGCCCGAGCGCTCCACGGAGATTCAGCACCTCCTTGATTCCACCATTACCATGCAGTTGGATGAATGCACCAAATTTCCCGCCACCCATAAGGAGGCGATGGACTCGATGGAGCTTTCCATCCGCTGGGCCAAGCGCTCGCGCGATGCGTTTGTGAAGCGCCCCGGCTATGGGCAGTTCGGCATCATGCAGGGCAATGTGTATGAGGATCTGCGTCGCCACTCGGCCGCGGCCCTGGTGGATCTCGATTTCGAAGGCTACGCCATTGGTGGGCTGGCCGTGGGGGAAGGCCAGGCGGTGATGTTCGAGGTGCTGGATTACTGCACGGACTTCCTGCCCGCCCAAAAACCTCGTTACCTGATGGGCGTCGGTACGCCGGATGATTTGCTGGGCGCGGTGGCGCGCGGGGTGGATATGTTTGACTGCGTGATGCCCACCCGTGCCGGGCGCACTGCGCGGGCCTTTACCTCCAACGGCATCTTCAACATGCGCAATGCCCGTTTTCAGGACGATTCGCGGCCGCTGGATGAAAACTGCACCTGTCTCTGCTGCACCCGCCATACGCGGGCTTATCTGCATCATCTCTTCCGCTGCGAGGAGATGCTGGGGCCGATGCTGCTCACCATCCACAACCTCACTTATTATCAGAATGTGATGCAGGGAGCGCGGGCGGCGATTTTGAACAAGGAGTATGACGCCTATTGCGCCGATGTGCGGGGGAACTGGCAGAGAGGACCAGACGCATGACAGACGACCGTTACGCCGAGCTGAAACAGCTTGGCACCAAGACCGAAATGCCCGCCAGCCCGGAAGAAGCGGTTCTGGAGCGCGTGCCCGCCAAAACTGGCGGCAAGAACGCGATGGTGCGTTTTGTCTGTCCGGAATTCACCTCCCTCTGCCCGATGACCGGCCAGCCGGATTTCGGGCATATCGTCATTGATTACATCCCCGATGAGTGGCTGGTGGAAAGCAAATCGCTGAAACTGTTTTTGCAGTCCTTCCGTAACCATGGTGGGTTTCATGAAGCTTGTTCCTTAATGATCGCGGAGCGGCTGGTGGACTTACTGTCGCCGAAATGGCTGCGGCTGGGGGCGTATTGGTATCCGCGCGGCGGGATTCCCATCGACGTGTTCTGGCAGACTGGCAAGCCGCCGGAAGATGCCTGGATACCCGATCAGGGGGTGCCTCCGTACCGTGGCCGGGGCTGATTTAAAAACCCAGATCGCGGCGAAGGCGGCGGAGTTGGGCTTTGCCGCCACCGGCTTCACATGTGCTAGCCTGCCGCCGGAAAGGCTGGCCCAGCTGCAGGATTTTCTCAGCCACGGGCGGCACGGGACGATGGGCTGGATGGCCGAGCGCGTGGCGCAACGCGCCCATCCGCAGGCTTTGTGGCCAGAGGCGTTGAGCGTGATCTCTCTCGGGTTTTCCTACGCGCCGGAAGGCGGTGCGCTGGATAATCTCGCCCGGCCGGACGTTGGGAATATTTCAGTTTATGCCCGCAACCGGGATTATCATGACATCATTAAGGGCAAGCTGAAGCATCTGGCGCAATTCATCGCCACGTGCGGTGCGGGAGTAAAGGTGTTTGTGGACACTGCCCCGGTGATGGAAAAACCTCTGGCCGAACAAGCAGGACTGGGCTGGCAAGGCAAGCACACCAACCTCGTCTCCCGCCGTCATGGCTCCTGGTTGTTTCTAGGGGAAATCTATACGACGCTGATGCTGGACCCCGATGCGCCAGCCCATGACCATTGCGGCGGGTGCACCGCCTGCCAGACCGTTTGCCCCACCCAGGCGTTTCCCGCGCCGTATCAGCTTGATGCGCGGCGCTGTATTTCTTACCTGACCATCGAACATAACGGTCCGATTCCGGAAGAATTCCGTGCCGCCATCGGGAACCGGATTTATGGTTGCGATGATTGTCTGGCGGTGTGCCCCTGGAACAAATTTGCAGAAGCCGGACGTGAAGTGAAGCTGGCTGCCCGGGAGGATTTGACGGCACCGCTATTGGCTGAATTGGCGCAGATGGATGACGCGGCATTCCGAAAGAGATTTTCCGGCTCGCCGGTCAAAAGAATTGGGCGGAAGAGGTTTGTGCGCAATGTTGCGATTTCGATCGGAAATAGCGGGGATGTAGCGCTATTGCCGGTGGCGGCAAAGCTGGCGGGAGACGATGATTTAGTGGTGGCTGAAGCCGGCCGGTGGGCAGAGAAAACGCTAGGCCGTCCAGCCTAAACGTTAAATGCGGCTTGGAGTGGTGTGTGATTCTAACACCATTTTTTAAGCATCTTGGGCTCAGTGCCCGAACACATCCGAATCCCGCATCGTCATGTCCGGCTTGTTCAGCCCATTCAGCGCTTGTATTTCGTCCGCCGTTAAGCTGAACCCGAACACGTCCAGATTCTCTTTCTGCAGGTCGGGGTTGGCTGATTTTGGTGTGGGGACATAGCCGGATTGTACATGCCAGCGCAGGATGATCTGGCTTGGCTTTTTCCCATGCGCAACGGCAATGTTTTGGATGATGGGGTCCAGTAAAATATCTCCGCCACGGCCGAGGGGGCTCCAGCTTTCCGTTACGATGCCTTTGGCGCGATGCACCGCCACCACACCATCCCGGCGCAGATAAGGGCTGAGCTGAATCTGATTCACGTGTGGTACCAGCCCGGCGGCAAACAGTTTGTCCAGATGGGCGGGCTTGAAGTTGGAAACGCCGATAGCACGCACCAGCCCGGCCTTCAGCAATTTCACCATGGCGGCAAAGGCATCCACATAACGGTCCTGATCTGGGTTGGGCCAATGGATCAGCAGCAGGTCGATATACTCCATCTGGAGCCGTTTCAGGCTGGCTTCAGCGGCGTGGCGAGGCCCGGTTTCGCTGTGCCATTGGCGGTTGAACTTGGTGGTGAGGAAGATCTCCTGCCGGGGAATGCCGCTTTGGCGGAAGCCTTCCCCCACCCCAGCCTCGTTGCCGTAATTTTCTGCCGTGTCGATCAACCGGTAGCCAAGCAAGAGCGCCTGGCGCACGGCTGTGGAGGCTTCGGCGTCGTTCATGGGCCAAGTGCCCAGGCCAAGCTGGGGCATCTGCACGCCGTTCAGCAAAGGGAGGGTCGGGGCAGGGGTCATCAGCGCGCTCCTTGGTCAAACACCTGGGAGATATGGCAGCTGACACTATTTACCCCAAGGGGCGGGCCGGAATTACCCGGCCGCGCGCTCCAAGAGGCAGGCATCGCCATAGGAATAGAAGCGGTAGCCATTGGCGATGGCATGGGCGTAGGCTGCCTTAATTCTCTTTGTGCCGGCAAAGGCGCTCACCAGCATCAGCAGCGTGGAGTGCGGCAGATGAAAGTTGGTGAACAGCGCATCTGCGATTTTGAAGCGGTAGCCGGGATAGATGAAAATATCCGTTTCGGAATCAAATGGCTTTAGTGTGCCTGCGTCCGTCGCGGCGGATTCCAGCAGGCGCAGGGCGGTGGTGCCGATGGGGATGATCCGTCGCCCCGCCGCCTTGGCGGCATTGATGCGCGCGGCGGTGGCTTCAGTAATGTAGCCGCGCTCTGCATGCATCTTGTGGTCCTCAATCCGTTCCACCCGCACCGGCAGGAAGGTCCCAGCGCCCACATGCAGCGTGACCTTCGCCATCTCGACCCCACGCGCCTGCAAGGCGGCCAGAAGCGTCGGCGTGAAATGCAGCCCCGCCGTGGGCGCGGCGACAGCGCCCTCATGCGCGGCGAAAAGGGTCTGGTAGTCGGTCTTGTCCTGCGCGGTAATGCCCTCGGGCCGGGCGATGTAAGGCGGCAGCGCCAGCGCGCCGGAGCGTTCCAGGGCCGCGTGGAAATCATCCGCCGTGAAGCGCAAGATCGCCGCGCCGCCAGCTTCCAGCTCTACCACCTCGGCGGAGAAAGCGGGGTCGATCACCAGCACATCCCCCTGCTTCACGCGTTTGGAATTACGCAGCAGCACATGCCAGCTACCGTCATCCAGCCGCCGGTCCAGTGTGATGCCGATTTTGGCGTCGCCGCGTCTGGCGGTGAGCTGGGCGGGGATCACCTTGGTGTCATTTACCACCAGCAAATCGTCAGGGCGCAAAAGGGCAGGGAGGTCGCGGACGATCTGGTCGTGCAACCCATCCGCTTCCACATGCAGCAGCCGGGCGGCGTCACGCGGGCGCGCCGGGGCGGTGGCAATCCGCTCCGGCGGCAAGTCATAGCCAAATTCTGAAAGCTGCATCAGTCGTCCATATAAGAGGCCAGCTCGATCAGATTGCCGTCGGGGTCGCGGCAATAGACGGAGGTGATATCCCCCAACGCCCCGATCCGTGAAACCGGCCCACGCTCAATGGCCACGCCGCAGGCATGGAGCTGTGCCACCACATCAGCGGGCCCTACCGCCACCACGAGGCAGAGATCCAGCGTGCCGGGTTGCGCGGCCTGGGCGTGAGGCACAACCTCGTGCCCGGCTTCGTGCAGATTGATCTTCTGGGCGCCAAAACGCAGGGCTGTGCGGTTCGTGCCGCCATATTCCTCGCGCTCCATGCCTAGCACGCGCTGATACCAGCCTGCCGTGACGTTCAGGTCACGGCAGACCATCACCACATGATCGATACGATCGACAGTGAATTTCATAGTCTCAGGCGAGATCGGCGAAGAAGTCGTTACCCTTGTCGTCAACCACGATGAAGGCCGGGAAGTCCTTCACCTCGATCTTCCACACGGCTTCCATGCCGAGTTCGGGATATTCCAGAACTTCGACCTTCTTGATGTTGTTTTGCGCCAGCACCGCAGCCGGGCCGCCGATGGAGCCGAGATAAAAGCCGCCATGCTTGTGGCAGGCTTCTGTCACGGCCTTGGAGCGGTTGCCCTTGGCCAGCATCACCATGGACCCGCCAGCTTCCTGGAAGGCGTTCACATAGCTGTCCATACGCCCGGCAGTGGTGGGGCCGAAGCTGCCGGTTGGCATGCCATCCGGCGTTTTGGCCGGGCCGGCGTAATAAACTGGGTGATTCTTCATGTAATCCGGCATGCCCTCGCCACGGTCCAGCCGTTCCTGCAGCTTGGCGTGGGCAATGTCGCGCGCCACCACGATGGTGCCGGTGAGCGCCACGCGGGTTTTTACCGGATGTTTGGAGAGCTCCGCCAGAATCTCCTTCATCGGCCGGTTGAGGTCGATGGCGACCACATCGCCGCCCAGATGCTCGTCCGTGATCTCGGGCAGATATTTGGCCGGGTTGGTTTCCAACTGTTCCAGGAACACACCTTCCGGCGTGATCTTGGCCTTGATCTGCCGGTCCGCCGAGCAGGACACGCCGATGCCGATGGGGAGGGACGCGCCATGGCGGGGCAGGCGGATGACGCGCACGTCGTGACAGAAATATTTGCCGCCAAACTGCGCGCCGATGCCGATCTTGCGGCTGATCTCCAGCACCTTCTGCTCCATCTCGAGGTCACGGAAGGCATGGCCGGTGGCGTCGCCGCTGGTGGGCAGGTTGTCGTAATATTTGGTGGAGGCCAGCTTAACCGTCTTCAGGTTCAGCTCCGCCGAGGTGCCGCCGATAACAATCGCCAGATGGTAAGGCGGGCAGGCGGAGGTGCCGAGGGTTTTGATCTTCGCCTCGATGAAGGCATAGATCTTCTCCGGCGTCAGCACAGCCCGGGTTTCCTGAAACAGATAGGTTTTATTGGCCGATCCGCCGCCCTTGGCGATGAATTGCAGATTGAACTCATCCGCGTGGTAGTCGCCGGGGGAAGCCATGATATCGAACTGCACGGGCAGGTTATTGCCGGTGTTCTTTTCCTCGAACATTGAAAGCGGCGCCATCTGCGAATAGCGCAGATTGGTCTCAGTATAGGTGCGCGATACCCCCCAGGAGAACGCTTCCTCCTCATTGCCCTCAACCCACACGCGTTGGCCCTTCTTACCGAAAATCAAGGCGGTGCCGGTATCCTGGCACATCGGTAGGATACCCTTGGAGGCGATGGTGGCGTTCTTCAGAAACTCCATGGCCACATAGCGGTCATTCTCGCTGGCCTCCGGGTCTTTCAGGATATTGGCAAGCTGCTGCAGATGCGCCGGGCGCAGCAGGTGGGAGACGTCGTGATAAGCCTGGAAAGCCAGCTCGGAGAGCGCGCCTTCGGTAATCTTCAGGACGGTCTTGCCCTCGACCTCAATGGTGGACACGCCTTCGATATCGAGCTTGCGGTACTTCGTGTCATCCTCGCCTAGCGGGAACATGGGGGAGAAGTTGAAACCGGGGCTGCGTTTCAGGGGTGCGTTCATGTTTCTTCAGTCTTTCTGACGGCGGCGGAAAGCGTCCAGGCTCACCACATCGGCGGGCCCGTCATTGGGGCGCGCGGGCACATCATCGCCCTGCGGCTCGGGAATATCAGTCACCTTCACCGGCTCCGGCACGTCCACATGGAATTGTAGGCCGAAGCGCACTTCCGGGTCGGCAAAGCCGGTGATGGCGGCGATGGGAATAACCAGAGTGGACGGCACGCCCGAGAAGCTGAGGCCCACGGACATGGAGGTGCCGGCCTCATCCACCATCAAAGAGTGGAACTGGTGCTGCAGCACAATGGTCATCTCATCCGGGTACTGGGCCTTCAGCCGGTCGGGGATGTTCACGCCCGGATACTCGGTTTTGAAGGTGATGTAGAAATGGTGCCCGCCCGGCAGCCCTTCATTGGCCACATGGCGGAGCGCGCTCACCACAACTTGGCGCAGGGCTTCCTGCGTCCATTCATCGTAAGGCAACAGCGATTCGGGCGTGTTCAGATCATCTTCGGCCATAGTCTAATCCCTTCAAGTCCCGGTTTATCCGGGGCTCCGGTTCCCGTCCCCGTTTTTAGCGGGATTCCCGTTCGTAATGGCGGTAATATTTTTCGGTCACTAGGTCCGTTTGCACGATGATGGCAATATCCGTGGTGTTGAACTGGTTATCGATCACCGCCCCATCTCCAACAACACCGCCGAGCCTCAGATAGCCTTTTATCAGCGGCGGCAGGCGCATCAATGCCTGTTTCGGGTTGATCGCCTCCGGCGACAGGCGGGACATTTCCACATAGCGTTCCGGTAGGGCGCGCGGGCGGATGGATGCGGGCGCGCGGTGATGCAGGGTGAGGTAGGTCAGTTCCTCCGCCAGCTCATCCGGGTTGGTGCCGGAGAGCGAGGCGCAGCCGAACATGATGTCGATCTGATGGTGAAAGACATATGCGGCAATGCCGCGCCAGAGCAGCTGCATCACGCTGCGGTTGCGGTATGCGCTGGCGGTGCAGCTGCGCCCTAACTCCAGCTTGCGGCCGGAAAAGCCTTTCAGGGCCGAGATGTCGTACTCATCTTCGGAATAGAAATGCCCAATCTGCGCCGCGGCTTCCTGACGGATGAGCCGGTAGGTGCCCACCACGCTTTCCGGCCCTTCACCAAGGTCGTGATCCACGACCAGCAAATGATCCGCGATGGAGTCGAACGTGTCATGGTCTCGCTTTGAGGCCAGAGTGGCTTCGTCCGGCTTGGCGCCGCGTTCCTCATAGAACACGCGGTAGCGCAGGGCCTGGGCGGCTTCCAACTCGGCCTGGGTGGTAGCGAGGCGGACGCCCAGATTCCCCGTGCGCAGTTCAAGAAAGCCCGGCGCGGCGTTGCCCAGCGTAAGATGCGGTAATTTCTGGGCGATATTCTGGTTCATTTAGCGGACCGCCGTCCAAAAAGCTCGATCTTGATCACGTCAACCTCAAGCCCATGGGTTCTGGCAATGATACGCAGCGCGTCTTCCACCTCTGGTGTCTCGAATTCGATGACATTTCCGGTCTCCTTATCCACTAGGTGGAAATGGTTGCCATCGCCGCTAGGCTCATAACGCGCGCGGCGGCTGCCCAGATCACGCCGGGAGAGAATGCCCTTGGCTTCCAGCAAGCGGACTGTGCGGTAAACCGTAGCCAGAGAGATACGGTTGTCGATACGGTTGGCCCGCCGGTGCAGCTCCTCTACATCCGGGTGGTCGGTTGCCTCAGACAACACCCGCGCAATCACCCGGCGCGGACCTGTCATCTTCAGCCCGTTCTCTATGCACAGGCGTTCGATGCTTATATCCATCGTTGAGCCTTGTGGCCTAAACTGCTGGCCCGGTCCAGCCTTAAAGGTACAGATATGACGCTAACCATGCTGCCGAAACATGACAAAGCTATAGATATTACGGCGGAAACTTGCCCAATGACCTACGTGCGGACCCGTCTCGCGCTGGATGCAATGGAGGAAGGGCAAATTCTGCTGGTGAAGCTGAAAGGGGAGGACCCTGTGCGCAACGTGCCCCGCGCGGCGGCGGACCAGGGGCATGAGCCACTGGATTTATTGGAGCAGCCGGATGGCAGCTATGTGCTGGTGATTCAGAAATGCTAATCAGCAAAAGCCGCGGCGTGGAGACCACGCGCGGCTTTATCTGGCAATTTGGATGCGATAACCGCCCGACGGCGGGACGAGGGCTTTAGAAACCCTCGCGCTCGACCCGCTTGCGCTCCATCTTGCGGGCGCGGCGCACGGCCTCGGCCGCCTCACGCGCACGGCGTTCGGAGGGCTTTTCATAATGGCGGCGGAGCTTCATCTCGCGGAACACGCCTTCGCGCTGCAGCTTCTTCTTGAGCGCCTTCAGCGCCTGATCGACGTTATTATCACGGACGAGAACTTGCACCTGGTCGCCAACTCCAAAATAGATTGCCAAAAACAAACGCGGACCACGGCCCAAAGGACCGTCCCCGCGAAACCTGAGCGCCTATAGCACAAAATCCCCGCTCGCCAAACCAAATCTGAGGGGGCAAACATGCAAATATGTCGATTCTGAAAATTGCCCGCATGGGCCACCCGGTTTTACTGGCCCCCGCGGCGGTGGTCGAGGATGTTGACGCGCCGGAGGTCCAGGCGCTGATCGGCGCCATGGCGGAAACGCTGGCGGATGCCGGTGGGGTGGGGCTGGCAGCACCCCAGGTGCATGTGCCGTTGCGGCTGTTTTTGTTTCATGTGCCCGCCAGCCGGGCCGAAGGCGGAATAGCGCTGCCGTTGCGCGCGGTTATCAATCCCATGGTCACACCGCTGGAGGGCGAGGGCAAGGAGTTGGGCTGGGAGGGCTGCCTTTCGATTCCCGGCCTGCGCGCCGCAGTGCCGCGCTGGAAGGCGATTCGCCTCGCCGGTGTAAGCCAGGAGGGCGAAGCGTTCGAGGAAATCTTCACCGGCTTCGCGGCGCGAGTGGTTCAGCATGAGACCGATCATCTAGAGGGCGTGCTGTACCCGATGCGCATGGAGGATTTCCGCCTGTTCGGGTATAATGAGGAGTTGGATCGTTATGGTCAGGAGCTCTTGTGATGATCGATGAGACCAAGGCCGCGCTGATCGACGCGCTGGCACAAAATGCCGGGTTCGATGGCTGGACCGTGAAATCGCTGCGGATGGCGTTTTCCGCTCTGGGGCAGGACCCGTCTGAGGCGGAGTTGGAGTTTCCCGGTGGGCGCGCTGAGATGATCGCGGCTTACTTCACGCTGGGCGATGAACGCATGATCGCGGCCCGGCGTGGGCAGATGGCCGAATCGGGCCTGACCGCGCGGGTGCGCGCGGCGGTGGCCGAGCGGCTGGCTTTGATGGATGGCGAGAAAGAAGCAGTGCGCCGCGCGATGGCGTGGCTGGTGCTGCCGGGCAATGCGCCGCGTCTGGCGAAGATCATCGCCCGCATGGCGGATGCGGTATGGTTCGCGGCGGGGGATAAGAGCGCCGATATGTCCTGGTACAGCAAGCGCGCGATTTTGGGCGCGGTGCTGTCCGCCACCCTGTTCTATTGGCTGAGCGATAGCTCAATGGACTCGGAAAAAACCCTGGCCTTCCTGGACCGCCGCCTGGCCGGGGTGGGGCGCATTGGCAAGCTGAAGGCCCGGTTGCCGCGTTTGCCCTTCCCGCAACATGCCTGATTCAAAAAGCCGCGCCTCCATGGGAGACGCGGCTTTTTATGACCCAACAAAAGATCTTGCTTTAATGCCCCGCTGAGGAGGCGGAGAAATCCGGTGCCAGACCGGAAGCGGCGAGTTGAGCCGCGAGCGCCGCTTTCAGCCGCACCAGCCCCGCCGGTGTGCTGCCCTCGGCCCGCGCCACCAGCACGGCCTGGGTGTTGGAGGCACGCAGCAGCCACCAGCCATCTTCGGTATTCACGCGCACACCGTCAGTGTCGGACACTTTGGCGCCATTTTCCCGCAACCGTTCGGCAACTTCCGACACCACGGTAAATTTGCGTTCTTCCGGGCAGTCGAACCGCAGTTCCGGGGTGTTGAGCACCTGCGGCAGCGCGGCGCGGAATTCGTCCAGCGTGCCCTTCTGGCGGGCAATCACGCCCAGCACGCGCACGGCGGCATAGAGCGCATCGTCGAACCCGTACCATTTGTCGTTATAGAAAATATGGCCGGACATTTCGCCCGCCAGCGGGGCCTTGGTCTCCGCCATCTTGGATTTGATGAGCGAGTGGCCGGTTTTCCACATCAGCGGCGTGCCGCCAGCCTTGGCGATTTCGTCGAACAGTACCTGGCTGGCCTTCACATCCGCGATGATGGTCGCACCAGGATGCGCCTTCAGCACGTCCTGCGCCATCAGGATTAGGAACTGGTCACCGAACAGGATATGACCCTCATTATCCACGAGGCCGATACGGTCGGCATCGCCATCAAAGGCCACGCCGACATCTGCCCCTTCCGCCTTCACGGCCTTAATGAGCTGTTCCAGGTTTTTTGGTACGGTCGGGTCCGGGTGATGGGCGGGGAAGTTGCCGTCCACCTTGCCGTTCAGCACCACATGCTTGCCGGGCAGCTTGGCGACCAGCTTGGTCAACACGTCGCCTGCCGCGCCATTGCCGTTATCCCATACAACTTTCAGCGTGCGGATGCCGTCCCAGTCTTTGAGCAGGCGCGCGACATAAGCGTCGGAGATGTCTTTTTGCACCACGCTGCCCGTGCTCTCCGGCACCACTTTGCCAGCGGCGGCGCGGGCGCCGAGATCTTGAATCTGGGTGCCAAAGAACGGCTTGTTTTTCAGCATCATCTTAAAGCCGTTATAGTTCGACGGGTTGTGGCTGCCTGTCACCATCACCGCGCCATCCGTGGGCTCTGTGAAGGAGGCGAAATAGAGCATCGGCGTTGGCCCCTGGCCAACATCCAGCACATCCATGCCGGAGGCCGTCAGCCCCTTGATCAAAGCTTCGGACAGGGCGGGAGAGGAGAGGCGGCCATCGCGCCCCACCGCCACGGTTTTGCCGCCCGCCTCGGCCACCAGTGTGCCGAACACGCGGCCAATGGCGAAGGCATCAGCCTCGCCCAGCGTTTTGCCGACGATGCCGCGAATATCATATTCCCGCAGGCTGCTGGCGGGGAAGTCATGGGAAAAGCTCATCGATTCCTCTCGGAAATCAGGGGTTAGTCGTTCACATATTTCTTGAGGAAGTCCCGCACGGCGGGGCCAAGATCCGGCCGGGCGAGAGAAAAGGCGATCTGCGCCTCAAGAAAGCCTGCCTTGTCGCCACAATCGAAGCGGCGGCCTTCAAATTTCAGACCGTGGAAGGGGGTGTGGCCGATCATCTTGGCCATGGCGTCTGTCAGTTGCACTTCATTGCCGGCCCCTGCTTCCATGCGGGAGAGGTAAGCAATGACTTCCGGCAGCAGCACATAGCGGCCAATGATGGAAAGGTTGGAGGGCGCTTCCTCGGGTTTGGGCTTCTCTACTAGGCCGGTGACTTCAACGCGGTCACCATTAATCGCGCCGGTTTTCAGGATGCCGTAGCGGTTGGTGTGTTCCTTCGGCACCTCGGAGATGGCAACCACATTGCCGCCGGTCTCGTTATAGACCTTAACAAGCTGCTCGGTGCAGGGTGTCTGGCTCAGCACCAGATCATCCGGCAGCAGAATGGCGAACGGGTCGTCGCCAATAAAGGTGCGGGCGCACCAGATGGCGTGGCCCAGTCCCAGCGGCACTTGCTGACGCACGGTGGTGATGGCGCCGGGGGGCATCGCTTCTTCACGCAGCAGGGCCAGCGCCTCGCGCTTGTTGCGCTCGGTCAGTGTGGCTTCCAGCTCAAAGGCAATGTCGAAATGGTCGATCAGCGCGGTCTTGCCGCGTCCCGTGACCATGCAGAACTGGTCGATGCCCGCAGCACGGGCTTCATCCACTGCGTATTGGATCAGCGGCTTGTCAACGACGGGAAGCATCTCCTTCGGCATAGCCTTGGTGGCAGGAAGAAAGCGCGTACCTAGACCGGCAACCGGAAGCACGGCCTTGCGCAAGGGTTTTACCAAAGGAAATCCTCCTGTTTCATGGGCTCAGATAAGGGCCTGGCCCCGGATGGGGCGGCGGACCAAAGGTTTAGGCTGCAATTACGACATAAATTAGAGTGATGTAACAGGTCGTTTGTGACAATCTTGCCACATGGCTGACGAGGGGGTTTTGTTGAAATCGGGAGCCAAGTCAGCGCCTATCCTGTTCTGCCACATCAAAAGTACCTTAAAGTACAATTATTCGATATTGCGCGGGAATGATTTTGCCAAGGGGGGCTACCCCTCGGTGCGGCTGCGCGGGACAGGCGATCATTGATTGCCAGCCCCAGCCCGGTGCTGGGAATCGGTGCGGCTGCGATGGTTGAAAGTCCTTGGGCCTTGGCCTTTTCGTCCAGCCAATGCATCCCCTCAAACAAACGCGCTGCGGCTTCAGTCAGGTTTTGCGAAGTGGAGAGCTGGAACGCTAAAGGCGATTCGGGCGCGGGGCCAAAGGCGAGATAAGCTTCATCCGGCCCGGGGGCGGTGACATTCAGCCGCACCGGCAGAGAAGGCGCGTAATGCGAAGCCAGCATTCCTGGAGCCACGGGGGCGGTGCCTGGCGTGGTGGCGCTGGCTAGCGGGCCGATCTCCGCCTCCAGCATTTCACCCGTGATGCCGCCGGGGCGGAGCAGGCAAGGGATCGGGCCGGACAGATCCAGAACCGTCGATTCCAGCCCCACCTCACACGCGCCTGAGTCCAGAACAGCTGCAATGCGTCCGTTCAGATCCGCCATTACATGCGCGGCGCTGGTGGGGGAGAGGCGGCCTGATCGGTTGGCGGAAGGGGCGGCGATGGGGTGGTCCGTCAGCTTCAGCAGTTCATGCGCGAGTGGATGGGCGGGCACACGCACGGCCAGAGTCGGCAAGCCCGCCCCCGCCAGTTGGGACACCGGGCAGTCCGCCTTGCGTGCTAGCACTAGGGTCAGCGGGCCAGGCCAGAATTTTTGTGCCAGCTTTTCTGCCTGGGCGTTTGGTTGCACATGCGTGAAGGCGGCCGCGGCGGAGGCAAAGTGGCAGATCAGAGGGTTAAAGCTGGGGCGCCCCTTGGCCTCGTAAATACTCGCCACGGCTTGCGCGTTGGTAGCATCCGCGCCCAGCCCGTAAACAGTCTCAGTCCCAAACGCGACCAGCTTCCCGGCGCGCAGCAGTTTGGCCGCGCTCTCTGGGCTGGTGATCAGCTTGGTTGCCGGGGGCGTGTCAGTCTTCGTCTGATCCAAGATCCCGGGCCACTTCCGGGCTGTGCAGGAGTTGGTTGATCTTGGTTGCCTCGTCGAGCGCTTCATCGGCCACGAATTTGAGTTCCGGCGTCACGCGGAGCCCCAGGCGCGGGGCAATCTGCGCGCGCAGGAACGGTGAAACGCGCTTCAATGCAGGCAGAAGCGGCCGGATATCCTTTTGGCCGAGCACGGTGGTAAAAACCAGCGCGTGCTTGAGGTCAGGGGACATCCGGACTTCGGAGACGGTGATATGCTCACGCGCCAGCGCCGGGTCATGAAACTCTGTGCGCAGCAGCACATCCGAGAGGATATGCCGGATTTCCTCGCCAACGCGGAGTTGACGCTGGCTGGGGCCAGCGCCATGCGCGTGATCAGGGCGCGACGATTTCTGTTTCATAGCACTCCACCACATCGCCTTCGCGCAGATCCTGGAAGCCAGCAAAGGACAGGCCACACTCATAACCGCGTGCCACTTCCTTCACATCGTCCTTGAAACGCTTGAGCTGCGATAGCTCGCCCTGGTGAATGACAACGTTGTCGCGCAGAAGGCGGACGCCGCAGCCACGCTTGACCACGCCCTCGGTGACATAACAACCCGCGACCTTGCCGGTCTTCGTGATGTTGAACACCTGGCGGATTTCTGCATAGCCCAGGAACTTCTCACGATGCACTGGTGCCAGTTTGCCCTTGACCAGCTTCTCGATGTCGTCACCGACCTCATAGATGATCGAGTAGTAGCGGATATCCACGTCTTCACGCTGCGCCAGCTCGCGGGCCTGAACATTGGCACGGACATTGAAGGCGATGATGAGACCATCGGACGCCTTGGCGAGCTGTACATCGCTCTCGGTGATCTGGCCGACACCGGAATAGATGATGCGCACCCGCACTTCCTCGTTCCCGAGCTTGCCGAGCACCACGCCGATCGCCTCGGCCGAGCCCTGCACGTCCGCTTTGATGACGACTGCGACTTCCTTCTGTGCACCGGCCTGAATACGGGCGAGCATCTCTTCCATCGTGCCGCGCAGGGCGGTCTGGGCGGCGGCCTGGCGCTCACGCAGCTTGGCTTGGCGGTACTCGGTGATCTCGCGGGCGCGCTGCTCGTTTTCGACGACCACGAAGGGTTCGCCCGCCGTCGGCGCACCGGAAAGACCCAGAATTTCCACTGGCAGGGAGGGCAGAGCCTCCTTCAGCTGCTGGCCCTTGTCGTTGATCATGGCGCGCACGCGGCCCCACTGGGCGCCAGCCACTACGGTATCGCCCTGATGCAGGGTGCCTTTCTGCACCAGCACGGTTGCCACTGGGCCACGGCCCTTATCCAGGCGGGACTCGATGATCGCGCCTTCCGCGGAACGGTTCGGGTTGGCCTTCAGCTCCAGTATCTCGGCCTGCAGCAGGATGGCTTCTTCCAGCTTGTCCAGGTTCAGCTTCTTCAACGCCGAAACCTCGACATCCATGGTGTCACCGCTCATGCTCTCGACCACGATCTCATGCTGCAACAGCTCGTTGCGCACGCGGTTGGCGTCCGCACCGGGGCGGTCGATCTTGTTGATCGCCACGATGATGGGCACGTTTGCAGCCTTGGCGTGCTTAATTGCCTCAATGGTCTGCGGCATCACGCCGTCATCTGCGGCAACGACCAGCACCACGATATCCGTGGATGCCGCGCCGCGCGCGCGCATCGCGGTAAAGGCTTCATGGCCTGGGGTGTCCAGGAAGGTGATCGCCTGACCGGAGGGCAGGGCGATCTGATACGCGCCGATATGCTGGGTAATGCCACCCGCCTCGCCAGCCGCCACGTCCGTATGGCGCAGCGCGTCGAGCAGGCTGGTCTTGCCGTGGTCGACATGGCCCATGATGGTAACAACCGGCGGGCGCGGCAGCAGGTCCGCTTCCGTGTCCTCCGCACCTTCCAGACCCAGCTCCACGTCGGAATCGGACACACGGCGGACACGGTGGCCGAATTCGTTGATGATCAGCTCGGCAGTATCGGCGTCGATGGCCTGGGTGATGGTGGCCATCACCCCCATCTTCATCAGCGCACGCACAACATCGCGGCCAGGGGCGGCCATACGGTTGGCGAGTTCCTGCACGGTGATCACCTCGGGCAGGATCACGTCGCGTACCACCTTCACGCCGTCGGAGCGCAAACGTTCCAACTCGGCCTGTCGACGCTCACGTTCACGCTGGCGACGCACGGAGGCCAAGGAGCGGGTTTTCTCGTCCTCACCCTCGATCGCGGCTTGCACGTCGATCCGCCCGCTACGGCGGTTGCCGTCGCCAATCTTCTTGGGCGGCGCGGAGGGCGCGCCACGGCGCGGGGCCGGGCTGGCCGGGCGGCGTGGGCCGCGCGCTGCTTCTTCCTCTTCCTCGCCAGTACGGCCGCCAGGCTTAAGCTGCAGCGTGGCGCGTGGCGCGGCACCCGCGGCGGGGCGGGCAGGCTGTGTACCAGCCGGGCGTGCGCCTGCGGGCGCGGCTGGGCGGGAGGGTTGCGGCGCCTTGGCCGGTGCCGCCGGTTTGGCGGAGACGGCAGGGGGCTCAGCCTTGGCCTTAGCGGCGGCTTCGGCGTCAGCCTTGGCCTTGGCGGCGGCTTCTTCCTCGGCGGCCTTGGCGCGCGCGGCTTCTTCCTCAGCCTGGCGCTTGGCATCTTCCTCGGCCTGACGGCGAGCTTCCTCGGCAGCGGAGAGGATGGAGATCTTCTCCTGCTCGCGGCGCTCGGCCTCGGCCTTGGCGGCTGCGGCCAGCACGCGCTGGCGGGTGGCCTGCTCGGCGGCGGTCAGGGCGCGCTGGGGGCTATTGTTGCCGCCACCGCGCGAACGCTGCCCGGAGGACGCAGGGCGCTGCTCGCCTTGCGGGCGCAGCGACAGGGCGGCGCTAGGTGAGGGCGCAGAGGGGGCGGCGGCGGCGGGTGCAGCGCCCCCGCCATGGCCACCGCGCTTCTTGCGGACTTCCACCTGCACGACCTTTGAGCGGCCATGCGAGAAGCTCTGCCGCACGGACCCGGCATCGACCGTATGCCCGGCTTCCCCGCGCGCGGCGGGGCGCAGGGAGAGCCTGCCTTTGGTTTCATTCTGGTCGTTGCCGTCACTCATGCCTAATTCGGTCCAATCTTCTCATCGCGACCGGATATGACCCCGGCCTTGTTTGCTGGGCTTACTGCCCGCTTACTCTTTCCTTCGCAACACCCCGCAGGCGCCGCGCTTCTATTTCGATCATTCCGGCCAGCCGCCCAGGTGCCACAACCACGTGTACCGTGTGCTCCCGCCCGAAAATCCGTCCCAGCGCGACGGCGGAGAGCGCCGCCACACGGGGAATCGACCGCCCGCCAGCAAAGCGCTCACACTCATCGGCGCTGCCGTCGGCGGCCTGGACGATTACGCCGCCCCGGCCTGACTGCAGCCACTCCCGCGCCTTCTCGAAGCCGGAGATAGCCGCGCCGCTGCGCCGTGCAAGCCCCAGCAGCTCTGTTATCCGCTGGGTCAGCGCGGCTTCCACCTTGTCCCGCAGGTCCTGCGGCACATTCAACGGCGCCCGGGCGGCGCGTGGAAACACGCCGCGCCGGATTGCCAAGTCTATCACATTACCGTCCGCACTCAACCACATCCCGCGTCCGGGCAGGGTTGCAGCGGGGTCGAAAACCAGCGCACCATTGGGTGCGGCGACAAAGCGCAGCATTTCCTCCCGGCGCCCTTGTGTCCTGTTGATCAGGCAGCGCCGGAGCGGCCCGCGCTCCGGTTCGTCTGGTAATGTTTCTGGGTCAGGCTGCGTTGCCATCCTCTCCTTCAAACCAGTGCGCGCGGGCCGCCATGATGATCTCGTTGGCCTGCTCCTCGTTTATGACGTCATCGCCGAGAATCTCCACTAGCTCATCTCCGGCGAGGTCCGCCAGGTCGTCCAGAGTCTTCACGCCTTTCTCGCCCAGCGTGATCAGGTCCTTGGCGGAGAAAGCTTCAATGGCGGCAATGTCATCGGTCACACCCAACGCCACGCGTTTTTCTTCCTGTTCAGCCGCCTGACGCTCCAGATAGGTGGCGGCGCGGCGGGAAAGCTCGGTGGCGACGTTCTCGTCGAAGCCTTCGATGGTGGCCACTTCCTCGAGCGGAGTTGTCACCAGATCATCGACGGTCTCGAAGCCTTCCTGCACCAGCAGGCCGGCGATCATGTCGTCCACATCCAACGCCTCGACAAAGAGGCCGGTCTTGCGGCGGAACTCTTCCTGGCGACGCTCGGATTCCTCGGCCTCGGTCAGAATGTCGATATCCCAGCGGGTGAGCTGAGAGGCGAGTCGCACATTCTGGCCACGGCGGCCAATGGCCAGCGAGAGTTGGCTATCCGGCACCACAACTTCAACCCGTCCGGCTTCCTCATCCATCACCACCTTGGAGACTTCAGCGGGGGCCAGAGCGTTCACCACAAAGGTTGCCACGTTCGGGGACCAGGGGATGATGTCAATCTTTTCGCCCTGCAGCTCGGCCACCACTGCCTGCACGCGCGAGCCGCGCATACCAACGCAGGCGCCAACGGGGTCGATTGAGGCATCGCGAGAGATCACGGCCATCTTGGCGCGGGAGCCGGGGTCTCGTGCCACGGCCTTGATTTCGATGATGCCATCGTAAATTTCAGGCACTTCCTGCGCGAACAGTTTGGCCAAAAAGCCGGGGTGTGTGCGCGAAAGGAAGATCTGCGGGCCACGAGGTTCTTCCCGCACGTCGAAGATGTAAGCACGCACGCGGTCGCCGTTCTTCAGGTTCTCACGGGGGATGCATTCATCCCGGCGCAGCAGCGCCTCGGCCCGGCCGAGATCGACCATCAGATTGCCGTACTCGGTGCGCTTAACAACTCCGTTGATGATCTCGCCCACGCGGTCTTTGAACTCATTGAACTGCTTGGCGCGCTCATATTCGCGCACGCGCTGCACGATCACCTGCTTGGCGGTCTGCGCGGCGATGCGGCCAAAATCGATCGGCGGCAGCGGGTCCACGATGAAATCGCCAACCTCTTTCTCGGGTGCGAACTTCTTGGCGATGGCCACGGCAATCTGCGTGTCCTCGGTCTCCACCGTGTCCACAATCTCGGTCCAGCGCGAGAGGCGCACATCGCCGCTTTTGCGGTCGATCACGGCGCGGATGTCTTTTTCATGCCCGTATTTCGCGCGGCCTGCCTTTTGGATGGCCTGCTCCATCGCTTCCAGCACTTCCTCGCGGTCGATCTGCTTTTCCCGAGCCACAGCGTCGGCGACGAGCAGCAATTCCGGGCGGTTGACGGAGGTGTCCATGCGATCCTCTAGTTTGTCACTTTGGGTTGGGTGGTGAAAGCGATCAGCGCGTCAGTCAGCACGAGCTTGGCCTTTCTTATATCAGAGCGGGGCAGTTCCACGGTCTCGCCATTTTCAAGCACCAGCCGGGCGGTTTCGGCATCGGCGCCAGCCAGTTTGCCGGTGAAGCGTTTGCGGTTGCCAGGACCAGGAAAGTTCAGTTCAATCCGCGCGTCGAACCCGGCGTAATTGTTGAAATCCTTGGTGCGGGTTAGCGGCCGGTCGATCCCAGCGGAGGAAACCTCCAGTGTCCAGGCGCTTTCAATTGGGTCTTCCACGTCCAGCACGGCGGAGAGCAGGCGGGAGACCTTCTCGCAATCATCCAGCGTGAAGCCAGCGCCATCGGCCCGGTCGGCCATAATCTGCACTGTCGGTGTTTCGGTGCCCATCACCTGCACGCGCACCAGCTCGTAACCCTGCGCTTCGAGCGGGTCCATGATGATGTCCGCGATGCGGCCTTCAAGGCCGGTATGGGTTGGGCGGTTCTCAGACAAAAGTAAAATCCAATAAAAAAGGCGGCCCGTTAAGGCCACCCTGTGAAACAGCGGGTATTTGTTGGCGACTATGTACGCCCGGAGGTCAAAAAGGGCAAGGGGAGATTTGCCGCCGCGGCTTAAACCGGGCTGGCCTGGAATCTACCCCACCCCTGGGCGCGTAACTCGCAGGCCGGGCAGGTGCCACAGCCATAACCCCAGGGATGCAGCGTCTCCCGAGTCCCCTGGTAGCAGCTGTGCGAACCTGTGCGAATTGCCTCCACCAGCGCTGCACCGCCCAGGTCCCGCGCCAGCGCCCAGGTCTGTGCCTTGTCGATCCACATGAGGGGCGTATGCAGCACAAAGCGGCTTTCCATGCCTAGATTCAGCGCCACTTGCAGCGCCTTCACCGTATCGTCCCGGCAGTCCGGATAGCCGGAGTAATCCGTCTCGCACACGCCGGTGATGATATGTTTGATCCCGCGCCGGTACGCGATGGCGGCGGCGAAGGTGAAGAACAGTAAATTCCGCCCCGGCACGAAGGTATTGGGCAACCCATTCGCCTGCATGGCGATGGCGGCATTCTGGGTCAGCGCGGTTTCGCTGATCTGCCCCAGAACGGTGAGGTCGATTATATGATCCTCCCCCAACTTGTCGGTCCAATCGGGGGTAAGGCTAGCAATGTCCGTGCGCAGCGGAGCACGGACATCCAACTCCACGCGGTGGCGCTGCCCGTAATCGAAGCCCAGCGTCTCCACACGTTCAAAACGCGCGAGCGCCCAGGCGAGGCACGTGGCGGAATCCTGCCCGCCTGAAAACAGCACTAGGGCAGCGTTCTGGTCCATGCTCAATCTCCCTCCGGCCCAAAATACGCGCACCGGTCCTGGTTGGAGGCCCGCGAGATGGTCACGCGGTAAAGTGCTGGGCAAGCGGGGATAAGGCGCCGCCAGATCCAGGCGCAGAGATTTTCCATTGTTGCATGGCCAAGGTCTGGCACATCGTCCAGAAAATGGTGGTCCAGCGCGTCGCGTGTGGATTCCAGCAGCCGTCCCAGCAGCCCCACATCCATCACCATGCCGGTGGCCGGGTCGGCTGTGCCGCGGATTGTCACTTCCGCCAGATAAGTATGGCCATGGATGCGGCGGCTTGATTCGGTTTCGATTTTCCGGTCCAGCGTGTGCGCAGCATCGAAAATAAATTGCTTGCTGAGTTCATACATCAGCGGATTCCCAGGAATTTATGCGTTTGCAAAGAAAGCCGCCAGAGTGGGTTGGCCATGCAGAAGGCCACGGCCTTTTCAGTATTGGCGGCTTGGTCTGGTCCGTCCATTGGCTGCAGTAAAAAATGCTGGAAGGCGAGATGCTCAAATTGAGCCGGTTCCGCGCCCGCCTGCGGAAAGACTAGCTTTAGTTCTTCCCCTTTCTCCACCGCCAGCGCTGCCCCAGCCTTAGGGCTGACGCAGAGCCAGTCGATCCCGTCTGGCGGGGCAATGGTACCGTTGGTCTCCACCGCGATTTCAAATCCCGCTGCGTGCAGGGCGGCGATCAGCGCTGCATCCACCTGCAAAAGCGGCTCGCCGCCGGTCAGCACCACTAGCCGCGCCTCTTGCGCGCGAGCGGGCCATACGGCCTCAACAGCGGCGGCAAGGTCGGCGGCATCAGCAAAGCGCCCGCCGCCCGTACCATCCGTGCCCACAAAATCCGTATCGCAGAAGCGGCACGTTGCGGTGTGGCGATCCGTTTCGCGCCCGGTCCAGAGGTTGCACCCGGCAAAGCGGCAGAACACCGCCGCGCGACCGGCATTCCGGCCCTCGCCCTGAAGGGTGTAGAAAATTTCCTTAATGCTGTAGGTCATGGCTGCGTGGGCGACTTATAGGCCGCGCCCCTTCCTGGCAATGGCGTCATCGCAAAGGCTGGCCCGCGTTTAGCCTTGGTCCAGCGCCAACTCGTCACAATGTACGCGCATCAGCGCTTCCGTCTCCGCAGTATGGGCTTAGCCAGTGGCAAGGGCTGAACTGGGGCGGTACGTCCGGGCGTCCGGCATAGGTTTCAGCGAGGGCGCGCATCACATGTGCTATACCCGCCGGCGTTATTTCCTGCTTATCCGGTCCAAGTAGCTACCGTCTTCAAAAGCGCAGCTCATAATAATCTAGCCAGACGGGAAACAGGCCACACCAGGGCGCGCCCTGGTCATAGCTTCAGCCGCCGCCCGCAGCACGGATTTAGCGTGGAAGGTGGCTGCTAATACATGCGCATCTGTCCGCGCCGTCGCCACGAGAGGTATCGGGGCGGTCGTGAGGATCATCTGATAGTTTTGATTGCACCGGCGCAGCATGTCCAGAAACTGGATCAGATCGGAGCTGATTTCTTCCATCGGAAGTCATGAAATTCATGTCGAGCCGGGGCTTCTGGCAAAACGAAGTCGAACCGGCGGGCGTGGTTGAGCATCCCGATCATTGAATGGTCATTGCCGCCCAGCATTGAGACATGCGGCCCGGCCTTGCCGAGATGCCCTAGAATCGCCGGATGCAACCGCTCTTCATAAAAAACGGGTTTGTAGCGTGGGTCGTTCAGAAACAGAAACAACTTCTCCGCCCCGCCGGTTTAATGAGGCCAAGCCTGGTGCAGCGCGACGGTATGGCTGTGCCCGATGCAAAGGAGAGAGCCCGTGACGCGGTTTTAGCGTATCGGGTCGGTATGGGCGGTCTCGAAACAAAAACGGCGCCCGAAGGCGCCGTTTCCGTAAGCCATCCGCTGATTAGACGGAGTAGTACATTTCGAACTCCACCGGGTGCGGGGTGTGCTCGAACTTGTAAACTTCCTTCCACTTCAGCTCGATATAGGACTCGATCTGCTCCTTGGAGAACACATCGCCCTGCAGCAGGAACTCGTGGTCGGCTTCCAGAGCGGTCAGGGCTTCGCGCAGCGAGCCGCAAACGGTCGGGATGTCCTTCAACTCTTCCGGCGGCAGGTCGTACAGATCCTTGTCCATCGGGTCGCCCGGGTGGATCTTGTTCTTGATGCCGTCCAGCGCCGCCATCAGCAATGCGGAGAAGGAGAGGTACGGATTGCAGGTCGGGTCGGGAAACCGGACTTCAACGCGCTTCGCCTTCGGGCTGGTGGTGTAGGGAATACGGCAGGAGGCCGAGCGGTTGCGGGCAGAGTAAGCCAGCAGCACCGGGGCTTCGAAGCCAGGGATCAGGCGCTTATAGGAGTTGGTTGACGGATTTGAGAATGCGTTGATCGCCTTGGCATGCTTGATGATGCCGCCAATGGCGTACAGGCAGGTCTCGGACAGGTCCGCATAGCCATTACCCGCGAACAGCGGCTTGCCGGACTTCCAGATAGACAGATGGGTGTGCATGCCTGAGCCATTATCGCCATAGATCGGCTTCGGCATGAAGGTCGCGGTTTTGCCGTAGGAATGGGCGACGTTATGGACGCAGTACTTATAAATCTGCATCTGGTCGGCCATGGTGGTCAGCGTGCTGAACTTGGTGCCGAGCTCGTGCTGAGACTGCGCCACCTCATGGTGATGCTTCTCGATCGGCAGGCCCATCTCGCCCATAGCGGAGAGCATCTCGGCGCGCAGGTCGGATTCACTATCCACGGGCGGCACGGGGAAATAACCGCCTTTCACCGTCGGACGATGACCCATATTGCCTTCCGGGTAGTCCTTCAGGTTGGAGCCGGGGCCTTCGATAGAGTCGAGCTGGTAGATGCCGTAATTGCCGCCGGTGCCGAACTTCACACTGTCGAATACAAAGAACTCAGCTTCAGCGCCGATGAAGGCGGTATCCCCGATGCCGGTGGATTTCAGATAAGCCTCGGCCTTCTTGGCGGTGGAGCGCGGGTCGCGAGCATAACCCTGGCCGGTGGCGGGCTCAAGAATGTCGCAGAACAGAATCAGGCTCGGCTTGGCTGAGAACGGGTCCAGCACGGCGCTGTCCAGATCCGGCTGCAGGATCATGTCGGACTCATTGATCGCCTTCCAGCCCGCGATGGAGGAGCCGTCGAACATGAAGCCGTTCTTCAGCGAATCTTCATCGACTGTGGAGATATACTGCGCGGTATGCTGCCATTTGCCCTTGGGATCGGTGAAACGCAGATCGACATACTCGACCCCGTTTTCCTTGATCAGATTGAGAACTTTGGCGACGGCATCGCCGCCCTCGGCCTTCTTAGCCATGGTCTTTCCCCGTAATTGAATAATGATACCCGTTCAGGCCCGCGGCACGCACCATGCGCCCGCTTTAAAAACGCGTAGCGCCCGGCATGTTAAACATGCCGGGCATCTTGGCAATGCTTGCTTAAACCGCCGCTTCGCCCTTTTCGCCGGTACGGATGCGGATGGCTTCTTCGATGGAGGAGATGAAGATCTTGCCATCGCCGATCCGGCCCGTGCGCGCCGCATTGGTGATCGCCTCGACGGCGCGGTCCACCACGCCATCCTCGCAGACCAGTTCGATTTTCACCTTGGGCAGAAAATCGACCACATATTCGGCGCCACGATACAGCTCCGTATGGCCTTTCTGACGGCCAAACCCCTTGGCCTCGACGACCGTGATGCCCTGCAAACCAACCTCATGCAGCGCCTCCTTCACTTCATCGAGCTTGAACGGCTTGATGATCGCTTCGATCTTTTTCATCTGGTTCACGCAGGGCCCGGGGCCCACGCGTCCTCCTTGTGTTCGTCGGACAGCACGCCCGTAACCCCGCCCCGGGCAGCCGGTGGGCAAGCGCGCGTCAGCCAATGGGCTGACAAATCACGTCTTGCATGCGCCGTGCCAGAACGATTTTCCGCGCGGATCCATGGTTGCGATAAAATGATCAAAGGCTAAAACGCGACTTTGCTCAAGGGGTAGCTGTTTCGGCCTAAAAATTAGGCAATCTTGCCGCCTTTGTCTTGGGCGGCTAAAAACCAGCGGCTGATTAAGGATTTTGCGCGCTTGAAACCAGCCAATTCTTTGCTCTCTGCCACCGGCACCACAATCTTCACGGTTATGTCGGCTTTGGCGGTCCAGCACGGGGCCATCAATCTCGGCCAGGGCTTCCCGGATTCGGAAGGCCCGGCTGATATCGTTCGCGCCGCGGCGGATGCGTTGCTGGATGGCCGTAACCAATACCCGCCGCTCACCGGTCTGTCGGAGTTGCGTGACGCCGTGTCGGCGGCGAATCGGCGCTTTTACGGGCTTGAGATCGACCCCGCATCCGGCGTGGTGGTGACGTCCGGAGCCACGGAGGCGATCACCGCGAGCCTGATGGCGCTGCTCAATCCGGGCGACGAGGTGGTTCTGATCGAACCGCTTTATGACACATATCTGCCGGTGGTTAAGCTGCTGGGCGCGGTGCCGAAGCTGGTGCGGCTACAACCGCCTTTTTGGGAGCTGCCTCGTGCCGAACTGGCCGCCTCCTTTGGTCCCAATACCAAGCTGCTGCTGTTGAATTCCCCCATGAACCCCACCGGCAAGGTGTTCACGCAGGAAGAGTTAGCCTTCATCGCGGACCTGCTGCGTCAGCATGACGCTTATGCGGTCTGTGATGAGGTTTACGAGCATCTGGTTTTCTCCGGCGCACGACATGTGCCGTTGGCCACGCTGCCCGGCATGGACGAGCGGAGCCTCCGGATTGGCAGTGCCGGCAAAACCTTTTCCCTCACCGGCTGGAAAGTGGGATATGTTTCCGGTCCCGCGGTGCTGATGGGGCTGGTGGCCAAGGCGCACCAGAATCTTACCTTCACCACCCCGCCCAACCTGCAACGCGCCGTGGCGTTTGGTCTGGCCAAACCGGATTCCTATTTCGCTGCTCTGGCGAGCGGGCTGCAGTCCCAGCGCGACCTGCTGGATGCCGGGCTGAGGCGTCTGGGTTTCAGCACGCTCCCCGCTGCGGGCAGCTATTTTATCACCGCGGATTTCTCGCCCTTGGGGTTTGAGGGTGATGACGTCGCCTTCTGCCGGGCGGTTACCGAGCAAGCAGGTGTGGCGGCGATTCCTGTCTCGGCCTTTTACGCTAACGAGGCCCCGCGCCATTATGTGCGCTTCGCGTTCTGCAAGCAGATACCGGTTCTGGAGGAAGCTTTGCGGCGTCTTGAACGCTGGACCGCCACAAGACCATTGACGGCGCTGGCTTGACCGCGCTAGTTGGCCCCACCCTGGATGGCGGACGTAGCTCAGTTGGTAGAGCGCCGGTTTGTGGTACCGGTTGTCGCGGGTTCGATCCCCGTCGTTCGCCCCAGGTTTTTCCTTAAATGACCATCGCGGCGCTCATTCTTGCAGGCGGCAAGGCCACGCGGTTTGGCGGGGCGGATAAAGCCTTTGTTCCGCTTCACGGCCGCCCGCTCATCGCCCATGTGCTGGACCTTTTGCGCCCGCAAGTCGCGCCCATTGCCATCAGCGCCAATGGCGACCCGGCCCGCTTCATAAAATTTGGGTTGCCTGTGCTACCTGACGCGCCGGATTTTTCCGCCTGCGGTCCGCTGGCGGGCGTGGCGGCCGGTCTCGCCTGGGCCAAGAGGGTAAACGCCACGTTTCTGCTCACTATGCCGGTGGATACGCCTTTCTTCCCGGCCACGTTGGTTGCTGACCTGTCACCCGGCCCGTCCGTTGCGGTATATGCGGGGCGCCAGCATCATCTGGTGGCGCTTTGGCCGGTAAGTTTTCTGCCGGCGCTGGAAGATTTCCTGCACCGCGATGCAAAGTACAAGGTCCGCGATGCTCTCACCCTCTGCTTGGCCCGACCCGTGCATTTTACAAGCTCGCGCGACCCCTTCACGAACCTCAATAGCCCAGCTGATCTCTTGCCCTTCGGTTAATTTTATGGGGCTTGTAAATGCTTTACACCGCATTTGCGAAGCGAGTGCATATTTTTACATATTTACCGTGTTTTTTCACAAAACATTCTGACGCGCTGCAAAACGGGGTGTAGTCAAACTTCCGCAACAACCCTTCCGGACGTTTAGCGGAGATACCCTATGTCGTACCAAGACACCATTCGTAGCACGAGCGAACTCATCGCCTCCAAGGGCGGCACCTGGGATGGAATCTCCCCGGAAGCCGTGGCCCGCATGCGGTTGCAAAACCGGTTCCGCACTGGACTGGACATTGCACGCTACACCGCCAAGATCATGCGTGAGGACATGGCGGCCTATGACGCCGATCCCGAGAACTACACCCAGTCCCTGGGCTGCTGGCACGGCTTCATCGCACAGCAGAAGCTGATCTCCATCAAGAAGCATTTCGGCACCACCAAGCGCCGCTACATCTACCTCTCCGGCTGGATGGTTGCCGCCCTGCGCTCCGAGTTCGGCCCGCTGCCCGACCAGTCCATGCACGAGAAAACCACCGTGCCGGAGCTGATCGAGGAGATCTACACCTTCCTGCGTCAGGCCGATGCGCGTGAGCTGGGCGGCCTGTTCCGTGAGTTGGACGCGGCCCGCGCCGCTGGCGATCTGGCCAAGCAGAAAGAGGTCCAGAGCAAGATCGACAACTTCGAAACCCATGTCGTTCCCATCATCGCGGACATCGACGCGGGCTTCGGCAACGCGGAAGCGACCTATCTGCTGGCCAAGAAGATGATCGAGGCCGGGGCCTGCGCCCTGCAGATCGAAAACCAAGTTTCCGACGAGAAGCAGTGCGGCCACCAGGATGGCAAGGTCACCGTTCCGCACGAGGATTTCGTCCAGAAGATCCGCGCGCTGCGTTATGCCTTCATGGAAATGGGCGTTGAGGACGGCGTGATCGTTGCCCGTACGGACAGCCTCGGCGCTGGCCTGACCAAGCAGATCGCGTTCTCCAAGGAGCCTGGCGACATTGGCGACCAGTATAATTCATTTCTGGATTGCGACGAGGTCGATGCCTCCGAGGTTGGTAATGGCGACGTGCTGATTACCCGCAATGGCAAGCTGCTGCGTCCGAAGCGTCTGCCCTCCAACCTGTACCAGTTCCGTCCCGGTACCGGGGCGGACCGCTGCGTGCTGGACTGCATCAACGCGCTGAATAACGGCGCCGACCTGCTCTGGATCGAGACCGAGAAGCCCCATATCGAGCAGATCGCTTCAATGGTTGACCGCATCCGCGAAGTCATCCCGAACGCCAAGCTGGCCTACAACAACTCCCCGTCCTTCAATTGGACGCTGAATTTCCGCCAGCAGGTCTATGACGCGATGAAGGCGCAGGGTAAGGACGTGTCCGCTTATGATCGCGCACGCCTGATGAGCGCCGATTATGACGGAACCGATCTAGCCACCGAGGCTGATGAGAGGATCCGCACCTTCCAGCGTGATGCCGCGAAGCGCGCGGGCATCTTCCACCACCTCATCACCCTACCGACCTACCACACGGCGGCCCTTTCCACGGACAATCTGGCCAAGGAATATTTCGGTGATCAGGGTATGCTGGGCTACGTCGCCGGCGTGCAGCGTAAGGAAATTCGGCAGGGGATCGCCTGCGTGAAGCACCAGAACATGGCCGGATCCGACATGGGCGACGACCACAAGGAGTATTTCGCGGGTGAGGCGGCGCTGAAGGCTGGCGGCACGCACAACACCATGAACCAGTTCGCGGCCTAAAAGCGGCGTCAGAAACGCGACTTTCTAAACTTGGCGGCGGCCTGACCTTGTCCGGGCCGCCGTTTCTTTGCGTTTAAGGCTCTAAGAACAGAAGTTTTTGGTGCGGTCCGGGTTAAAAAGCTGCAAAAGGCACACCCCATGCACGCCGCGCCTTCGCTCCGCTGGATACGTTCCGCCCTGTTGCTGGGGCTTTTGACGCTTCTTTTCTATCTCCCGCTGTTCTGGCGCAGCCTGGCCCTGGTGCAGTTGAACGCTAATGAAGGCTGGAACGTGGCGCGCGCCGTGATGGCCGCCCGTGGCGTCCCGCTTTACGGCCACCCGCCGGGGCTTTCCTTCACCAATTATCCGTTTTTGTCGTTCCATCTCATCGCTTGGCTGATGGGCTGGGGCGCCGACCCGCTTTTCGCCGGGCGGATCCTGGCTTTGCTCTCCGTGCTGGTTCTGGGCGGAATCGTGGCCGGATTGCTGCGCGGCTTCACGCCGGACTGGTCCGCCAGGCTGTTCGCGGGGGGACTGTTCGCGCTCTGGCTGGCTGTCTGGATGCCCAGCCGCATCGCCGTGGACGACCCGCAATTACTCGCCATGGTGTTCGAGGCGGCGGGCTTCTGGCTGTTTGTCCGGCACCAGGGCAGGGACGGGCTGTGGCTTTCGGCTGTGCTGTTCGTGCTGGCGCTGTTTACCAAACAGAATTTGGTGGCCTTGCCCTGCGGCGCCGGGCTGGCCCTTCTCTGCCAGAAGCGCTGGCGGGATTTGTTGCACTGGCTGGCGGCGGGAGCGGTGAGCGGCGGGCTGCTGCTGTTGCTCTCCTACCGGGTGGACGGTCCGTATTTCTTCGCCAACATGCTGGCGCCGCGTGCGTACCTCTGGCGGGACGCGCTTTCCCAGAGTGGGGATTATCTGCTGGTGTTTCTGCCGGTGCTGTGTCTGGCGGGCGGCTGGTGCTGGCGGCATCGTCAGCAGCCGGACGCTTGGCCGTTCAGCCTCGCCTGGCTAGCCGCCAATGCGCTGGGTCTCATCTTTTCCGGCGGCGACGGCGTCGGCCGGAACGTGTTTTTTGAGGCTGTGCTGCTCAGCGCCGTACTGGCCATGGCCTTTTGCCTGGAGCGCCGTGGCGCTTGGCTCGGCCTGCTGCTTCTCTTTCCTCTGGTCTGGGCGCCGCAGCACTTCATCGCCGCCTTGCGCGAGGATTTTGCCCTGCCCCCGGCACAGGTGGATTTCGCGGCGGGTGTAGCCTTTCTGAAGCCCCTGCCTGGGCCGGTGGTTTGTGAAAATCTGCTGCTCTGCGCGCGGGCCGGTCATCGTTCGGCCTTTGAGACCTATTTCGTGCAAAGCCAGATAAGTATTGGCCGCCTGTCGGAGCGCGCCATTCTGCCTTTGCTCATCCAGCGCCGCCTGCGCGCGGTGGAAATCGGCATCACCAACAAGCCCGAGCCTGTGAACCGGGCGCAATTCCCACCCGCTTTTCTTGCCGCTTTGCGGCAGGACTATCGCCCCGCCCTGCAAACAGCTACGGTCAGTATCTGGGTGCCCAAGCCATAAACGAAGCTGCTGCCATGCGCGGCACGGACTTGTGGTGTTGCCTGTAACCCCTCACAAGCCGGCCTTAGAATGACAGCCCTGCCAGCTCCTCTGAAAGACCAGACGCTCAAGGGCGTTTTATTCGCCATTCTGTCCTTCGCGGCATTCTCTTTCAGCGACGCCAGCGTGAAGCTCATTAAAGGCGCGTTGCCGCCTTATGAATCCGCGTTTTTCGGCGGCGTGTTCGCGCTTATCGTGTTTCCCGCGCTGCTTGGGCCGGACGACAAGCTGCTGGATGTGTTTACCACGAAAAGCCGCAAGCTTTGGCTGTTGCGGTTTTTCGCTTTGGCCTTCGGAGTCATCGGTAGCGTCACCGCCTTCACCCATCTGCCGATGGCCGATGCCTTCGCGCTCATCTTCCTGCAGCCCTCTTTCGTCACGCTGATGTCGTTGTTGTTCCTGAAAGAACGGATCGGCCCCTGGCGTTGGGCGGCGGTCATTATCGGTTTCGCGGGCGTGTTGGTGGTGCTACGGCCGGGCTATACCCCGTTTTCCATCGGTCAGGTGGGGGCGTTGTTCGCGGGGGTTGGTGGTGCAGTCTCAGTGATCTCCTTCCGCGCGGCGGGCGGGCACGACAAGCGGATCTCTTTGTTCGGTGCGGGCACGTTGGGCGTTATCGTGATTCCCGGTCTGCTGATGCTGCCTAATTTTCGCTGGCCGGATGAAGCTCAATGGGGTCTGCTGGCCAGCTATGGACTGCTGGCGGCGCTGGCCAATCTGCTGCTGATGTCCGCCACCACCCGTGCCCCGGCGGCGTATGTCGGCCCCATCCAGTACAGCCAGATGCTCTGGGCCATTCTGCTTGGTTATCTCATCTTTGATAACGGAGTGGATGGTGTCACGCTGGTGGGGGCATCGCTGATCGTTGGTTCCGGCCTGCTCACTTTGAGGCGGGAGCGCATGCGCGGCACCCCCGTGCCCCACGCCGCCGCCGTACGCTGGCACCATGCGGCCTTTGCCCGGCTGCGGGGGCGAGGTTGAGCCTTGTTTGCCAGCGCCAAAGCCCCCATGCTATGCACTGAACGCTTGCGGAAACTCTCTGTTTTCCTCGGTTTTCAATCATTTCCTTGAGCATGAGCGGAACAAGGTATGGCAAAAAAACTTGTTTGGGGCCGGGCATGGCATGGCCGCTCCTATGATCTGGGTAAAATGACGCTGTCCGATCTGTGGGCGGCGTATCTCACCTATCCGGCCATCAATCTATATGCCGCTCTGGCGCTGGTCTCGGGTGTGTATGCGGGGCTGGCCGTGCGGCACTGGCCTCAGGCGGTGTTGCCCATTCTGGCGGTGTTGGTTGTGTACCCGCTGGTCTGGTACGCGCTGCACCGTTTCGTGCTGCATGGGCGCTGGCTGTACCGTATGCGCTGGAGTAGCGCGCTCTGGAAGCGCATCCATTTCGACCATCACCAAGACCCGCATAAGCTGGAAGTACTGTTCGGCTCGCCGCTGAACACCATCCCCACCATGGCGCTCATCACCGGCCCCATCGGCTATGCGCTGGGCGGCTGGGCAGGGGCGGCCACGGGCTTTTGCACGGCGCTTGTCACCACCTGCGTGTATGAATTTTTCCACTGCATCCAGCACTTGAACTATAAGCCGAAAAACCGCTTCGTGCAGAAGCTCAAGCGCGACCACCTGCTGCATCATTTCCAGAATGAGCAAGTGAATTACGGCATCGTTTCCTTCCTGCCGGATGTGCTGTTTCAATCCTACATCCCTAATTCCAAGGACTGCCCAAAAAGCCCGACCGTATTCAATCTCGGTTACGATCTTGAGGAAGCCAAGCGCTATCCCTGGGTGATGGAGCTGACTGGCACCCCCCCTCGCGACAAGCCGCCCACTGCGATGGAAGACCAGGTCAGGCGAGCCCACTGATGAGCAATATCCAGATCGTTCCCGTCACGGACAAGAAACTCCTCAAACGCTTTATCCTCCTGCCGGAGCGGCTGCATAAGGACGACCCGTCTTACATCGCGCCATTGCATATGGAGCGTGAGGAAGCGCTCAGCCCCAAAAATCCGTTCTTCGGCCATGCCGAGGTTCAATTCTGGCTGGCGGTGCGCGACGGCCGTGATGTCGGCCGCGTATCCGCGCAGATCGACAAGCTGGCCCTCTCTTTAAACCCCGAGGCGCCGGGCCTGTTCGGCATGCTCGCCGCCGAGAACGACCCCGAACTGTTCCGGGTCTTGCTGGAAACCGCCGCCAGTTGGCTGCGCGAACGCGGCATGAAGACCATTCAGGGCCCCTTCAACCTCAATATCAACGAGGAAACCGGTGCGTTGATCGACGGGTTCGACACGCCGCCCATGCTGCTGATGCCGCACGACCTGCCTTACGTCGCCCAGCAGATCGAGACCCTAGGAATGGTCAAGGCCAAGGACGTCATCGCTTACCTCTACGATATGCGCGTCGATCTGCCGAAAAGCGTGCAGCGCCTGCTCTCCCGCCAGTTGCCATCGGGCATCACCGTGCGGCCCCTGGACATGAAGCGCATCAAGGAGGAGATCAAGAACGTCACCTCCATCTTCAACGATGCCTGGGCGAATAATTGGGGCTTTGTGCCGCTGACCGAGACCGAGACGGATTATCTCGCCAAATCGCTGAAACCGCTGCTCAACCCGCGTATGACTAGCTTGGTAGAGCGCAATGGTGAGCCGGTAGCCTTCATGATCGCCCTCCCCAACTTGAATGAGGCCATCAATGGGCTGGACGGCAAGATTCTTCCCTTCGGCTGGGTCAAGCTGCTCTGGCGGCTGAAGGTGGCGGGTGTCAAAACCGCCCGCGTGCCGCTGATGGGGGTCCGCCGCGCCGCTGCCAAGGACATGATCGGCAGTCTGCTGCCCTATCTGATGATCGACATGGTCCGCCGCGAAGGGCTGAAAATGGGCTACACCCATATCGAGCTGTCCTGGATTCTTGAAGACAACATGCCCATGCGTCGCATGATCGAGAGCCTGGACGCCAAGCCGTATAAAACCTACCGCGTGTTTGAAGCTGGGTTGTAAGCCAGCGCATGAAGCGCCCCAGTGCCACACTGGCGGGGCTGGGCGCGGTGCTGGCCTCGCAGATTTCAGTCAATCTCGGCGCAGCCTGCGCGAAGCTCTTGTTCGCGGAGATCAATCCGCTGGGGGTAACGGCCCTGCGCGTAGTGTTCGCAGCCTGCCTGCTGGCCATGCTGCGCCGCCCCTGGCGCCGTGTGCCTCCCGGTGCCACACGCCCAGCCTTGATTCTGTACGGCACCATGCTGGCGGGTATGAATTTGTTTATCTACCAGGCGTTTCTGCGGATCCCCATAGGCATTGCGGTGGGTATTGAAGTCACCGGGCCGCTGGTCATCGTGCTGCTCAACTCCCGCCGCCCGCGGGACTTTTGGTGGCTGGCCCTGGTGGCTGCCGGCTTGGCGCTGCTGCTACCCTTGCATGTGCATAGCAAGCTGAACCCAGTGGGCATCGCCTTCGCGCTGGGGGCAGCTTTGTGCTGGGCACTTTACATCGTCTCCGGCAAACGTGTTGCCGGTAAGCTGGGCGCGGATGCCGTGAGTTGGGGCATGGCTGTGGCCGCCCTTATCGTGGCGCCGCTCGGCATCTCGGTTCTGCATTTTTCCGCCCTGCGTCCGTGGGAGCTGGGGCTCGCTTTGGCGGTGGCGCTGCTCTCCAGCGCCGTGCCTTACTCGCTGGAGATGGAGGCGATGAAGCGTCTCTCTTCTCGAGCCTTTTCCATTCTACTCAGTGCTGCCCCCGCCATCGCCGCGCTCGCGGGGTTCGTGGTGCTGGGGGAGAGTCTGACCCTGCTGCAATGGGGTGCCATGCTCTGCATCATGGCCGCTTCCGCCGGCAGCGCAATGAGTGTGAAGTCTCCCGTGCCGCCCGAAAGTTTCGAGGTCTGAGCGACTATTTCATCCAGCCCGCCTGCCGGTACCAGGCCACCGTCTCTGCGAACCCGGCCGCCAGGGAGATACGTGGCGTATAAATCTCCCGGGGTAGCAACTCCTCGGGCGAGACGGACCAATCCGGGTATAGCAGCTCCCGCGCCTTGCCTAGCGTGAAGATTGGTGGCCTGCCCACCACCCCGGCCAGAAACCCGGCGGAGAGCACCAGCGCCTTAGGTAAATGGATAAACTGCCCCGGTCCGCCCGTGGCTTGTGCCGCCGCCGCCATCAAGGCGCGCATCTCATACCCCTCGGGTGTATCATCCGCCAAAGTGAAGCAGCCCGGCCGGAATTTGTCTCCCGCCAGCGCTGCAATTGCCCCAGCGGCATCGCGCGCATGAATCACCGCCGCCCTGCCGTTGCCCAGAACCGGCGTCAGCGCGCGTGCGCTGGCCCGGATCAGCGGCAAGATATCCCGGTCCCACGGCCCATAGATCGCAGGCGGCCGAATAATTGCGCACTGCGCCGCCGCATTGCCAAATATGCGCAGGGTCCGAGCCTCCGCTTCAGCCTTGCTGAACGCGTAATTCGAAAGACGCGGTGCCCGCGCGGCCAGGGATGAAACCAACAGAAACCGCGCCCCAGGCGCCCCGCGCCGCGCGGCATGGGCCACAGCTTCTGTGCCATCCCGGTTGGCGCGCAAAAATGCCGCCCGCCCGCGTGCCTTGGTCAGCCCGGCGGCATGGATCACCACATCAGCGCCCCGCACCAGCGCATCCAGGGCGGCTTCATCCTCCAGCGCGCCGCGTACGCTCTCAAACGCAATGTCCTTAAATGCCGGATGTGCCAAGTCACGCCGGGCAAGCAGTCGCAACCGGAACCCGGCTTGTGCCAGGGCGGGTACCAGATGCAGCCCCAAAAACCCCGTTCCGCCGGTTATGGCGGCCAGCGGGGAGGGGCTCATTCCGCGGCGGTGGCGGTGGCGCGGGGTAGAAACGCGCCGTCCAGATACATCATTCGGGCGCGGGAGCGGCTGAGCTTACCGGACGATGTCTGTGGCAGGCTATGCGGCGGCACCAGCACCACGCGCGTTTCCAGCCCTTGCCGCCCGCGGAAAAACCGCGTCAGCTCCAATGCCAGCGCCTCACGCGCGGCGGGGTCGGTCACACGGCACTGGACGAGAACAACAACCTCCTCATCCTCGCCATTATCCACCGAGAACACCGCCACATCCCCACTGCGCAGGCTGGGCACTTCCGCCTCGGCGGCCCATTCCAGATCCTGTGGCCATACATTGCGGCCATTCACGATCACCAGATCCTTCGCCCGCCCGGTAATCACCAGTTGGCCGTCGATCAGATACCCAAGATCCCCCGTATCCAGCCAGCCTTCGGCGGAGAGCACGCGCGCGGTTTCCTCCGGCGCGCCGAAATAGCCCAGCATCAGGCTCGGCCCGCGCACGAAAATATGCCCTACCTCGCGCTCGGCCAGCAGCGCGCCATCCGCGCCGCGCACCTCCACGTCATGTTCGGGGAGCATCTGGCCGCAAATCACGAAATGCCGGGTACGCTTGCTGGTCTCATTGGCGGGCACGGCGCGATGCTCGCGTTCCAGCACGAGCCCATCCACCGCGTCTTCCCTCGCTCCTTGCCCATCCGGGCTAAAGCTCAGCGCCAGCGTGGCCTCGGCCATGCCATAGCAGGGGATAAACGCGGTTTCCTGGAATAGATTGGCCGCAAAACGCTCGGCAAAGCGCGTCAGCACCGCCGGGCGGATCATATCCCCACCAATCCCGGCCCGCCGCCAGGAGGACAGGTCGATCCCCTCCGTTGAGGCTGTCCGCGCCCGCCGGGCACAAAGTTCGTAGCCAAAAGACGGGCTGAACGAGATGCTGCCCTTATTACGGGTGATCAACTGCAGCCACAGCAGCGGCCGGCGCGCGAATTCCCGCGTGGGCAGAATATCGACTGAAAGCTGGCAGGCCATTGGCATCAGCAAAAACCCGACCAGCCCCATGTCATGATAATAAGGTAACCAGCTTGTGCAGCGGTCGGTCTCATTCACCCGCAGGCCGTATTTGGCCATGTAATGGGCATTGGCCATAAAGGCCGTCTGCGTCACCGCCACCCCCAGCGGGAAGCGCGTGCTGCCGGAGGAGAATTGCAGATACGCCAGCGATTCCGGCGCGGGCAGGGCGGCCTCGGGCACCATCGGCGCGCCGTCCAGCGCGGAAACCACACCGGCGCATTTCAGCTCCAGCCCTTCAACCGCCTCGGCCAGCCAGTCGGCCAGCACGGCGGGGCCAAACACGGCATGGGCGTCAGCGCCCTGGATCATCCGGCGCAGAAAGGAGATATATCCCTCTTTCCCGCCAAAAGCGGCGGGCAAGGGCAGGGGAGCGGGCACCAGCCCGGCATATTGGCAGGCAAAAAAGGCGCGGGCGAAATCCCCATCGCTTTCTGCCAGCAGCCCCACCCGGTCTCCCGGCTGCAGCCCGGTGCCCAGCAGCTGCCGGGCCAGCAGAAGCGCCTGCGCGCGCAGGGTGGCATAAGGCAAGGTTTCGGTGAGAACCCCCTTGCCAGAATAGAAATTCAGCCCGGTTCGGCCTTGCGCGGCATAATCCAGGGCCTCGGCGATGGTCGTGAAATCAGCGAGTCGCTTAACCAGCCCATTATGGTGAGTCGGGGTAGGCTCAGTCATATTGCCTGGAATTTACCATTGACGGTCATTGGTTGGCGCTAACAGAGTCGCATGGGAATGGCAATGGCTTTGCCGTATGGCGCGGTTGACAGTGCGGCGCCGTGCCGCCTAGCAGGCTGATTCAAGCCCGTCTCTTGCCGATTGCTGGATTGCTTTTCTGTCATGCCCGTTCCCGGAATACTGCATTTTTGCTGGATTGGCCCAGAGCTTGCGTGGGCGCATGGCTTTGCGCTGCTCTCCGCCGCCGCTCAGAGCGGGCTGCGCGAGGTGGTTTTGCATCATACGGACGACTTGGCCGACGGTCCGGTGCCGCGCGCCTTGGCCAGGGTAGGGGTGCGCTTCAGGCGTCTCTCGCCCCCAGCGTTGCTGGCCCCCGTACAGGCAGCGCTGAAGCTGGATGACGCGCTGACCCGCCTTTATGTCCGGCTGCAAAGCCCGGTGCAGCGCGCGGATTTGCTGCGCGCAGCCATCCTTTATGCCGAGGGCGGCGTTTATATGGATGTTGACACCCTCACCACCGCCCCGCTTGCCCCGCTGCTGAACGCCTCTCAGTTCATCGGCGCGGAGCGGATCGTCTGGCCGCATTGGGTGTATCAGTCCCGTTCGCCGCTGGTCTGGAGCAAGCATCTGGGGTTGGATGTGTTGCGCAAGACTCTGCGCCGCACCCCTGGCGGCTGGCGGGCCTTCCGTGCAGTGGAGGGGTGGTATGTGTCCGCCGTCAATAATGCCGTGATGGGTGCTGTCCCCGGCGCGCCGCTTTTCGTCGCCGTGCTGCGCGCCATGGCGGCCCTGCCGGACCATGAGACCCCCAGTCCCTACGCGCTGGGGCCAGACCTCTACCAAACGCTTCTGGATGCCGCGCCCATGCCGGGCCTGGTGATCCACCAGCCCGCCTGTTTCTACCCGTTACCACCTGAAATCTCAGAACATTGGTTCCGCCCGTGCCGTAACGCCCCGGCCGCGGTGGGCCGGGTGCTCAGCCCGCAAACAAGAGTGGCGCATTGGTACGGCTCGGTCCGCACCAAGCCCTATGTGGCCCGGATCAGCCCTGATTACGTCCGCGCCCACCGCCAGACTCAACTCTACAGCGCCCTAGTGTGCGCGCTTTTGCCTGAGATGGGTTGAAGAAACTTCCGTCGCTTACATCTATGTCATACTTGCGACACAAGTTGGAAAGCGGTAGGACCCTGGATTACTTACCGCGCAGAGTTCGGATTCATCCTGATTGCCCGCAGTCCGTCTGGACGCTTTTCCGTGAAAGCGGGGGCTCTGGTGCCGTTTTCCGGCAGGGTTGCAAGCGGCAGGAGGCTTTTGGTTTCAGGGTTGAGGTACGGAGATAAATCCCGGATTGGTCCGCTCATTTGGCAGCCCCCCTGTCGTAGCTGGGTTGCGCCTATGTGTCTGGTCCTGGCGCGTATGATGGCGTCCTGCTCCCTGGCAGATTTTAGCGAGAGACGAGGTTGATTATGGCAAAGAATGGCGGCATCCGCATCGCGATTGCTGGCATTGGCAATTGTGCCAGCTCCCTGATCCAGGGAATTTATTATTACACGCCGGAGCGTTGCGCCGAGGGTGTGGTGGGCCTGATGCATACCGAGATCGGCGGCTACCAGCCGAACGATATCAGCGTGGTTGCCGCGTTCGACGTGGATGCCCGCAAGGTCGGCCAGGATGTCAGCCGCGCCATCTTCGCCAAGCCCAACTGCACCAAGGTGTTCGAGCCAAACGTCCCGGAGATGGGCGTGACCGTGAAAATGGGTCAGGTGCTGGACGGTATTTCCGAGCATATGGCCAATTACGACGAGGACCGGACCTTCGTGCGGTCCTCGGCCCAGGAGCTGACCAAGGCTGAGATCGTCGCCGAACTCAAGGCCACCAAGGCCGACGTGCTGCTGAACTACATGCCTGTTGGGTCCGAGCAGGCCGCGCGCTTCTATGCGGATTGCGCGCTGGAAGCTGGCTGCGGTTTCGTCAACAATATGCCGGTTTTTATCGCCAGCGATAAAGTCTACGCGGATCGGTTCGCCGCCGCCAATCTGCCGATCATCGGTGATGACATCAAATCCCAGGTCGGCGCCACCATCACCCACCGCGTGCTGACGGACCTGTTCGCTAAGCGTGGCGTCAAGCTGCTGCACACCTACCAGCTCAATACCGGCGGTAATACAGACTTCCTGAACATGAAGAACCAGGACCGTCTGGCCTCCAAGAAAACCTCCAAGACAGAGGCGGTCCAGGCCGTCACCAAAAAGCGGATGGAGAAAGAGAACATCCATATCGGCCCGTCCGATTACGTGCCCTGGCAGAACGACAACAAGATCGCCTTCATCCGCATGGAAGGTCTGCAATTCGGTGACGTGCCGATGGATATCGAGCTGCGCCTCTCCGTACAGGACAGCCCAAACTCCGCCGGTGTGGTCATCGACATGATCCGTTGCTGCAAGTTGGCGTTGGAAGCCGGTGTCGGCGGCGTGCTCGCCGGCCCCTCCGCTTATTTCTGTAAGCACCCTCCCGCCCAATACACGGACGATATTGCTTGCGAGATGACGGAAGAGTTTATCCGCACCTGCCGTCCGGCCCTGGCGGTGACCGCCGCCGAATGAAAGGGCTGATCGTCGCGGCCGGGCAGGGTACACGCCTGCGTGAAAAGGGGGCGCTGAAGCCGCTGATCCCTATTCGTGGCGTGCCGCTAATCGAACGCGTGATCGCCAATGGCAAGGAAGCCGGGATCGACGAGTTTCTCGTCGTCACCGGCTACCATGCCGAGGAATTGCAAGAGAGGCTGGGCGCGTTTTCCCGCCGTTCCGGCATTCATATCACCCGCATCTATAACCGCGCCTGGGCCAAGGCCAACGGCGTCTCCGTGCTGACCGCCAAGCAATATCTGGATGAGCCCTTTCTGCTCACCATGTGCGATCATCTGGTGGACCCGGAAATCCTGCGCCGCATGATCGCAACCCCGCCTGAGCCGGGCACGGTCACGCTAGGCGTGGATTTCAATATCGACAACCCGCTGAACGACCCGGACGACGTGACCCGCGTGAAATGCGAGGGCACGGAGCTCAAACATATCGGCAAGGTCATCCGGGATTATAACTGCTTCGACACCGGCGTGTTTCACTGCACCTCGGCTATGTTCGACGCGCTGGAAGAATCCCAGGCCCGCGGTGACGACAGCATCTCCGGCGCCATGAATGTGCTGGCCGAATGGGGGCGCGCGCGTGTGCTGGATATCGGTGACCGCCTCTGGGTGGATGTCGATGACCCGATCGCCTTCGGGAAGGCCGAAGCGCTGCTGGATGAAGGACGTCTCTAATCATGAGCGACACCGCGGGGCGCGTCGACGCGGATCCGGTCCGACGGACCTATGAGATAGAAGACCCCACGAACCTTTATTTCATCCACCCCATCTCCGCCCGGCTGGTACCGCTTTTCGCTCAGCTGGCCATCACGCCCAACATGGTCTCGCTCATCGGCATGGGCTGCGGCATCCTCGCCGGGGTGGCATATCATTTCTATGGTATTGGTGGCTGTGCGGGCCTCGGCTTCGCGCTAATGCTCGCCTGGCATGTGATGGACGGGGCAGACGGCCAACTTGCCCGCCTCACCAAAACCTATTCCGAGCTCGGCAAGGTGCTGGACGGCATCTGCGACTACGTCACCTTCACCGCCGTTTATGTGGGACTGGCCCTGTCCATGAGCGCTTCGATGGGCGGCTGGGTGTGGGCGCTGGTAGCGCTGTCAGGCATCGCCCACGCGGTGCAATCCGCCGCTTATGAGATGCAGCGCCAGGATTATAATTTTCTGGGCTGGGGCCGCCAATCCGCCGCCTTGCCCAAGCTGGACGCAAAACCCAGGGGCATTGCCGGGTATCTGCACCAGCTTTATGCACGCGTGCAGCTCTGGGCTTCTGCAGGGGCGGCCGATTTTCACCAGGCGTTCGCCGCACAGCTTATCGCCAGCCCCCGGCAAGAAGCTACGTTGCGCGCCGCCTATCGGGAATATTTCGCGCCGGTCATCCGCCGTTGGGGCGTGCTCTGCGCCAATTACCGCACGCTGGGCCTGTTTCTCGCGGCCCTGGTAAAGCTGCCGCTGCTCTATTTCCTGTTCGAGATCATTGGGTTCAGCGCCATCCTGCTCATTCTTCTGGAAGCGCAGAAAGTGCATTACAACAGCTTCTTGAAGCAGGTCATGCGCGGCTGATCCGGGGGCGCAGCTTGATATGGTTGCGCTCCAGCATCCAGCCCCCCAGCAACAGCAGTGAAATAGAAGGCGCCAGGGCTGTAAAAGCCGGGTTCACCGCCAGCAGCAGCCCCAGATAACCGGTGATCTGCTGCACCAGCAGAAACACCATGCCCAGCAGCGCGCCAATCACAATCTGCCGCCCCGCTCCGCCGGAGCGCTGCGGCCCAAACACAAACGGTGCCGCGATGATCGCCATGCCAATCAAAGAGAGCGGAATTGCCACCATGTTCCAGAAACTCTGCTCATAACGCAGCGCTTCCTGATGCTGGTGCTTGAGCAGCCGCACATAGCTGTAAAGCGCCAAAGGCGGCATGGTCTCCGGTGGCAGAGCCAGTAATTTCAATTGCTTGGTGGTCAGAAACGGCGTCCAGCTCAGGCTGGTGGGCGTATCTTCCTGGGTCTGACCGTTGGCGATCACATCGCGGGTCACACCGCTCAGCTTCCAGGTGCCATCCGGCTGCGGCTCGGCCGTATCGGCTTCAATAAAGCTGTGCAGCTCCCCTTTCGGCTTGAAGGTGAAGATCGAGACCCCATGCAGCACCGCCCCGCCCGCGAAGCTCTGCACATTCAAAAACACCCCGTTTTTCTGCGCCCAGAACCCGCCATTGGAGAGGCCCGGCAGCGTATCCCCCAAAGCGGCGGCCTGCTCGCGCTGGGCGGCCTGCTGGGCGGGCGGAATCACGAATTGTGCCAGAAAGAACAGCCCGAAAATAATCGGCACGCACAGCTTCACCACCGCGCCGATAATCCGCGCCTGCGACGCGCCAAAACTGCGGAAGGCCGTGAGTTCCGAATGTTTGGCCAACGCCCCTAGCCCCATCAACGAGGCCAGTAACATGCATACCGGGGCGAGTTGCAGCACCCGGTCCGGCGCCGTGAGCAGCGTATAAAGCAGCGCATCCCGTAGCTTGTAATTGCCCTGGCCGATCAGCCCGAGTTGCTCAACAAAGCTGAGCAGGCTGAACAAGGCCGTGAGGCCGACGGTAATCAGCAGGAAGGCGCGGCAGACCGTCCAGCCGATATAACGGTCAAGCAGCATCTTGGCTGCTGGCGGGGCGCCAGCTTACGGGCTGGGCTGCCTGGCGCGGGTTCGGCATGGGCGGCGGTGCATTGGGAGGAGCGCGGAACCGGCGCCGCAAGGCGGGGCCATACCAGACCAGCAGCATGGCCAGCACCAGCAAAGCCGGCGCCCACCACAACCCCGGCAACCGCCCCACTTGGCCATGTTCCACCCAGGTACGGGCCGTGGTGCAGAGCAGATAATAGGCCGAATATGCCAGAATCGCCGGTCCAAACCGCGCATAGCGGTTCTGGCGCGGGCGGCCGCGGCTTAAAATCGCGCCCAGCAGAGCCAAGAGCAGGGTGGAAAGCCCGGTCGAAAACCGCCATTGCCGCTCAGCAATATCCGCCGGGTCGCGCGAGGCCAGCAAATGCCCCGTGCTAGCCGCCACCGGGCTGTATCGCACGGGGGCCAGCTTGGCGGTGTCCGGGTTCACATTCATCCCCGCCGCCTGCAGGGACTCATCGCTGGCCGGATTGCTCCGGTCGAACTCATACACATGCGCGCCGGAGAGGTGTACATTGCGCTGCCCGTCCGCGCCCTTAACAGCCGGGGTAGCGGTGGCGGCGGAAATCACCTCGACATGGCTGCCACGCCGCTTGGCCACAAACACATTCTGCGCGGGGGCGTGCGGCCCGGCCCGGCGGCCCAGAAAAATCACCTCCCGCCCATCCTGGCTGGCATAGAAGGTCCCCGGCTCCATCGCGTTGACATTCAGCGCCACGGCGGCGTGGCGGGTAATATTGTGAGAGGTGGCGTATGCCCAGGGCCGCACAAAAATCGACAAGCACGCCACCAGCACGGCCAGCCCCAGCGCCAGCCGCAGCACCGGGCGCAAAAGCTGGCGCGGCCCCATGCCCAGCGCCTGCATGGCTGTTACCTCGCTATCGGCCTGCAACCGCCCAAACCCCGCCACCACCGCGATAAACAGCGAAATCGGGATTAGCACATCCAGCGCGATCAGCACCTTCAACGAGGTCAGCGCGGCAATGGCCCCCACCGGCAACAGCCCGCTCACCGCGTCCGAGAGTATACGCGTCAGGCTGTATCCCGCGAACAGCAAGGCCAGAATCCCTAGCACCGCCGCAAAGGGCCGCGCGATTTCAGCAAGCAAGTATCTGTCTGTCTTCAAGGCGCCAAACCAAATCTCTCCGGCTTAAGTGGTCCGAACTACCCAGCCAGACCATACACGCGGATGCAAGGGCGCCATGAGCTGGTCATAAGCCCCGTGACAATGCGGTGTACGCTCAGTAATAGAAGTGCCGGTGAATTGTATAGTTTTTCCTGCACGATTGTCAGGAGCCACCCCCCGCGTGGCTGGCGTGCATGAAACAGCAGAGGAGCTGCGCGCAGCCATATGTCTGATCAGGCCAACGAAATCCGTGAGATCATCTTTGAGACGCTGCGTGCCGCCCTGCCGCAATCTCGTCCGCTCTCCGACAGTACCCACATCATCGAGGATCTGGGCCTCGACTCCGTCGCCGTGATGGATTTCGTCATGGAGATCGAGGACAAGCTCGATATCTCCGTGCCCCTGGACAAAATCGCCGAGGTGGAGACGCTGGGCGACCTCATCGCCACCGTCCAGCGTTTGAAACAAGCCGCCTAAGACCATGGCGCTGCTCGATAAGTACGCCCCGCTGGCGGCCCAATACCGCCAGTTGGAGGAGGCTGGCGCAAACCCCTTCAACGTGCCGTTCGACGATGTACTCTCCCCCACCGAGGCCATTATTGCCGGGCGGCAAACCCTGCTGCTCGGCACCAACAACTATCTCGGCCTGACGTATGACCCGCTGGTGATTGAGGCCGCCAACGCCGCCTCCACCGCGGCGGGCACCGGCACCACCGGCTCGCGCATCGCCAATGGCAGTTATGGCAGCCACAAGCGGCTGGAGGAGGCGCTGGCGGATTTCTATGGCCGCAAGCACGGCATGGTGTTCTCCACCGGCTACCAGGCCAATCTCGGCATTATCTCCGCCCTCGCGGGCAAGGGCGACCATCTGCTGCTGGACGCGGACTCCCACGCCAGCATCTATGACGGCGCGCGCCTTGGCTATGCCCAGGTCACGCGTTTCCGCCATAACAGCCCGGACGACCTCGCCAACCGCCTCCGCCGCCTAGCGGACGAGCCGGGCGACAAAGTCATCATCGTCGAGGGCATTTACTCCATGCTGGGCGACACTGCCCCCTTACGCGAGTTTGCCGCCGTGAAACGCGAATATGGCGCGTATTTGGTGGTGGACGAAGCTCACTCCCTAGGCGTGCTGGGCGCCACCGGCCGTGGCTTGGCCGAGCAGGCGGGCATTGAGGCGGACGCGGATTTCATCGTCGGCACCTTCTCCAAGAGCCTCGCAGGCGTCGGCGGCTTCGCGGTCACGGATATGGAGGGCGCAGATATCCTGCGCGTCGTCTCCCGCCCGTATATGTTCACTGCCTCCCTGCCGCCCGCCAACATCGCGGCCACCTTGGCCGCCCTGCAGCAGTTGCGCGCCCGGCCTGAGCTGCGCGCCGACCTCAACGCTAACGCGGCGCGTCTTTATCGGGGGCTGGCGCAGCTGGGCTTCACGCTCGGTCCCGAGCCCAGCCCCGTCGTCTCGGCCATAATGCCCTCGCCAGAGGCTGCGTTCGGCTTCTGGGCGGCTTTGCTCAAGGCCGGACTTTACACCAATGTCAGTCTGCCCCCGGCTACGCCCAAAGGGCTTGCCTTGCTGCGCTCCAGCGTTAGCGCGGCACACAGCCCGGCCCAGATCGACCATGCGATCAACCTCTTCGCGGACGTCGGTAAGGGGCTGGGGCTGCTGCCGGAGACACCGGCCCTCGCGGCGGCCAAATAATCCCCGGCCCGCGCGAAGTACGGATGCGCCAGATCGGCATTTTCCGGCATAATTTGTTCAAGCTCTCGGAGCCCTTCATTGCCCAGCAGGCGGAGCGGCTCCAGCGCTACCGCCCGCTTTACCTTGGCCGTTTGCGCTACGGCGCCGCGCCCAACGAGGCTGAGTCTCTGGCGCTGGAGGATCTCGCGCCGCAAATGCGCCTGCTTCCCGCCGTCTGGCACATGCTCTCCGCCAGTCCCCATCCGTACCTCTACCGGCTGGAAGGTCGCCGCCCGGACCTCCTCCACGCTCATTTCGGGGTGGAGGGCGTATACGCCCTGCCTCTGGCCGCCCAGCTTGGCGTGCCGCTCGTTACCACCTTTCATGGGTTTGATGCCACGCTCTCCCCTCTCGGCCTCCTCGCCAACCCGGCCTGGATCCGGTACGCGATGGGGCGCGGGCGTCTGGCGCAGCAAGGTGGGCTGTTCCTCGCCGCCTCCAGTTTCCTGCGTGAGAAGCTGCTTGCCCTCAACTTCCCGCCCGAGCGTGTGCGCGTGCATTATATTGGTGTAGACACCAGCGCCATCGCCCCGCGAACCCCCGCACAGGAGGAGCCACTGATCCTCCACGTCGCTCGGCTGGAGGAGGTGAAAGGCACGGACGGCCTCATCCGCGCCTTTGCCCAGATCGCTCCGCAGCACCCCTTCGCCCGGCTAGTCATCATCGGTGACGGCAAGCTGCGTAAAAAACTGCACAGGCTGGCGGCTGAAACCGGCTTTGCCGACCGGATCGACTTTCTCGGCGCCCGCCCGCACGTCGAGGTTCTGGGTTGGATGCGCCGCGCCGCCATGCTCGTCCTGCCCAGCATCAAAACCCATTCCGGGCGGGAAGAAGGTCTGGGCATGGTGATGCTGGAAGCCGCCGCAACTGGCGTGCCCGGCATCGGCGCGCGTGTGGGTGGCATCCCGGAAGGCATTGCCGAGGGCGAAACCGGCTTCCTGGTGCCTGAGCGCGACGCGGACTCTCTGGCTATTGCCATGGGCACTTTGCTGGCCAACCCGCCCTTACGTCACCGCATGGGCATGGCGGCCCGCAACCGGGTGGAACATCTGTTCGACATTCGCCGCCAGACCGCGGCGCTGGAGGATATTTACGACGAACTGCTCATCTCGCGCGAAGCATCTGGCGCGGCCGCACGGCAGGCCGCGAGATGACCCGCGCTGTCATCGTCGCCGCCCACCCCGACGATGAGATTCTCTGGCTGAGTTCCGCCATGGAGGCGGCGGATCCGGTGGTGCTCTGCTACGGTGCCCCCTACGCCAGGCCGGAAAAAGCCGAAGCCCGCGCCCGCGCCGTGGCAGCGTTGAAGCTGCCGCGTCTCATCAACCTTGCCATCCCGGAGAGCGGCACGCGTTTATTTGTGGATTGGCAAACCCCAACCCTCACCCCAACCGGCATCGCCATTACAGATCCCGCGGCTAGGTCCCGTTACGACGCCAATTTCGCTACCCTTCTCGCAAAACTCCGGCCTATCCTGACCGGCGTCACGGATGTTTACACCCACAATCCCTGGGGCGAGTATGGCCATCCGGAACATATCCAACTCCACCGCGCCGTCACGGATCTTCAAAAAGAGTTGGGTTTCACCATCTGGTTTTCAAACTACATGGCCCCGCTCACCTTGCCACTCGTCCGCGCCCTCAGCCCGACCGTGCTCTGGGCCGAAAAACGCCCCGCCATCCCCGACATTCGACTCGCCCGGCGCCTACGGGCCATCTATCTGCGCCACCGCGTCTGGACCTGGTCCCTCTTTCACCGCTGGCCTGCTATTGAAACGCTCTACGCCCAGCCCCCAGGCACACGTGACGACTGGCACAATTTGGACGGTGAGACGCTGGTGGATGTAACAAAGCTACGCTGGTGGCGCGGGGATGGGGCGGCGAGAGTGGAGGTTTAAGGGGGGCGTGCAAAGCGACAAGCATTTTGCCCAAAGTGTACGGAAAAAGTGATGAAAAATTTCTTCTATTTCAAAAAGGCATTAATCTCTTTTTGGTTTTAGCTTAAGTGGCTGCTCTGAGATCTCTCATGCCGTTTCAAGTTACAACGACATGAGAGCTTGCTTTTTATATAACCACCTTTGCTTATGTAGTCTCGGGTGTTTCGTGCAATTTTATTGAAAGCTTTATCGAAGCCGATTTTTGCAGCTTGCTTTTTATCAACTCTATATAGTTTGTCGTTTCGAAACATTGTATAATGCGCTTTGGTCTACGCGTCATGATTAGCAAGAGCATCACGCACGACGGGTTTGCCGCTCTCTATTTTGGTTCGGTGACGATAACTGCATTTGGATACGACGATTTTGTCCCGCCGAATAATTTTTGCAAGGTCAGTAGTGTATTTGAGGTAATGGCTGGTTATTTTGTATGTGCGGTGTTCGTATCGAGTTTTTTGTGCCATGAGAAAATTTCCGTCTAAGCGGGTGCAAGTAAACGAGACGAAAAGTATTTACCATTATCAATCCACGCTAAAACCAAATCTCTATCGACTGTTTTCTTCCGAAATCAAAAGGTCGGCATCGTCAAAACTAACGTGTCGTTATTGCAGAAAATCTTCGCTAATGTTCTACGTGGAACCTTTTTGCGCCACCCTGCGTCCCCACAAAACCAGCCCGCCATAAGCCAACCCCGTCGCCACCGCCGCCACCGCAATCCGCGTCACCGCATCGTTGCCAAACGGCAAGGTCCGCGCCCCCAGCGTGAACGCCACCATAAACGCCACCGCCAGCCCCGGCGTCACAAACGGCTTCAACAATGCCAGCGGTGAAATCTGCCAGACCCGCCGCAGATAATTCACACTCCAGCCCAGCAAAAGCGGATAAATCCCCAGCCACGCGGCGGCAACCGCAATCAACCCCACAGGCCCGCGCACGGTAAGCCCCGCCAGCAGAATAAACCCGCCCAGCAGCGTCAGCGTCGCGAAAGAAAGGCCCGCCGCCTTGCCCGGCTGCCCCGTGCCCATCAGCAGCGGCGTAATCAGCTGAGAAGCAATCCGCAACACCGCCGCCGCCGCCAAAATCTGCAACGGCAGCGCTGCCGCTGCATAACTATGCCCTTGGCTGTCATGCAGCAGCCCCATCAGTGGCACCGCCATCAACCCCAGCCCCGCCATCAGCGGCGCCACCAGCGTTGCCAGCCTTTGCAGCGCCCAGAACAACGCATCCCGCAATTGCCCAGGTGCCGCCGCCACTTTCGCGAACACCGGTAGAGCGGTGCGGTTGATAATCGTGCCCACCGCCATTGCCGGTTCCATCGCCATGTCGAACGCTACTCGGTACACCGCCAGCGACGCTGCCCCGTAAAACCATCCCACCAGCAGATAATCGATGTTTTTGAAAATCTGCTCAAAAATATTCGCGCTGGCCGAGCGCAGGCCGAACGAAACCAAAGGTTTTATCTCAGGAAACGAAAAATGCCACCCCGGCTTAAACGGCCGCGCCCACAACGCCCCGGCCAGAATAAACACGCCGGAAGCAAAATACCCGCCCACCAGCGCCCAGGTGCCGCCGCCCAAAACCGCAATCGCCAGCCGCACCATCGCCGCGCCAAAGGTGGCGCCCACATTCACGGTAGCGATTTTCTCGTATTTAAGTTCGCGGTTCAGCAACGCCAGCGGAATCACCGCCGCGCCCACCAAAGGCTGCTTCGCCGCCAGCGCCAGAAAATAAAGCGGTATACCCGCCATGCCGTAAATCCAGCCCACGGCCGGCGAGAGCGCCACCGCCACCCCGCCCACCAGCAATGCGGCGGCCATGATAAACCAGAACAGCGATTGTAATTGCCGCTCGCTGGTGTCCTTGGCCTGCACTAGCGCTTCACTGGTGCCCAGCCCATCAAACGCCTCCACCACCATGCCGATGGACAGCACCAGCGAGCCAATGCCCACCTGCACCTTGCTCAGATACAACAGCACCGCGATAATTGTGACGAAATCCGTCACCTTGGCGATAATCGCAGCCCCGCCCAGCCAGTTAAACCCGCGCCCCAAGTGGCGCTTATGGTCGTCTTCGCTCATGGGCCGGGGGGCAGAATCACCGAACGTGTGCGGGCAAAATGCGCGAACCAGCGGCGGGACTCGCGCTTCCACACGCCTTCCTGCGCCGCGCCCCAATGGCCGGGCTTAGCCGTGGCGGCATCCTCCAGCCAGCCCTGCACGGTGGCAAAAATCTTCCCGGCCCGCGCGTTCCAGGTATAATTCTGGCTATCCGCCGCCGCCCCGGCTGAAAGCCGCGCCGCCAGTGCCCCATCCTCGGTCAGCGCCGTCAGTCCGTTCACCAGCGCCTCCAGTGAATCCGGCTGCACCAGCAAGGCGGTTTCATCATGTTTCAGCACTTCCGCCACATCCGGGGTGTTACCCGCCAAAATTGGCCGCCCGGAGCCGAGATAGAAAAACAGCTTCAACGGCAGCACGGTGGACCCAAACTTCGCTAGTGGCTGTAAGGAGGGCGGAATCAGCAGCACATCGGCGGCATAGATATATTGACCCAGCGTCGCCTCCGTCTGCCAGGGCACAATCATGATATTCGGCACCTTGCGTGCCAGCGTCTCCACCGGCCCCTCGCCATAAGAGCCGACAAACATAAAAGTGAGCTGCGGCAGCTGCTTCGCCGCCTCAATCACCAGCTCCAGCCCCTTTTTGTGGTTCACCCGCCCGGTATAAATCACGGTCTTGGCGTCCGGTGCCACGCCAATCAGTTTCTTCGCGGCCTCCAGCGCCATAGGTGCCTGAAACCGCCTTGGCTCAAACCCGTTATGGATGCAGCGCAGCTTCTCCGCCGGCACCCCCAGCTCGATATATTTCCGGCGCGTATAGTCTGAATGGCAGATGCTGCCCAAAAACCGCGGATGGGTGAACAGTTTATACAGCCAGCGTTGCAGCGGCGGAATCTGGTCCGGCCAGGGGCGATAATGGTCAAACACCACACGCTGCCCGCAGAGGATCGACATCCACGCCACCCAGAGATTACGCGTGTAAACCAGATCCGCCTTATGGAATTCCCGCCGCAGCCCGATTGTCAGCCCGCACATGAAATGCCGCAGAGCGGCGGGTTTCAGTGGGGCAAAAGCGCGGATAATCGGCATATTCGCCAGGCCAGAAGCAATATGTCGATTTTGCCGCGCCACGGGCACATGCAGCCAGCTTTCGTCCAGATGCGCGCCCAGATAGCGCGCGGTGGTCACAAACACTTCCGCGTCCGCCTCGGCGTTGGGCAGGGTGTTCTCAAAGGCGAAGAGGATTTTCATGGCGATCCCGGCAGTGGAAATAAGGCCGGGCATCCGGCGGCGCAAACTAGGCGCAAGCACGGGGTTGGATCAATAACCTCGCGCCGGGAAGAACTCATGGCTCCCTCCTCCCTGGCGCAGTGCCGCAAATCGTCTCATACAGCCACGAGTTGAATCATAAGGCAAAGCAGGATTTAGCAGGAGGCTCTGGATGACGAAGCATGACGCCGTGAAGGATGAGGTCAATCAACTGCGCCGGGCGCTGATTTTCGCGGCGGGGGCTGCGGGGGCGGAGCTTTCCGGCGGCGTGGCCAGGGCACAAAGCGCAGCCTCTCACCCCTCTGGAGCGTCTTATATTGACCTGTCCTGCAAAGTGAGTGCTGCTCAGCTCGATGCCCAGGTGGCCAAGGCATTTTCCGCCTTCAACAGGCCGGTTATTTTGCCTGCCTTCAATGCTAAAACGCACGGCGCGCTCAACGATGTTGAGCTGCACCGCATTGTTACCCATACCGTGTCGCCTGAAACCGGCGAGCGTCTGAAAGTCAGCGGCCTGCTGGCCTTGCCCGCCGGGGCAAAGGGTGAACTGCCGCTCGTCTCCTGGCAGCACGGCACGATTTTGTCGTTCGATCAGGTACCCTCCAACCTCACCAAACTCTCCGATCCTGATTATGAACTCACCGATGAGGCGGATTCACTGGAAACGCTCTTCAACGTGCAGCGTTTCGCCGGGCGCGGGTTCGCGGTGGTGGCGGCTGATTATGTCGGTAAAGGGCCGTTCCGTGAGGAGCACGGCGAGGCGTATGTCGTGAAAGGCACCACGGTGCAGACCTGCCTCGATATTCTGGCGGCGGGGCAGGCAGCCATGGGTTCGCTGGGGGTGAAGCCCTCGAAATTATTTTTGAATGGCTGGTCGCAAGGCGCGTTAAATACGTTGTGGCTGCATCAGGCTTTGCGCAAACAATCCCGCCCCATCACGGCAACGGCGGTGGCCAGCGCGTTCAGTGATCTCAGTGAGGCATGGAGCTACTGGGGCGGGGCACTCACATTTCCTTTGCCGCAGGGCGTGTCCTCTTACCCCCAGCTGGCAAGCTGGATTCCCCTTTGCATGATTCTGGCGCTGGGAAGCTATGAGCGCCAATATGGCATGAAGGGCCTGCTGGAGAACGCGGTGCGGCCGGAATTTCGTGAGTTCGCCGTGAAATACTGGAAGGATTACAAGCTGGAGACAAATCAGCTCAGCCAGCTGCCCACCAGCAAAACCCTGCTGGTGCCCGGATTTTACGAACATGCGACAAGCCCGGTCAACAGCGCCTTCCTGCGCCAGTTCGCCGCCAATGACGCGTGTTTCTGGAAGTACGATTCCCCCATCCGCTTTCATTACGGGCTGGCCGATGAAGCCGTGCATCCGGCGATGGTCTATCGCGCCCTGGCGGCGGGTGGGATGATGACGCAGGGCGTTAAAGTGGCCGGGGGTAGCCATCGTGGCACCTTCCTGGCCAGCCTTTACGGCACGGGCTCATCTCTGGCGGGGTTTGCCAACGCGGTGGCATGGTTCCGCAGCTATAGCTGAAGGTCGTTGCGCGCCAGCCTGTGACCTTCCGTTGCAAACTGGTGCAGGCAGACACAGGAGGTTGGCATAATCCATGGCGGGGATCCGCGTCTCTGTGGAGATTTTGCATGACCGACCGCCGCACGCTGCTGATTGCCGCCGCCTCCTCTTTAATTGCTCCGGCGGCATTGGCGGGCCCAATGCCCGAGGGGATACCGCTCTGGCCGGGCGCCTCACCCGGCGGCGCCGGGCCACAAGGGGCGGTGCATGTGAGCGCCAGCGGCGCGTTGCGAAACATCGCCCGGCCTTATCTCCTGGCATACCGACCGCGAACCCCCAATGGCGCGGCGGTGCTGGTGGCGGGCGGCGGTGGGTACAGGCGGGTGGAGATGGGGATGGAGGCAACCCCCGCCGCATCCTGGCTGGTGGCGCAAGGCATTACAGCTTTTACCCTGGCGTATCGCCTGCCGGGCGAAGGCTGGGCGGATGGGCCGGCGGTGCCCTTGCAGGACGCGCAACGGGCCATCCGCCTCATTCGCGCCAGGGCTGGGCGGTATGGGTTGAACCCTGAGCGGCTTGGCGTGCTGGGGTTTTCAGCCGGCGGGCATTTGATGGGGCTCGCAGCGGATTGGTGGGATTTCCGTTCCTACGCCCCCGTGGATTCAGCGGATTTTCTATCTGCCCGGCCCAATAACGCGGCGCTGATCTACCCCGTGATCACGCTAGAGCCACCTTACCAGCACACCAGCACCCGCAAGGCGCTGATCGGGGAGCACCCGACACCGCAGGCCAGCGCGGAATGGTCTGTCCAGACGCATCTGCGCTCGGACGCACCGCCCATATTTCTGGTGCAGGCGAAAGACGATCCAGTCTCTAACCCTGTTAACACAGTGATGATGGACCGCGCCTGTTTGCGGGCGGGGGTGCCGGTAGCGTTTCATCAGCTGCCCAGCGGCGGGCATGGCTTTGGCATGGGGCGGCAGGATGCGCCCACGGCGGAATGGCCGGGGTGGTATAAAAACTGGCTTGGCCAGCAGCAGATGCTGGCCGTTTGAAAATTATTCTCAACTTAATTGAGATTTATTCTCATCCATGCTAAGGGAGTGCGAATTATCCCCAGGAGACGCCGTGTATCTGTGTATTTGTAACGCCTTAACCGACCGCAAGCTGAAAGAAGTCATTACTCAGGGCAACAATGCCAACGCGGCGGAGGTTTACGAGGCTTGCGGATGCCGGGCCAAATGCGGTGAATGCGTGAAACTGATCAAGACCATGATGCAGGAGCTGACTCCCGGCGGCACGCCCCAGCCGGGCTGAGTCTTCCGGCTCGACGGCAGGGAGCTTCCCCGGCATACTGGTTCGGACCAAGAGGAGGAACCAGCTTATGTTGCGCGATCCGAAGGTTATTGACTATCTGAACACGCAGCTCACCAACGAGCTGACAGCCATCAATCAATATTTCCTGCATGCCCGCACGCTGCGTCATTGGGGGGTCACCAAGCTCGGCAAGCATGAATATGATGAATCCATTGAGGAAATGCACCACGCCGACTGGCTGATCGAGCGAATTTTGTTCCTGGATGGGCTGCCCAACGTGCAGCGCCTCAATCAGATCCAGGTGGGGGAGAGCGTGGAGGAGATCCTGCAATCCGATCTGGCGCTAGAAGAAAAGGCGATGGTCGATTTGCGCGAAGGCATCGCCTATTGCGAGAGCGTGCGCGACTATGTGTCACGCGACCTGCTGCGTCGGATCCTCGATAATGAGGAGGAGCATGTGGATTTCCTGGAACGCCAGTTCGACCTGATCAAGGTGATCGGGATTGAACGCTATATTCAGCTTCACGCCGCCCCCGCGCCGGAACAGGAATAGCCACAAAAAAGGGCGTTCACCGTGCATGAACGCCCCGCGATGCAAAACCCGTTAAAGACGGCGGTTAGCCCGCTTGGACCGTGGCAGGAATATTGTTCAGTCGGCAATCCTGCGTGCCCAATTTGCCCTGATAGCTGTGCCAGCTTTGGGTGCGGCCAAAAAGCGGAAGCCCGACATAGCCGCGCAGCAGCAAATGCCCCTGCGCGTCCAGCGTCAGGCGGATATGGTAGCGTGAACCGTTACGAGGATTGGTGATGTGCCCATACCAGGCCCGGGTGCCGTCAGCTTCCGGCTGGGCGGTGGCGCTGGTTTTTAAAATCACCAGCCCGCATTGGCTTTGCCCGACCCAATCCGTGGGCGTTTTATCGGTGGGGCTGAGAACCATGCCCTGAATGGCGCCGCAGAGGTGGTCACCGCAGGGGCGAATTTGAATGACCGCATCCTGGCTGGCAGTGACCCAGTTGCCCACCGGGGTGATGGTGGCCGCGCGGGCGGGGAGAATGGAAAGGCCCAGGCAAAGTAGCAGCACAAAAGCCACGCCGGTCCAGGATAACAGGGCCGCGAAACGTTCGCTCGACATCGACTTGTTCCTTGGAAGATCGCGGCCTCCGCGCCGTCCTTCAACGGGCGGTGGGAGGTCTAAGAATGGCGGTTTTTACGGCCTCGCGCGGCCGGTCGGGGGCGGCTTTCTAGCCGGACACACAATTATGCGGCGTGCTGTTGGCAAACGCGCTGGCGGTCGGGGCGATGACGAAGGTTGCGGGCACTTTGCTATTTTCCGCGAGGCGGCCGTGCTGGGATTGGGTGTTGCTAACGCGGACCAGATGCTGTGCCGGAGCCGCGGTGTTGACATCAGCCGGGCGGGCATGGGCGGCAAATGGTGCCAGGGATGCGGCCAGAACAGCGGCGGACAGGAATTTTCCAAAACGTGACATGATAACTCCGTGATTTTGCGGCAGGGCATTAGCGCTCTGCTGATGAGGGTTATCTATACGGACGTACGTCCTCATTCAACGGGATTGTGTACGTTCGTCCTTTTACTCAGGGCTGCGCTTTACGCATGGCTTTTGGCTGATCTATGCGAATTTTGTCAGGCTGTTGCCAAGGTTAAAAATCATGACTTTGTCTTGTAATCTAAAGCGTACGATCGTACTTCAAACTCACCTTCATCATTTGGAATTTTATTCGTCATCATGGCCAGACCGTCCAACCGCGAGAAAATTCTCATAGAAGGCCTCCGTGTCGTTCATGAGCGGGGGTTTGCCGGAGCCTCGGTGCGCGATATCGCCCAGGCCGCCCAGGTGCCGCTGGGGTCCTTCACTAACCATTTTCCCTCGAAAGAGGCGTTCGGGCTGGAGATTCTCGAACGTTATTACGAGATGAACCGGGAGGTGATGACGGATATTCTGGCGGATTCTACCCGCACTGTGCATGAGCGGATCAACGCTTATTTCGACCATGTGATCCAGAGGCTGTGCAGCCACGATATGCGCGGCGGCTGCATGGTGGGGAATTTCTGCGCTGAGGTCGCGGACCAGTCCGAGGTGCTGCGCTTGCGCTTGGGCAAAATCTTCCGCGACATGCGCGACGCGCTGACGGTTTTGCTGCGTGAGGGCGTGCAATCTGGTGAGCTGCAGGCCGATTTAGATTGCGAAGCCACAGCGGGCTTTATCTATTCCGCCCTGCAAGGTGCTATTTTGATTGCCAAGGTGCTGCGCATGTCCGCCCCGCTGGAAAATTGCCGTCAGCACATTCTCTCGAACGTCTTGAATTGACGGGAAAGCCGTTCCGGGCCGTGCGCGGCGGGAAAACGCGGCCAAGGTGAAAATTCCGGTTTCAGTGCGGCGCGATTTTCTCTATTGCTCGCCCATGCTGACCGACAAAGACAATCTGCTGCGCCGGCTGCATGCCTTGCGCAGCGAGCACCGGGACCTTGATACCGTCATTACACGGATCTCCGAGAATGGTCCGGTGGATCAGCTGCATTTACAGAGATTGAAGAAGCGGAAATTAGGGTTGAAAGATGAGATTTCCCGGCTGGAAAGCCGGTTGATTCCGGACCGCACGGCATGACCGCGCCACTGGTCGGGATTATAATGGGCAGCCGCTCGGACTGGCCCGTGATGGAGCATGCCGCGCAGATGTTGGACAGGCTGGGCGTGCCGTATGAAGCAAAAGTGGTTTCCGCGCATCGCACGCCGCAACGGCTTTATGAATACGCTTCCGGCGCTGAGGCGCGGGGCCTTAAACTCATCATCGCCGGGGCAGGTGGGGCGGCGCATCTGCCGGGCATGGCGGCGTCCATGACCAATCTACCCGTGCTGGGCGTGCCAGTGGCGGTCACTGCGTTGAACGGGCAGGATTCGCTGCTGTCCATCGTGCAAATGCCGGGCGGCATTCCCGTGGGCACGCTGGCCATCGGCAAGCCGGGCGCCATCAACGCAGGCATCTTCGCCGCCTCCATCCTGGCGCTTTCGGACCCTGCCTTGCGGGACCGCGTGGCGGCGCTGCGGGCTGAGCAGACGGCGAGCGTGCCGGAGTCCCCGGTATGAACCCTGGCGCGGTGATCGGCATTATCGGCGGCGGGCAACTGGGGCGCATGTCCGCCCAGGCGGCGGCGCGGCTGGGGTTTCTGGTGCATGTGTTTTCGCCTGAGCAGGACGGCCCCGCCGCCCAGGTGGCCGCGCGCAATACCGTGGCGGCGTATGATGATCTCGCCGCGCTGCGCACCTTCGCGGAGGCGGTGGATGTAATCACCTTCGAGTTTGAGAATCTGCCTGCCTCCTCTCTTGAATTGCTGGAAAGCCTGAAGCCGGTGCGACCCGGGGCGAAGATTTTGGCGATCAGCCAGGACCGGATTCTGGAGAAGCAATTCCTCAACGATGCCGGCATCGCCACCGCTCCCTGGGCGAAGGTGGAAAGTCTCGGGGAGCTGGAAGCGGCGGTGGCGAAGCTGGGCCTGCCCGCCGTGCTGAAAACCACCCGCCTTGGCTATGACGGTAAAGGCCAGGCGATGCTGCGCACACCGAAAGATCTGGCTCCGGCCTTCGAACGGCTCAGTCCGAAGCCACTAGTGCTGGAAGGGTTCGTGGAATTCGGCGCAGAAATCTCGGTGATGGTTGCGCGCGGGGTGGACGGCACGGTCCGTTGTTTCGACACGGTGGAAAACCGCCATAAGCACCATATCCTCGACCTTACTCTGGCGCCCGCGCCGCTGGGGCCGGATATTCTGGAGGAAGCGCAGACCATCGCCCGTGTGGTGGCGGAGAAGCTGAAGCTGGTCGGGCTGTTGGGGGTGGAGATGTTTGTCACCGCCAAGGGTAAGGTGGTGGTGAACGAAATCGCGCCTCGCCCGCATAATTCCGGGCATTGGACCATGGATGCGTGTCCTTGCAGCCAGTTTGAAATGCATATCCGCGCCGTCGCGGGGCTACCCTTGCCGCCCGCGGTCCGCCATTCAGACGCTGTGATGAAAAATCTGATCGGCCCGGATGACATAGAGCTGTGGCCGCAAATTCTGGCGACACCGGGGCTGATCCCGCATCATTACGGCAAGGCGGAAGCTCGCCCTGGCCGCAAGATGGGACATTTCAACCGGCTGTTCCCGAAAGGCGCGCTGCCGGGTGAGCTGGGGATAGAGGACGCGCTGCACCTCGCCCCCATGCCGCCCTTGAAAGACTAAACAAGCTTGCGGGGCGTGCAAAACGTCCCAGCAAGCTTTGCGTCACATCTGCGCCCGTACCCCCATCAGTACCGAGGCACCGGGAATTTGCAGCCCATTCGAGGCTTCAAAATGCGAGTCCAGAATATTCCGCCCGGTGACGAAAACGGTGAAATGCCGGTTCATCCGGTAGCTGACATTTAAATTCACCACTGTGCCGGGGGCCGAACTGCCGGTGCCCGTGGAATAGCCGCTGTTATTGTAGATGTAATCGTAAAACCGCCCGGTATATTGCACCATCGGCGTGATGGTCAGGCGTGGCACGGGCCGGATGGTGGCCGAGGCACTGCCGGTATTTTGCGGCCGGCGCAGCAAGGCGGGACCGTTATCTCCCTGCACTGCGCGGGTATAGGTGTAGGTGAATTCGGCGCTCAGCCAAAAAGCGGGATGAAATTTGAAATCTGTCTCGATGCCGTTGAGATAAGCGCAGCTGACATTTTCTTCCGTATAGGTGTAGTCCGGCAGTTCGACCGACTGGATGAGTCCGCGCACTGAGGACCAGAAATAATTAGCCGAAACATCCGCGAAATCAGACTGGCCGAATGCGGGAATTATGAATTCCGGGCCAATCTCCCAGCCGGTTGAATATTCCGGTTTCAGGTTGGGGTTGCCTCGGTCGCCATAGCTGTCAACGTAATACAGGTCGAACAACGAAGGGGCGTGGAACCCCGTGCCGACCGAGGCTTTTAGGTCCGCGTCAATCTCTGGTAGGGCCAGCACCGCGCCCGCGCGCCAAGTGATGGCGTGGCCGAAGCTGGAGACCACATCATCCCGCAACGCGCCGGTCAGCGTCAGCCGGTTATCGATGGTCGTCTGCACGCCGAGATGGCCTGACCAGTTATGTTGCGAGCCGTGTACGGTCTCGATGAACGGGTAGCTATAGCTGGTCTCGTTCACGGTCTCATCCGCCGTGTCGTTGGTGTATTCGGCGCCGAACAGGATGTTAGAATGCGTAAACGCGCCGTGGTCCGGCAGGCGGAGATTGTTGTTCCACTGCGTATCGGTCCGGGTGCCGTGATAGGTGTCGTGCGCGCTGGCCTGGTTGGGGTCGTTCGCGTCCAGCAGGTTGCTGTTGAACAGCCGATTTTGCTGCCAGGACACGAATAGATCGCTATGAAGATGGCCGTTCAGCTTGGTGGTGGAGAGGCCAAATTTGGAGAAGAAATTATCGTTGTAGCTGTAATCATTCGGGTCATCGAAAACGGGGTAGCCGAGATCCGGGAAGGCTGAATCCGTCGATTGCCCGCGTAGAATAGCGTAGATGCGTGTGCCGTCCCCGAAGGTATAACCCAGCTGGAGCGAGCCGAGCCGCGAGCGGTACGGGTCCTGAATGTTCCGCCGGATGCTGCCCATGCGGGGCGGCACCGCATCCCACCCGGCTTGTTCATTAATGGCGGCTGTCAGCGCGTAATCCAGATGTCCGATCATGCCGGAGATGCTGGCGCTGCCTTGCCCCTGGGCGGGCCAGCCGCCAGCGGCGGTGAGGCTGGCATGAGTCTGCGGCGTGCCGCGCTTGGTAATGATGTCGATCACCCCGCCAATGGCGCCGGACCCGTACAGGCCCGACATCGGGCCGCGTACCACCTCGATCCGCGCGATATCCTGCAAGGAATAGATGCCGAAATTAAAGGCGCCGTTGGGTGTGGAGGGATCATTGACCGGCACGCCATCCAGCAGCACCAGCACATCCTCTGAGTTGCTGCCCTGAATGAACACGCTGGCGACATTCCCCGGCCCGCCGGACTGCACCACATTCAGCCCCGGCACGCCTTGCAGCGCATCCACCAGCGTGATGTCCCCGCGCTCCTTGAAGTCCTGGGCGGTAAGCACCGTGACGCTGGCCGCGACCTGGTTTTCCGGCGTGGCGATGCGTGTTGCGGAAACGGTAATGGGCACCTGGTTTGCAGTCTGGGTGCTGGCAAAGGCAGCGCCAGCCAGGGCGGTACTGCCCACGGCGCCCAGAAGAAGAGATTTAAACAAGGGCGAGCCCCCCATCGCGAAAAACCATAGCAGCGACAGAAGCTTGGGGACTTGCAACCCCTTCATGCCCGGTTCACCTCGCCCGGATATGCGCGAATGTCTCGATGCCGGCCGGTCTCCTGGCTCGCGGTGTTTGTTGCCGCCCCGCCTTCTCGCCGTATGGCAATGGCCTCAAAGGGGCGGTCCGGCCGCTTACAGTTGCGAGGGCAGCCGCGGCATCGCACCGCGTTCCCGTTTCAATCCGGCTGGCCGGATCACCTGCATCTGCGCTGCTGCGTAACCGGCATGTTACCGGCAGGCAAGGGGCGGGGTCAGAAATCCCGGTCGCGGCGTTGGCGTTTAATGTCCCCTCGGTGGGATTTCTCGTCCAGGCGGCGCTTTTGGCTGGCTCTGGTGGGCTTGGTCGCGCGGCGGGCCTTGGGCACCACTGCCGCTTCCCGGATCAGCGCAAACAGCTTTTCTCGCGCATCCTCCCGGTTGCGGAGTTGGGAACGGTGCTCCTCCGACTCGATAAGCAAAATACCGGCCTGGGTCAGCCTTTTGCCCGCCAGCCGGGCGAGGCGGGCCTTCACGGTATCAGGCAGGGTGGTATTGTCCGCCAGATTGAACCGCAGCTGCACGGCGGTTGAAACTTTGTTCACATTCTGCCCGCCCGGGCCGGATGCGGGCGTAAAAAATTCCTCCAGATCAGCGTCACTGATCTGGAGGTTCCTTGAAATTCTAATCAGCATGGGAGCCTCTAAATGTCAGGCCCCGGAACTGGAATTCAGGCGGCCGCCGCTTCTTTCTTGGCCTGAGCGCGCTGCAGGCGGCGCTTCAGTGCCAGACCTTCGGTGGTCAACTTGGCGTCGGTGTGAGACAGCAGATACGCGTCCAGCCCACCATTATGCTCGATCGTGCGGATCGCGCGGGTAGAGAGACGCAGGCGCACGGCACCCAGCGTTTCAGACAGCAGCGTGGTGACCTGCAGGTTGGGCAGGAACCGGCGGCGGCTCTTATTGTTCGCGTGGCTGACGTTATTGCCAGCTTGCACGGTCTTTCCGGTCAGGTCGCAACGGCGGGCCATGGTTACTCTTCCTCAAAGAAACGCAAAAGCGGGCTGGCAGGGGCCAGCCCGGAATATCGGGGCGGCTTATGGCCGAAGGGGAGGGCCTCGTCAAGCCATTCAGCGCGGGGCTGGGCTTAAGATTCAGCCTGCCTCTTAGGCATTACCGGCGCGGTCCTCCCCGGAGGCGGCGTTCATCTCGCCATTTTCGATGCTCTGGATGGCATTTTGTAGTATCTGCACGACCACCGTATCCGGCAAAGAGCGGGTCAGCAGCCCCATGGCGCCGCCCAGCAGGGCCGAGGCGATGGCCAGTTCTGAAAGATCCTGGCCGATCATGAATTCAATGGCCTTATCCACCACCGAGCCCGCATGGCTCAGCTCGCGTTCGGGGGGGGATTGTCTGTCTGTCATCTCACTATTAATCCAAAATGTCGTTTTGTCTTATCTGGTGGGTCCGGGGGGCGCCACCAACCCGGGGTCACTCAGCCGCGTTTTCCGGGGTTTTTTCAGGCGGCGTGGCATTTGCACCATCCGCCGCGGCTTCTTCATGCTCCATCACCGCCTGGGCGGCCCACATGGAGGCGTAAATCCCGTCCTCGGCCAGCAGGGCGGTATGGGTGCCGCGTTCCACCACCGCGCCTTCTCGCAGCACCAAAATCTCGTCGGAGTCGGTGACGGTGGAAAGCCGATGGGCGATCACCAGCGTGGTGCGGTGCTGCGCTACGGAGCGCAGAGCGGCGGAGATACCTTGCTCGGTCGCCGTGTCCAGCGCGCTGGTGGCTTCGTCCAGAATCAGGATGCGCGGGTCTTTCAGGATGGTGCGGGCAATGGCCACGCGTTGCTTCTCACCGCCGGAGAGCTTCAAGCCGCGCTCGCCCACCTTGGTCTCGTACCCTTGCGGCAGAGACTCAATAAAGCCGTGAATCTGTGCCAGTCGTGCGGCGTGCTCCACCTCAGCCCGCGTGGCGCCGGGGCGGCCGTAGGCGATGTTGTAGAAAATGCTGTCATTGAATAGCACAGTATCCTGCGGCACCACGCCGATGGCGGCGCGCAAAGCGTGCTGTTTAATGTCGCGCACATCATGCCCGTCCACCAGCACGCGCCCTCCAGTGACATCGTAAAACCGGAAAACAAGGCGTGAGATGGTGGATTTGCCCGAGCCGGTAGGGCCGACAATGGCGATCTTTTTGCCCGGCGTGGCGGTGAAGCTCACGCCTTTAAGAATCTGCCGGTCGGGGTTGTAGGCAAAGCGCACATCCTCAAACCGGATTTCCGCTGGGACTCCATGCGAGGCGATGGGCAGCGCGCCGGGCTTGTCCTGCACCTCCTGATTCACGCGCATCAGGGTGAACATTTGCTCCATATCCACCAAGCCTTGATTAAGGCTGAGATATGCGAAGCCCAGAAAATTCAGCGGCACATAAAGCTGCAGCAGATAGGTGTTCACCAGCACAAAGCTGCCGACCGTCATTTTATGCTGCAACACGCTATGCGCGGCCATTACCATCATCACGCCCAGCGCTAGCGAGATAATCACCGCTTGGCCGATATTCAGCATGTTCAGCGTGACCTGAGACTTCACTGAGGCCGTCTCATACCGCGCCAGACTTTCATCGAAGCGGCTGGATTCGTGGGTCTCGTTGCCGAAATATTTTACTGTCTCGAAATTCAGCAGCGAGTCGATCGCCTTGGTTTGGGCCTCGTTATCGGTCTCGTTCATCGTGCGGCGGAACTTCGTCCGCCAAGTGGTGAAGATGAGGGTGAAGCCGATGTAAAACCCGATGGCCACAAAGGCGATCAGCCCGTACCAGATATTGAACAGATACCAGAGCATAGCCGTGGTCAGCAGCAGTTCGATGATCGTCGGGACCAGATTGAACGTGGCTAGGCGCAGCACGGACTGAATCCCCAGCGTACCGCGGAGAATGATGTTGGAAAGCCCGCCCGTCTGCCGGTCCAGATGGAAGCGCATGGAGAGCGCGTGCAGATGCTCGAACGTCTTGCGCGCCACCACGCGGGAGGCGCGCATCTGCACGCCCGCGAACAGCGCATCGCGCAGTTCCCCAAAGGCGGCGGAGGCAATACGCACCGCCACATAGCCGCCAATCAGAGCCAAAGGCAGCGCCAGCGGCCCGGCCGTGTGGGTGAGCTTGTCAACCAGATGGCCATACACCACGGGTACATAAACAGTGCCCAACTTTGCCAGCAGCATGGCAATGCAGGCCAGCACCAGCTTCACGCGCAGGCCGGTTTCGCCCTTGGGCCAGAGATAGGGCAGGAGAGACACAACAGTCTTTAGCGACCCCCGGGCTTTCTTGGCTGCGTCGTTAGGCGCTAGATGGGGGTTGGCACGGGCGGCGGATCGGGTCATGACCCTGCACATGGCATCTGACTCGCAAATTGCAAAGCTTCTCGCGGCGATTGATTTCTGCCACTCTGCCATGCTGCCGGGTGACAGGCTGGCGCTGGCCGCCGGGCCGCAACATTTCGGTTATATGAAGCCGGCGCTGGCGGAGCGGCTGCGCGGGCTAGACGCCGCCATCAAAATTTCATCCGGCCGGGTTGATTTGCCCGTGGCCTTGCTGCCCCAGTTGAACGAGTTGGCCGCCGCTATCGGCATCTCCACCCGCGCGGAGGATTTTGACGTGCGGGCAGAGCCGGACGGCCCTGTGCTGGGCGTGCTGGACCGTGGCGCTCTGCCCAGCTTTGGCGTGATCGGGGTGGGGGTGCATCTCAACGGGTTGGTCCGTAAGCCGGGTGGGCTGCATCTCTGGGTGGCCAAGCGCGCCGCTAATAAAAAACTTGACCCCGGCAAGCTGGATCATCTGGTGGCGGGCGGGGTTCCGGCGGGTTACACGCCTTTCGCGGCTTTGCTGAAAGAGGCCGAGGAGGAAGCTGGGTTAGATGAATCCACTGCCGTCAAAGCAAAGCTTGTGGCGCGGTTCCGGTACAATATGGAACGCCCGGAAGGGCTGCGTCGCGATGTAATCCACGCTTATGACCTGGAGCTGCCGAAAGATTTCGTGCCGCGCCCTATGGATGGCGAGGTGGAAAGCTTCGCGCTCTGGCCACTGCCGCAGGTGAAAGAGGCTTTGCTTACCACCGACATGTTCAAGTTCAACGTGGTGCTGGTGCTGCTGGATCTGTTGCTACGCCAGGGTTTGTTCACCCCAGAGGAAACGGAAATACTGAAAACCGCTTTGCATCGAGCATAGATTAACGGTTTATGCATTGTTGCGGGGCCACTCTGGCGCCAGCGGCGCGGGGGGGCTTGAGATATGCATATTCAGCTTGTTTTCGACACGTCCACCTCGGCGGCGCCAAGCAGCTTTACCACCGCGCTGGACTACGCCGCCCAGCAACTCGATAGCCTGATTACCAACAATATCACCGTCAGCATTGACGTGAGCTGGGATAGCACCGGCACTGTGCTGGGGGAGGCGTCGCCTTATCTCAGCTCCGCCGGACTTTACGGCTATGCCACTGTTGTCTCCGCCCTGCACGCCAACGCTCAGACCACCGCGCAAAAAGCCGCCGTCGCCGCCTTGCCCAGCACGGATCCGACAGGCGGGAAGGGGCTTTACCTCACCGTCGCCCAGGCGGAAGCGCTGGGCCTGCCCACAACCGGCCTCATCGCTGCGTCCGGTGGGGTTGATGGCACGGTGACATTCGGCACGGGGGGCGGAGTGCTGAATTTCAGCACGTCAACCGGGGCGGTTTCCGGGGAGTTGGATTTTGTAGGCACTGCTGAGCATGAACTGTCTCACGCGCTTGGACGGGCGGATTTCAATAACGGGTCGGATTTGACCCTCATGGATCTCTACGCCTATGCGTCACCCGGCACGCTGCAATCCACGCCCTATGCGGCGTCCTATTTCTCTCTCGATGCCGGTGCCACTACTCTCGCCAGTTTCGACACGACTAGCGATATTAGCGACTGGGCGGATACCACCCAATACCGTACGGACGCTTTTGCCGCCTATGAATATCCAGGCTACGCTACCACCATCTCGCCGGTAGATACCACCTTGATGAGCGTGCTGGGGTTCGATGTCGCCTGTTTTTGCCCCGGAAGCCTGATCCTGTCCCCGCAAGGCGAGGTGCCGGTGGAGCGGTTGGCTATTGGTGACCAAGTCACCACCCCCAACGGCGTACGGCGCATCAAATGGATCGGCCGCAGCGCTTATGAAGGGAAGTTTTTGCGGGATAACCCGCTGATGCTTCCCGTCACCTTCTTGCCCGGTGCACTGGGCGAGGGCGTGCCGAACCGGCCGATGCGGGTTTCCCCGGGCCATGGCGTCTTTTTGCATGGCGTGCTGGTGCCCGCCTGGAGGCTGGTAAATCAGGTGAACGTGCTGCAAGCCCCGTGCAGCGGGCGGGTTGAGTATCTGCATCTGGAACTGGATAGTCACGACCTACTGACCGCCGATGGCGCTTTGAGTGAGAGCTATCTCAACGTCACGCCCCGCAGTTGGTTCCAGAACGCCGCTGAATATGCGGCCTTGTATCCGGGTGATGACGATCCGGGCACCCCTTGCCTTCCGCGTGTGGAAGATGGGCTGGCGTTGGAAGCGTTGCGCGCCTGGGTGGATGAGCGAGCCGGCCTCCCCCGCGCGGCGGAAGCGAAGGGGGATCTGTTGGGCTGCGTGGATGAAGCCGGGCCTGAGCTTTGCCGCGGGTGGGCGCAATGCCAGCAGGCCCCGGACCAGCCCGTGACTTTGTTTGTCATGGCAGGGGGCGAGATTCTCGCCCGCGTGGTTGCCAATCTCTATCGGGAGGATCTGCGCGCGGCCGGAATCGGCAAAGGCTGCCACGGTTTTGCTGTGGCGCTACCCGCCAGAACAACAGGCGAGATCAGCGTGCGCCGCGCCAGTGATGGAGCGCTATTGCGGATAGCCGGAGCATTTCAACGCGTGGCCTGAAGGCGGCTCAGGCCGTGGCGGGCACAGCCCGTTTGGCTTTTTTCTTGCTCCCCGCGCTGGCGGCGGAACCGGTCCCCAGAATAATCCGCGAGAGCTTGTCCAGATCTTCTGGCCGGGAGAAAAAGTTCGCCGGCGCAGCCCCTTTGGCCACGGGCTCCACTCGGCCTGTGGCGATATCGTCGATCAGCGCCAGCAGCCTTTCCGCATCTGCCGGGAAGGGGAAGACCACGCCAAATTTCACACTGCGGATGCGATCCGCCGGGGCGCCAATATCAGGCGCCAGCGGAATGAAGCCATGCTTCACCAGTTCAGAGAGGGTGTAGGAATATGTCTCCGGCCAAGCGGGTAGAAACAATGCCAGCCGCCCCTTGGCTTCCGCTAGCAGAGCAGGCAGCTCTTCGGGCTCGTATTTGCCGGTGATGGTGACATTGCCAACAGCTCTGAGCGCCTTGTCGATATTCGTGTAGCCGATCACACGGAAATGCAGATGCGGGTGGGTGAGGCGGGCGCGCTGGGCTATTTCCAACAGTTTTTTCGAGCCTTTATGCGGGCCGATGGCGCCCAGCATCACAATCTCATCATCGCTGCCCGTGCGCGACGTGGCGACCACTCCATTTGGGGCTTCAGGGTGCGGCACGGCCTCAATCTTGATCCGGGGGAAGATTTTACCGAGATAGCCCGCCGCATTGGCGGAAGGCGCAATCACATGGGTGAAAGCCTCCAGCAGCCCGCCAAATAGCGCGCGGTGCTCTTCCGCCGTCAACTCGTTCAGCACCGAGGTTTCGTGCGCCCCGCCCATCTTCACGCAGCGTCCGCATGTTGCTGCATCTGCCCCGCCGCAGAACCGTCCAATCGCGTCGATCATCGTCACGCGCGGGCAGAAGGAATAGAAATCATGCGCCCAATACAGGCTGCGGCGTCCGCCCAGCCAATGCCGGAGCCCGGCGAGCACCGTGGCGGGGAAGCCGAGCAGTTGATGCGCCAGCACCAGCTCCGGCGCGGCGCTGTCCAGCACCGTGAACAGCTCCTCCGCCTCGTGCTCGTTGAAATGCGCACACAGCAGCGGCGCCTCACAGCTCAGCTCGATCAGCCCGCTCTTGGTCACGCTGAGTGACAGCCGGGTGGCCTCGCCATAGCCGACTTCCCGTTCAATATCCCGGATGGCTTTGGGCGTGCCACCTTCCAGCGCGTTTGACATGACCAGCGCGAACTTGGTTCCGTTCGCGCGGGCCTGGGCAAGCCGCGCGCAGTCAAGTGGCCAGCGCATTCCGCGCAGCCCGTCCTCGGCCTCATATTGCATGATCAGCGGCGTCAGTTCGGGGTAGAGCGCGTTCAGCCGCGGCTGGTTCTGTGCCAGCAGGCTGGCGCGTTCATTGCCGAAGGAAATGCTTTCCTTATGCTCCACAATTACGCCGCCCGCCGCGACATTGCGGTAGCCGATGCCAGCCGTGCGGGCGCAGAAATCATTTTCCTCGCCATAGCCGCGCCCGAACGCTTCATCCAAGAAGCCGATTCGGCTTATTACCTCCCGCTTAATCAACATGCAGAAGCCATGGCCTGTCGGTACATCCACGCACAGTCCCTGATTTTCCCGCAGGGCCAGCGCCGCCAGTTCCGGCCAGTTGACATCCGGCAGCGACGCTTCGCGCAGTTCCGCGCAGGGGTAAGAGAAGATGGTGGCATTGTTGGACATGGCGGTCACGGTGCCGACATCCTGGTGCGCATAGGCCACACGTACCAGCTCATCCAACCCGCCAGCATGAAGTACGGTGTCAGAATTCAACAGCAGCACGTCCGTGCCTCTGGTCAGTGCCATGCCGCGATTCACGGTGCTGACAAAGCCAAGATTCTGCCCGTTATCCAGCACGATCACATTCCGCATCTGCCGGTAGGCGGCGAGCATCGGCCCCATGTCGGCATCGGGTGAACAATCATTGATCAGCACCAGTTGATCGGTGTCCGGGTTACGGTGGGTCAGCACGGACTCGATACAAGCTTGCGTCACCGCCACGCCCCGGTAAATGGGTACGATGATGGCCATGCGCAGCTTGCTTTGAGGCCCGCTGGAAGGCTGTTTGCGCAGCACAACCCCATCCTGGCCACGTACTTTGGCGAGATAATCTTTCAGCGCCTCGGTCAGCAGCGCGCGTTCCCCGGCCTCCAGCCCTGGCAGGTCAGCATGAGCGAGATGCGCCACTTTGTGAATGGCCGCTACCGCCGCAGAGCGGCTAGCAAAACGGTAAGGGCCGTCGAACAATTCTCGTTGACCGTCTGCGAAGCGGATGCTGAGTGACACGGTTTCATCCGCCGCTACGCGCTCATAAGGAACCCGGATGTCAAAGCCCGGCTTGCCGCAATCTGGGTAATGCGCCTCAACATCTGTGCGTTCCAGCTCGCAAGGGGCGGTCTCGGCTAGCTTTCCATTCCGATAGACGGAAAGTTCAAAGATACGCTTCGATGCTTCCGGTGCATAGAGCCAGCCCGTGGCCTGGTCCGGGGAGATGCGGTCAAGATTGCCGTGCAATTCCAGATTACAGGCGGCATGGCCCACAAACATGCCATCGGCATGGATGCTGAGCAGAAGCTCACCGGCGCCGAAGCAATCCGCATCGAGTTCCAGGCTGAACCGCGCTGGGTTGAAAAGCGGATCAGCGGGTTTGTCATCGAACGCGCTGGCGCCCCGGGCCACTTCAAGGCCGGCTTGGGTGCGAACCGTGATGTAGGGTGCTTGGCTGCCTTTTACGCGTTCAGTCACCCAGCCGGTGACACGGTCCGCCTCAACGGAAAAGAGGCCGTCAAATAGACCCGGACCGGTTTTGAAGGGCGAGCCCGTCAACTCTTCGCCATTGCCGAATACGCGTAAAAGCTGCGCCTCGGTCCCAAGCGGCACGGCGATCTGGTACGCTAGCGTGGTCCGCCCCAGCCCAAGCGCGACGAGGTCCTCCCGGTGGCGTGATGCCCGGCCCTTGGCGAGCTGCTTGCCGCCCATGTCCGTGATGGTGATGGCGCAATTGCCATTGTCGGGTATGGAGACAGCCCATCCTGTGATGTAGCTGCCTTTCATCGTATCCACGTGTCCCTGGACCGCCATCAAGACTCCGTATGGTCATGCCGCGCCCGCGCCTGCCGCGGAGGCGAACTGGTAATAATGTCTTGTTACGCATCAGGACATGCGGCTCAAGCTTTCCATCTGCAAAAAATTATAAGACGACAGTATCTTCCGCGCTGGCTTGGCGTAAAATTTTAATACTAAAGTAATGTTGCATAGGGGTGTCTTTGTTGCGCTGCGGGATGGGTTTTGGTTAGGTTTTTCCCGGTGGTTATAATTGGTGGAGAGAGGCAAGATGCGCTCATATCGTTATCTGATGAGCGATTCCGGCTCGGTCCCCGGTCATTATGTCGAGCTTCAGGAAAGTAAGCTGCTCGACCTAATCAGAACCCTGTTGGCCGGGGCTGATATTGATGAGACATGGTATTTGAAAACCAATCCAGATGTCGCGATGGCCATTCGCGCGGGCGGGCTCAAATCTGCTAAGGACCATTACATAAAAGCTGGTTATTTTGAAAATCGTTTGCCTCGGCCTGCCAAGGTTGATGAAGCTTGGTATCTGGCCGAATATCCGGACGTTGCGGAGGCGCTCCGCTCAGGTGCTGTGGCCTCCGCGTCCTCTCATTTTGAGCAGGCGGGGTTTATGGAGGGTCGCCTGCCGCATAAAGGCTGGTCCATCCTGAAGGATAACGACCATGACAGTGACGCCGAGGTCCCTGCCAGCCGCTCTGTCGCCACAGTCTGAGAGCGTTAGCCTTCTGGCTGTTTCAACCAGCTCGGCGGGTGTGGCGCAAGCTCTGTATCCGCGGCTGAGAGTGGTTTGTTCAAGGCATCCAGACGCAAGGTGGCAAGCGCAATCCTGCCCGCGGCGGAGCGGATCGTCCCCACCTCCAGCCCGTCCGCGAAGATGGGCGTGCCCGCCGTGACGCCGGGATGTTCCAACGCCACGGGCAACAGGCGGCGTTTAATCAGGCCGCGATATTTCGTCCGCGCGGTCAATTCCTGGCCCATATAGCAGCCCTTATCCCAGTCCACGCCGCCCAGCTCATCAAACCCGGCTTCCAACAGCAGGGTCTTATCTGGTTCCAGGTCCGGCGGGCCGTCCGGCAGGCCAAGGGCGATGCGGTGCGCCGCATAGTCCTCCGGCGTGGCGTTGGCGGTCACTTTATCGCCGCTGAGGCAGCGGTAGCCGGCCTCATGCAAGCGCGGGTCGGCGGCAGTGAGCGGAATTTGTGGTGGCACGCCATTCCAGGTGGCATAGACCATGAGTTCGTCCGAGAGATCCTTCATCTCAACGGCCGCTCGCAACTTATAGCGACGCAGCTTCTGCATCAAAGCCGGGATCGCCTCACGCGGCACATCCAGCAGCAGCCGCTCACCGTCCGAGAGAATGAAAAAGTCAATCAGATATTTACCCTGGGGGGTGAGCAGAGCCGCCCACACAGCTCGGCCTGGCCCGGCTTTCGTGACATCATTGCTCACCAGCCCGTTCAGAAACGACACGCGGTCAGGCCCGCTCAATTCCAGAACACCACGGTGCGGCAGAGGCGTAATCTTACTCATGACCGCAAGATGGCGGGGCGTGGCGGAAGCTGCAAGTCCACCTTATTTGCCGATGGCGCCCCGGCGGGTTAGAGGCGGCAGATATGAATATTTTGTTCATCACTTCCTCGCGCATCGGCGATGCCGTGATCTCTTGCGGAATCCTGGAGGCATTGCGGCTTCAATATCCGCAGGCGCGTTTCACCATTGCCTGCGGCACAGTGGCGGAAGGGGTGTTCACGCGCTTCCCGGCGCTGGAGCGGTTGATCGTTTTTGAGAAGGAGCGGTTCGACCGACATTGGCTGCGGCTATGGTCAAAGCTGGTGCCGCAGGTCTGGGATATCGCGGTGGATGTGCGGGGTTCCATCATCACCTTGGCCTTGGCGGCGCGCAAACGGCATATCCTGAAAGGCGGGCGCAGGCCGGGGCGGCGTTACGCGCAGCTTGGCGCGGCCTTGGGCTTGGCCCCGCCGCCTTTGCCCGTTGCCTGGACCGCGCCGGAGGATGACGCCAAGGCCGCCACCTTAATAACCGAGGGCCCGGTTATCGCCCTGGCGCCCACCGCGAACTGGGAGGGCAAGATCTGGCCCGCCGACCGGTTTATAAAATTATTTTATGCTCTCCAGGCGAAACTGCCCGGTGCCCGCGCGGCGGTGTTTGGCGGGCCAGGGGCGATGGAAGCCGCGTTGGCGTCCCCCGTGCTGGCGGCATTGCCCGGGGCGATAAACTTAGTGGGCAATCTGACCTTGCCGGAGGTGGCGGCGTGTTTGCGCCGGACGGTTTTGTTCGTGGGGAATGATTCCGGGCTGATGCATCTTTCCGCGGCGGCCGGGACGCCGACTTTGGGGCTGTTCGGCCGATCCCGCGCCAGCGAATATGCCCCCGCCGGGCCGCGCACCGCCATTGCCGTGGCTCCAGGCCCGGAGGGCGAGGCGCCGATGACGGGACTCAGTGTTGAGACCGTGACCTCTGCCGCTTTTGAACTTCTGCGCTTATAGGAAACGCCATGAGCTATGATCTGATCCTGCAAAACGGCACGCTGGTTCTGCCCTGGGGCGAGGCGGAGGCCGATGTGGCCGTGAAGAACGGCAAGATTGCCGCGATTGGCAAGAATTTGGGCCCCGCGGCGGAAAGCTTCAATGCCAAGGGACTGCATGTGTTGCCGGGCGTGATCGACCCGCATGTGCATTTCCGCGATGGCGGCAAAGGCGGGATTGAGGGCGTGGAGGATATGCGCTCCGGTTCGCTGGGCGCGGTGCTGGGCGGGGTGACGGCGGCATTTGACATGCCCAACACCAACCCGGCTGGGGTGGATGTGGCCACCTTGCAGGCCAAGCATGATTATGTGGCCGGGCATAGCTGGTGCGATATCGGCATGTTCGCCGGGGCCACCATGGATAATCTGGACGAAACCGGGATGCTGGAAAGTCTGCCGGGCGTCTGCGCTATGAAGGTGTTTGCAGGGTCTTCCACGGGGAATCTCCTGGTGTCGGATGATGAGAGCATCGAGCGGCTGATGCGCTCAGGCCGCCGCCGCGTGGCGTTTCATTCCGAGGACGAGGAGCGCCTGCAGGAGCGCAAGGCCGCGTTCGAGAAAGGCGGGCCATATAGCGACCATTATGTCTGGCGCGATGTGGAATGTGCCTTCAAGGGTACACGGCGGATCACCGCCATTGCTGAGCGCACTGGGCGTCCGGCGCATATTCTGCACGTTTCCACCGCCGAGGAATTTGAGTTCCTGAAGGCGCATAAAGACCTCGTGGGGTGCGAGGTGCTGGTGAATCATCTGCTGCAATGCGCGCCGGATGTATATGAGCGCCTGGGCGGCTATGGCGTGATGAACCCGCCGCTGCGCGACAAGCGCCACATGGATGCGGCCTGGGCCGCCGTGGCGGATGGCACGGTGGATAATATCGGCTCCGACCATGCGCCCCACCCGCGCGCTAATAAGGAAAAACCCTGGCCCGCCGTGGCGGCTGGCTTAACGGGCGTGCAGACCATGCTGCCGTTGATGCTCACCAAAGTGAATGAAGGCCGGCTCTCGCTCCTGCGGCTGGTGCAACTGATGTCCGAAGGTCCGGCGCGGGTTTATGGCGCGGTCGGCAAAGGGCGGCTGGTGGCCGGGAATGACGCGGATTTCTCGGTGGTGGATTTGCAGGCCAAGCGGACCATCGAAAATAACTGGATCGCAAGCCAATGCGGTTGGACGCCCTTTGACGGGGTGGCCTGCACGGGCTGGCCGGTGGGCACCATCATTCGCGGCAATGTGGTGATGTATGAGGGGCAGGTCACAGGTGAGCCGGTGGGCCGCTCGGTGCGCTTTCGCTCCTGAACCATGAAAGGCCGGGCCGTCCCCGGCCTTTTCTTTTGTGGGGGGAAACGGCATCCTTCACGCGGAAGCAAGAGGGAAACATAATGCTGCATGACCATCATCACGAGCCGCACTGGAAGCATGATGGCGTGCGCGTGATTAAAGGCGACCAGTTAGACCCGAACACCGCGCAGACGCCAGGCATGTTCCGGCAGGCGGCAATTAATCAGGCGCGGGTGGGCGCACAGCGTATCTGGGCGGGAACGGTGGCAATTGACCCCAATGCCAAGACCGGCGTGCACCATCATGGCGCGCTCGAAAGCGTTATTTATGTGGTCAGCGGCAAGGCGCGGCTGCGCTGGGGGGAGCGGCTGGAATTCGTGGCCGAGGCCGGGCCGGGCGATTTTATCTATGTACCGCCTTACGTGCCGCATCAGGAGATCAACGCCGACCCTGCTCAGGTGTTGCAATGCGTGCTGGTGCGCTCAGATAACGAAGCGGTGGTGGTGAATATTGATACGATCGACCCCGTTGAGCCGCCGGAGGAAGTGTACTGGGTGGACCCCACCCATTCCGCGCCGGAAAAGTAATAAGCGATTATTTGGTTATGACGGAAACAAATAACTAGTCCTTTAAGTATCGCGCCAGCTTTTCAGCGCGAACCCTAGCATGGCGAGTTGCACAATTGCGGTGATGGCGGCGCAGCCCGGCCAGCCGGTATCGTGCCAAGCGGCGGCGGGGAGGATGCCGCCAAAGCTGCCGCCGACATAATAGGTCGTGACATAAAGCCCGACAGCGGTGGATTTGGCGCCACGCGCGGCTACGCCGATAAAGCCGGTGGCCAGCGTTTGCTGTGGAAATACGCCGAAGCACACGAACAGCAGCCCCAGGCAGATGAGCCAGAGCGGCGAGGCAAGGGTGAGCGCCAGCCCGGTGAGGATGAGTCCGACGCAGACCGCCATCAACATTCGCCGGTTCATGCGCGCGCCCAGCCGCCCCGCCACGGGGCTGGCCGCGACGCCACCCAGATAAACGACAAAAATGGCCCCCAGCGCGGCGGGGCCGAGATTATAAGGCGCCTCGGCCAGCCGAAAATTGATGAAGGTGAAAACGCTGACCAGCGAGAACAGCACACCAAACCCCACCGCATAGGTGCCGAGCAGGCGCCTGTTGGAAAGATGGTTGGGAAAGGAGCTGAGCGCGCCGCTAATGCCCAGGGTGGGCTGGAAGCGACGCTCCTTGGGCAGTAGGAAGGTGATGGTAAGGGCGGCGGCCAGGGTGATTGCACCAATGACCAGAAACCCTATGCGCCAATTTGCCAAGGCGGTGACGAAGCCCACGATCAGCCGCCCAGAAAAGCCGCCGCTGATGGTGCCGGAGGTGTAGATGCCCACCATCTTCATCGCGTTGATGGGCGTCATTTCGTCGCTGATATAAGCGATGGTGATGGTGAAAATGAAGGGCAGCAACAGCCCTTGCGCGAACCGGCAGGCGATGAGCATGGTAAGGCTCGAGGAAAAGGCCGCCAGCACGGTGGGGATGACCAGCAGCAAAGCCGCGCCGCGAATGAAGATGCGCCGCCCAAACCGGTCTGAAATCATGCCGATGAGCGGGGCCATGACGGCGGTGGCCACCAGCGGGGCGGTGACGGTGTAGCCGGTTAAAGCTGGCGAAACCTGTAGGCTTTTCGCCAGCACCGGCAGAATGGCCTGGGTGCACCACATATTCACGAAAGTTACGAACCCGGCAACCACCAAGGCCAAGGCGGTCGTGCGGGGGATGGCGGTGGGGCCGGCTTCAGAAACGGCGTTCAAGGACTGTGATGACATCACCCGGCTGCACCAATGCGGAAGTTGTTGGGCCATACTAGACAGCTTTGCTGCCCATATTGCGTGTGACTTTCACATAGGCCGCCTCAACCCGGTAAGTGAACCCGCCCGCTATGGAAATCGCCGTCAGAACTGTTATGCCGAGAGGGTATGGGTATTGGCCGGAACTGTTGACCTCGCCCGAATATAGAAGGGGTAGTAGGTGGAGACCTCAACCGCCATGGGAGGGGGCAGGATCAGTTGTTTGGCCTGCAAAGCCTGGGTAACGGCGCCGAAGAGTGCATTCGCGTTCTTTCACAAGGCCGAGCAACAGTATGCCGATATAGGTGCAATCATCCACATAATAGGTGCAAGACATCTGGCCTTGGTCGTAGACGCGGATGGTCGGCACGTCTCCAGGGTCGAGTGGATAAAGGTCGGTTGGCGCCGGGGGCAGGCGTGGTAAGCCTTAGCCTTGCGCCTGCTAGAAGGCTTAGCCGGAGAGCAGCAGGGGCAGAGCCCCTAGGAGGATTCGCCCTGAGACCATGGGGACGCTTTCCAAAACCTTACCGTGCAAGCTGTTTACCCGAGCCAAGAAAAGGGGCAAAGCGCGATCTGGACTGATTTGGGGGTTTTGGATGAGGCGCCTTGCAGCTCTGTTTTCCGTGCTTGTCATTATTGGCGCGGGGGTGTTCCTGTTCTGGCCGAGAGCGCAGCAGGATGTCGCCGGGACGAAACCCGTGCCGGCGCCGCAGACCCAGGCGGCGAACCATGACCCGCGGGCTTTAACGGATGCCGAGCAGACGGCTTTTCTGCCGCTGGTTTGCAGCGGCGCCTCCGGGCCGGGAGGCGGCTATGCGCATCAATGCACCTCGTTGCCCGGCTATCCGTCGCAGGATTATGGCGGCGCGGGGCTGGGGCTGGGCATTACGCTGAAGAGCGTGGTGATGGGGCATCTCACCAGCGCGGACGCGGATGAAGCTTATGTGACCTATGCGGGCAGCTTTGAAGCGCACGCCAATAATTTTGGCGGCGGGATTTTGTTTGCCGGCGGGCCGGGCCATTGGAAGCTGAAAGGCTGGTATCCGGGCGGGCAGGCGGCGCATTGCGTGTCGCTGAACCCGGACGGGAGGGCGCAGTTTGTTTGTCTCTCTGGCTGGGAAGGGCAAGGGGAGGAGGATAGCCAGCTTTCGGTTGAGAGTCTGCCACCTCCCGCGGGCGAGGCGCCTTCGATTTTGAGCGCGCGGGATTTGCGGGACACTTTGAACCCCAATGCGAATTGCCAGACGTTGAATGCGGGGCAGGCGGTGCTGCTTTCGATCGACAGCTTGCGTCCTGCGCCGGGCGGGGCGGTGGCGGAGATTTCCTATGTCAGCGCCGGGGCCGCCAAAAGCGCCTGCGCAGCGCATGATTTCGCGCATGCGCCGGTGAAAAAAGCCACGCTGACGCTGCGTTGGCATGATGATTCAATGAAAATGTCCCCCGCTCTTAATTTTGCGTCCGCGCCGTGACGGAGGCCAACAGGCAGTCGCGGCTGGACTTGATTCGTGCGGCGCGGACCATGGCGGCACGGGGGCTGGCGGCGGGTACGTCTGGCAATGTGTCGCTGCGGGTGGAGGAGGGGGTCCTCATCACCCCCTCGGCGGTGGATTATGAGGCGCTGACGCCGGAGATGATTCCGCTGTTGCGGGCGGATGGAAGCCATGAGGGGCGGTTCAGGCCGTCCTCGGAATGGCGGTTTCATCTGGATATTTATCTCTCCCGGCCGGAGGTGGGCGGGGTGGTGCATCATCATGCGCCGCATTGCACGGCGCTGGCGATGGCACGGCGGGAGATTCCGCCCTGCCATTACATGATCACGCGCTTTGGCGGGGGCACGGTGCGCTGCGCGGATTATGCGCTGTTTGGTACGGTGGATCTTTCACATGCGGTGCTGCGGGCGCTGGTGGGGCGCACGGCCTGCCTGATTGCGAATCATGGTGGGTTGGCGGTGGGGCACGATGTGTTTGCCGCGCTGGGGGCCGCGACGGAGCTGGAGGTGCTGGCGCAGCAATATCTGCTCAGTCTGCAGGCGGGCGGGCCTGTACTGCTCTCGGACCAGGAGATTCATGGCGCGATTGAGCAGTTTGCCACCGCCTACCGGCCGAACACAGGGGGCTGAACATGAAAACGCCGCCCGTCTGATGAGGGGCGGCGCGCTTGCCTTCGGCTTAGATGGCCTTGAGATTCACCGCGGCGTCCTTGCCGCGTTCCTTGGTGACCTCAAAGCTCACCTTCTGGCCTTCATTCAGGCCGCGCATGCCGGCGGACTGGACCGCGGTAATGTGCACGAACACATCCTTGCCGCCATCCTGCGGCACAATGAATCCGAAACCCTTTGTTGTATTAAACCATTTCACGGTACCAATCGGCATAGTCTTCGTCGCTCCTTAAGCAGATAATCCGCCCGGCCTTGGATACCGGGACAACCGGGTTATGGCCGCCTTGTCTGCATCCAGCGGCTGGAGCGCGGGAACTCAAGTCAAGTCCATCGTCGATTGCGGTTCGCAGCAGGCACGAAACGTGAAGTTTTGTCAACGATCCTGCGTCGGTGGGGCGGAAAAGCCGGGTTATAACGGAATGCGTCAGAACGGATCAGTCTTGGCGCGCCGCCGGGAATTTTGTGATAAGTACAAGCTACAAAACAAAACTGGAGGGCCCCGTAATGTCCGATGCCGATATTGTCCCGGTCAAACCTGAAATTGCCGCTCACGCGTTGGCGAACCGCGCGCGGTATGAGGAGATGTACCTACGTGCCAGCTCCGAACCTGAGGCATTCTGGGGTGAGGAATGCAAACGTCTGACCTGGATGAAGCAGCCGACCAAGATTAAGAACACAACCTTTTTTGGCGATGTGTCGATCAAATGGTTTGAAGACGGCACACTGAATGCCGCCGCCAACTGCCTGGATCGGCATCTGGCGGAGCGCGGCGACCAGGTGGCGATCATCTGGGAGGGGGATGACCCGAACGATTCTAAAAAAGTGACCTACCGCGAACTGCATGAGCAGGTCTGCCGCCTCGCCAATGTGCTGACGGCGCAGGGTGTGAAGAAGGGCGATGTGGTCACTGTGTATCTGCCGATGGTGGTGGAAGCCGCCGTGGCGCTGCTGGCTTGCGCTCGGATTGGCGCGGTGCATTCCGTGGTGTTTGGCGGGTTCTCACCGGATTCTCTGGCCAGCCGCGTGCAGGATTGCGGCTCTGTGGCGCTGATTACGGCCGATGAAGGCCGTCGCGGCGGGCGCAAGGTGGCGCTGAAGGTGAATGCCGATGAGGCGCTGAAGACCTGCCCGAGCGTGAAGAGCGTGGTGGTGGTGAAAATCACTGGCGGTGACGTGGCGATGCAGCCCGGCCGCGACGTGTGGCTGCATGAGGAAGCTGCGAAGGTGCCCGCCACCCACGAGCCGGTGGAAATGAACGCGGAAGACCCGCTCTTCATTCTGTACACCTCCGGGTCCACCGGCAAGCCGAAGGGTGTGCTGCACACCACCGGCGGTTACATGGTGTGGGCGAGTTTCACCCATCAATATGTGTTCGATTACCATCCCGGTGAAGTTTACTGGTGCACGGCAGATGTGGGCTGGGTGACCGGCCATACCTACATAGTGTATGGGCCGCTGGCGAATGGCGCGACGACCCTGATGTTCGAGGGCGTGCCGAATTATCCTTCCACCTCGCGGTTCTGGGAGGTAATCGACAAGCACAAGGTCAATATTTTCTACACCGCGCCGACGGCAATCCGCGCCTTGATGCGCGACGGCGAGGAGCCGGTGAAGAAAACCTCCCGCAAGTCGCTCCGGATTTTGGGGTCCGTGGGTGAGCCGATCAACCCGGAAGCTTGGCACTGGTATGACCGCGTGGTGGGCGAGCATCGTTGCCCGATTGTGGATACTTGGTGGCAGACCGAGACTGGCGGCGCTCTGATTACCCCGCTGCCCGGCGCGACGGCGCTGAAGCCGGGCTCCGCGACGCTGCCGCTGCCGGGCGTGAAGCCGATGCTGGTGGATGGCGAAGGTCATGAGCTGCGGGGGGCGACCGAGGGCAATCTTTGCATCGCCGATAGCTGGCCGGGGCAGATGCGCACCGTTTATGGTGACCATGCGCGGTTTGTGCAAACCTACTTCTCTACCTTCAAGGGGTTGTATTTCACCGGTGACGGCGCGCGGCGGGATGAGGATGGTTATTACTGGATTACCGGCCGCGTGGATGACGTGATTAACGTCTCCGGGCACCGCATGGGCACGGCAGAGGTAGAGTCCGCTCTGGTGGCGCATCAAGCGGTAGCCGAGGCGGCGGTGGTTGGGTTCCCGCATGACATTAAGGGCCAGGGCATTTACGCCTATGTGACCCTGGTGGCGGATGTGGAGCCCACCGATGCGCTACGCAAGGAGCTGATTACCTGGGTGCGTAAGGAGATTGGCCCGATTGCGGCGCCGGATGTGATCCAGTGGGCGCCGGGCCTGCCCAAGACCCGCTCCGGCAAGATCATGCGCCGCATTCTACGCAAGATTGCCGCCAACGAGACCGAGAGCCTGGGCGATACCTCGACCCTGGCGGATCCGGGCGTGGTGACCGATCTGGTCGAAAATCGCGCTGGATGATTGTAAAAGCTTAAAAAGCAAAGGGCTGCCGGAGAACATTGTTCGGCAGCCCTTTGCTGCGCTGCAAAAAGCGCTTGCGCGAATATCGGATATGCGTTTCATACGGGCATGGTTACGTTCGAAGTGCAAAAGCACCGTCCCGAGTCCCTTGATGAAGCCTTGCGTGAAGATATCCGTCTGCTGGGACGGATTCTCGGCGATACGATCCGCGCCATAGATGGCCCCGCGACGTATGAACTGATTGAGACCATCCGCCAGCTTGCGGTGCGGTATCACCGCAATGAGGACAAAGCCGCCCAGGTCGAGTTAGAACGGATTTTGGCTGGCCTGTCCGACCCTGATATCAACCGTATCACCCGTGCCTTTGGGTATTTTTCGGTCCTGGCCAATCTGGCCGAGGATCATCACCATACAAGGCGCTGGCGGGCCCGCATGGTGGCGGGGGCGACGCCGCGCGAGGGTTCGCTGGCCGGCGCGTTGAACCGTGCCAAGGCGCATGGGTTTGATGAAGCCCGGCTGAAGGCGTTTTTTGGCGATGCCTATATCTCCCCGGTGCTGACCGCGCACCCGACGGAGGTGCAGCGCCGCTCCATTCTCGATTGCCTGGATGCGATTGCCGCTTTGCTGACCCGCCGCGACCGGCTGGCGGATACGCAGGATGAGCGCAACGAGATTGAGACGGAATTGCGGGCCAAGGTGCTGACGCTGTGGCAGACGCGGGTGCTGCGTATGTCCAAGCTTTCCGTGCTGGACGAGGTAAGCAATGCACTGACCTTTTTTGACGCGACCTTTTTTGCCGAGGTGCCGAAGCTTTATGCCGCCGTGGAGCAGGCCGCCGGTGCCGGGCTCGCGGAGTTGCCCGCGTTTCTAGAAGTCGGCACCTGGATTGGCGGGGACCGCGATGGGAACCCGTTTGTGGATGCGCAGGTCTTGCGGTCGGCTTTGGCTACGCAGGCGGAAAAGGCATTGAACCATTACATCACCGAGGTGCGGGCGTTGCGGAAGGAATTCTCCTTCGCGATGCTGCTGGTGGATGTGACGCCGGAATTGCGCGCGCTGGCGGATGGCTCGCCGGATACATCCGCGCACCGGATGGATGAGCCGTACCGTTTGGCCCTGGCGAAAATCCAGGGGCGTCTGGCCGCGACGCATGAGGCGCTTCTGGGCCGCGCACCGACGAGCGAGCTCTCAGCCTCCGTGCGCGGGGCGGACGCCGCACCTTATGGGGCGGTGGAGGAATTCTCCGCGGATCTCGCGGTGATCGCGCACTCCCTGGAAGGGCATGGCGCCGGGGTGCTGGCTACGCAAGGGCGACTGGGCGCGTTGCAGCGCGCCGCGCGGGCATTTGGCTGGACGCTGGCGCCGCTGGATCTGCGGCAGAATGCGGCAGTGCATGAACGTGTGGTGGCGGAGTTGCTGGCGGTGGCGCAGCCGGGCACGGATTATCTGGCGCTGGATGAGCAGGCCCGGATCGCGCTGTTGCTGAAAGAGTTGGAGACGGCGCGGCCGCTGGTCTCGCGCCATGTAGCCTATAGCGCGGAGACCGCCAAGGAGTTGGCGATTTTTGATGAGGCGCGGGCCGCGCATCTGCGGTATGGCAAGCGCTGCATTCGCACCATGATCATCTCCAAGACCGATGGTCTTTCGGACATGCTGGAGTTGGCGGTGCTGCTGAAGGAAGCCGGGTTGCTGCGCCCGGCCGAGGGCGAGCTGGATGTAAATGTCGTACCGCTGTTTGAAACCATTGAGGATTTGCGGGCAGCACCGGCGATTATGGAGATGCTGTTCGCCGCCCCGGTTTATCGCGCGCTGCTGGCGCGGCGTGGCAATGTGCAGGAGGTGATGCTCGGCTATTCGGACAGCAACAAGGATGGCGGGTTTATTACCTCCGGCTGGGAGCTGTACCGCGCGGAAGTTGGGCTGGTGGAGGTGTTCACCAAGCATGGTGTGCGCATCAGGCTGTTCCATGGCCGCGGCGGGTCCGTGGGGCGCGGCGGCGGACCGTCTTACCAAGCGATTCTGGCGCAGCCGCGCGGGGCCGTGCAGGGGCAGATCCGGCTGACGGAACAAGGCGAGGTGATTGCCGCGAAATATGGTAATGCAGAAGTCGGCAGGCGTAACCTTGAGGTGATTGTCGCGGCGACGCTGGTGGCCACCGCCGACCCCGCCGCCGCCGAGCCGCCTGATGCGGAATTCCTTGCCACACTCGGCGAACTTTCGGATTACGCTTTCGCGGCGTACCGGAACCTTGTGTATGAGACCGAGGGGTTTGAGGATTATTTCTGGCAATCCACGGTGATTTCCGAAATTTCCGCGCTGAATCTAGGTAGCCGCCCCGCCAGCCGCAGCAAGAGCCGCTCGATTGAGGATTTGCGAGCGATTCCCTGGGTGTTCTCCTGGGCGCAATGCCGCATCATGCTGCCGGGCTGGTATGGGTTTGGCAGCGCGGTGGAGCGGTTGCTAGCCGCGCGCGGCGAGGCGGAAGGAATGCGGCTGCTGCAGGGCATGTCCAAGAACTGGCCGGTTTTCTCAACGCTTTTGTCGAATATGGACATGGTGCTGGCGAAGGCGGATATGGGCATTGCCGCTCGCTATGCGGCGCTGGTGCACGATGAGGCGTTGCGGGCGCGGATATTTCCCCGGATTGTGGGGGAATATGAACGCTCCAAGCGTTATCTGCTGGCGATTACCGAACAGGCGTCGCTGCTTGACCATAACCCGGTAATGCGCCGCTCCGTGGTGAACCGGTTCCCGTATCTTGACCCGCTGAACCATGTGCAGGTGGAGATGCTGCGCCGTTACCGCACGCAGAGCGGAGAGGGTGAAGCCTCTGAGCGGATTCGCCGGGGCGTGCATATTTCCATCAACGGTGCGGCGGCGGCGCTGCGCAATAGCGGTTAGCGTTATAAAACCTACCCCTGACGCCTGTGTGTCAGGGGCAGGGTTTAGTGTTTGCCAACTTGTTTGCTAAGCCGCTCTTTCCTCTGTTGCCGAAGAAGTTTTTGATCTGCCTGAATTTTTTTGTAGTCCAGCCGTTTGCCGTTTTCCCAAAGACGCAGCGGTTTGAAAAAGGCGGCCAGCGTTTTACGGGTGCTACCCTTGGTGCGCAATCTGGCTTGGGCAAAGACGCCATAGCGGTTGAACTGATAATCCTTAACGATGTCTTTGGGCTGGGTGAAGAGGACAGTGAGCATGCCCACGCGGTAGCGGATGTTCAGAATGTCCGTGAGTTCCACCGCGCCGATTGTTGAGCCGGGGGCGTAGAGCTTGCCGTCGTAGGTGATTAGCCGGGGAGTGGACCAGCTTTGAAAATAAGGCTGGATTTTACCGATGGCCCAGAACAGGGCAGCCGGAAGAGCCATACATGTGCAGACAATGGCGATGGTGCGCGGCGATATGATTCCGTACATGATGGAGACCGCAATAATGATGAAGGCCCCCGTTAAAACGAAGGTGAAGGCCATCCAGTTGAGGCGGGAAAGGTGGCCGTCCAGAACTCGGGCCTTCTCGGGAAACTCACCATTGCGCGGGGCCCAGGCGCGGAGGCCAGCCTCGATGCCGTCCGCGTGGGTCGTGGTGAAATGCGACAGGCGCAGATGTAGTTGGTTGGGGGATTCTGGCCGGTGACTGCTGAATATGGCGGCGCGCGGGTCGGTCTCAGGGTAGAAGAGAGAACTCCCCGGGTTATGTTTGAGGTAGATGTAAAGGTCCGTTGGTTTTCCGCGCAGGTGGCGGACATGCAGGCCCAATATGTCACGCCAGGGGATGCAGTAACTGTTTGAGGACAGAAAGTGCAGGCCGTTGCTGTCCGCCTCATAGGCTGCATGACGGCGTGCAAAGGCGGCCCCGTAACGGCGGAGCAGCCGGATGCCGCCAATTGCGATGAAGATTCCAGCGAAGATCGCAAAAGGGCGGAACAGGACGAGTGAGCCTACGACGATGAAAACGCCCGTGAGTGTCATCAATACGCCGGTAATGAGCATGGTTATGGTGAAACTGGCTCGGTATTTGAGCGTGAAGGGCTTTTTATCTGCTTCGGGGGTCATTGATCTTGCTCCTCCTTGACCCAAAGCGGGGCCGTGCCAGCGTTTTAGAGGAAGACGGGGCGTTGAGGAATAATGGCGGCAATGCCGCCATGGGGGATCAGATTTCCTGGGGTTTGTAGTTGCTGACGGCAGAGGGCATGACACGTTGCAGAAGGGCGACGGATTTTTCAAGCCCTTCGAGGCTGTTGAGCATCACGTCCTCATGCTCGATCGACAGCCAGCCATCATAGCCCGCCATCCGCAGGCGGTAGCAGAAGCGGCTCCACCATTCCGCGCCATGGCCAAATCCGAGCGTGACATAAGACCAACTGCGGGCGGGAATATCCATCAGCCCACCATTTTCTAACAAGGATGTGGTGGCCTGCACGGGGGCATTGAGCATCGTGTCCTTGGCGTGGACGTGATAGAGGGCGGTCCCCAGCATATCCGCTGCGGCGAGCGGGTCGGCGCCCATCCAGAACAGATGGGAGGGGTCGAGATTGGCGCCGATGACATCCCCGATTTCGGCGCGCAGGCGCAGCAGGCTGGGGACGTTGTAAACACATTGATTGCCGTGAAGTTCGAGCGCGATCCGCTCTATCCCGTACTCCAGCGCGAGGGCGACGATTTTGTGCCAGAAGGGGAAAAGTTTTTCCTCCCACTGATAACGCAGGATGCTCCGCGTCTCCGGCGGCCAGGAGGAGATGACCCAGTTAGGCATGCTGTCCCCGGAGGTGCCTGCGGGCAGGCCGGACATGGCGCAGATGGTGCGGATGCCCATGTCGCCCGCGATGCGGATAGTGTCCTCAAGGCAGGTGGCCTGCGAGGGGTCGGTGGGGTGAAGCGGGTTGCCGTTAGCGTTGAGGCTAATGATCTCCAGCCCGCGTGTTTCGAACGCCAGTTGGAAGGTGCGGCGGGCATCGGCACTTTGGCGCATGGCGGTAAGGTCGAAATGCGGGGCGGTGGACCAGCCGCCGGTATTGACCTCAACACCCGAGACGCCAAGCCGCGCAGCATTGTCCAACATTTGCTCAAAGCTCATGGTGCCGAGGCTGTCGGATACGAATCCAAGTTTCATGACGCGGTTCCTGTCAGCGGTAGAAGGAGGGGGTTTCAAGGCGGGGGAGGGTGACGCGGCGTTTTTCTGCCAGGGACAAAACGCCCGCCTCGGCGATGCGTGCGGCGCAATAGCCGTCCCAGGCCGTCGCGGCGATGGGCGAGGGCATGGCGGTGCGGATGGCGTCGAGCCAGGCGCGGTTTTGCAAACGGTACGCCTCGGCAAAGCGAGGGCGCCAATCCGCCGGGTAGCGTTGGAAGGATTGCAGCGCGAGGTCGAATCGGGCGGGGGTAGGGGCGGCAAGCTGCACCGCCCCGGTTTCGCCCACCAGCTCACTGCGCACGTCATAACCGTAGGTGGCGTTATTATTGATCTCGATATTCACCAGCGGGCCGGAGGCGGTTTCCAGAACCATGAAAACCGGGGCGCCGATGCGGGTGGTTTCGATGTTTTCCGGCTGGAAAACTGAGATGGCCGTGTAGTCCGTGTCCAGCACGAAGCGGGCGGCGTCGAACTCATGCGGGGCTGAGTTGGTGATGGCCATCTGGCCGGTAAAATTGGCGGGGGCTTCGACGTTGCGGTGGATGTTGTGCATCATCACGGCTTTACCGATCAGCCTGCCGGTGAGGGCGGATTTCATCTCGCCATAAGACGGGTCGAACCGCCGCATGAAGCCCAGCTGCAGGAACCGCCGTCCGTTTTTGGTTTCCGATTCGATGACTTTGAGGCAGTCTGCAGTGCTGGGGGCGAGTGGTTTTTCGCACAGTGCCGGTTTGCCAGCCGCGATGGCCGCCAGGGCCAGAGGGGCGTGGGTCTCGTCAGGACTGGCGATCAGTACGGCATCAACATCCGGCCGGGCGATGGCGGCCAGAGGGTCGGTGATGGCATCCACGGCGCCAAAGGCGTTGGCTACGCCGCGAGCGCGGTCGGGCGAGGCATCGCAAACAAGCTGCAAGACCGCGCCGGGTAAATCCCGGGCGATGATCCGGGCATGGTCGGTGCCCATGATGCCAGCGCCAAGAACTGCGATTCTGATGCTCATATTTAGTGTTTTCCTCCGCCCCGGAATGGGTCTGTTGTTGGTGTTCGCGGCCGATCCGGGCCGTTGCCTTGCCGCAGGGGCAGCGTATTTAATAATTTTTGCTGAATCAATTGGATTGCAAAAATAATTGCGAAAGATGGCGGTTTGAGGGCTGTGAAAAAATTACGTCAAATGGCCTTCTGTAGAAATAACATTGCGCGAAGCGGGAGGCAGTCATGCCAGAATCCAGCCGCCGGGCGGGTGACAGCGGCTGAAAAACGCAGTAGGGGAGCCGCCAGTATTTTTCTCAGAGACCAATCAGGGATCACAGCCAATGCGCGTTTATTACGACCGGGATGCCGACGTTAATCTGATCAAGAGCAAGAAGGTTGCCATTATCGGTTATGGCAGCCAGGGTCACGCTCACGCGCTGAACCTGAAGGATTCCGGCGTGAAGGAACTGGCGATTGGCCTGCGTCCCGGTTCCGCCGCCATTGCGAAGGCCGAAGGTGCTGGCCTGAAGGTCATGGCCCCGGCGGATGCCGCCAAGTGGGCGGACGTGGTGATGGTGCTGACCCCGGATGAGGGCCAGGCTGACCTGTATTATAAGGATCTGGCCGCCAACCTGCGTGAAGGCGCTGCCCTGGCCTTCGCCCATGGTCTGAACGTGCATTTCAACCTGATCGAGCCGCGCAAGGATATTGACGTGTTCATGGTGGCCCCGAAGGGCCCTGGCCACACCGTGCGCGGTGAGTACCTGAAGGGTGGCGGCGTGCCGACCTTGGTGGCCGTGGCACAGAACGTCACCGGTAACGCGTTCGAGATCGCGCTGTCTTACGCGTCCGCGAATGGCGGCGGTAAGGGCGGCATCATCGAGACTACCTTCAAGGAAGAGTGCGAGACCGACCTGTTCGGTGAGCAGGCTGTGCTGTGCGGCGGTCTGGTCGAACTGATCCGCGCCGGGTTCGAGACGTTGGTTGAGGGCGGTTATGCCCCTGAGATGGCGTATTTCGAGTGCTTGCACGAGGTGAAGCTGATTGTTGACCTCATCTATGAGGGAGGCATCGCCAACATGAACTACTCCATCTCCAACACCGCCGAGTATGGTGAATATGTCACCGGCCCGCGCATTGTAACCGCCGAGACCAAGGCTGAGATGAAGAAGGTGTTGGAGGACATTCAGACTGGCCGCTTCACCCGCGACTGGATGCTGGAGAACAAGGTGCATCAGGCGAGCTTCAAGGCTATCCGCGCGCGTAATGCCGCTCACCCGATTGAGGAAGTGGGCGCGAAGCTGCGCGGCATGATGCCCTGGATCTCCAAGGGCGCGCTGGTCGACAAGGCGAAGAACTAATTACGGTTCATCTGATCAAGCTGGCCGTGGGGGCGAAAGATGTTTCGCACCTTACGGCTTGGCAGAAACAAAGGGCGGCCGAGATGCCGCCCTTGCGTCATTTTACCCGTAATTTCCCCAAGCGCGCGGCGGAGCTGACCGATGGTGGCTCGCTCTATTGGGTGGTTGGCGGGGTGGTTCTGGTGCGCCAGCGCATTCTGGATGTGTGGCAGGACCAGGAGCCGGATGGCACACCCTGTACAGCCCTGGTTCTGGACCCAAAGCTGGTGCGGGTGGAAGGGAGGGCGATGCGTGCTTTTCAGGGCTGGCGCTATCTGGACCCGAAAGACGCGCCGCCGGATCTGGGGCAACAAACAGGCGGTGCGGCGGAGATGCCGGAGGCGATGCGGCGGGAGTTGGCGGCTTTGGCGCTGCTGTGAGACGTATCCGGTTGATTGTATAACTTCAAGTCATTTGATCCGGGCGTTAAATTCGTTTGAACAGCCTTGGTGCTGGTCCGCATAAATAAATGAATTCATGTATTTATGTCGGAGATTTGCTGTATGGCCGATGTGACTGTTGATGTGGCGATCATAGGCGCCGGTTTGGCGGGCCTGATTGCCGCACAAAAATTGTCGCAGGCCGGCAAGTGTGTGCTGGTTTTGGAGGCGCGCGAGCGGGTTGGCGGCCGGACTTATGCCTCTGCCATGGCTGGAAGCGCGCGTGCCGTGGATTGGGGGGCGGAATGGGTGCTGCCGGACTTCCATGCGAACATGATGGGGCTGATTGAGCGTTATGGCCTGGAGCTGGAGTCCGAGCGTGCCAGTGTCGAGTGGCGTGCGCCCGGATTCTCGGTTGTGGCCAGCTATGATGAGCTGCGTCGGTCTCATGCCGGATTCGATTATGGCCTGACCGCCTTGCAGGCATGGTTCGAACGCCCGGCCAGTGGAGATGAAACTCGGCTTTCCGTGCAGGCCCTGCTTGAGGCGCTGATTCAGGATTCCGTGAGCCGCGCCTTGGTAGAACTCGCTTTGTTTCCGCTTCTAGGTGCGGATATGGCGGAGGTGGCCGCGAAGGCGCTGCGAGAGGAGATCCGTTTTCATGGGGGCAACGTTGATCTGACCTTTTCACCGGAGGCCCGACGGCTGTTTGGCGGATTTGGCGGCTTGGCGGAGAAGATCGCGCAGGAGTTGCCCGCGGGTATCCTGCGCTTGAATACGCCGGTGCGGGCTATTCGGCAGGCGGGTGAAACGGTCACTATAACGGGGGACGGGGTTTCGGTTATGGCGGGGCGGGTGCTGCTGGCCGTGCCGGTGGCGGTTTTGCATCAGATCGAGATGTCTCCGGTGATTGCTGGAATCGGGCGGGAGGCGTCGGCGCGGATGAATGCCGGGCAGGTTGTGAAGCTGTGGGCGCGGGCACAGGGCGCGGCGCCGGTTACAAGCTTGCAAACCGCGCCGCCGCTGCGGTTTGTTTATAGCTGGGAGCGGGATGGCGAGTTGCTGGTTTGCGCCCAGGCGTTGGTCCGGGATGTTGAGGGCCAGGACCCGGCAGCCTTGTTTGCTGCCGCGTTGCCAGGGGTAAAAATTCTGTCCGCCTCCGCCCAGAATTGGCTGGCTGACCCTTATGCCCGCGGCAGTTGGATGGCGGCGGCTCTGGGGGCGTATCCACCGGCCTGCTTTGCGGAAGTGTTCGGGCGGGTGCGCGTGATTGGCGGCGACGTGGCCGCTGAGTGGGCGGGGTGGATGGAAGGGGCGGTGCTGTCAGCCGGGCAGGCGGTGCGGGAGATTCTGGCCTAGGATTTCAGCCCGTTAAGGGCTGGGCTTTTGTTGGCGTTGCGGGGGGGGGGGGCGCATGTCTTAAGGGCGCGTCAAAATTTTGCGTCCTGTTCCACACATGCTAGGTGCGCCGTCAACACAAGGAGACACGATTCATGGCGGTGAACGCCTTTATCTTCCCCGGCCAGGGCAGCCAGGCTGTCGGCATGGGCCAGGATTTGGCTGCGGCCTTCGCCCCGGCCCGGCAAGTGTTCGAGGAAGTGGACGAGGTTCTGAAGCAGAAACTCTCCAAATTGATGTTCGAAGGGCCGTCTGACGAGCTGACCCTGACCGAGAATGCCCAGCCTGCGCTGATGGCTGTTTCTCTCGCCGTGCTGCGCGTGTTGCAGCAGGAAGGCGGCGTGGTGCTGAAGGATAAGATTGTGCTCGCGGCGGGGCATAGCCTGGGCGAGTATAGTGCGCTAGCGGCGGTGGATGCGTTCTCTATTGCCGAGGCGGCCCGATTGTTGAAGCTGCGTGGCCAGACCATGCAGATGGCTGTGGCCCCGGGAGTGGGCGCCATGGCGGCGCTGCTGGGTGTGGATATGGATCTGGCCCGGGAAATTTGCGCCGAGGCCGAAACTGGCCCGGATGGGCGCGAAACCGTCTCCGCCGCGAATGATAATGGTGGCGGGCAGGTGGTGATTTCCGGCCATAGGGCGGCGGTGGAGCGCGCGATTGAGATTGCCAAGGGCAAGGGCGTGAAGCGCGCCATGTTATTACCGGTCTCAGCACCGTTTCATTGCGCGCTGATGGCCCCGGCGGCGGATGCGATGGCCGAAGCCTTCGCTAATGCGCCACCCCATGCGCCGGTTTTGCCAATTATCGCTAATGTGACCGCCGCCAAGGCGAGTGACCCGTCTGAAATCCGCGATCTGTTGGTGCAACAGGTGACTGCCACCGTACGCTGGCGCGAGAGCGTGGAGGAGATGGTGAAGCTGGGCGTGACCAATTTCTACGAGATTGGGTCCGGCAAGGTGCTGTCTGGCCTTGTGAAGCGGATTACGCCTGATGCCACCGCGACGCCGGTGGGTAGTCCCGCCGATATCGAAGCCGTGTTGAAGGTTCTGTAAATGTTTGATCTGACTGGTAAAGCCGCGCTTGTGACCGGTGCGTCCGGCGGGATTGGGGCGGAGATTGCCCGGGCGCTGCACGCGCAAGGGGCGGTTGTGGCGCTCTCTGGCACCCGCCGTGAAGCGTTGGATGCCTTAGCCGCCGAGCTAGGTGAGCGTGTGCATGTACTGCCTGCCGATCTGTCCCAGGCTGATGAACCGGCGAAACTGATTGCCGATGCGGAAGCCGCGATGGGCAAGGTTGATGTTCTGGTGAACAATGCAGGGCTGACTAAGGACGGGTTGGTGTTGCGCATGAGCGACGCGGATTGGGAGAAGGTGATCAATGTTGATCTCGCCGCTCCGTTCCGGCTCTCCCGCGCGGCGCTGAAATTCATGCTCCGCCGAAAGGCTGGGCGGGTGATCAATATCGGTTCCATCGTTGGCACCACCGGCAACCCTGGGCAGGCGAATTATTGCTCGGCCAAGGCAGGGTTGATTGGGTTGACCAAGTCGCTGGCGCAGGAAGTCGCCTCGCGCGGGATTACCGTGAATCTGGTGGCGCCCGGCTTTATCGAGACGCCGATGACCGATGTACTGAACGAGGCGCAGCGGGCGGATCTTTCGGGTAAAATCCCGCTGGGACGCCTGGGCGTGCCTAAGGATATTGCCGCCGCTGTGGTGTATCTTGCGTCTGAGGAGGCGGGATGGGTGACCGGTGCCACGCTGCATGTGAATGGTGGCATGGCTATGGCCTGATCTCTTGGCTTGGCGCCGCGCGAAAAATCATGCTAAGCGCCGCGACGTGTGACGTTTTTAACAATTCTGAACCGGTTGCGGCCCGCAAAGCCGTTCCGGGTTTAGCCAACCCAGCAGGAAAGTGAAATTTCGATGAGTGAAATCGCCGACAAGGTTAAGAAGATTGTTGTCGAGCATCTCGGCGTGGACGAAGCCAAGGTGACCCCGGAAGCTTCCTTCATCGACGACCTGGGCGCGGACTCGCTGGACACCGTTGAGCTGGTGATGGCTTTCGAGGAAGCCTTCGGCGTGGAGATCCCCGAGGATGCCGCCGAGAAGATCACCACCGTCAAAGACGCGATCGACTATATCGAGAAGCAAAAGGCCGAATAAGGGCCGTTTCGCTTATATCTGAGATCCGTCCGAGGAGTTCGCATGCGCCGTGTTGTCGTTACAGGTATGGGGATCGTCTGCCCGCTTGGGGTGGGGGTCGAACATGTCTGGAAGAGGCTGATTAACGGAGAATCCGGGATTACAGCCATCCAATCCTTCGACACCACGGAGCTTGCGGCTAAAATCGCCGGACAAGTTCCGGTGGGGTCGGCGGCCGAGGGCGGGCTCGACCTGCCGGAATGGATTCCGGTTAAGGAAATCAAGAAGATGGACCGCTTCATCCATCACGGTATGGTGGCTGCAGCGCAGGCGATGGCCGATTCCGGCTATGTGCCCGAGACGGAAGACGAAAAATGCCGCGCCGGTGTAATGATCGGCTCCGGCATCGGTGGCCTGCAAACCATCTATGAAACCGCGGTGATGGTACATGAGGGGCGCGCCAAGCGCGTTTCGCCTTTCTTCATCCCGGCGGCGCTGATCAATCTGATCTCCGGCCAGGTTTCCATCAGATACGGCCTGAAGGGTCCCAATCACTCCGCCGTGACGGCGTGCGCCACTGGCGTGCACGCGATTGGCGATGCCTCGCGCCTGATTGCCTATGGCGATGCGGATGTGATGGTGGCGGGTGGGGCTGAGGCGGCGGTGAACCCGCTTGGCATTGCTGGGTTCTGTGCCTCGCGCGCGCTGTCCACAGGGTTTAACGACCGCCCTGCCGAGGGCTCCCGCCCATGGGACAAGGATCGCGACGGGTTTGTGATGGGCGAGGGGTCTGGTGTGGTGGTGCTGGAAGAGTACGAGCACGCCAAGGCCCGTGGCGCCAAAATTTACGCAGAGATTGGCGGTTACGGCATGTCCGGCGACGCTCACCACATTACCGCGCCCGCTGAGCATCATGATGGGGCTTTTCGCGCCATGAAGGCCGCGTTCAAGAATGGCGGGCTTTCGCCTGAGGCCGTGGATTACATCAACGCGCATGGCACCTCCACGCCGCTGGGCGATGACCTGGAGCTGGAAGCGGTTGAAAATATGTTCGGGGACCATGCGAAGAAGGTCGCCATGTCTTCCACCAAATCCGCCGTCGGCCATTTGCTGGGGGCTGCCGGTGCGGTGGAGACGATTTTCTCCATCCTCGCGATCCGCGATAATGTGGCGCCACCGACGCTAAACCTGCACGCGCCGAGCCGCGAGTCGGTGGTAAATCGGGTGCCGTTGACGGCGCAGGAGCGCAAGATCGACGTGGCGCTGTCCAATTCCTTCGGGTTTGGTGGCACCAACGCGTCCATCATTTTCAAGCGGGTTGCCTGATCTAAATTGCGATGGCGTAGCCGTATTTTTCTGATCCTGCTCGTGCTGCTGATGGTGGCGCGGGCAGGCAAGGTGGCGGTTTACCAAAGCTATGATGGCCCTGGGGCGGGCCAGAGCAATACCACCTTGGTTGTGCCGCCTGGTAGTGTCAGCCAATTGGCGCAGACCTTGGCAAAGGCCGGGGTTATCGAATATCCGCTGATTTTTCGGGCTGCTGCATGGTTCACGCGGGGGCAAGGGCCGTTGCGCGCGGGGGAGTATCTGTTCCCAGCCCATGCCAGTGTGCATCAGATCCTGAATATTTTGCGTCATGGCGCGGAAGTGCAGCATGAGGCGACGATCGCCGAAGGGCTGACGGGCAAGCAGATCGCGGCTATTCTGAACAGCCTGCCGGTTGCCACCGGCAAGGTAACGCCGCCCGCGGATGGCAGTGTGTTGCCGCAGACCTACGACTATGTCTGGGGTACACCGCGCACCGCAATTCTGGCGCGGGCACAGGCGGCGATGAAGGCGGAACTGACAAAGCTATGGGCCGGACGTGATCCGGATGTGCCGTTGTACAGTCCTCGGCAGGCGTTGATTCTGGCTTCTATCGTGCAGCAGGAAACGCCCTTGACGGCGGATATGCCCGCGATTGCGGCCGTTTATGAGAACCGGCTGAAAGCGAAGATGAAGCTGCAAGCGGACCCGACGGTAATTTTTGCCGCGACGGATGGCAAACAGTCCGGTGGAGTGGTGATCACCAAGGCGGATTTACAGCTGGCCTCGCCGTACAACACGTATGTGCATTATGGTTTGCCGCCAGGGCCCATCTGTGCGCCCGGCGCGGCGGCGTTGAAAGCGGTGCTGCACCCGGCCAAGAGCGATGCGCTGTATTTTGTGGCGACCAACGATGGAACCCACAAGAGCGTATTCTCACGCGGGTTCAAGCAGCAGCTTCAGAATATCGAGCGCTATCAGGGGCGGTGAACCCCTGGCTGATTGTCAATTCTTGACGCCAAACCCCAGGAACCCGGCTTGTGGGTCCGGTGTGCCGGTTTCCCCGGTGGGGATGGTGACATGTGGCACGGTTTTGGCGGGAGTGGCTTTGTGGGGGCTGCTGCTCTTGCCAGCTTGGCTGCTGACATTGTTCAGGGTCCAGGGAGCGCCCATGGTGCCACCGCCACCTTGGGCGCTCATCTCATTCCGGGAGCCCAGCAGCATGAAGGTGATGTTGTTGCGGTTGAGAGCGATGGCAAGGTCCAGCGGGGTTTCGCCGAACTGGTCCTTGGCCTGCAAATTCGCGCCACGGCTTACCGCATCCTGTGCAGCGCCGTAGTCGTTATCGTTAATTGCTTTGAAAAGCTCCTGGGTCGGGTCGCCACTAGTGTTCTTTTGCAGTTGCGGGCCGGTGCTCAAGGGCGCGCTACCCCCCACGCCGGGCAGGCCGGAGGGGGCAAGGTCAGGCGTGCGGGGCTTGGCTTTTGGGGCTGGTGCGCCGCCCGCACCACCCATACTCATGCCGGAGCCCATGCCGCCGGGAGCAAGCTGTGCGGAGGCTGGCGCCACAGCGGCACCCAGCGCCAAGCCCAAAGCCAAGGGGAAAGCAAATTTCATGGCTTGCTCTCTACCGCAAGCGTGCAGGGCCGTCTATGCGGGATTACTTTTCCTTGGTCTTTAACGCCGTCAGCTCGGTCTGAAGGCGCGTGACCTCGGCCCGCAAGGTGGTGATTTCGTCTTGATAGGCTTGTGCGGGGGCGGCCTCGGACTTGGCTTCCGTGCCGCCATAGAAGGGCGAGAACAAGGTCATCGCGCGTTCCATCATTTCCATATTCTTGCGGCTGACGTCTTCCATGCCCGGCGGCATGAAGGTGCCGAAGGTCTTGCTGACTGTTTCGCGCATATTTTCCTGCTGCCGCATGAAATGCGCCATCGCCTGCTCAAGATATTTGGGCATGAGGTTCGGCATGTCAGTATGGTAAACGCCGATAAGCTGGCGTAAAAAATTCACTGGTAGCAAGGCGTTGCCCTTGCCTTCCTCTTCCACGATGATCTGGGTGAGCACAGAGCGGGTGATGTCGTCGCCGCTTTTGGCGTCATAAACCACGAAATCGCGATTATTCCGAACCATTTCGGCCAGATTATCCAGCGTGATGTAACTGGAGCTTTCCGTGTTATAAAGGCGGCGGTTGGCGTATTTTTTGACGACAACGGGCTGTGGCGTGGACTGGGCCGTTTCATTCATGGTTTTGTCTTCCATCCCGGTTCGGTGACAGATGCACAGACATTGTGCTGCCTATGTATAGAACCATGAATTTTGTGCGATGCACAGCCTGTGTCTATGCATATGGCTTATGGCAGTTTGACCAGGGGCGCGTTAGGTATGGCGCAAGGGCCAGCAGGGGCGTGATGGCGAATGGACGAAAATTTGGCCAAAGACTTTGTGGCCGTGTGGCAGAGCGAGTTGACAGCCATGGCGGCGGACCGCGAGTTGCGCGAGACATGGGCCGCCACGTTGGGCCTTTGGGCGCAAGCGGCCAATGCCGCCGCCGCGATGTTGCCGCATGAGCAAACGCCCGGAAGCACCCGCCCCGCTGAGCCGCCGTGGACCGCGGCCGCTGCTGCTGCATCTCGGACTAGCATGGATGAGGTCGAGCAGCTCAGTCGCCGCGTCGCTGAACTTGAGCAGCGTTTGGCTCAGTTCCTTGACCGGCGGGATGGAGACAGCGCCGGACCAGCAGGCGAGGGGGAGGCTGTTTGAGGAGATCCAGTGCCGGGACAAGGCGCTGATTGCGGGCATCGCAGCGTACCGGTGCGATGTTTACGTGCGCGAGATGCGAGATCCGCCCGCGATCTGGGAGGAAGGTGAAAGCCGGGTGCTCGATTATGGCGGGGAGGGCCCGGCGGTGCTGTTTGTGCCGAGTCTGATCAACCGGGCCTATATCCTAGATCTGATGGAAAATGCCTCGATGCTGCGCTGGTTAAGCGGGCAGGGGGTGCATCCTTATCTGCTGGATTGGGGCTGGCCGGGTGAGGTGGAGCGGCGGTTTTCCCTAACGGATTATATTGCCGGGCGGCTGGAGCGCGCCCTGGCCGCCATGCCAGGGCCGGTGGTGCTGGTGGGCTATTGCATGGGCGGTATGCTGGCGCTGGCCGCTGCCTTGCGAGCCGAGACCTTTGGGGCAAAGCGGGTGAGCGCGCTGGGATTATTCGCCACGCCCTGGGATTTTCATGCCGAGGACCCGGATGCCGCCAAGCGCGTGGCGGAGAGTGTGCCCTTTATGGAAGGGGCGATGCAATTTTCCGGCACGCTGCCGATTGATGCGCTGAACACGATGTTCGCGATGGTGGACCCTTACGGCGTGGGCGAGAAATATCGGGACTTTGCCGGGCAGGATAAGCTTAGCCCGCGAGCGCGCCGGTTTGTGGCGATGGAGGATTGGCTTGCCGATGGCGTGCCGCTGGCAGCCCCAGTGGCGCGGGAGGCGCTCTCCGGTTGGTATGGCGCGAACACGCCCGTGCAAGGGCAGTGGCGCGTGGCGGGGTTGCCGGTGCAGCCCGAGGCGCTGGCGATGCCGTGCTTCTGCGCCATCCCCGCGAAGGACCGGCTGGTGCCTGCGGCCTCGGCGCGGGGGTTGGCTGCGAGGTTGAGGAATGTCACGGTTATTGAGCCCAAAGCCGGGCATATTGGCATGGTAGCGGGCACTCGTGCGGAAACGTCGCTCTGGCGGCCTTTCAAGGATTGGGTGCTCGGTCTATCTTGAGCGTAATGACTACGAGACTGGCAAAAAGGAACCAGGACATGGAAGATATCGTCATCGTCTCCGCGGCCCGCACCCCTGTCGGCAGCTTTAATGGTGCGTTTGGCACCACCCCCGCGCATGTGCTTGGCACGGTGGCGTTGAAGGCCGCGATTGAGCGCGCCGGGCTCTCCCCTGAAGATATCGACGAAGTAATTCTGGGCCAGGTGCTTACGGCCGGTCAGGGGCAGAACCCGGCCCGTCAGGCCGCCCATGCCGCCGGGGTGCCGGACAGCAAGACCGCCTTTGGCATCAACCAGGTCTGCGGCTCAGGCTTGCGCACAGTGGCGCTGGCGGCGCAGCAGGTGATGTCCGGTGAAAGCAAGATTGTGGTTGCGGGTGGGCAGGAGAGCATGAGCCTTTCTGCCCATGCGGCATATCTGCGCGCCGGGCAGAAGATGGGCGATATGAGCTTCATCGACACGATGATTAAAGACGGGCTGTGGGATGCCTTTAACGGCTATCACATGGGTGTCACCGCCGAGAACGTGGCCAAGCACTGGCAGATCACCCGTGAGGAGCAGGACGCGCTGGCGCTAGGCTCCCAGCAGAAGGCGTCCGCCGCGCAGAAGGCGGGCAAGTTCAAGGACGAGATTGCACCTGTGACGCTGACCACCCGCAAGGGTGAAGTGGTGGTGGAGAATGACGAATATATCCGTCACGATGCCTCCCCCGAAACCATGGCCAAGCTGCGCCCCGCCTTCACCAAGGACGGCACGGTGACTGCCGGGAATGCCTCCGGCATCAATGACGGTGCCGCCGCCTTGGTGGTGATGAGCGCTAAGGAAGCCGCCGCGCGCGGGCTGACCCCGCTGGCGCGCATTGCCAGCTTCGCCACCGCTGGCGTGGACCCGGCGCTGATGGGCTCGGGGCCGATCCCGTCCTCCCGTAAGGCGCTGGAGCGCGCGGGCTGGAAGGTTGGGGACCTTGACCTGATCGAAGCCAATGAGGCGTTTGCGGCGCAGGCGGCGGCGGTAAACAAGGAGTTGGGGCTGGACCCGGCGAAGGTGAACGTGAATGGCGGCGCGATCGCCATTGGGCATCCCATCGGTGCGTCCGGTGCGCGTATTCTCACCACGCTGCTGCATGAGATGAAGCGGCGCGATGCCAAGAAGGGGCTGGCCACGCTGTGCATCGGTGGTGGCATGGGCGTTGCGATGTGCCTGGAGCGCTAAGGCGCGGTTTAACAAAAACCCCAGGCTTGCGGCCTGGGGTTTTTTCTTGGGTGGTTCCAGTCTATGGTGCAGTCCGAGTGAAAGATCGAAAGAACCTGAAACTCTCAGGATGAACCTGCAGAAATGTATTTTGTCGTCCTGCCCGGCTGTTTGGCGGCCGGGGCGGTTTGTGGCGGCAAGTCAGGCTTGGTTGCGGGTAGGCCCAGCAGAAAAAGCGAGGAATCATGGCCGTAAGTAAAGTTTCTTCCAATGCCGTTGAGGCCCTGAGTGGCAAGCTATTTGATGGTATGACGATTATGTCTGGCGGGTTTGGCTTGTGCGGGATTCCGC